>QQNF01000004.1 GCA_003402705.1 Verrucomicrobiota bacterium | reverse complement strand
CGCCGAGGTCGATGCCCGCGAAGAGAGGATCCATGAGGGGGCTGATGAAGCGGGCGGGCGGGCGGGTGGTCAATCTGATTTTGTGGCGGGGTGGGAGGGGGGTGGGAGGGGATCAGTCGATGAAGAGGAAGTCGTTGCTGTTGAGGAGGACGCGGGCGGCGGCGGCTGGGCCGTGGGAGGTGATGAGGGAGGAGAAGGCGGCGAGTTCTTCGGGTGAGGGGTCGCGCTGGAGGGCGTGGTGGAAGAGGGCGCGGGATTGAGCGGCGGGGTCTGGAGTGGGGGTGGTGGCGCGTTCGGCGAGACGGGTGCTGTGGTGGAGGACGAATTGGTTATTGAAGAGAGCGAGGGACTGGAGGGCGGAGGCGGAGAAGCCGCGGACTGGGGCGGGGAGACCGAGTTCGGGGAAGTCGAGGACATCCATGAAGGGATCGGCGATGCCGCGCCAGACGACCCGGTAGATGCTGCGGCGGCTGGCGCCGGGGGAGTTCCAGTCGAAGTTGAGGTAATCGAGTTTAGGGGTGGCCTGGGGGCCGGGGCTTTTGGAGAAGAGTTCGATGCCTGGGCCGCCGAGGGTGGGGTCGAGGCGGTTGGAGACGGCGAGGACGGCGTCGCGGAACGAGTCGGCGTCGAGACGGGAGCGGTTCATGCGCCAGAGGAGACGGTTGTCGGGGTCGAGGGCGGCGGCGTCTTCGCGGGAGGCGGAGGATTGCTGATAGGTGGCGCTGGTGACGATGAGACGGTGGAGGGCTTTGAGGGAGCCCTTGGCGTCGTCGCGGAACCATGCGGCGAGCCAGTTGAGGAGATCGGGGTGTGAGGGGAGGCCGCCCATGCGGCCGAAGTCGCCGGGGGTATCGGAGAGCCCGCGGCCGAAGTGATAGTGCCAGACCCGGTTGACGATGCTGCGCCATGTGAGGGGGTTGGCTGGGTCGGCGATCCAGTTGGCGAGGGCGGCGCGGCGGGCGGCTTCGTCTTTGGGGTTCTGGAGGGGGAATCGTGCGGGGAGGTTGGAGATGGCGGAGAGAGCGCCTGGGGGGACTTCCTCGCCGGGTTTGTCGAGATCGCCGCGTTTGAGGACCCGGATGGTGCGTGGTTCGCTGATGGTGATGAGACCGCGGTCGTTGCGGGCGGCTTTGGCGGCGGCCCAGACGGGGACTGGGGGCGGGAGAGCGGCTAGGGCGGCGGCGGCCTGTTCGGAGAGGACGTGGGCGGCGATGGTGAGGGATTGGTCAGGGGAGCGGCTGGCGGCGGGGGTGGCGAGGGCTGCGGCGATGGGGGCCGGGAGGATGGTTAGGGAAGAGGCTGGGCCGTCGGCGGTGGCGAGACGGAAGCGGCCGAGGAGGTGGCTGCCGGGTTGGGACTGGCGGAGCGTGAAGGTGATGCGGTCGGCGGGCTGGAGGGAGATGGGATTTGTGAGGATGAAGACGCCGGAGTGGGGTTCGCCGACCTTCGGGTGGATGGCCCATGAGGATTCCGGTTTGCCGTCGAAGGCACCGGAGATGCCGAAGCCCTGCTGATCGAAGTCGGAGAAGGCCGAGGCGATGGGGACGGATTCCGGTTTGTTGGCGGAGGCGCGGAAGATGCGGATTTCGAACTCGGTGAGATGGAGATTGCCGTTGGAGGGGCGGCCGGGGCCGCGGGCGGGGAGGGAGTCGTGGGGGAGGAGATCGATGCGGAAGGCGGAGATGCGCGGGAGGGCGGGCGGGGTGGTGACGGAGGTGACGTCTTTGTCAGGGAGAGCGCCGGAGGCGAGGAGAGAGCTGTCTTCGAGCTTTTCGAGGGAGATGCCGTCGGCGGCGGAGAAGACCTCGGGCTGGAGCGTGGCCCATGAGGCGGCGGGGCCGCGTGCGGCTTCCCATGCGGTGATGGTGGCGGCGTGTTCGGGAGCGGAGAGGATGGCGGCGTCGCGGCGGGCGGCGGCGTCGCGGAGGGAGGACCAGTGACGGCGCTGGCGGCCGACGTTAGGATCCGGGTCGAAGTCGATATCGCCTTTGCCGATGCCTGCGAAGACGGCCTGGATGGCGAAGTAGTCTTCCTGGGTGATGGGGTCGAATTTGTGGGCGTGGCAGCGTGCGCAGTTGGCGGTGGTGCTGACGAAGGCACTCATCGTCTGGGTGACGAGGTCATCGCGGTCGAGGTATTCGAAGCTGGTGACGGCGGTGCCAGCGGCGCTGATGTCGTAGGTGCCTGCGCCGAGGAAGCCGAGGGCGGCGGAGAGGTGGGATTCGTCAGGGAAGCAGACGTCGGCGGCGAGTTGTTCGCGGATGAAGCGCGGGTAGGGTGTGTCAGAGTTGAAGGCGGCGATGACGTAGTCGCGGAAGCGCCATGCGTTTTCGCGTTTCACGTCGTGTTCGAAGCCGTGGGAGTCGGCGAAGTGGATGACGTCGAGCCAGTGGCGGGCCCAGCGTTCGCCGTGGCGAGGGGAGGCGAGGAGACGGTCGGCGAGGGCTTCCCATGCGGCTGGGTTGTCGGCGGGCGATGCGTTGGCGTCGTCGGCGTCGGGCGGGAGGCCTGTTAGGTCGAAGTGGAGCCGGCGGGAGAGCGTGCGGGGGTCGGCTTTGGGGGAAGGGGCGAGGCCTTTGGCCTTGAGAGAGGCTAGGATGAAGGCGTCGATGGGGTGGCCGGGGGCTGGGGGATCGGGGCGGGAGAGCGGTTGGAGCGACCACCATGAGGTGTCAGCGGGAGGCGGGGTGGCTGGGGAGCGGGGGTCGGGCGCGCCCTGGCGGATCCAATCTTCGAGGAGGGCGATTTCGGCGTCCGGGAGTTTTTCTTTGGGAGGCATCTGGTGGTCGTCGTCGGACCAGCGGATCATGCGGACGAGGAGACTGTCGTCGGGTTTAGTGGGGATGATGGCTGGGCCGGAGTCGCCGCCTTGTTCCCAGCCGGAGCGGGAGTCGAGGGTGAGACCGCCCTTCATTTTGCCTGCGGCGTGGGAATGGCAGTCGAGGCAGCGGGAGCGGAGGATGGGTTCGATCTGGTCGGGGAAGGAGACGTCGGCGGGCAGGGGAGCTGCGCCAGCGAGCAGCAGCAGAGCGGAGAGGGAGCGGAGTGCGGGAGCTGGCATTTCACCAGCAACGGCGGGGGTGGGGCGATCTTTCGGGTGCTGGTGCAGCCCGTCTTACAGTCAGCGGGTTTTGGGGGGAGGGGTGGAGGAGGGAGGGAAGGAGAGGTGGGGGCGGAGTTTTTCGAGGGTTTTGGGGCCGATGCCGGGGACGCGGGAGAGGTCGTTGGCGTTCTGGAACGGGCGGCCTTCGATGATGCGGTTGGCGGTGGCTTCGCCGACGCCGGGGAGTTTGAGGAGCTCGTCGCGGGAGGCGGAGTTGGGGTTGATGGCGAGGGGGGCGGAGGATTTGGAGGAGGATTTGGGGGAGGAGGCGAGGTTGAGGTCGGCGTCGTCGGCGCGTTGGGTGCGGCGTTCTTCGGTGAGACTGTCCCAATTGGTGAGGGCCCAGATGCCGCGGTTGTTTCTGGCGGCGAGGAGTTCGACGTCGCGGAGTGATTCGCGGTATTCTTCGCGGGATTTGCCGTCGTGGGACTGGCGGTAGACGCCGAAGGCGCGGGCGAGGCCATCGGAGACGAGGATGGCGGCGAGGTCGCGGCCGTCGGCGAGGGTGATGAAGGCGTAGATGCGGGGGTGGCGGCCGTCGCCGAGGGCGCTGGTGAAGGCGGTGTGGACGGTGAAGGGTTTGGCGAGGAGGGCGTTGGTGCGGTCGGCGGCGGATTTGCCGAGGTTTTTGGCGGCGGCGATGGAGGCTTCCGGGGAATTGCCGGTGCGGGAGATGCCGAAGTACTGCCGTTGTTCGCGGAGACGGCGGGCGTCGGCTTCGTCATTGACGTGCCATTCGAGGCAGTCGGCTCCGTAGAGGCGGACGGTGTGTTCTTTGCCGTCTTTGGTGCGGATGCGGAAGCTATCGCCGTCGCCCCAGTTGGTGGGGATGAGGGTGCAGCTGGGGAGAGAGACGAGGGATTCTGGGGCGGCGGGGGCGGTGGTTGAGAAGGAGAGGACGAGGGAGAGGAGGAGGAGCAGCCTGAGGATTGGCATTTGCGGAGGGTGGCACCGGCAATCTGATCTTGCAAGGCGGGGGCGGCGTCAGCATGGTCGGGGCATCATGGAAAACGTCATCATCATTGGGAGCGGGTGTGCTGGGCTTACGGCGGCGTTGTATACGGCGCGTGCGAATCTGAATCCGCTGGTGATTACCGGGCGGATGCAGGGCGGGTTGCTGACGACGACGACGATTGTGGAGAATTACCCTGGGTTTGTGGAGGGGATTGACGGGTATCAGCTGATGATGAACATGCAGCAGCAGGCGGAGCGGTTTGGGGCGCGGATCCGGTCATTGGCGACGGTGGAGAGTGTGGAGCTGGGGGCGCGGCCGTTTGCGGTGACGGTGGATGGGGAGCGGATCGAGGCGCAGACGATCATTATTGCGACGGGGGCTGGGCACCGGCATCTGGGGATTGAGAGCGAGCACCTGCTGGAGAACAAAGGGGTGACGTATTGTGCGACGTGTGATGGGGCATTGCCGATGTTCCGGAACAAGCCGCTGGTGGTGATCGGGGGCGGGGATTCGGCGTGTGAGGAGGCGCTGTACCTGACGCGATTCGGGTCGGTGGTGCATCTGATTCACCGGCGGGATGCGTTGCGGGCGTCGAAGATCATGGCGGACCGGGTGCTAGCGCATCCGAAGATCAAGCCGGTTTGGAACAGTGAGGTGGTGGAGATTCTGGATGTGGCGAAGGATGAGGTGACGGGCGTGCGGGTGCGGGACACGGTGACGGGAGCGGAGACGACGATTGATTGCGCGGGCGTGTTTATTGCGATCGGGCTGGTGCCTAACACTGCGTTGTTCAAAGGCGTGATCGATATGGACGAGAGCGGCTACATCAAGCCGGTGGAGGGCGGGAAGACGAATGTGCCTGGGGTGTTTGTGGCGGGCGACTGTGCGGACAAAGTGTTTCGTCAGGCGATCACGGCTGCGGGGATGGGGTGCATGGCGGCGATTGACTGCGAGCGGTATTTAATGGGCGGCCATTGAGATGGCCTGAGGGCGGCCACTGAGGCGGGCTGAGGGCGGCCACTGATGTGGCCTGAGGGCGGCCACTGAGTTAGGCCCTGCTGCGGTTAGATGTTAGCGGCGGCGAGTTGGAGACCTGTTTCGAGGGAGACGAGAGGATTCCAGCCGGTGGCGGCGATGAATCTGGAGGGATTGATGCGGTTATCGGAGACGTCCCATGGGACGGGTGGGCCGTTGGTGATGGTGATGGGGCGATGGGTGGTGGCTTCGACGAGGGAGACGAGATTGGAGAGACGGGTGGGGCGGCCGGAGGCGATGTTCCAGAGGCCTTGGAGGCGGGAGCGGACGATGAGGTCGAGGGCGCGGAAGCAGTCGGAGCCGTGGAGGTAGTCTTTGGTGGAATCGCCGCCCCAGCGGGTGAAGGATTGGCCGGAGCGTGCGGCGTGGATGAGTTTGCCGACGGCACCCTGGGCGTCGTTCGGGTGTGAGGGGATGCCGTAGAGATTGCTGATGCGGAGGATGGCGTGGGGGAGGCCGCTGGCGCGGATGAGGGATTCGGCTTCGAGTTTGGCGCTGGCGTAGCGGCCGATGGGGGCGGGCGGGTCTGATTCTGTGCTAGGGTGGGGGCCGGCGTTGCCGTAGACGGCGCCTGTGGAGAGGAAGATGAAGAGGGGCGGGTTGGGGCTGGCGGCGCAGTTGGCGAGGAGTGAGGCGAGGAGGTCGAGGTCTGGGCGGGCGGCGTCTGGGCCTGCGGATTCTGCGGTGGCGGGGACGGAACTCCATGCGGCGTGGATGAGGGCGTCGCCGAGGATGGGGGAATTGGGGGAGGAGAGGTTGGAGAGCGGGAGACAGGCCT
Source organism: Verrucomicrobiota bacterium (assembly GCA_003402705.1). Lineage (GTDB taxonomy): Bacteria > Verrucomicrobiota > Verrucomicrobiia > Verrucomicrobiales > V1-33 > V1-33. The sequence goes on along the minus strand of QQNF01000004.1, from coordinate 121,147 downwards.
TGTCCGGGATTCTGGAGTAGGGCAGGAGGTTCCATGACGGGGCCATGGTGGCGCGGAGCGCCTTGCCGACACGGCCCGCGCTACCGGTGAGCAGGACGAGGGGCCGGGAATGCATGGGACCGTCCATGCGCTGACTCAGGGAAAAAGCAACGGGTGTCGCCTTACTTGGCGGGTGCCTGCTGCATGACGACGAAGACGAGACGACCGCCGCGCCATTTGGGGCCGCCGAGGAAGACGGGCTGGCCGGGACTGATGACGGTATCGCTTTTGACGAGGACTTTTTTATCCTGCCAGAGCTGGAGGTGGACATGGAGGCCGCCGCCTTCTGCTGGGCCCTGGAAGTCGATTTTGAGGCAGAGGTCTTTGGAGGGAACGACCCATGATTCGTATTCCTTGAAGACCTTCTGGGTGTGGCGGCCGATGAGGTGAAAGTGTGGGAATTTGAAGACCTTGGCGAGCCGGAGGGAGAGCGACTGGGCGACGGCGGGGTCGAGGGTGACCTTGTCTTCTTTGGGGAGCGGGGTGGTGGCGTCTTTTGAGGCGAAGAAGAGGAGCCCGTCGACGAGGGCTTCTGCGGCGGCTGGGGCCGGGGTGGCTGGGGGAGTGGGGGTTGGGGGGAAGGCGTGGGAAATGGAGAAGAGGGCTGCGAGGGGCAGCGTGAGGAAATGCCGGCGTGATGGGGATGGGGAGGTCACGGGATGGCGCGGAGGTGGGGGGCACTGGCGGCGTCGTGGCTGAGGACGACGACGGGTTTTCTGGAGCCGTTGGCGGCGTAGAAGATCTGGGGTTCGCCTGGGGCGGCGGGGTCGGCGCTGGCGATGTTGAAGGCGCGGATTTCGCGGGAGTCGGGGACGGCTTCGAGGTTTTCGAGGTCGATGACGGTGGCGTCGGCGTCGTCGGAGAAGTAGGCGCGGGCGATGACGCGGGAGTCCGGCGTGTAGGTTTCTGCGACTGGGCTGGAGCGCGGGTGTGGTTTGGCGTTCCAGAGGAGGAAGCCGGCGGCGACGAGGGCGGCGGAGGCGAGTGGGGCGAACCACTGGCGGAAGCGGCTGGGGAACGGGGTGATGTTCGATGCGGGGGCGGTGGCTGGGGCGTCGCGTTGGACGGCCTCCATGATGCGGCTGGTGAGGAGGTCCGGAGAGGGAAGTTCGACGGTGCGTGGGAGCGAGGAGCGGAGGAGATTGCCGGTGAGTTGGGAGGCGGCGCGTTGCTCGTGCCATGCGGGCGGGGCGGAGAGGTCGAGGGCCTTGAGCTGGACTTCGGGCAGCGAGCGATCGATCCAGCGGAGGAGCAGTTCGTCGTTGGGCGGCAGGTTGGGTTCGTCGTTCATGGCGTGTCCTGTCGTTGGGAGGTGTGGGCGTGGTGCAGGTCTGCGAGGAGGGCCTGCAGGCGTTTACGGGCGTAGAAGAGACGGCTCATGACGGTGCCGAGGGAGCAGCCGGCGGCGTCGGCGATTTCCTGATAGGACAGGCCGTCGATTTCCTTCATGAGGATGACGGCGCGGTGTTCCGGGGAGAGTTCGGCGAGGGCGTCGCGGATGCGGAGGCCGAGTTCCTTGTTTTCGAGGGCCTGGTCCGGGTTCTGGACCCCGTGGGGGACGGTGACGGCGCCGGCTTCCGGGGTGGCGGCGGAGGCGTCATTGAATTCGGAGGAGGCGTGGCCGCCGCGGACCCGTTTGCGGCGGAGCCAGTCGCAGGTGGCGTTGTGGGCGATGCGGTGGAGCCATGTGGAGAACTGGGAGCGTTCTTCGAAGCCTGGGAGGGCGCGCCATGCCTTGATGAAGACCTCCTGGGAGAGGTCCCATGTATCGGCTTCGTTGCCAGTCATGTGGTGGATCATGGAGTAGATGCGGGCGCGGTAGCGGATCACGAGCTGCTCGAAAGCGACTGATGAACCGTGGCGGGCCTGTTGGACCAGAGTACCGTCCGGGGTATCGTCGAGCGGCTGGGGAGCCGCCGGGGGGAAGCCGCCGTGGGAGTCTGGCAGAGGCCCTGCGATGAGAGCGTCCACGGAACCGTTGGACGGCGATGGCGGCGGAATATTCACGGGGAGAGGCCGCGAGATTAATCCGCAAACGCGTTCCCGCAAGGCTGGGTCGCGGGGATTCGGTACCACTGGCGGCGGATGGAGATGACGGTGCGGTTGATGGCGTCGAGGTCCGGGTGGTCTGGGAGGGAGCTGTGGGCGAAGAGGTGTTCGATGGTGGCGATGCGGGATTCGGCGAGGGCGACGAGGTCGTTGTAGGGGAATTTTCCGGCGCGGACGTCGAGGAGCCATGAGCGATTGGGGGAGCGGACGGAGAGACGGCCGTGGCGGGCGATTTCCTCGGCGGCGTCGAGGAGGCGGAACGTGTGCATGAGGTTTTTGGCGTCGTAGCCCATGCCGTGGTCGATGGTGCTGGTGAAGCGGGATTCGTTGCGGAGGGAAGTCCATTCGTGGTACTCGCGCCATTCGCGGCAGTGGCGTTGCCATGCGTCGTTTCCGAAGACGAGCCATGCGATGGGAGCGGTGCCTAGGGGGATGGAGGCGAGGCGTAGGGAGGAGCTGTCGGGTTCGGCGATGCCGGGGAGCTGGGCGTCGGGGCTGTGGAAGAGGGCAAAGGTGTGGGGGGCGTGGGGGATGGCGGTGAGGCCGCAGTGGTGCTGCTGGAGTCCGCGGTTGGCGAGCCATGGGAGGAGCGGGACGGAGCCGGCGTTTTCGAGGACGTGGCAGAAGTCGGTGATGGGGCGGCGCTGAGGGGGTTGGGGGTTGACGATTTTTTTATTGAGGCCGCGGGCCTTGCGGATTTGGGCGATGGCGTAGCCAGCGAAGGCGTCGCAGCAGCGTTTTGAGAGGACCATGGCTGGAGTGAAGCTGTCCATGAGCGGGTGGCGGAAGATGGTGCAATCGGGCGGGGTGAAGAGCATCTCGAGGAGGTTGGGATTATTTTTTGCGAGGAGGTCTGCGAAGCGGCCGAGTTCGAAGAAGACCGAGTCGTTGCGGGCGTCGGAGACTTGATCGGTGGGGGAGAGGCCGAGGAAGGAATCGGCGGGCTGGATGAAGACGCCTTTGAAGTCGTGGTCAGAGGTTGGGGTGTCGGTGCCGTAGGCGCGGCTGCCGGAGATGACTTCGAGGAGGCGGGAGTGCGGGGCGCGCACATCGTCGAGTGTCAGGGGCATGGGAGGAGGAGGAGAGGGCTGGGGGTGGGGCGAGTGGAACCGCGAGCTGGTGATTTGCCGGGGTTGCATTTCTGAAAACTGTCCTTAAGACTGGCAGACTTATGGCTTCGACTCCTGTCATCAATATCCGACGCGGACAAGCGGTGCGTCACAACGGCGACGTGTGCATTGTTTCCGGCACTGAACTGAAGACCCCTCCACGGATGGCGTCGTATGTGCAGATGACGATTCGAAGCCTTGCGTCTGACAAAGTGCACAACCTGCGGATGACGTCGAATGAATCGATGGAATCGGTGGTGCTGAACAAAGAGGATTACGAGTACAGCTACAAGGACGGGGACGGGTTTCACTTTCTGCATCCGGAGACGTATGAGGACGTGCTGATTGGGGAGAAGATCGTGGCTCCGGTGAAGGATTATCTGATTGAGGGGCAGAAGTACGTGGTTGTGTTCACGGATGATGCGGTGGCGGCGATTGAGTTGCCGGCGGCGATGTCGATGCTGGTGGCGGAGGCTCCGGAGGGGGTGAAGGGGGACAGTGCGAACAACGTGTACAAGGCGGCGATCATGGAGACTGGGCTGACGGTGCAGGTGCCGTTGTTCATCAATCCGGGGGAGCGGATCAGTGTGAAGACTGAGGATGGGTCTTATCTTGGGCGCGCCTGAGGTTGGCCGGAAGGAATTTAAGAAGGTGGAACCGCCGCTTGTGCTGGGAGCACGGGTGGCGGTTTTGTTTTGGGAGGGGAGGGGTAGCGGGGCCGGCGAGGAGATGCTGAAGAGGTCCTGATATTCCGAGATGCCGGAGGTTTTCCCTTGCGCGGAGGGCGTCGGGTGTCAGTCTGGGCGGCGGGAGGCTCTGCAGTGACTGTTTTGCTGCGGGTTGAGCTTTCCGCATCATCTCAAGCCAACACAAACATCATGAAATTCGCCAAAATGATTGTCCTCGGACTCATTGCCGCCGCTCTCGGCGCGTGCGCCAGCAAGACTGCTCCGTCCACTGCGACGAGCGTTCCGACTGGTGGATACGTTCAGCCTGCCAAGTGAGGACAGGCAGGCGAGCCTCAGCGGCTCGTTTGAGCGACCGGCATTGGCCGGTCGCTCTTTTTTTGCACATGAGGCGCATCTGCGCTAAGGGAGTGGGCAATACTCATGAAATCACACTGTTTTCTTGCCTTTCTTCTGACGATTATTCCTGTGGCAGCCAAGGAGGAGCATGACTGCATCGGGCATTGCGGGAAGCAGGGGTTGTGGCCGGATTTTGGTGGGGAGGGGAAGCCTGGGCGGAAGTATGCGCGGGATCGGCTGGTGGACATTGGGCATCTGGCGCTGGATGTGACGCCGGATTTCGGGAAGCGGACGATCAAGGGGGAGGTGGTGATATCGTTTCAGCCGATTGCGCAGGCGCTGACGCAGCTGGAGCTGGACTGCATTGATCTGACGGTGGATGCGGTGGCGGCGTCTGGGGCGAAGGTGCTGGCGTGGCGGACGACGAAGGACAAGCTGGTGCTGGATTTTGCGGAGCCGGTGGCGCCTGGGGCGCAGGTGGCGGTGAGTGTGCGGTATCATGGGGAGCCGCAGAACGGGATATATTTCCGGACGCCGGAGATGGGGTATCCTGCGGGAGACACGCAGGTGTGGACGCAGGGCGAGGCGGAGAATCACCGGTACTGGTTTCCGTGTTATGACTATCCTAACGAGCGGTTCACGACTGAGGTGACGTGTCGGGTGCCTGATGGGATGGAGACGATTTCGAATGGCGTGCTGCTGTCGAAGGAGAAGGATGCGGGTGGGATGGTGGTGTGGCACTGGAAGCAGGACAAGCCGCATGTGAACTATCTGATAGCGCTGGCGGCTGGGTATTTCCACAAGCTGGAGAGCAGTGCGGGGAAGCTGCCGCTGGCGCTGTATGTGCCGCCGTCGGAGAAGGATCAGGCGGCGCTGGCATTCCGGGACACGGCGTCGATCATTGGTTTTTACGAGAAGGAGACGGGGAATGCGTTTCCGTGGGACAAGTACTCGCAGGTGTACTGCCATGATTTTCTGGCTGGGGGGATGGAGAACACGAGCTGCACCTTCAATGCGGCGAATGCGTTGTTTCCGGCGGCGGTTGGCGAGCTGGACACCCTGCACCGATTGGATGCGCATGAGACGGCGCACCAGTGGTTTGGGGATCTGCTGACGTGCCGTGACTGGTCGCATCTGTGGCTGAACGAGGGGTTTGCGAGTTACTACACGGTGCTGTACGAGGAGGTGAAGAACGGGCGGGAAGGGTTTCTGCTGAGCATGTGGCGGGAGGCGCAGAAGGTGCTGGGGTCCGGGGACACGCGGCCGATTGTGTGGCGGGACTACTTGCAGCCGATGGAGCAGTTTGACAGCCGGGCGTATCCGAAGGGGGCGTGGGTGCTGCACATGATCCGGTCGCAGCTGGGGCCTGAGCTTTACCGGACGGCGATCCGGCGGTACATTGAGAAGCACCGGAACGGGATTGTGACGAGTGATGACCTGCAGGAGATTTTCGAGGAGACGAGCGGGCGGTCGTTTGATCAGTTTTTTGATCAATGGGTGCACCACGGGGGCACGCCTGATGTGAAGGCTGATTTCAACTGGGATGGCGGGGCGAAGCTAGCGAAGGTGACAGTGCGGCAGACGCAGAAGGTGGATGAGAAGGTGCCGTTGTTCCGGTTTCCGCTGCCGTTGCGGTTTCATGTGCCGGGTGCGGATGGGAAGGTGGAGGTGAAGGATTTCACGGTGATGGTGAGCAAGGCTGAGGAGGACTTTTCGTTTCCGCTGGCGGCGCAGCCTGAGCTGGTGCGGATTGATCCTGAGCTGACGGTGCTGGCGAAGGTGGAGTTCAATGTGTCTGGAGACATGCTGAAGAAGCAGCTGGCGAGTGACTTCATGGGGCGGCTGACGGCGATTGATGTGCTAGGAAAGCGCCGTGACGAAGAGGCGCTGAAGCTGCTGGAGGGAGTGCTGAAGGGGGATGGGCATCATGCGTTGCGTGCGGAGGCGGCGAAGGGGCTTGGGAGGATGGGGACGGACGGGGCGCGGCTGGTGCTGACGGCGGCGACTGGGGTGAGTGACGAGCGGGTGCGGCGTGCGGTGGTGGATGCGCTGGCGGATTACTGGCATCCTGAGGCGGTGGCGGCGCTGGTGGCGCTGGCGGAGAAGGAGGCGAATCCGGTGATTCTGGCGGCGATTGTGAGGAGTTTTGCGGCGTGGCCGGCGCGCGACGTGCTGCCGTATCTGAACCGGGCGTCCTATCACAACATGGTGGCGGCGGCGGCGATTGCGACGCTGAAGGCGCAGAGCCGGACCGATGCGGTGCCGGCGATTGTGGAGCTGCTGCGGAAGCAGGCGGGGACGTTGGAGAGTCAGGATGTGGCGGCGGCGCTGGATGCGGTGGCGAGTTTGAGTCGTGAGACGAAGGACGAGACCGTGCAGGTGTTTCTGGCGGAGTTTCTGCGGAGTCCGCGTCGCGGGGTGGCGGCTGGGGCGGCGCGGGCGCTGGGGACGCTAGGTGATCTGCGGTCTGCGGCGGTGCTGCGGGCGACGGCGGCGTTGAAGAACGATCAGCCGGCGGCGACGGCGGCGGAGAATGCGCTGGCGGCGCTGCAATCGAAGCAGACGGGCCCGGCGCAGGCGACGGAGGCGTGGAAGAAGGTGGAAGCGCTGCAGCGGAAGACGGAGGAACTGGAGAAGAAGCTGGAGAAGCTTCAGGAGAAGGAGAAAGCGGCGAAGTGAGAGAGGGTTGGGAAAAGCTAGAGACCATACTGAACTGAGATGAAACGATCCCTCCTATCATTTCTAACGCTGGGGCTGGCTGTGGTGGCGTGGCTGGTTCCGGCATTGACTGCTGCGGAGACGGCGGCTGCGCCTGAAGGTGCGGCTGCGGCGGCGGCGAGTGCTGAGCCGGTGAAGCCGAAGCCGACGGGGTTCCGGTTGTTCGGGAAGAAGAAGGAGAAGGCTGCGGAGACGGCGGCGGCGGTGAAGCCAGCGGCTGCGGCCAAACCTGTGGCAGCGGAGACGGCGAAGCCAGCGGTGGCTGCGAAGCCTGCGGCGGCGGCGGCGGTGCCTGAGGCTGGGAAGCTGAAGGCGTCGGGGTTCCGGTTGTTCGGGAAGAAGAAGGAGAAGGTGGCGGCGGCGGCTGCAAAGCCAGTGGCTGCGGAGCCGGCGAAGCCAGTGTTGGAGACTGCGGCGGCTGCGGCTGGGCCAGTGGTGGCGGAGAAGAAGCCGGGTTTTTTTGCGAGGTTGTTTGGCGGGCGGGGTGGGAGTGGTGGTGGTGTGGAGACGGACAAGGATGCGGCGCGGCGGAGTGCGGCGGAAGTGGCGTTTCTGGCGGAATGCGGGGCGCTGGCAGCGCCTGGGAGTACGGTGACGGGGCGTGATGGGTGGTTGTTTTCGGGAAGCGAGCTTGGGGTGCTGGCGAAGGCTGGCGGGACGGGCACGGCGATTGGGGTGATGGCGGACTATGCGGCGCAGCTGCGTGGGTTGGGATGTGATGTGATTGTGGTACCGGTGCCGCCGAAGGCGCTGGTGTATCCTGACAAAGTGGTGCGGAAGGCGAAGATTCCGGTGAAGCGGAAGGTGGTGCCGCGGCTGGACAGTTCGTGGGCGGCGGCGCTGAAGGCGCTGGAGACGCGCGGGATGACGACGGTGGATCTGCTGCCGGTGTTTCTGGCGCATCGGGGTGACAAGGAGGGTGCGCCGTACACGCAGACGGGGAACACGTGGTCGCCGCGGGGAGTGCAACTGGCGGCGGAGGCGGTGGCGGCGGCGGTGAAGCGGAGTCGGGCGGCGAAGGTGGCGGGATCGGTGCAGGGGATCAGTGCGGAGCCCGGGAGTATCAGTTATACGGGGAGTCTGGCGGCAGGGGCGAATCCGGCGGTGAAGGCGGAGACCCTGACGTTGCGGAACATTGGGCGGATCAGTGGAGACAAAGTGCGGTCGGTCTCGTTTTCGACGAGCGGGGGAGGGTTGCTGCTGATGGGTGACAGTAGTATCCTGGCGTGGCGGGAGAGTGGCAATCCGGCGGGGAGCAGCGGGAGTTTTTCGAGCCTAGCGGATCAGGTGGCGGCCGAGTTGCAGGCGATTCCGGATGTGCTGTCGGTGCCTGGGGACGGGCGGAATGCGCCGCGGCTGCGGATCATGAGGGAGCGGACGAGCGGGCGGGGCACGCTGACGGGGACGAAGGCGATTGTGTGGGTGATTCCGATGACGGATCTGGCGTCGGCGGCGTGGCAGCAGGTGCCGCTGCAATTGAGTTTCAGCCTTGATCAGCCGGAGATCATGCTGAGGTGAGGTCGGGGTTAGTGACGGGAGTGATGGCGGTGATTTCGGAGCCGTCGAGCGACCAGTGCTGGAGGCTAGGGACGCGGCCTTTTTCGAGGTCGCGGAAGAGGCGGGTGTCGGTGCGGCGTGAGAAGCGGCGTTCGTGGACACCGGATTCGGTGCAGCCGGGGAGGAGGGCGTAGCCTTTGTAGAAGCGTGGGTTGCCAGTGACGCGGACGACGTCTATGGGGACTGGTGGGGCGGGGCGGCGGTCGAGGACGAGGAAGCTGAGGGGGAGGGCGCGGAGGTCGATGCCCATGACTTTGCCGAACATCATCCAGTCGCCGTCCTGGAAGATTTCCGGGGGAGGGGAGGCGTGGAAGTGGCACCAGTGGCGTTCATTGGCTTTGGTGAGCATGCCGCAGGACGCGCGGTGGGTGCAGGGGGCGATGACGTTGAAGTCGGCGCGGAGTTGGTCGCGGAGGGCGATGAGACGGTGGCTGGCGTCGCTGGTGCCTGGTTCGACGATGATGGCGGACTGGGCGGTGCGGAGGATGTTGAGGAGATGGGATTGGCCGATGGCGTCGAGTTCGGTGAGGACGTGACTGACGAGGACCATGCCTGGGGGGGAATCGCTGGAGCGGCGGATGGGGACGCCGGGGTGTTCGCGAGCGAGGGCGGCTTCTGCGAAGCGGAGGGCGCGGACGGAGCGGTCTTTGAGGGTGATGCCTGAAGCGATCGTGGGGCCCCAGTGGTTGAGGGCTTCGCGGACGGCGACGCCGGTGCCGCAGCCGAAGTCGAGGATTTCGAAGGAGGTGGGAGGTTGCCAGCCGCGGCGATGGAGTTCGGAGAAGACCCACTGCCATTTCCATGCGATGCGGCGGGCGAAGGTGGCGTCGTAGGCGGAGAGGAGGGTCTCGCTGTTCCAGTAGTCGGCGGAGCCGGCTGTGCCATTGAGGTATGTTTTTCTGAGAGTGTCCAGAGCCGACCAGTCGAAGTCCATGGGATTGCCATACATCCGCTGGGGGGGTCTGCACGCGCAAAACGAAGCGGGAGGCGGTGGATGTGAGGCGAGGGAGGCTCAGAGCTGACCTGCGAGGAGCTGGAGGAGACTGTCGCTCATGCGGGCGGCGGGATTGGCGGGGAGCGGTGAGAGGAGTTCGCGAGCGGCCTTCATGTCAGGGAGGAAGAGTTTTGATTCGAGGGAGCGGACGGCGGCTGGGTCGGAGAAGCCGATGTTCCATTCGTCGTTCACGCCTGCGCTGAGGCGGTCGAAGTTAGCGGAGCCTGTGCAGGCCCAGCCGTCGTAGAGGGCGGCTTTGACGTGGGACATGCCTGGGAGGAGGAAGACGCGGACGCCGCAGTTGAGGAGTTGGGGGATGAGGGCGCGGTTGCTGGCGGCCATGACGGACATGTCGTTGTGTTCGGGGAGGATGACGCGGACATCTGCGCCGCGGTAGCGAGCGGCGACGAGAGCGGTGAGGATGCGGGGGTCGGAAAGGTAGGCGTTTTCGATCCAGACCCTGTGGCGGGCGTGGTGGAGGGCATGCATCTGGGCGCGGAAGAGGGGAGAGTGGAGGGGGCCGCCGGGGAGAGGGCGGACGGGGACTGCGCCTGAGGGGACGGGGATGTCGTGGAGGGCCTTGCGGCGGATTTTCTGCCAGAGAGCGGCGGCATCGCCGACCCAGCTGGAGTGGGCCCATGTGAGATTGAAGGAATCTTCCATGCAGCGTACGAGCGGGCCTTCGATGCTGATCATCATGTCGTGCCATTCGCTGCGGTATTCGCGGCCGATGTTCATGCCGCCGGTCCATGCTTTGCGGCTGTCGATGATGAAGAGTTTGGTGTGATTGGCGCAGAGGCCGGTCATGGCCATGGGGCGTGCGGTGATTTTAGAACCTCGGGAGAGCCATGCGGCCATGTGGGGTGGGCCGTTGTCGGAGCCGGCTTCGGCGACGCTGGGGTTGGAAGCGCCGGCCTGCCATGAGGCGAGTTCATCGGTGAGGATGCGGACCCTGACATCTGCGGAGCGCTGGCGGAGGAGACTGCCGATTTCCATGGCGTAGGGGTCGTTGTCGAAGATGTAGACCTGGACGTCGACGGAGGAGCGGGCGGACTGGACGCCGGCGAGGAAGGCTGGGAAGAACTCGTGGCCGTCGATGAGGAAATCGAGTTTGGCGGGGAGCGGTGCGGGAGTGCCGATGGCATCGAGGGCGGATTCCCATGCGAGTGGGTCGAAGGGGGTGGGGGGAGCGAGGGCGGGTGGCGGGCCGGAGGGCCGTGGAGAGGTGATAGGGGAGACGAGGACGTGAGCGAAGCTGACAGCGTTGCCGGCGGCGCGGGCGGTCCATGTGAGGGGGTTTTTGATGATGGAGACGGCGCCGCGGAGGCCGAAGGAGACGGTGCCGCCGAGGGCGAGCTGGGATGATTGGGTGAAGTTGGAGAGAGCGTCTGGGGTGCAGGCGTCGCCGAGGAAGACGGCGCGTTGGTGAGAGGGTTGGACCCAGATGAGGCAGGGGCTGGCGCTTCCGGTGACGATGACGAAAGGCGTGCCCTGCGGAGGGGCGTCGCCGGTGGTGCGCATGGCGGCGAGGGCATCGGCGAGGGCTTCGTCGGCGGAGCGGTGGCCTTTGACGTGGACGCCGTTAGGGAAGGAGCCGATCGGGTAGAAGCTGGCTTTGCCGGTGTGGTCGCGTGCGGCGAGCAATTCGCGGCCGCCGGCGGTGACCATGATGCCGGTGCGCGGGCGGTCAGGGGCGATGCGTTCGGCGAGCTGCTGTTTGATGCGGAGCCATGCGTCGGTGCCGAAGATTCGGATGGGGGTGGCCTTGGTTTTCTTGGCGTGGTGCCATGCGTTGCGGGGTGTGCTGCCGGTTTCGAGGACGGCGAATTGTTCGCGAGGGGAGTCGGGGAGGCGAGCGGAGGCGAAGACATTGCGGCCGGAGCGCTGGAGTGAGAGGAGGAGCGAGCCGTCTGGGTGCTGGAGGGCGGTGAGGGTTCCCCTGCGGAGTTGGATGCCGCAGAAGCCGTCCGAGGGTCGGGGGGCGCGGCAGGCGGGGAGGAGGGTGGCGGCGAGGAAGAGGGCGAGTCTTGCGGCAAGGAGACGGATGGTGTTAGTGGCAGCCGGAATCCTCATGGGGGTGAGAGTAGAGCCGGGTGGGGAGGAATGCCAAACAGTTCTGCTGCGCCTGGAGGTGGTCGGGAGACGTTCTGGGAGCGTGTCTGAGTTGTATCCGTTGAGGCGAAGTGAGGCGATGGCGCGGTGGCGGGAGTTTCTGCCGCAGGTGCCGGCGTATGCGGCGGCGCGGAATGGGGTGGGGCGGGAGCATGGGGCGGTGTCGCGGTTGTCGGGGGCGATTCGTTTCGGGGTGCTGACGCCGGAGGAACTGGTGGGGGAGGCGGTGCGGGCGCACGGGTTTGGGCGGGTGGAGAAGTGGGTTCAGGAGCTGTGCTGGCGGGACTACTGGCAATCGTGGCTGAGGCAGCGGCCGGGGGTTTGGACTGCGTGGCGGCGGCGGGTGCGGCGACTGGAGATGGTGGGGGATGCGGGGATGCTGGCGCGAGCGGAGGCGGTGGCGGTGGGGCGGAGTGGGGTGGCGGTGATGGATGGGTTTGCGCGGGAGTTGCGGGAGAGTGGTTATCTGCACAACCATGCGCGGATGTGGTGGGCGGCGTTCTGGGTTCACACGGAGCAGCTGCCGTGGGAGCTGGGAGCGGCGTTCTTTTTCCGGCATCTGCGTGATGCGGATCCTGCGAGCAACACCCTGTCGTGGCGGTGGGTGGCGGGCTTGCAGACGCCGGGAAAGCACTACCTTGCGCGGCGGCGGAATCTTGAGCAGTGGTGTGCGCCGGAACTGATTGCTGATGATGCCGGGTTGGAGCGGCTGGAAGGGGAGAGTGTGGCGGGTGTTGGGGAGGATGTGGGGGAGGATGTGGAGCGGGTGGCGTTGCCTGACGATCCGACGGAGTGGGATGGGGATGCGGGGAGGATGGGGATCTGGATGCACCCTGACGATTGCTGTCTGGAACGCAGTCCGTTGGCGGGTGCGAGGCCGGTGGCGGTGGCGGCGTGTTTTCCTGTGCGGTGTGGGAAGATGTACGGGTTGAGTCCGATGCGGGTTGCTGCGGTTAGGGTGGTGCTTGATGACGGATTGGGGCGGGCGGCGGAGCATTTCGGGTGCGGGGTGGAGCGGCTGGAAGCGGAGGAGGTGGCTGGGGCGCTGCGGGAGTGGGCGGTTCGGGAGCGACTGGATGTGGTGGCGGCGATGCGACCGGCGACTGGGCCGGTGGCGGATGCGCTGCCGGCGATCGGGCGGGAGTTGGCGGCGGCGGGAGTGCGGCTGCGGTTTTTGCAGCGGCCGTGGAAGGCGGCGATTCACGGGTTTGCGACGGCGGGATTTTTTCCCTTCTGGAAGCGGGCGTCTGGATGGTTGGGAGGCGGGGCAACAGCAAGCACTAACGAGATATGAACGGGGTGAAGAAGAGTGATTTGCCGAGCAAGGTTTGTGTGGTGTGCGGGAGGCCGTTCATGTGGCGGAGGAAATGGGCGCGGGACTGGGAGGCGGTGCGGTATTGCAGCGATGGGTGCCGGCGGCGTGCGAAGGGAGGGGAGCGGCCGGGTTGAGTGGGGTCCGTGGATCCGGGTGTGGCGGGGATTGGCGGGCGGGGTGGGTCGTGGGATGGTCAACGATGCGACGATTTGCTGCTGTTGTTCTGATGCTGGGGTCCATGGTTCGTGTTGAGGCGGTGCCGGAGGCGTTTGAGGTCGGGCCGGAACGGCTAGGCGAGCTGCCGCGGGGCAAGGAGGCGGATGGGATTGCGGGGGATTTTGTGCTGCGCAACGACCGGATTGAAGCGGTGATTGCGGGGAACCTAGCGGAACGGCGGGCGAACATGAGCACCTTTTACGGGGCGGACGGGGTGACGCCGGGTTGTCTGTATGATTTGTGTCTGCGGGGGAGCGGGAATGATCAGATGACGGTGTTCAGTCCGGCGGGGCAGCGGGGGAAAGTGTCGTGGGTGCGAGTGGTGCGTGATGGACGGGATGGCGAGGCGGAGATTGAGTGTGTGACGACGGCGGCGGGTAATAAGGGGATTTACCGGAGGCATTTGTGGCGGCTGCGGGACGGGATGGAGGCGGTGGAAGTGGAGACGACGATCCGCAATGAAAGCGGGGCGATGGTCCGGATGCAGGTTGACGACAAGCTGGTGCCGTTAGGGAAGGCGGGGGATGGACCGGGAGTGGTCTGGGCGGATGCGGTGGATCCTGCGGACAAGTCGGGGTATGCGGTGGAGGCGGTGCGGGGGAATCTCGAATTGAAGCCTGGGGAGGAGAAGCGCTATGTGAGGCACGTGGCGGTGGGGAGTTCGCCGGCGGCGGCGGTGGGGGTGCTGCTCAAGGCTGGTGGCGGAGCGGGGAGTCTGAGTCTGACGCTGCGGGACGGGAGTGGGCCTGCGGGATCAGGTGCGGTGGTGATGATTGGGAGTGGTGGTCGCGAAGTGCCGGCCTATCCGGATGCGAATGGGGCATTGCGGGTGGCGGTGTCTGCGGGAGCGTGCCGGATTTCGGTGCGTGAGGCGGGACGAGCGCCGGTGCGGGTGAGTGTGGATGTGGTGTCAGGAGCGGAGACGGTGCGTGAGGTGATATTGCCGCCGCAGAGTCTGGTGCAGTTTGCGATTACCGAGGGTGGGAGCGGGCGTTCGTTGCCGTGCAAGGTGCAGTTTGCGGCGATGAGCGGGACGGCGGCGGTGGATCTTGGTCCGGCGAATCGGGCGCATGGGTGTGTCGATCAATGGCACAGCGAGACCGGAACATTCACGGTGCCGCTGAATCCTGGCAGTTACCGGGTGACGGTGACGCGGGGGCCGGAGTATTCGCATCTTGTGAGGGAAGTGGTGGTGGCGGAGGGTGGGCGTGCGGAGGTGAGAGGCGAGCTTGTGAGGGAAGTGGATACGAAGGGGTGGCTGAGCACGGATTTTCACAATCATTCGACGCCGAGCGGCGACAACACGTGCGGGACGGACGACCGGCTGATCAATCTGGCGGCGGAGCATATTGAGTTTGCGCCGACGACGGAGCACAACCGGCTGTTCGACTGGGGGCCGCGGATTGCGGCGCTGAAGCTAGGGCAGTGGCTGAGCACGGTGCCGGGCGTGGAGCTGACCGGTCCGACGGAGCATGTGAACTGTTTCCCGCTGACGCCGGTGCCTGGCATACAGAACAACGGTGCGCCGCCGTGGAATGCGGATCCGCGGATTACGGCGATCACGCTGCGCGACTGGCCGGGAGGGGGTGCCGACCGGTGGATTCAGGTGAATCATCCTAACTTGCAGAAGGTCTTTGCGGATCGCGATGCCGACGGGGTGGTCGAGGGAGGTTATGACGGGATCGTGCCGATGGTGGATGCGTGGGAGGTTGAGAATTTCATTGATCAGGGATTGCTGGCGACGGCACCGTTCCGGGTGGAGGGCGCGCCGGGGAAGCCGCGGAAGGTGCTGTACAATCGCGGGTTCATCTGGCTGCAGTTGCTGAATCAGGGCCATCGGATGCGGGCGGTGGCGGTGGCGGATGCGCATTCGGTGCATGGCAACGGGGTTGGTGGCTGGCGCACGTGGCTGCCATCGGCCAGTGATGATCCGGAGAAGGCGGACTGGCGGGCGCTTTCCCGGGCGGCGAAGGCCGGGCATTCGGTGCTGAGCACGGGGCCGTTCATGGAGGTTTCGTGCAATGGTGCGCCGCCGGGGTCGGAGATTCATGCGCCGGGGGGCAAAGTGGTGATCAAGGTGCGGGTGCAGTGTGCGGGATGGCTGGACGTTGACCGCGTGCAGATTTTTGTGAATGGGCGGCAGCCGAGGGAGTTGGATTTCACGAGAGCGAGTCATCCTGACTGGTTTGGGTCGGGCACGGTGCGGTTTGAGCGGGAGATACCGGTGACGCTTGAGGCGGACGCGCATCTGATTGTGATGGCGGCGGGGATGCAGGGGGATCTGCGGGCGGCGTTTGGGTCGAGTGCGCAGTCGGTGCTGAAGCCGATGGCGTGGCACAATCCGGTTTATGTGGATTGCGATGGGAATGGCTGGAAGGCGTCGGGCGACACCCTTGGGTACGAGATTCCGCATGGGCGGTTGACGGTGGACGAGGCGCTGCGGCTGTTGAGCGTGACGCAGTGAGCCATCCCAAATGGGGGGGTGGAGAAAGCTGTTGCGGCATAATGAATCGTTCTTCATGATTTGGCATGCAGGACAACCTGTCTTGAGACTCCGGCTGCGGGCGGAGGTGCCCTCAGGACAACTGCGAAGAACAGGGTAATACAGGGACCTGGGGAGGTGGGGCGAGAGCTCTGCCTCCCCGAACCGTTTCGGTGGGGGGTGGCAGGAAGGAGTGGCGCGAATCGAGGAGCTGATTTACGGGGGAGGGATGCGACCTGCCCCGATGCTTGTCCGACGGTTGTTTCTGTTTGCGTGTGCTGCTGCGGTGGTGACGGTGTTTGGGGCTTTTTTTCTGCCGGATACGATTGAGGTTGAGGAGCAGGTGGTGATTGCGGTGCCACCTGGGGTGGTGTGGGGGCAGATTGCGGAGTTGCCCAAGTGGGAAGCGTGGGGGCCGTGGTTCCGGGGGGATACGCTGGTGGAGACGAAGTACACGACGCCGGCTGGGGCGATTCCGCCGGCTGGGCAGATGATGACGTGGAGCAGCCGGTCGCAGGGGACTGGGCGGATCAAGGTTACGGGAGCGGTTCCTCCGCAGGCGCTGATGGTGGCGTGTGATTTCGGGGAGACTGGGGATGCCGGGTGCAGTGTGACGCTGACGGGGACGGCGAATGGGGGGACGGAGGTGCGATGCCGATTGACGTCAGGAGCGTGTCGGAACCTGTCGCGGCGGTATTTCGGGTTGCTGGTGCGTTCGTCGGTCCGGCAGTTGGTGGCGGAAGGACTTGGAGGGTTGAAGGGGCATTGTGAGGCGCTGCCGGTGGTGGATTCCGGGCACTGAGGGCGGGAGCGGTCAGGCGCTTGCGAGGATGGCGGGGTCCCAGTCTTTCCAGACGGGATCGAAGCCGCGGTTGCGCAGGAGAGTGGCGATTTCTGCCGGGGAGCGATGGTCAGCGATGTCGAACTGGCCGGTGGCGGCGTCGTCGCTGGTTTTTTGTTGGAGTTCGACGCGGCGGCCTTTGACGGTGAGGTGGAGGTCGTCGCGGCCCTGGCCGGTATAGCCGCCGGGTTCGGTGTGGCTTCCGGCGCTCATGGTGGTGATGCCGAGGGGGAGGAGGGCGTCGCGGAGGGCGGCGGGTTCGCGGGTACTGAGGACGATGCCGGTGTGGGGGAAGCAGATGCGAAAGGCGCAGACGAGCTGGACGAAGGTACGGTCATCGAGCCAGTACTGGGGTTTGAAGCCGCCGGCGGCTGGGCGGAGGCGAGGGAAGGCGACGGTGCAGGCGGCTTTCCAGCAATGGGATTCGAGGTGTTCGAGGTGAGCGCCGAGGCTGAGGGCTTCGCGGTTCCAGTCGGCGAGGCCGAAGAGGGCACCGAGACCGAGACGGCGGAACCCGCCGGCGTAGCCGCGTTCCGGGCAATCGAGGCGCCAGTTGAAGTCCTTTTTGGGGCCTGCGGTGTGGTAGGCGGCGTAGGCTTGGCGGCAGTAGGTTTCCTGGTAGACGACGAGGCCTTCTGCGCCGGAGTTGACCATGCGGGCGTATTCGGGGGTTTCCATGGGTCCGACCTCGATGGCGAGGGTGGGGACTTTTTCGCGGAGGGCGGCGAGGCAGGCTTCGAGGTAGCCGTCGCTGACGAATTTGGGGTGTTCGCCGGCGACGAGGAGGATGTGGCGGAAGCCGAGGGAGAGGAGGTGTTCGGCTTCGCGGACGACCTGGGGGATGCTGAGGGTGACGCGGAAGATGGGGTTGTCGCGTGAGAAGCCGCAGTAGGCGCAGTTATTGACGCACTCGTTGGAGAGGTAGAGTGGTGCGAACAGGCGCATGGTGCGGCCGAAGTGCTGGCGGGTGATTTTTGCGGCGTCCTGTGCCATCTGTTCGAGGGCGGCTGGAGATTTTGGTTCCAGCAGTGCGGCGAGGTGCCGCTGGCGGGGGGACGGGCGAGCCAGCCGTTGCTCGAAGAGCTCAGAGAATGCCATGGTGGTGGACTTCATCGACTCCGTCTCCGGCATTTCCAGGGGAAAACCCGGGAGGTGGGTGATTGCGGGCGTTGGTTGCGGGGAGGGTGCAGCAAGTTTCCGGTTGCGCGGTGCGGGGCGATGCGGGAGTGCTGGGACGTACCTGATGCGGGCATAGCTTAATGGTAAAGTTCCAGCCTTCCAAGCTGGCCATGCGGGTTCGATTCCCGCTGCCCGCTCCATCCGAGTGGCTGTCCGGGGTGGCCTTTTGGCGTGGCGAATGCGGATGGATTGGGGAGGTTGTGGGTCCGGTGCGTTGCGGTTTACGAGGCGCGGACAATTTGCGGGAGAAAAAATGTTGCCATGGCAACGATTCACGACCATAGGTGGCCTCTAGGTATTTCGAAAAAGCTTTCATTTTTCACTGCATGAAGAAACAACTGAGTCTCCTGACCGCCGCGGCCGTGATTGGATGCGCCTCCCAAGCGTCCGCGCAAGGCCTCCTGAACATTGGCCGGCTTGATGATTTCGACCGGAGTGTGCCGCTTGCGGTGACTGTGGGCCTGTCTGCTGGGTATGACAGCAATCCGAATTCTTCGTCTTTCGATACGAATGGAAGCACCTATTTCGGGGCGAATGTCGGGGTTGATTACAACACTGGCGACCGCCGCACTGCCTACAATTTCGGGCTGGTGTACTCGCCGTTGTATTACGTGGACGCGCCGCCGAACCAGAACGACTACATTCACAACGTGCGGGGCAGTTTCAACTGGCGTCATCAGTACAGCCCGCGGCTGACGCTGAGCAATTCGGCGTATCTTGCTTACGAAGTGGAGCCGAATTTCGGGATTGGTGCTTCGGTGGCCCGCCGGAATCAGAATTATTTTTACGGCTATGAGAGCCTTGCTGCGACCTACATGTGGACGCGTCGGCTTTCGACGGTGACGAGCTACACGCTCTTTGGGATTTCGTACGAGTCGGACGATCTGAAGGGAGAAGACATGCTTTCGCACACGTTTGCGAATGAGTTCCGGTATGCGTGGAGCCGAGTGGACACACTGGCGCTGACCTATCGACTCCAGCTAGCGTCGTACGACAACGGGTTAGGCGACTTCACGTCGAACTATCTGCTGGTTGGTCTGGATCACAAGTTTGCGCCGCGTACGACTGGGAGTTTCCGGGTGGGTGCTGAGTTCCGTGACCGTGAAAATTTCGGGTCGGACACGATGCCGTATTTTGAAGGGTCGCTGGCTCATTCTGTTTCCCGTCGGACGGCGGTGCGCTGGTACACGCGGATCGGGATGGAAAGCACAGACATTGGAGGATTCGGGGATCGTTACAGCTACCGGACTGGTCTGACGGCAAACCACCAGTTCACGTCGCGCCTGAGTGCGAACACTGGGTTGCACTATATCCACGACATTTATGAAGGGTCCTCGGTGGATGCATCGAACTTTGACGAGGACGTGTTCGCGTTCAGCCTTGGTGCGAATTACAATATTTACCGGAATGTGACGCTCAATGCTGGTTATTCGCTGACGGTCAGCAACAGCGGCAATGAGTTCCGTGATTTTGACCGGCACATGTTTACGGCCGGGATCGGTGCGCGCTTCTGATTTAACAGTCGCTTAGTCCATCATCTGTCAGAATCAGGCCCTCACAGTATCTCGATGATGCTGTGGGGGTTTGTTTCTCCGGGCTGAATCAGTCTGGGAACTGCTTGCCGTCCCGCCATCTTTCACTATACTTACGACCATGAGAGAGCAGCTTAACGAATCCAAGATGCACGCCCTTGATTACTGGCAGGTCATCCGGAACCGCTGGGGTGTCATCCTCCTGACGTTTTTTCTGATCGCGCTGGCATCGCTGGTGATCATTGCGCTGCTGGACAAGAAGTACCAGAGCACGACGAGATTCCGGGTGCTGCTGAGTTCGGCGATTGATCCGTTCCAGACGAATGAGATCAGCAACCGGAGTGCGTATTCTGGCAACTGGCTGGAGACGGAATTCAAGACGGTGACGGCGCATGAGACGCTGAGTCTTGTGATTAAGAAGCTGAATCTGGATCAGACGTGGGGGCTGACTTTTGATGAGGCGCTGACGAAGCTGGAGCGGATGATCGAGACGGAGACGGAGCGTGGGACGGAGATCATGACGGTGATTGTGTCGAGTGTGAGGCGGGACGAGGCTGCGGCGATTGCGAACGAGGTGCGGGAGGCGTACGACGCGCAGCGGCAGGAGATTGAGGCGGAGCGGATCCGGCGGCTGACGCAGACGCTGGATGCGAAGATCAAGTCGTCGGAGAACGACTTGGAAGCGGCGCGGATTGTGATGAACGAAGTGGCGCGGAAGCACGGGATTGTGGATAACAGTTATCAGGGCGGTCAGGGGTTTACGGCGGTGGTGACGACGAAGCCTGAGGAGTATGCTGACAGCCTCCGGAGTCAGGGGGTTCTTGAGCAGCAGGTGATCCGGCTCAGATCGCAGTTGGAGAGCCTGATGAAGCTGGAGGGGGATCAGTTGATTGCGAATGCGGCGTCGCTGGACGTTCAGAACGACACGATCAAGGCGCTGTATCCTGAGTATCAGAAGTCGGTGATTGAGGAATCCCGGCTATTGAACAGCGGGTTTGGGAAGAACCATCCGAAGATCCGCGGGCTGCGGGAATCGATCAACACGACGCGGAAGACGCTTGAGACGGCGGTATCCGGGTTCAAGGACAGCCTCAAGGTGCAGATCAGCCAGGCGGAGCAGACGCTAGCGAAGGGGCAGGAACTGACGGACACGAAGAAGCTGAGTACCGTGGAGGACCGGGCGAAGCAGAGTGAGTATGCGACTGAGAAGACGAAGTTCGAGATGCAGCGCCAGTTGCTGCAGCAGGTGAAGGAGCACTCGATGAAGACGGCGGTGGACAAGGAAGTGCCGCGCAAGCCGATTGAGGTGCTGCAGGTGGCGACGCCGGAGCCGCGTCCCTCGAAGCCGAACATGATGCTGCTGTTTTCGATTGGGGCAGGGCTGGGGCTGGTGCTGGGGCTGCTGCTGGCGTTTTTCCTTGAGTACCTTGATACGAGTGTGAAGTCGCTGGATGACGTGGAGCGGTACCTTGGGGTGCCGGTTCTGGCGGTGATTCCGAAGGATGTGGGAATTCTGCACAAGCAGAGCGGGTTGAGTCCGGATGCGGAAGCGTACCGGATTCTGCGGACGAACATTGAGTTCAACCGCCGGAGTGCGGATGCGAATGCGATCACGATTGTTTCGGGTGGTGCGGGTGAAGGGAAGTCGACGACGTTGGTGAACCTTGCGTATATTTGTGCGCAGGGTGGTTATAACACGCTGATGATTGACGGTGACCTTCGGCGTCCGAAGCTGCACACGTTCTTCGACATCAACAATTCGGTGGGTCTGACGAACTATCTGACGACGGCGCTGATGCTTGAGGACGTGATCCTGCAGACGCCGATTGAGAATCTGTACTTCATGCCATCGGGGATTCTTCCTGCGGATGCGGCGGGGATTCTGAACAGCCGGCGGATGTCGGAGCTGATTGCGGATGTGAAGAACCGGTTCGACTTGGTGCTGATTGACTCGCCGCCGATTCTCGGGGTGTCTGACGCGTCGGTGCTGGCATCGGAAGTTGACCTGACGATCATTGTGATCCAGCACCGGAAGCTGCCGCGGAGCATGCTGCTGCGGGTGAAGCAGGCGATTGAGAACGTGGGTGGGAATCTGCTGGGAGTGGTGCTCAACAACGTGGATGTCCGGAGCGACAGCCAGTATCAGTATTACACGAGTTACTACACGTATTACTCGCCGACGAATGCGGAGGCCCGCAAGCCGCGGCAGGCGGCACCGGCGGGTGGCGCGCCGCAGCGACCTGCGCCTGCGAAGGCTGGTGCTGGCCGCGGGGAGAACGAGGATTATTAATCGGACAAGGACACAGCGAATTCAAGCTAACGAATTATGAAGACGTTTTTTCACTGTCTGATGGCCTTGGTGACGATGTTTGCGATGCCGATGGCGATGGCGCAATCTTCGACGTTGAAGGCGGGAGATCCGGTGCAGATCGAGCTGAAGGCTCCTGCGGAAGATGCTGCGGTGTTCGGGGGGAACTACACGATTTCTGAGAGTGGTACGGTGAAGGTGCCGCACCTGAATCAGGAGATTAGCGCGGTGGGGTGTTCGACGAGTCAACTGAGCCGGAAGATTGAGGCGGCGTACCGTGCGGCGGAGATTTACACGAATCCGACGATCATTGTGAACATGCAGAATCCGACGACTTACGTTCCGCACGTGGTGAACGTCGGGGGAGAAGTCCGTCAGCCCGGGGAGGTTCCGCTGCGTGAGAACATGCGTTTGTTCCAGGCGATCACGAGTCGGGGTGGGTTCACGGAGTTTGCGAAGGTCCGGGAGATCAAGCTGGTCCGTGGCAACAAAGAGACGAAGTACGACATGCGGTCAATCAAGCCGGATGGATCGAACAATCCCTTTCTGCAGGACGGTGATCAGATCATCGTGCCGCAGGGCTGATTGGCAGCAACGAGGCTGCTGACACCGAGACAGTCAACTCAACCTAGCTTATTATGAAGAAGATCATTGGCTATCTGATTGCTTTTGTCACGATGTTTGCCATGCCGATGGCGATGGCGCAATCTTCGACGCTGAAGGCGGGGGATCCTGTGCAGATTGAGCTGAAGGCTCCTGCGGAGGATGCTGCGGTGTTTGGCGGGAACTACACGATATCGGAGAGTGGCACGGTGAAGGTGCCGCACTTGAATCAGGAGATCAGTGCGGTGGGGCTTTCGACGAGCCAGCTGAGCCGGAAGATTGAGGCGGCGTATCGGGCGGCGGACATTTACACGAATCCGACGATCATTGTGAACATGCACAACCCGACGACGATTGTCCCGCACGTGGTCAACGTTGGGGGGGAAGTGCGCAGCCCGGGGGAAGCGCCGTTCCGTGAGAACATGCGGTTGTTCCAGGCGATCACGAGCAGGGGTGGTTTTACGGAGTTTGCGAAGGTGCGTGAGGTGAAACTGGTGCGGGGCAACAAGGAGACGAAGTATGACCTGCGGCAGATCAAGGCGGATGGATCGAACAATCCGTTTCTGCAGGATGGTGATCAGATCATTGTGCCGCAGGGCTGATTGGCAGGGTCAAGACTGATTGAAACGGCATCCGGGCGGTGGTTCGGATGCCGTTTTTTTATGAAAGGAGGGGGGATTTGCACTGGGGTGGCGACGTATCCGCGGCGGAGCTGAAGGCTGATTCATGCTTGCAAGCGGGGGCATTCGGATGCCGTTTTGGGTACGGTTCTTTTCTCAACTTTGCGCACCTCCATGAAGTCACTTCCTGTCCGTTCTTTCCTGCCGTTTGCTGCTGTTCTTGGGCTCGGTCTGCTGCCAGCTGCGGCTGACAATTGGTATTCGTGGCGCGGGCCGACGCAGGATGGGCGGAGTGCGGAGAAGTATGGGAAGTACACGTTCAGCGGGAAGCCATTGTGGACGTACGACATTGCGAGTCGCGGGGAGCCGGTGGTGGCGAATGGCCGGATTTATCTGTTTGGTTATCATGGTGAAGGCAGCGAGCTGGTGGAGACGATGAGCTGTCTTGATGAGAAGACGGGGAAGCTGCTTTGGGAGAAGACGTTTGCGGATTTTCTGTCTGACAATGCGTACACGCGGTATGCGATCGGAGCGCCGACGATTGATCAGGATACGGGGCTGATTTATCTGCTGACGACGCCAGGGGAGTTTCTGTGTTTTGATCCGGATGGGAACGTGAAGT
The DNA here is from genome assembly GCA_003402705.1 of Verrucomicrobiota bacterium. Classification (GTDB taxonomy): domain Bacteria; phylum Verrucomicrobiota; class Verrucomicrobiia; order Verrucomicrobiales; family V1-33; genus V1-33. Next base: position 97,826 of record QQNF01000004.1, on the reverse strand, counting down.
TCCGGATCAGCATGATGGAGGCGTATGGGCGATTGAGTTTTCCGAATGGGCGGACGGGAGCGCCGGTGATTGTGGGGGATCTTGTGATTGTGCGCGGGATTACGGCGAACTGGGGTGGTGACGGACCGGCGCGGGATCGGTTCTATGCGTTCCAGAAGGAGACGGGTGCGCTGGTGTGGGCGTCGACGCCGGGGGTGCAGCCTAACGATTCGTCATTCAGCACGGGGATCATCGAGATGAGGGACGGAGTGCCGGTGATGTATGCGACGACTGGATGTGCGCACTATGTGGCGATCAATGCGCTGACGGGCAAGCCGCTGTGGCGCTGGACGGGAGGGAAGGGCGGGATCAATTCATCGGCGCTGCTGGTGGATGGGCTGCTGATTTCGGCGCACGACAAGGAGAATCTTGATAGTACGGAGACCGGGCGGATGGCGGCGGTGCGGATTCCTGACAAGGCGCTGCCGCCGGGGCCGCCTGAGGATCCGGTGCCGGTGCTGGATGCGAAGGCTGAGGTGTGGCGTTTCCCGTATTCGGCGGAAACGAGTACGCCTTCGTATGCTGACGGCATGGTGTTCCAGATTGTGACGTCCGGGGTTCTTTACGCGGTGGATCCGAAGGAAGGGAAAGAGCTGTGGAGTGTGAAGCTCGGGCCGGGCAATCTGCATTCGTCGCCGACGTGGGTGGATGGATTGCTGTATGTGCCGATTCTGAACGACACGGCTAGCGAGGATGGACTGCTGTATGTGATCAAGCCGACGAAGGAGAAGGGTGAGATTCTGCACCGGATCAAGCTGGAGGGGTTTGCGTTCGGGGCACCGGCGGTGGCGAACGGGAAACTGTATGTGACGACGACGAAGCACCTGTATTGTTTTGAGCTTGGGACGGACGTGACTGGCAAGGGTGACTGGTTCCGGTTGCCGAAGAGCCAGGTTGGGCCGGTGGCGTCGCTGCAGGCGATGCCGCAGGAAGTGATTCTGTATCCAGGCAAGAGTCAGGGTTTCAGCGTGCGGTCGATTGATGCGAAAGGTTATCCGGTGGGGCCGGTGACGGATGCGAAGTGGGAGAGTTTCATTCCGCCGACGGCGAAGGTGCGGGCGACGCTGGATGCGGCGTTCAATGAGAAGGGCGAGCTGGCTGCGGGAGCGCAGGCGAAGACGAGTGCGGGAGCGTTCAAGGGGACGGCGGGGACGGCGTTCGGGATTGTGCGCGGGCGGGTGATGCCTGACATTCCGTTCACGCAGGATTTCGAGAAGTTCGAGATCAACCAGGTGACGCTAGCGGATGGCACGACGGTGAAGCCGTTGGTGGCACCTCCGGCGGCACCGGCGGGGGCTGCGCCGGCACCGATGGCGGCGACGGCGGAGGAAGCGGCGGCGGGGACGAAGTTCGCTTATCCACCGCTGCCGTGGATTGGCGGCCGGTTTAAGTGGGAAGTCCGGGATATGGACGGCGGCAAAGTGCTGGTGAAGACGCTGGCGCCGGTGTTTTTCCAGCGTGCGATGACGTTCATCGGCAGTCCTGAGATGAAGAATTACACGATGCAGGCGGACGTGATGACTGATGGGAACCGCCGGATGAAGAGTGAGGTTGGGGTGATCAATCAGCGGTATCTGATCACGCTGAAGGGCAACAGCAACGAGATCGAGGTGAGTTCCAACCAGGAGCGGTTGAAGGTGGCGGCACCGTTCACGATTGCGGCGAAGCAGTGGTACACGCTGAAGACGCGGGTGGATGTGAAGGAAGACGGGAGCGGGGTGATCCGGGGCAAGGCGTGGGTGAAGGGAGAGCCTGAGCCTGACAAGTGGACGATCGAGGTGCCGCACAGTCACGCGCACCGTCAGGGTTCGCCGGGGTTGTTCGGGTTTGCGCTGCAGGGCAAGCAACCGGTGTATGTTGACAATGTGAAGGTGACGTCCAACGACTGATTCCGCATCCCGGCGAGAGGTCCGGGCGTTCCTGTAGCCTAGCGATGACCACTGTCTCCACTCCTTCTGCGCCTGCTGTCAGGTTCCGTGTCGGCAATGAAAAGCTGATCCGGGTTCTTCCGGGGGCGTCGGCGCGATTGCTTTCCCTGCTGAAGAAGCAGGGGCGTGAGGAGCAAGGCGGGCTGCGGGTGGCGGTGGTGGGGGGAGGGTGTTCCGGGCTGCAGTACAAGATGGATCTGGTCGATGGACCGGCGGACCGGGACATCATGGTGGAATCTGCGGGAGTGCGGGTGGTGATTGATCCGAAGAGTGCGCTGTTTGTGACGGGATCCGAGCTGGATTTCAGCGACGACCTGCAGAGTGGCGGGTTCAAGGTGAGCAATCCGAATGCGGTGGTGACGTGTTCGTGCGGTGAGAGTTTTGCGGCGTGAGGGGTGGCGTTCCGGCTGTTATGGGAATGACGACGGATCCATTTTCGCTGCTTGGGCTGGAACCGACGGCTGCGTTGGATCCTGCGGTGGTTAGGCAGGTGTTTCAGGAACGAGCGGCGGCGGTGCATCCGGACCACGGGGCGGATGCGGCGGATCGGGCGGAGCGGACGGCGTTGTTTGCGTCGCTGAATGAGGCGCAGCGGTGCCTGAGTTCGACGCCGCAGCGATTGAGGGTGCTGTTGCAGGTCCGTTATCCGGAACTGGCGGCGTCGCATGCGGGAGCGGTGATGGATGGGGCGTTCATGGAGTTGTTTGGCGCGGTTGGAGCGGCGCTGGAGAAGGCGAAGGCGGTGCAGAGCCGCCGTGCGGGGGTGGTGTCGGCGCTGGCGCGTGCGATGCTGATGGCGGATGAGACGATGGCTGCGGACGCGGTGATGGGGGCGCTGGGTGCGGTGAACGACGCGATGGGGGCGCTGGAGCGAGCGCTGCCTGCGCTGGACGAGACGATGCGTTCCGGGGAGGCCTGCGGCCCGCAATTGAAAGCGGCGGCGGCCCGGGCGGGGTTCCTTGAGAAGTGGCAGGCGCAGCTACGAGCGGCGCATGCGGGAGCGGTTGGCTGACGTGGCGGTCAGGCTTCGGCGCGTTCTTCGAGGATGTAACCCATGCCGCGGCGGGTGTGGATGAGTTTGGGTTTGCCCTCGCGCTCGATTTTCCGGCGCAGATAGGCGACGAAGACATCGACGACGTTGCTTTCCGGGTCCTGATTGAAGTCGTAGAGCTGTTCCCAGATTTCGGCGCGAGAGACGACTTCGCCGGCGCGGAGGGCGAGGAGTTCGAGGAGGGCGTATTCGCGGGCGGTGAGGTCGATGGCTTCGCCGCCGCGGGAGGCGGCGCGGCGGCGCGTGTCGATTTCGAGATCGCCGACCTTGAGGATGGGATTCTTGACGGAGTGGGCGCGACGGGTGAGGGCGCGGACCCGAGCCATGAGTTCGTCGAGGGCGAAGGGTTTGACGAGGTAGTCGTCGGCACCGGCGTCGAGGCCGGCGACGCGGTCGCCTACCTGATCGCGAGCGGTGATGATGAGGACACTGGAGTCCTCGTTCTGCTTCCGCATTTTGCGGAGCAGTTCGATGCCGTCGAGGCCTGGGAGCATCAGGTCGAGGATGGCGACGGCGTATTTGTTTTCGGTCGCCAGCCAGAGCCCCTCGGGACCGTCACCGGTTTCATCGACGGCGAAGCCTGATTCGCGGAGTCGCTGGGAGATGGATCTGCGGAGCGGTTCATTATCTTCGACGACGAGTACTTTCATTTGGGGAATGCCTCAGGGGGTGGACACCCGGGTTCCGTAATGAACCGCTTCCCGCTCAACTGCCAACATCGAAGTTCAGGGGAAGTACTTTCAGCTCTTAGGCAACCGTTAATGCAGAGGGGGGAGTCAGGACCGCACCGGATAGCGTGCGGCGTCGCCGAGGGTGTCCCGGAAATATGTCAGGGTGTGGCGGATGCCTTCGGGAAAAGCGACCTGAGGTTCCCAGTTGAGGACTCTGCGGGCCTTGCTGATGTCGGGGCGGCGCTGTTTTGGGTCGTCGGTCGGAAGGGGAGTGAAGACCATCTGTGAGGGCGTGTCGATGAGGCTGAGGATTTCCTCTGCGAACTGCCGGATGGTCATTTCGTGGGGGTTGCCGATATTGACCGGTTCGTGTTCCTGACTGCGGGCGAGGCGCCAGATTCCCTCGATGAGATCGGCGACGAAGGTGAAGCTGCGGGTTTGGGAGCCATCGCCCTGGATGGTGAGCGGTTCTCCGCGGAAGGCCTGACTGCTGAAGGCGGGGACGACGCGGCCGTCATTGAGGCGCATGCGTGGTCCGTAGGTATTGAAGATGCGGACGATTTTTGTATCGACGCCATGGAAGCGGTGATAGGCCATGGTCATGGCTTCGGCGAAGCGTTTGGCTTCGTCGTAGACGCCGCGAGGACCGATGGGGTTGACATTGCCCCAGTAATCTTCGGTCTGCGGGTGGACGAGGGGGTCGCCGTAGACTTCGCTAGTAGAAGCGAGGAGGAAGACGGCTCCTTTGGCTTTGGCGAGGCCGAGGGTGTTGTGGGTGCCGAGGGAGCCGACCTTGAGGGTTGGGATGGGCATTTCGAGGTAGTCGATCGGGCTGGCTGGGGAGGCGAAATGGAAGACGTAATCGACTGGGCCGTCGATGGTGATGTGGTTGGAGACATCGTGCCGGATGAAGGAGTGGTCCGGGTGGTTGGCGAGGTGAGCGATGTTCTGGAGAGAGCCGGTGATGAGATTATCGACGGCGATGACGCGGATGCCTTCCTTGAGGAGGCGGTCAGAGAGGTGAGAACCGAGGAACCCTGCGCCGCCGGTGATGACGGCGGTTTGCTGGGAAGTGGCTGTGGTGGGCATGAGGAGAGGGGATGAGAGTCAGCGGGCGCCAGACCCCATGATAACCGCGGGGATGGTGCGGAGGAGGATTTTGATATCGAGCCAGAGCGACCAGTTGTCGATGTATTCGAGGTCGAGAGCGACCCATTGGTCGAAATCCTTGATTTCGTTGCGTCCGCTGATTTGCCAGAGGCAGGTGAGACCGGGTTTGACGCTGAGGCGGCGGCGGTGGGCGGCGTCTGCGATGTTGGCGACTTCGTCGACTGGGAGGGGGCGAGGGCCGACGAGGCTCATGTCACCGGTGAGGATGTTGATGAGCTGGGGGAGTTCGTCGATGGAGTATTTGCGGAGGAAGCGGCCGAAGGGGAAGATGCGGGGGTCGTGGGCGACTTTGAAGACTGGGCCGCTCATTTGATTGTGCTGCATGAGCTGCGCCTTTTTCTGTTCGGCGTCGGTGCACATGGTGCGGAATTTGAACATGCGGAATGGTTTTCCGTGTCTGCCGCAGCGCATTTGTGAGAAGATGGCTGGTCCTGGGGAGGAGAGCCGGATGCCGATCCATGCGAAGATGAGGAAAGGGAGGGCGGCCACGAGCATGAGGGTGGCTCCGGCCTTGTCGATCATGGCCTTGACGAAGAGGGCCCATGAGATTTCGGGGGTGCAGCGGAAGACGAGCATGGGTTTACCGCCCATGGCGTCGAAGGTGGGGCGGGCGATGCTTGTCTGGATGAAGCCTGCGCAGAGCCATGCTTCGACGCCTTCGAGTTCGCAGGCATTGACGGCTTCCTCGATGCGGCTGAGATGGACTCTGCCGGCGGCGAAGATGACGCGTTCGACGTTTTTTTCGTGAAGCAGGATGACGAGATCTTCCACTGGGGCGGTGGAGATGTCGATTTTGGCGATGATTTCGAGTTCGGCGATCTGGCCTGAGGGGAGGGACTGGATGAGTTTATCGACGTCTGCGGGCGGTCCGGCGAAGACGACGCGCTCGCGGAGGACGCCGGACTGGACGAGTTGGCGGAGTCTGACGCTGGCGATGGCTTCGCGGATGAGGATGGCGGGGACGGCGAGGAAGGGGAAGATGAGGAGGACGGCGCGGCTTTCAGCGGTCTGGCGGCCGAAGGTGCCGATGACCGAGGTGACGAGCACCATGATGAGGAGTCCTTTGACGGCCTGGGAGAAGGAGCGGAGGGGGGATTTCTGGAGGACGTAGCTGTAGAAGCCGAGGGATTCGAGGACGAGCGGGGTGAAGGGCACGAGGACCATCATCTGCCAGTAGAAGCGGTCGATTTCCGGGATGGGCAGCCAGCCGAACCAGCGAGCGGCGGCGGAGCGCAGGGCGAAGGCGAGCCAGAAGGAGAGTGCGAGGAGAGCACTGTCGACAATCTGGTTGAGCTTCAGGTTGAATTCCTGTTTACGGCCGAGCATGGGAGTGGGAGTTCCCGGCGCGAGGCTGAGACACCGGCTGTTGAGCGGGAACGCAGCCCATGAACCGGGTAGTGAGAATAGAACCTATGATTCTTGAAAAATCAAGCTTTGTCCGGGGCATCTGGACCGTCGGGAGTGTGTCCGATGCGGCGACGATTGCTGATCCTGAGGCGGCGCGGCGCTTTGAGGGGTGCGATGTGGTGGAGTACCGAGTGGATTGCTGGCCTGGTGCGGTGGAGCGAGCGGCGGGGCTGATGGAGGCGGCGGCGCTGCCTGCGCTGGTGACGGTGCGTGCTGGTGCGGAGGGTGGGCGGAGCGGGCTGACGACGGCGCGGCGGGAGGCGTTGTTCCGGCGGTTGCTGCCGGTGGCGGCGCTGGTGGACATAGAGATTGCGTGCATGGCGGAGTTTGCGGGCGTGGTGGCGGAGGCGAAGGAGCGGGGGGTGCTGGTGGTGGGATCGTCGCATGATTTCGAGAGGACGCCGACGCGTGAGGAACTGGTGGAGAGGATCGGGGCGGCCTGTGCGGCGGGTGCCGACATTGTGAAGTTTGCGGCGGTGGCGGGGAAGGCGGCGGATGTGGCGGTCCTAGCATCGCTGCTGGAGGAGCCTGGGCATCCTCCGCTGAGTGTGATGGGGATGGGAGGGCTGGGGAGGGTTTCGCGACTGCTGCTGGCCCAGCTAGGCAGTGTGTTGAACTATGGTTACATAGACAACGCGACGGTATCCGGGCAGTGGTCGGCGAGTCGGCTGCGGACGATTATTGGGGAAATCAGGGCAGATGGCTGACAAGCGGATGGAAGTGGCGAAGGAAGCGAGTGATTTCTGCGAGGTATAATGATGTATTTTTCCATTTGTTTTCTTTTGAGAAAGGCGTTTTAGATAGATGGTCGGTTTTAGGGAGTGGTGGATAATCCCCTCACCCGATTTTTGCGCTGCATGCTGGTGCTGATCCGACGCTGACAGAAACCTGAAACAGTAAACTATATTACATCATGAGCCAGTCTATTGACGCCCAGATCGCGTCCCTTGAAAAGCAGCTTTCGGCGCTGCGTCTGCAGAAGCTTGAGATTCTACAGCGTGAGATGGCTGCCCTGCAGGCATCGATTGGTGGTGAAGCGCCGGTGGCTGCGGTGCGGCGGGGCCGGAAGCCGAAGGCGGCGGTTGTCGAGGTGGAGGCAGCGGTGCCGGTGGCGAAGAAGACGCGCCGTCCGAAGCGGGGCAAGGGGTCCCGCGGACCGCGTCTCCAGGAGAGCGAAGTGCTGGAACTGCTGCGTGCGGCGGTGGCGGCGGGTGGTTCCGAGGGCATTTCTGCGACGGAAGCGGCGGCGCGTTCGGGGGTGTTTTATCCCCGCGCGATGAAGCTGATGCCCAAGTACTTCAAGCGTCACGGCCGGGGCAAGTGGACCAAGTACACCATCAAGTGATGGGGAGTAGTGGTGCCGCGAGGCACTGAGACTTCAAATGGGAGGGGCACCGCTGATGAGGCGGTGCCCCTTTTCTCTGGGGGGGGATGTGTCAGATTCCGGCGTGTGGTGGAGGTCAGGCCGGGTGGCTGAGGAGGTGATAGGCGATGCTGTCGGCGAGGGCGCGCCATGAGGCGTCGATGATATTGAAGCTGACGCCGACGGTGCTCCATGTGTCTTCGCCGGAGGTGGAGTCGATGAGGACGCGGGTTTTGGCGGCGGTGCCTTCGTGGCCGTCGATGATGCGGACCTTGTAATCGGAGAGGCGCATGGAGTCGATCTGCGGGAAGTGGGGGGCGAGGGCCTTGCGGAGAGCGGCGTCGAGGGCGTTGACGGGGCCGTCACCTTCTGCGGCGGTGAAGACGATTTGGTCGCCGATTTTGACTTTGGCGGTGGCGACGCAGCTTTCGTACTGGCGGGAGTGGTCGCGGCGGTAGGTGCATTCGTATTCGAGGGTTTCGAAGAGCGGGGACCAGGAGCCGAGGTGGCGGCGGATGAGCAATTCGAAGGAAGCGCCTGCGGCTTCGAATTCGTAGCCCTCGTTTTCGAGGGCTTTGACGTCGCTGAGGATGGCGGCGGCTGCTGGTGAGCCCTTGTCGAGGGGGATGCCGAGGGATTCTGCGCGGGAGAGGATGTTGCTCTGTCCGGACATGTCCGAGATGACGATGAGCTGTTCGTTGCCGACGAGAGCTGGGGCGACGTGTTCGTAGGTGCGTGCGAGTTTCTGGACGGCGTGGACGTGGAGACCGCCTTTGTGGGTGAAGGCGGCTTTGCCGACGTAGGGGGCGCGGATGTCCGGGGCGACGTTGGCGAGTTCGTCGACGAAGAGGGAGAGTTCGCGGAGTTTGGTGAGGTCTGGGGCGACGGTGATGCCGTATTTGAGCTGGAGGTTGGCGGCGACGGTGATGAGGTTGCAGTTACCGACGCGTTCGCCGTAGCCGTTGATGGTGCCCTGGACCTGGATGGCTCCGGCGCGGACCGCGGCGAGGGCGTTGGCGACGCCGACACCGCCGTCGTTGTGGGTGTGGATGCCGACGCCGGTGCCGAGGTGGGCGACGGCGCGAGCGGTGACGTCGTGGACGAATTCGGGCATGGCGCCGCCGTTGGTTTCGCAGAGGACGATGAGGTCGGCGCCTGCGGATTTGGCGGCGGCGATGGTGGCGAGCGAGTAGTCGGGGTCTTCGCGGAAGCTGTCGAAGAAGTGCTCGGCGTCATAGAGGACCTCGCGGCCGTGGCTTTTGAGGAAGCGGACGGTGTCTGCGATCATGGCGAGGTTTTCTTCGAGGGAGACCTTGAAGACCTCGGTGACGTGGAGCGGCCATGTTTTGCCGACGATGCAGACGCAGGGGGTGTTGGCGTCGAGGAGTTTGCGGACTTGGGCGTCGTCTTCGACGCGGATGTTGCCGCGGCGGGTCATGCCGAAGGCGGTGAGTCTGGCGTGCTGCCATGATTCCTTGGCGGCTTCTGCGAAGAACTGTTCGTCGCGGGGGTTGCTGCCTGGCCAACCGCCTTCGATGTAATCGATGCCGAAGGCGTCGAGTTTGCGTGCGACGCGGAGTTTGTCGGTGACGGAGAAGCTGATGCCTGTTCCCTGCGTGCCGTCGCGCAGGGTGGTGTCATAGAGAGTGACGGCTTTATTCATGGGAGTGGGAAGGAAGGAGAGTGAGGAGGAAAGACAAAGACGCCGGCCTCCGGGGCGCGGCGTCTTGAGGAGAGTCTAGGTTCGGCCTTTGGGCCCGCCCTGTCCTTTACTGGCTGACGCGCATGGGCATCAGGACGTAAAGGAAGGGCGTGTTAATTCGGACGACGCCTGGGCTGACTTCGTCGATGAGGTCGAGGTAGACCTCGTCGGTGTCGAGGTTGCGGAAGGGTGCCTGAAGGTATTCCGGGTTGAAGGCGATGGCCATGTCCGGGCCGTTGTATTTGACGGCCATGGATTCCTTGGCTTCGCCGATGTCAGCGCTGTTGGCGGTGATTTCGATGTTATCGCGAGCGAAGGCGATGCGGACGGAATTGCTTTTGTCCTGGGCGAGGAGGGAGACGCGTTGGACGGCCTGGAGGAAGGCTTCGCGTTCGAGGGTGACGCGTTGTTTGGCCTGACCGGGGATGACCTGGCGGAAGTTGGGGTAATTGCCTTCGATGAGTTTGCTGACGAGGAGGGCGCGATCGAGGTCGAAGGCGATTTGTTTGGGGCCGATGCGGATGCGGACATCGGCTTTATCGCCGGCTTCTTTGAGGACGCGCTGGAGTTCGTTGACGGCCTTGGTGGGGATGATGACCGAGCATTCCTGGCTTTCTGGGAATTCGACATCGGCGTCGGTCATGGCGAGGCGGCGGCCGTCGGTGGCGACGAGGGTGAGTTTGCCTTCTTTGAACTGGCAGTAGACCCCGTTGAGGACGTAGCGGGTTTCGTCTGTGGAGATGGCGTAGGCGACCTTGCGGAGACCGTCGCGGAGGGTGAAGCCGGAGACTTTGAATTCTTTGACTTCTTCGAAGCGCGGAGGTGGTGGGTAGTCGTCCGGGCTGAGGCCGAGGATGCGGAAGAAGCTGTTGCCGCAGGTGATTCTGGCTGAGTTGTCGTCGTTGACTTCGACGGTGACTTCTTCAGCGGGGAGTTCGCGGATGATGGTGGCGAGTTTCCTTGCGGGGAGCGTGGTGCTGCCTGGGCGGGAGACTTCTTCGGCGTCGATGCGGCAACTGACGACGACATCGAGGTCGGTGGTGGTGAGGCGGAGTTTGTTTCCGTCGGCCTCGAGCAGTACGTTCGACAGGATCGGCAGCGTGGCGCGGCTGCTGACGACATTCTGCACCTGCTGGAGGCCGTCGACGAACTTCTCTTTGGTGATGCGGAACTTCATGGGAAGATGATCAAGGGGACGAAAATTCCGGCAACAATTAGCTGTCGGGGGTGGACGTGCAACGGTTTTGCGCTGGAAACCTTCTGGCGTGGGAGGGGTCGTGGAAGTTGGACCTTGCGGCGGGTGCGGCTGTGGTTTTCGGTGGGGGGTGCCCGCCAAGAAAGCCACTGCCCGCAAGGAAGCGCCTGTTTCGTCCAATCTCTGGGCGTACATTGGGACGGATGATCTGCAGGTGAAGGAGGCGGCGCTGGCGAAGAGCCGGGAGCTGGCGGAGGCGGCTGGGGAGTTTGGGTTTGAGGTGATTGAGGGTGCGGCGGACAATGCGGATCATGCGTCGCGGATTGTGGGGTCGGTGATTGAGGCGCTGCAGACGCTGCCGTTTTTTGGGGGTGGGAAGGTGGTGTGGCTGAAAGGGGCGACCTTTCTGGCGGACACGGTGACGGGGCGGGCGCAGGCGACGGTTGAGTCGCTGGAGCGATTGGCGGCGGTGCTGCCGGCGCTGCCTGCGGACGTGCAGTTTCTGGTGAGTGCGACGGAGGTGGACAAGCGGCGGACGTTTTATCTGACGCTGAAGAAGGTGGCGAATCTGGAGGTGTTTGATCTGATTGACACGTCGAAGGGCAACTGGGAGGGGCTGGTGGCGGATCTGGTGGCGCGGCGATCGGAGGAATACGGCCTGCAGTTTCATCCTGAGGCGATGGATTTGTTTGTGATGATGGCTGGGGAGAACACGCGGCAGATTGAGAACGAGCTGGAGAAGATAGATTTGTATCTTGGGGAGGGGAGGCGGCGGGTGATGCCTGATGATGTGCGTGCGATTGTGTCGCAGACGAAGGGGAGCGTGGTGTTTGAGCTAGGGAATGCGATCGCGAAGCGGCGGTTGCCGCTGGCGCTGGCGCTGGTGGATGAGTTGATGGCGCAGGACGAGGCACCGATTGGGATTCTGCTGGCGGCGGTGGTGCCGACGGTGCGGAATCTGTTTGCGGCGAAGCAACTGGAGGAGCGGTACGGGATTCGTGCGACGAGCTACAATGAATACACGGCGCAGCTGGAGCGGAAGCTGAGTGCGCGGGAGCGGGACCGGTTGCCGAAGAAGAAAGACGGCAGTGGATTGAATGCGTATCCGTTGTTTCTGGCGGCGAAGGAGGCGAGTGCGTATTCGCGGGCGGAACTGCAGCGAGCGCTAGAGGAATGTCTGGTGGCGAACCGGAGGCTGGTGACGTCGGGGCTTGATCCCGTGATTGTGCTGAATCAGCTGTTGTTCCGGGTGCTGCCGCCTTCGGGGCGTTGAGCGGATGGAAAATCGGTGTCACCGGGCGAGCGGGGCGGTGTCAATTGAGATAACCTTTATCCATCCGTTCTCATGAAGCCATCTGCCCGTTTCCTTGCTGAGCATATCCCGTCACTGGCCACCGGCCGGGTGGTGAGCACGCGGCGTGAGTTTCTGAAGTCGACGGGGATGGGGATGGGACTGTTGAGTCTGGCTGGGTTGCTGCCATCGGAGGCCGAGGCGGCGGGCAGCCTGCTGCAGAGTCCGGTGGGCGGGGTGAAGCCGCATTTTCCGCATAAGGCGAAGCATGTGATTCAGATTTTTCTGGAGGGTGCGCCATCGCATCTGGACACGTGGGATCCGAAACCGGAGCTGGTGCGGCTGGATGGCAAGTCGCTGCCGGGAGGTGAGGGGCTGGCGTTTGGATCGCCGTTTGCGTTCAAGAAGCAGGGGCAGAGCGGGATGGAGGTGAGCGAAGTGTTTCCGGAGCTTGGGAAGCACGCGGATGAACTGACGGTGATCCGGAGCATGTGGACGGACATTCCGGCGCATGAGACGGCGACGGTGTTCATGAACACGGGGTCGCTGCGGCTTTCGCGTCCGAGCATGGGGAGCTGGGCGCTTTACGGGTTAGGGTCGCTGAACGAGAATCTGCCAGGATTCATCAGCCTGAGGGGTGGCAATCTGCCGAATGGAGGCACGCAGAACTGGCAGTCGAGTTTTCTGCCAGGTCGGTTTCAGGGCACGAGTGTGAATACGACTGGGAATGATGTGACGAAGCTGATTGAGAACCTGCGCAATCAGTTTGTGAGTCTGCCGGAGCAGCGGCGCCAGCTGGATCTGGTGCGGGCGCTGAATGAGATGCACAACAAGGCGCTGGAGCGCGACAGCCAGCTGGAGGCGGAGATTGCGAGCATGGAGATGGCGTTCAAGATGCAGACGGAGGCGACGGATGCGTTTGATTTCGCGAAGGAATCGGGAGCGACGCGCGAGCTTTACGGGATTGGAGCGGGGGGAGTGCCGGCGGTTGGGCCGCGCAATGGCGGGGCTGGCGGGCGGCGTGCGGGGAGTGACGAAGTCGGACGTCGGCTGCTGATTGCGCGGCGGCTGGTGGAGCGCGGCGTGCGTTTTGTGCAGGTGTGGGTGGGCGGCTGGGACATGCATGGCAATCTGCGGCAGAACATGGAGCAGCGGGCGGCATCGATCGACAAGCCGATCGCGGGATTGCTAGAAGATCTGAAGCAGCGGGGATTGCTGGACAGCACCCTTGTGGTCTGGGGTGGGGAGTTCGGGCGGACGCCGGGGCGGGACCGGAATGGTCAGGGTGAGACGGCGGGGCGCGATCACAACGCCAAGGCATTCTGTGCGTGCATGGCAGGAGGTGGGGTGAAAGGCGGTTATGTGCATGGAGCGACTGATGACATCGGCCGCAGTGCGGCGGTGGACAAGGTGCACGTCCACGACCTGCATGCGACGATTCTCCGATTGCTCGGGTACGATCACGAGAAGTTAACGTACCGGTACAACGGTCGGGATTTCCGGCTGACGGATGTGGCCGGGAAGATTGTGAGCGGGGTGATGGCGTGAATGTGTGGGCTTAGAGCCGGAGGAACAGGTTTTTGGAGTTCATCCAGCGGACAGCGGCCCATGATAGGAGAAAGCCGCCGCTGCTGAGGATGACGGCGTACCAGAGAGGGGAGTCGTTTGGTCCCACTTGGCCGAGCAGGCCCATGATGACCATGTGGATGAAGTATGCGGCGGTGGTTTCGCTGGGGGGACTGGTGGCGCACACCGGTTTTTTTCTGTTGTCGCTCTGCTGGCTGGGCACGGCTGGGCTGGGGTTGGCGGCGATCCTGCGGCGTGAGATTCCGGTGCACCGGGAGTGGCTGGTGCGGTGTTATGCCCTGACGTTTGCAGCGGTGACGCTGCGGATCTGGCTACCGGTGCTGACGGTGGCGAGTGGCAGTTTTGATGAGGCTTACCGGACCGTGTCGTGGTTGAGCTGGGTGCCGAATCTGATGGTGGCGGAGTGGTGGATACAAAAGCGCTGCTCGATCGGTCCGGTTTTTCAACAGGATCCTTGAGCGCGCGGCGGGGTCGGGTGCGGCGCTGGTCAGGCGCTGGCGATTTCTTCGAGGAGGGCCTGGTTGAGGAGGATGCCGGCTTCGAAGTTCCCGATGGGGAAGTTTTCGTTAGGGGCGTGGGCCTGACAATCCGGGAGGGCGAGACCGAGGAGGAGGGTTTCGACCCCGAGGATGTCGCGGAAGCTTTGAACGATGGGGATGCTGCCGCCTTCGCGGATGAGGGCGGGTTCGCGTGGGAAGGTGCGGCTGAGGGCGCGGCGGGCGGCGAGGCCGAAGCGGCTGTCGGGGTCCATGGCGTAGGGTTTGCCGCTGTGGCCGATTTTGATATCGAGGCGGACGGAATCCGGGGTGATGGCCTTGAAGTGGGCGCTGACTTTTTCGAGGATGTCGGCGGGGTCCTGATCGGGGACGAGACGGAAGGAGAATTTGGCGAAGGCAGAGCGAGGGATGACGGTTTTGGAGCCTTCGCCCTGATAGCCGCCGCCGATGCCGTTGACTTCGGCGGTGGGGCGGGCCCAGCGGCGTTCGTGGTCGGAGTATCCGGATTCGCCCCAGAGTTTGGGGACACCGGTGAGGGCGAGGGTTTCGTCGGCGCCGCCGGGGAGTTTGGCCCATGCTTCGCTTTCCCATGACTGGACTGGGCGGACGGTGTCGTAGAAGCCGGGGATGAGGATGCGGCCGTCGGCGTCGTGGAGGCTGGCGACGAGTTTAGAGAGGATGGTGTTGGGGTTGGCGACGCTGCCACCGAAGATCCCGCTGTGGAGGTCGATGGAGGGGCCGTGGACGGTGAGTTCGACGCAGGCGATGCCGCGGAGCCCGTAGGTGAAGGTGGGAACGCCTTCAGCGACCATGCCGGTGTCGGAGATGGCGATGATATCGCAGGCGAGGTCGGCGCGGTGGGCGTGGAGGAAAGGCTCGAGGTTGGGGCTGCCGATTTCTTCTTCGCCTTCGAAGAGGAAGGTGAGGTTGAGGGGGAGGTCGCCGTACTTGGCGAGGGTGGCGGCGACGCCGGAGACATGTGCGAGGAGTTGGCCTTTATTGTCGGTGCTGCCGCGGGCGTAGATTCTGCCGTTTTCGATGCGTGGTTCGAAGGGAGGGGAGATCCACTGGTCGAGCGGGTCGACGGGCTGGACATCGTAGTGGCCGTAGATGAGGAGGGTGGGACGGCCGGGCTGGTGCTGATTTTTGGCGACGAGGACCGGGTGGCGAGCGGTGGGGTGGAGGACCGCGGAGAGACCCATGCCGATGAGTTTGGCCTTGAGCCATTCGGCGCAGTTCACGAGGTCGCCGGCGTGGGCCGAGCTGGTGGAGATGCTGGGGAAGCGGAGGAACGTGAGGAGGTCGTCGAGCGCAGCGGACATGAGGTGCAATTTGGAGCGGAGGAGGTGATTGCAACCGGCGAAACGGAGGGCTGGATGGGTTGATGCGCCGGTTTTTGCGGGCTGCGGCGGCTCGCGGTGGATCAGAGCGATGCGGCGAAGGATTCGAGGGAATCCGAGATGATGGCGGCGCGGAGGAGAGCGCGGAGTTTTTCGGGATCGGCGATGGCGTTGAGGGAATCGCGGAGGCCGTCGGGGATGGGACCGAAGCGGAGATCGAGGGCTTCGAGGACGGATTGGCGGCTGGCGGCGAGGGTGCCTTCCTGGCGGCCTTCTTGGCGGCCTTCATGGCGGAGATGCTGGGCGAGAGTCATGGCGGCGGTGCGGTGGGCTTGGTTGCGGACACCTTCAATTCTGCGGAAGACGAGGGGCCTGTCAAATGGGTCGGTGCGATCGAAGACGTAGGGGATGAAACGGTCGAAGAGGCGGCGGGAGACATGGGCGAGGAGGTTGTTGTCCCAGACGGCGTTGTCGAGGAGGCGGCCGATGGGTTCGGCCTTTAGGGCGCGGAGGACGAAGATGCCGTCGGGCGTGCCGCGGATGGCGTTGAAGGGGATGGCGGCGAGTTGGATGAGGCCGAAGGCGAAGTCTGGGAGGAAGGGCCGGAGGAAGTTGAGTGCGGCGGCGTTGCCAAAGAGGGCGGAGAACTGGGTGCTGAGCTTCCAGACTTTGCGGTCCTGGGCGAGGACGACGGGGACGATGACTGGGAGGGGTTTGGAGTTGCCGAAGAGGCGGATCCACTCTTCCCAGATGCGAACCATGTAGCGGAGGAGGCGGAGGGCGATGTAGGGGTCGCGCGTGGATTGGTGTTCGAAGAGGAG
Source organism: Verrucomicrobiota bacterium (assembly GCA_003402705.1). Taxonomy (GTDB): domain Bacteria; phylum Verrucomicrobiota; class Verrucomicrobiia; order Verrucomicrobiales; family V1-33; genus V1-33. The sequence continues at coordinate 81,764 of QQNF01000004.1, read as the reverse complement.
GTGGACGCAGGCGGAGGATTCGGGGTCGGCGGCGAGGGGAGCGGAGAAGAGGAGGTCGCTGTGGGAGTGGCGTAGATCGTCGTCGAGGAAAGAGCCGGGGATGAGCTTGAGTTGGTTCCATTGGATGAGGGCGGAGACTTCTGCGGGGAGATGCTGGCGGAGGAGAGCGGCGGCGTTGGCAGGGTCTGAGAAGCCTTCTTTGAAGAGCTTGTCGTGTGGCTGGTGGAGATCCTCGTCGGCCATGGTGTTGGGGAGAGGATAGGGTGGTGGGATGCGGTGGCAAGTGGAAATAAGGAAGAGGCGCAAATGCGGTTTAGGGTGAATTGGCAGGGGAATGCTGGTGGTGGCACGAATGTGGCGGAATTCACTTTCACGGCTGCGGCGGGATCGGTATGGTCGGGTCCCGGTGGTGGCCGCGGTGCAAGCACGATGACAATTTCAAAAAGTGAAAACTGACGATTGGACGCAACTTCTTACGGATGCAATCTACGTTCAGCTCATCTATTCACATCCTCCCGATCTTTCGAAGGTCTCAATTTATGAGGTGGTTCTTGATAGGGAGGCTTCGAAGCTGGGACTGAGGTTTGATATTGAAGACTATCCAGATCGACCGCCTGAAAAATGGATTGCCAGTCAGTTCAACTGCGCGCATTTCACCATCCATGTCGTGGGTATATCGATGCTCCGGATTTCCGGTTGGAGTCACGAGATGGTTGGATCATTGGAAATCGAGAAGGTGGATTCCGGGGTGAGGGTCGTTTTTTCAAATGGACAAGTGAGCATTGAATGTGAAGGGGCGTTTCTGAGCCTGGCAAAGATTGCGGGATTTAACTGTCAGCGATAGGCACGCCCGAGAGGCAGCGAGATCGTTTTGGGAGACAGGAGTGGCTATCGATGCGGGGGTTTGGGCTGATTTTTCGAGCAAGTCTGAAGGCGACCCTTGATGTGTGGCGCTGGTGATAGGACGGATGGCGGGCGGATGGGACGGATGGCGGGAGGGGACTTGTTGTGGGTTCGGGGGCGGCAATCTGGAAGAGTTGTTCGTGTGGAGCTCGATCGGCGGCGGATGGCGGGGTTATCCTTGGGGGATGAAGGTGGTGGCTGGGGGGAGGCAATGGGGTGTGGGAGGGTGGGACTGAGGTGAAATGTGACCGGGTGGGGTGGAAATTCTCATGGGGGAGGGCAGAGAGTTTCATGGCGCGGGGGTGGAAACGTGGCGTATAGAGCCGACCCGATGAGAGGCTTCCCCCCGATTGCCGATGTCATGAATGCGAGCTGCGAACCAGAGTTGGCGGCGGCGGCGCGTTTTGCTGCGCTGACCGGGCGGGAGGCGAGTCATGTGGTGTACGCGCCGGGACGGGTGAATCTGATTGGCGAGCATACGGATTACAATGGTGGGTATGTGCTGCCGATGGCGATTGACCGGGGGATTTATGTGGCGGCGCGGGTGGTGAGTGAGCCGCGGGTGCGGTTGTGGAGTGTGGAGTTGGGTGGCGGGCCGGTGGAGTTTGCGATTGGGGGTGGAGTGGAGGCGGGGGAGCCGTCGTGGAGTAATTATGTGCGCGGGGTGATCGCGGGGATGCAGGCGGCGGGGGCGGAGGTGCCGGGGTTTGATGCGGTGATTGATGCGACGCTGCCGTTGGGGGGCGGGGTGAGCAGCAGTGCGGCGCTGGAGGTAGCGACGGCGACTTTGTGTGAGGAGCTGAGCGGGTTGCGGATGGGGCCTGAGGCGAAGGCGTTGCTGTGTCAGCGAGCGGAGCATGAGTTTGCGGGGGTGCCGTGCGGGATCATGGATCAGTTTGCGGTGGTGATGGGTCGGGCTGGGAATTTGCTCTTAATTGACTGCCTAACGCGGGAGACCCGGCATGTGCCGATGGCTGGCGGGGAGGTGGCGGTGCTGGTGATCAACACGATGGTGAAGCATGCGTTGAATGACGGCGGGTACCGGGCGCGGCGGGATGACTGTCATGAGGCGGCGAGGATCATGGGGGTGCCGGACTTGCGGCGGGCGAGCGGGGAGATGCTGGAGAGTTTCCGGGAGCGGATGCTGCCGAGGCTTTACCGGAGGGCGCGGCATGTGGTGACGGAAGATGTGAGGACGCTGGCGGCGGTGAGGGCCTTGGAGGCTGGGGCGTGGCCGGAGCTTGGAAGGCTGATGGGAGAGAGCCATGTGTCGCTGCGGAATGATTTCGAGGTGAGCTGTGCGGAACTGGATGCGGTGGTGGCGGCGGCGGGCGCGGTGGGGCCGGATGGCGGGGTGTACGGGTGCCGGATGACGGGCGGGGGATTTGGCGGGTGCTGTGTGGCGTTGGTGGATGCGGGGAGGGCTGAGGAGATTGCGGGGCGGGTGGCGTCGGCGTATCAATCGGCGACGGGAATTGATCCGGTGTGTTTTGTGACCCGGCCGTCGGATGGGCCGATGGTGCTGATGAAACCCTGACTGAATTCATGAGCGAGTTACTCCATGCGGAAGGGATAGTGAAGCGGTTCGGGTCGTTCACGGCGCTGAAGGGCGTGACGTTCCGGCTGCGGGCCGGGGAGATTCATGCGCTGATGGGTGAGAACGGGGCTGGGAAGAGCACCCTGATCAAAGTGCTCACGGGGGTGCATGAGGCGGATGGCGGGACGGTGACGGTGGCGGGGCGGGGGATTCGGGCGGCGAGTCCGCGGGAGGCTGAGGCGGCGGGGATCAGCACGGTGTATCAGGAAGTGAATCTGCTGCCTAACTTGAGTGTGGCGGAGAACATATTGATGGGGCGGCAGCCGATGCGGGGGCCGTTTATCCGTCATGGGGAAGTGAAGCGGCGGGCGCGTGCGGCGCTGGCGAGGCTAGGGCTGGAGGTGGATGTGGGGGCGTTGCTGGGGACATTTCCGGTGGCGGTGCAGCAGATGACGGCGATTGCGCGGGCGCTGGATCAGGAGGCGCGGGTGCTGATTCTGGATGAACCGACGTCTAGTCTTGATGCGAGGGAGTCGGAGGAATTGTTTGCGGTGATGCGGCGGTTGAGGGATGAGGGGATGGGGATTGTGTTTGTGAGTCATTTTCTGGATCAGATTTATGCGGTGTCCGACCGGATCACGGTGTTGCGGGATGGGGCGCTGGTGGGGACGTGGGAGGCGGCGGGCTTGCCGCGGCTGGAGCTGGTGAGTCACATGATTGGGAAGGAAGTGACGGCGGGGGGCGGGGACGGTGGAGTGATTAGTGTTGGCGGGGCGGAAGCGTTCCGGGTGGAGGGACTGGAGCGGAAGGGGACGGTGGGGCCGCTGACATTTTCGGTGATGGCGGGGGAGGCGACCGGGTTGGCGGGTTTGCTAGGAAGCGGGCGGACGGAGACGGCGCGGATGCTGTTCGGGATTGATGCGGCGACGGGCGGGCGGGTGACGGCGGGTGCTGAGGCTGTGGATTTGGGGTCGCCGCGGGCGGCGATGGCTGCGGGGTTGGCGTTCTGCAGCGAGGACCGGAAAGTGGAGGGGATCATTCCGTCGCTGAGTGTGCGGGAGAACATTGTGCTGGCGATGCAGGCGTCGCGGGGCGTGCTGAGGCGGGTGCCGCGGGCGGAGCAGGAAGCGTTAGCGGCGAGGTTCATTGCGGCGCTGAACATCCGGACGCGGGGGCCGGAGACGCCGATCGGGACCTTGTCGGGTGGGAATCAGCAGAAGTGTCTGCTGGCGCGGTGGATGGCGATGCAGCCGCGGCTGCTGATCCTTGATGAGCCGACGCGGGGGATTGATGTGGGGGCGAAGGCGGAGATTGAGGCGTTGTGCGGGGAGTTGCGGCGGGCGGGGATGAGTATTCTGTTTATTTCTGCGGAGCTGGAGGAAGTGGTGCGCAACTGCAGCCGGGTGGTGGTGCTGAGGGACCGGCGGCAGGCGGCGGTGCTGGATGGGCCGGCGATTTCACTGAGGACGATTATGGAAACTGTTGCTGCGTCATGAAAGTGTTTCGTTCCACGTTAGTCTGGCCGCTGGTGGCGCTGGTGGTGCTGCTGGTGTTCAATGCGGTGGCGTCGCCGGGATTTTTCCATGTGGAGTGGAAGGACGGGAGGTTGTTCGGGACGGTGGTGGATATTTTCAATCAGGGGGCGCGGGTGCCGATGCTGTTGGCGTTAGGGATGACGCTGGTGATTGCGACCGGGGGAGTGGATCTGTCGGTGGGGTCGATCATGGCGGTGAGCGGGGCGGTGGCGGCGATGCAGGTGAATGCGGGGGCTCCGATGGTGCAGGCGGTGGGGGCGGGGTTGGGGCTGGCGACGTTGCTGGGGTTGGTGAATGGCGTGCTGATTGCGAGGGTGGGGTTGCAGCCGATTATTGCGACGCTGGTGATGATGGTGGCCGGGCGGGGACTGGCGATGCTGCTGACGGGGAGTCAGATGGTGCCGTTTGCGAATCGGAGCCTAACGTGGCTGGCGAACGGGTCGGTGGGGGGATTGCCGGTGCCGGTGGTGCTGGTGCTGGGGCTGGCGGTGGTGACGGGCTGGGTGCTGCGGCGGACGGCGGCGGGGTTATTCATTGAGGCGACCGGGGACAACGAGAAGGCGAGCCGGTTGGCGGGGATTCAGACGGGCGGGGTGAGGCTGGCGGTTTACGGGTTCAGTGGATTCTGTGCGGGGTTGTCCGGGGTGCTGGAGGCGGCTAACATTTCGGCGGCTGATCCTGCGAGGATCGGGGACACGAGGGAACTGGATGCGATTTTTGCGGTGGTGGCGGGTGGGACGGCGCTGACGGGCGGGAGGTTCAGTCTGGCGGGATCGGTGGTGGGGGCGCTGCTGCTGCAGACCCTGACGCTGACGCTGTACAATCAGAATGTGGCTCCGGCGGTGGCACCGGTGCCGAAGGCGGTGGTGATTCTGGCGGTGTGCCTGCTGCATTCGCCGCGGCTGCGGGCGAGATTTGGAAAGCGTACTCAACCAGTTGCTGCATGAACCGGATTTTTGCTTCGCGATTGCTGCCGCTGATGGCGACGGGGCTTGTGCTGGTGGCGTTGTTTGCTGCGGCGGGCGCGGGTTATGAGAATTTTCTGTCGGCGCGGGTGGTGCTGAATCTGTTCAAGGACCGTGCGTTTCTGGGGGTGGTGGCGGTGGGGATGACGTTTGTGATTCTGTCAGGGGGGATTGATCTGTCGGTGGGTGCGGTGATGGCGTTCACGACGGTGTTTCTGGCGAAGGTGATAGGCGGGCTGGGTTGGTCTGCGCCGGTGGCGATGCTGGCGGCGGTGGGGATCGGGGTGGGGTTTGGGATGTTTCAGGGGTGGGTGATTCATTTTTTCCGGATTCCGGCGTTTTTGGTGACGCTGGCGGGGATGTTTCTGGCGCGGGGGATGGCGTTTGTGGTGAGTCCGCGGTCGGTGGAGATCCGGAGTGCGTTTTATGATGATCTTGGGGAGCGGGGATTGCCGCTGGGTGAGGGATTGCTGCTGACGGTGGGGCCGCTGGTGTATCTGGTGGTGGTGGCGGCGGGGATGGTGGTGGCGCACGGGACGCGGTTCGGGCGGAATGTTTATGCACTGGGAGGGAATGAGGCGAGTGCGGCGCTGATGGGGTTGCCGGTGGGGGCGACGAGGGTGGGTGTTTATGCGTTGTGCGGCGGGTGTGCGGCGCTGGGTGGGGTGATTTCGACCCTGGCGTTGAGCAGTGGTGATCCGACGCGCGGGACGGGATTGGAGTTGGATGCGATTGCGGCGGCGGTGATCGGCGGGACGGTGCTGACGGGTGGGCGCGGCTGGGTGTTTGGGACGTTTCTGGGGGTTCTGATCCTCGGAACGATCAAGACGATCCTTGATTTTGATGGCAGCCTTGACCCTGCGTGGTTGCGGATTGCGAGTGGCGGCCTGCTGCTGGGATTCATTCTGCTGCAGAAACTGATCGCGCGGCGGAGCGTATCCTGATTGATCGATAAACCTTTTCCCCCCAAAAACCTATGAAGCGCCAATCCTTCCTTCGCCTTGCCGGCCTTGCGGCCGCGGTATCATTTTCAGCGTGCAAGCCGAGTGGATCGGGCGGCGGTGGTGGTGGTGGAGCGGCGGGTGGTGGGAAGCTGGTAGTAGGGTTTTCGCAGATTGGGGCAGATAATCCGTGGCGGACGGCGGAGACGGAGTCGGTGAAGGCGGAGGCGGCGAAGCGGGGGATTGAGCTGAAGTTTTCGGATGCGCAGGGACAGCAGGAAGCGCAGATCAGTGCGATCCGGAGTTTTATTGCGCAGGGGGTGAGTGCGATCATTCTGGCTCCGAAGGTGGAGACTGGGTGGGACGGGATTCTGAAGGAAGCGAAGGCGGCGAAGATTCCGGTGGTGCTGGTGGACCGGGGGGTGACGGTGAGTGATCCGACGCTGTTTGCGACATTGATTGCGTCGGATTTTGTGGCGGAAGGGCGGATGGCGGGGGAATGGCTAGTAAAGAAGAGCGGAGGGAAGGCCGGGATCATTCAGCTGGAAGGAACGACGGGTGCGGCTCCGGCGAATGACCGGAAGAAGGGTTTTGAGGCGGCGATTGCGGGGAGTCCTGACATGAAAGTGCTGGCGAGCCAGACTGGGGATTTCAAGCGGAGTGACGGGAAGAACGTGATGGAAGCGCTGATCAAGGCGCACGGCGCGGCGATTACGGCGGTGTATGCGCACAATGACGACATGGCGATCGGGGCGATTCAGGCCTTGGAGGCGGCGGGTCGCCAGCCAGGGAAGGATGTGACGGTGGTGAGCATTGACGGGATGGGGTTTGCGTTTGAGGCGATCAAGGAAGGCAAGCTGAACTGCACAGTGGAATGCAATCCGCTGCTGGGGCCGATGGCGTTTGATGCGGTGGCGAAGGCGCTGAAAGGTGAGGAATTGCCGAAGCAACTGGTGCAGGAAGACCGGTTGTTCGACGAGACGAATGCGCCGGCGGAATTGCCTAACCGGAAGTATTGAAGGTTGGGAGGAACGAACCGCGACGGCCATGAAAAAGACACTGATGCTGATGGGAGTGGCCGTCGCGATGGCGATGGGAGTTGCGGGTGCGGATGCGAAGCTGCGTTATGCGAATCCTGTGCTGCGCGGGGATTATCCGGATCCGTCGGTGATCCGGGTGGGGGAGTTGTATTATGCGACGGCGACATCGTCGGAGTGGGGCCCGCATTTTCCGGTGCTGCTGTCGAAGGATCTGGTGAACTGGGAAGTGGCGGGATCGGTGTTTGAGGAGACGCCGGAGTGGGCATCGGGGAGCTTCTGGGCGCCGGAGATCTGCGAGTGGAAGGGGAAGTACTATCTGTTTTACACGGCGCGGAAGAAGGGCGGGCCGCTGGCGGTGGCGGTGGCGACGGCTCCGAAGCCGGAGGGGCCGTGGACGGATCACGGGTCGCCAGTGGCGCAGGAGGCGGGGTCGATTGATGGTGCCGGTGATGGCGGGTTTCTGCCGCCATGGGATCGGTCGATCCGGACGGCGGTGGTGGTGCGCGGGGAGGCATCGCTGGTGCGGTTCGATGCGGAGCCGCTGAAACCCTGACAATTTTATGATGAGCAAACTGAAACTGACAATGATGGCGCTGGCGGGATCGCTGGCTGCTCTTCCGGCCGGGGTACTGGACAAGCAGAAGGCGCTGGAGGCGCAGACCTTCTGGGACAATCGGGACTGGGAGTGGTACAAGGAGAACATCCCGTTTTTCGAGTGTCCGGACAAGGACATGGTGACGACGTATTACTATCGTTGGCAGCTGATCACGAAGCACACGACGTACGGGTCGCCGAACAGCGGGTACAGTTTCACGGAGTTCACGGACCGGCCGTTCTGGAGCGGGGCGTATGGGGCGATCAGTTGCCCGGTGGGGCATCAGTTGTATGAGCTGCGGTGGCTGGCGGACGATCGGTATGTGCGGGATTACTCGCGGTACTGGTTCCGGACGCCCGGGGCGCAGCCGAGGAATTACGGGTGCTGGCTGGCGGACGGGATCTGGGCGATGCATCAGGTGCATCCTGACGAAGCGTTCATGACGGACCTGCTGCCGGACATGAAGAAGAACTACGAAGAGTGGACGAAGCGGCAGTTTGTGCCGGAGATGGGTTTGTTCTGGCAGAATGGGCATGACGACGGGATGGAGTTCAACATCAACAGCCGGCAGACGACGGACATTCTGCGTGGTGCGAATGGTTACCGGCCGGGGTTCAATGCCTACATGTACGCCGATGCATTGAGCATTGCGCGGACGGCGCGGCTGGCGGGGGACACGGCGACGGCGGAGGAATATGAGAAGAAGGCGGCGTCGCTGAAGGAGAATGTGCAGAAGCTGCTGTGGGATCCGAAGCGGGAGTTTTATTTCCCGATGTCGATGAGGGAGGAGAAGGACAAGGAAGGGAATGTGGTGGCGAAGCACACGCTGACCTATCAATCCGGGAAGCATGCCGGGAGCCCGCATGGACGGGAGGAGCACGGGTATATTCCGTGGCAGTTCAACATGGTGGATCCGGGGCGGGAGACGGCGTGGAAGTTCCTGATGGACCGGAATTATTTCTATGCGGATTTCGGGCCGCTGACGGTGGAGCGGCATGATCCGATGTTCCTGCTGCAGAAGGGTTGCTGCTGGTGGAGCGGGCAGTCCTGGCCGTATTCGACGGCGCAGACGCTGAAGGCGCTGGCGAACGTGCTGCACGGGTATCCACAGGATGTGGTGACGCGTGCGGACTATGTGAAGCTGCTGCAGATTTTTTCGAAGTCGCACCGGAAGGACGGGCAACCTTATCTGGCGGAGGCGCTGCATCCTGACACGGGATCGTTCGAGGGGCATGACGGGTACAATCACAGCGAGCACTATTTCCACAGCAGCTTCAATGATCTGGTGATCACTGGGCTGGCCGGGTTGAAGACGCGGGCGGACGACACGGTGGAGATTGATCCGCTGGCTCCGGCGGAATGGGCGTATTTTGCGATGGATGACATTGCGTACCGCGGGGTGCGGCTGAGCATTCTGTGGGACAAGGACGGGACGCGTTACGGGAAGGGTGCGGGGTTGCGGGTGCTGGCGGACGGGAAGGAGATTGCGTCGTCTGCGACCCTGACGAAGGTGACGGCGAAGCTGCCGGTGGTGGTGCGGGAGCCGAAGACGGAGACGGTGCAGTTCAACTATGCGGTGAACAACGATGGGGATTACTGGCCGAAGTATGCGGCGACGTTCACGGCGGACAAGACCTCGCTGAACAAAGTGTGCGACGGGCATTCGTGGTACACGATTCATCCGCCGAACCGGTGGACGGCTGAGGGTTCGCCGAATGCGAGTGACAGTGTGACGGTGGAGTTCGGGATGAAGCGGCCGATCGAGATGGTGAAGCTGTATTTCCTTGATGATGGGAAGGGCGTGACGGCACCGGCGTCGTATGCGCTGGAGTACTGGAACGGGAGTGCGTGGGTGGAGGTGCCTGGTCAGAAGCGGGTGCCGGAGAAGCCAGAAGGGCACCGTGCGAATACGGTTAGGTTTCCGAAGCTGGACGCGGAGAAGGTGCGTGCAGTGCTGGTGCACGGGGAGACTGGCAAGGCCGGGCTAACGGAGTTCGAGGCGTGGGGACCGGGGGTGAGGCCGTATGTGGCGGCCGCTCCGCCGGCGGGGAATCTGGCGCTGAATCAGAAGGGCGAGGGGTATCCGAAGGCGAGTGCGTCGCATCATGACACGTTTGGTGGATTGCCGAAGCTGGCGAATGACGGGCGGACGGGATATCTGCCGGTACCGGTGAACCGATGGACTTGTTATGGTTCGACGACGCCGAGCGACTGGCTGGAGATCGACTTTGGGGCGGCGAAGGAGTTCAGCCGGCTGGAGATCGGGTTCTTTGATGACCGCGGGGGCGTGCAGGCTCCGGAGAGTTATTCCGTGGAGTACTTTGACGGGGAGGATTGGAAGGCGGCGAGTGGGCAGAAGCGGTCGCCGGAGAAGGCGGCGGGTGGATCGATGAATGCGGTGCGGTTTGATCGGGTGAGTGCCTCGAAAGTGCGGCTAGTGTGCACGCACAAAGGGCAGGCGAAGAGCGGGGTGACGGAGATGGAAGTCTGGAACGACTGAGGTCAGGCGTTGGGCGGTTCCTAACTAGCGGTTCCTCACTGCACTACGGCGACGCCTTCGGGTGGTGGCGGGGTGATGGTGAGGAGCCGCTTGGCTTCTTCGAGTAGGAAGTCCGGGAGCATGAAGGGTTCGTAGCTGACGTGCTGCCAGCGGAGACGTCCGGCGGCGTCGATGAGGCAGGTGGCGTGGAGCGGTTTGTTTTCGAAGTCGTCCCATGCGTCGAAGGCCTTGAAGGCTGAGGAGTCTGCGCCTGAGAAGACAGGGAAGGGAGGAGGGTTGCCGGTTTTGACTTCGGCTGGGGGGTCGGTGCTGATGGCGGAGATGGAGAGCCCGGCGTCGGTGAAGGCGGCTGATTTTTCGGCGAAGGCTTTGATCTGCTGATTGCAGTGGGTGCAGGCGTTGCCGAGGAAGAAGATGAGGATGTGAGGGCGGCCTTTGAGGGAGTCGCTGGTGATTGGTTTGGAGTCGGCGTCGAGAGCGGACCATGCTGGGGCGAGCCATGGGTTCCATTCGATGGGGCCGAGGGAATCGGGGGGCGGGTGATCGCCGAGATCCTGGGCAGGGAGGGGAAGTTTGCGCCATGCGGGGCCGCAGCCGGCGGCGTCGATGACTGGCTGGAGCCGTGCGAAGATGGGGAGGTCGCCGTCGGATTGGGCGGCGATGTCGCGGAGCCGGTTGAAGGCTTCGACGGCTTCGGTGCGTTTGCCGGTTTCCCAGAGGATCCATGAATGGATGGCGAGCGGCTGGGCCTGGCGCGGGGAGCGGTCTGCGAAGCCCTTGGCGGTTTCTGCGGCTTTGTCAGGATTGCCGAGGGCGAGGTGGAGCATGGCCATGCGGTGTTCCGGGACATCCTTGAGACCGTCGGCGAGTTTTTTGGCTTCGTCGGTGCGGCCGTTGGCGAGGTGGTCGCGGATGCGGAGCTCGCGGATGGGGGAATCGAGTTGTTTGGCGCGGCGGTCGGCGTCGCGGCCGGCGTCTTCGCCTGCCTTGCGGATTTCGTCAGGTTTTTTGTTTTCGGAGCGGGCCTTGGTTTCGGCGGTGGCGGTGGCTTCGGTGCGTTCGCGTTCGGCGGCGGCCTGACGTTCTTCGAGGCTTGCTAGCCAGCGGCGGCCGTTGAGGGCGTCGGATTTGGCGTAGGAGGCGAGGGCGAGCAACTGATCTGGTTTCCATTGGTCTTCGAAGTCGCGGCCTTTAGCGAGATAGACGGAGTCTTTGAGGGCGAGGGCTTCGTCCCAGAGTTCCCAGCGGAGGATGGTTTCGAAGAGACGGTTGCGGCCGTACTGCCATGTGCTGCCGCCTTCTTCGAAGGATTGTGAGGGTTCGGGGCCGACCTTTTTGGACCGCGGGATGCGCGGCATGGTGATCATGTTTTTGGCGATGCGGAGGGCTTTGCGGGCTTCGCCGAGGTGGTTGAGATTGCGGATCCACCATTCGCTGTTGTGGGCGAAGTTGTGGATCTGGTCTGGGAAGATGCGGTTTCTGATCATCTGGGCGTGATCGACGCGGGCGGCGGCTTCCTGTTGCCATGCGGAGTCGTTCCAGCGTTCGAGGTCGCTGTAGATGTGACCGGGCATGTGCCACATGTGGGCGACGCCTGGGGCGGAGGGGCCGCACATGGCGGCGGCGGTGAGGGCCTGTTTGGGGCGTTCGTGGTCCCAGAGGTGGATGAGATAGTGGTGGACTGGGTGGAGGGGATTTTTTGCGAGGATCTGCTGGGCGAGGGCGTCGGTGGCGAGGTGGCTGGAGCCTTCGATGCCGTGGCGGTACTGGTTGCGCCAGATGAAGCAGACGGCCATGGCGCGGGCCTCGAGGTCGTCGGGGAAGTCCATGGCGATGCGTTCCATGTCTTTGACGAGGTCGCGTGCGGCGTCCTTGCGTTCGTTGTCGTTCTTCTTCTCGCGGAAGAATTTTCGGGCGCTTTCGAGCCATGCTTTTTCGCGCGGGGGGACGGATTTGAGGGCGTCGTCGGTGACTTTGGCGATGAGTTTGCGGGCGCGTTCTTCGTTCTCGAGATTGGCCATGGCCATGCCCCAGTGGCCCATGAGGCAGGTGGGGTCGAGTTGGAGGACGGTGCGGAACGAGCGTTCGGCTTCCCAGTACCAGAAGCCGTGGAGCTGGGCGACGCCCTGATTGAAGTAGGCGGCGACTTCGGGGTGGGAGGAAGTGACTGGGAAGGAGACATTGCCGCAGCCTGGGAGGAGGGGGAGGCGGCGGCGCGGGCCTTCGTCGAAGCTGTCGCCGTGGATGGAGTGGCCGGGGGGTGCGTCTGCGGCGAACGATGGGTCTGGTTTCGGCAGGGAGTCCTCGGCGCGGCTGGAGAGGGCGAGAGCGAGGAGGAGGGAGCGCGTCGGGTAACGTAGCTTCATGGGCATGAGTCTAGGGAGGGCTACGGGTTCGTCGACCGGTTCCTTTCCGGGAGGAGGAAAGCCGGTGAGATCTGCGCTGGCTAATTCGCGGGGGTGTGGCATGAGAAGAGGCGATGAATGGACTGGTGCGCCGACTACTTCTGCTGCTGGCGATGGCGGCGGTGGGGTGCGTGCCGGTGCAGGGATTGCGTCGGGGTTGGCTGTGCGAGTGCAGCGGGATTGTGCGGGCGGCGTGCTGTGGGGACTGTCATGGTGAGGGGGATTGCCATGAGCATGAGCACGAGCATGGTGACGGGGACGAGCACGATGGAGATGAGCACGATGAGGAAGTGGCTCCGTTGATTGGGGAGACGGCGCTGGTGGTGATGGCGTTGCCGGCGACGGTGTGGACGGCGGTTTGGCAGCCGTGGCTGGTGGAGGTGTCGGGTGATAGGGAGGTATTGTTGGCGGACGTGTTGCCGCGTGGTCCGCCGGATCCGGGTGGCGGGTGCGGGATGGCGCATGTGATTGCGAGGTCGGTATCGCTGAGGATTTGAGAGGCTTGCCGCCGGTGGATCTACTGGCAGATGATGATTCTGCGTGGTTGGGCTGGGTTCAGCCGACTGCGACTCTCGAACTTCAAGATGACTGAGCATGTACCGATTATTGTTTTTCTTTGCTGCGGCGATGGCTGGAGCGGAGACAGTGAGTTTGCCGATGGAGGCGTTGCCAGGACGGGTGTCGACGCATCATTATGGATTGCGGGTGGCGCGCGCGGCGATTGAGGAGGCGAAGGCGCGGCTTGCGGGGGCGGGGCGGCTTCCGAATCCTAGTGCGGGGGTGGACTGGCGGCCGCAGAACCGGTTGAACCCGGGCACCGCGGTATTTTCTGTGGAGCAGGCGTTTCCGGTGACGCGGCGGCTGTCGCTGGAGAAGAAGCTGGGGGCGCAGCAGGTGGCGGCGGCGGTGCTTGAGGTGCGGGATGTGGAGCGGCGGTTGATTGCGGAGGCGCGGACGACGGCGGTGCAGTTGCTGGCGTTGGAGGCCCGGCGGGCGTTGGCGGTGGAGCAGGTGCAGTTGAGTGAGGCGGTGGCGGCGGCGGCGGGGAAGCGGGCGGAGAAGGGAGAAGGGTCGGGTGCGGATGCGGCGCAGGCGGAACTGGATGCGGCGCGGGCGGCGCTGGAGTTGTCGCGGTTGGAGGGGGAGATGACGGTGCAGAGTGAGCGGTTGAAGCCGGCGGTGGGGTTGGGGCCGGAGGACCGGCTGGTGCTGGCTGGGAAGTTAGGGGAACCGGTGGCGGTGGCGGATGGTGGGGCTTGGGTGGGGCGGCCGGATTATCAACTGGCGAGGGCGCGGAGCGATGCGGCGGCGACGTCGGTGGCTTTGGCGAAGGCGCGCAAGTGGGATGACTGGTCGGCGGGATTGACGGGAGGGCCCGAGTACCAGCGGATCAATGGGGACGCGCAGACGACTGGTTTTGCGGGGATCCGGCTGTCGGTGCCGCTGCCTTTCTGGAATCGGAACGAGGGGGAGATTGCTGCGGCGGGGGCGGCGGCGGTGCGGGCGCGGGAGGAGCTGGCGGCGTTAGGAGTGGAGATTGCGGCGGAGGCGGCGACGGCGCGCCGGGAGATGGAGGTGCTGGCGGCGACGGCGGGACGATTGACGCGGACGCTGCTGCCGGCGGCGGCGGAGCAGACGGCGAAGCTGGAGAAGTCGTGGCAGGCGGGCGAGGTGCCGTTTGCGGTGTTTCTGCGGGCTCGCGAGCAGCAACTGGAGATACAGGCGATGGGGCTGGACCTGCGGCGTGACTATCATCTGGCCCGGATCCGATTTGAAGCAGCGACAGCGATTCCCCGGCCATGAAAGAGATTCTGATTTATCTACTGACGGCGAGTCTGGCGGTTGCTGCGGAAGACAGCGGGCGGTTTCAGAACATGGTGCGGCTGAAGGAGGCGGAGGCGGCCTTGCTGAAGCTGGAGACGGCGGAGGCGGAGGAGACGGCGTTTGAGGAGACGGTGTTTGCGCTAGGAGAAATCGAGGTGCTGCCGGGGAAGCGAGCGGTGGTGAGCAGTCGGATTGCGGGCCGGGCGTTTTCGGTGCTGGTGATTCCGCATCAGGAGATTGCGGAGGGGGATGAAGTGGCGTGGATTGAGAGCCGACAGCCGGGAGATCCGCCGCCGACGGTGATGCTGCCTGCGCCGATGGCGGGCACGGTGGCGACAGTGAAGATTGCGCCCGGGCAGCCGGTGACGCCGGACGACGTGCTGGTGGAGATTGTGAATCTGGAGGTGGTGGAGGCGGCGGCGCAGGTGCCGCAGCATCTGGCGGGGGCGCTGCGGGTGGGGCAGAGTGCGCGGATCCGGGTGGCGGCGTGCCCTGACAAGGTTTTCGAGGCGACGCTGGCGCACCTTGCGACGGAGGCGGATGCGGGTGACGGGACGCTGGAGGCGGCGTTTCACGTGGCGAATCCTGACAAACTGCTGCGGCCGGGGATGAGGGCGGAGTTCACGATTGTGACCGGGAAGAGAGAGGGGGTGATGGCGGTGCCGCGGGCGGCGGTGCTGGGTGATGGCGGGCGGCGGTTTGTGATGGTGAAGGATTACGAGCTGGAGCATGCGTTTCTGAAGACGGGGATTGAGACGGGGGCGATGAACGACGGGTTTGTGGAAGTGGCGAGCGGGTTGTTTCCTGGGGATGAAGTGGTGACGCGCGGGGCGTGGAATCTGGCGTCGGCGACGAGCAGTGTGAGTCTGCGGGAGGCGATGGATGCGGCGCACGGGCATCCTCACAATGAGGATGGGTCGGAGATGACGAAGGAGCAGATTGCGGCGGCGGAGAGAAAGGAGGAGGGGCGTGAGGGCGGTGGCGGAGGCGTGTGGAATCCGCTGGCGGTGTTCTTTGCGGGGACGAGTGGCGTGCTGCTGATGCTGCTGGCGGTGGTGAGTCTGCGGCGGAAGGGAGGGCCGCAGTGAGCGGGAGCGGAGAAGGAGCGCCGGGCGGGTTGCTGAACCGGTTGATTGGTTTTTCGCTGCGGCATCGGGCGGCGGTGCTGATGGGGGCACTGCTGGTGGTGCTGGCGGGGGCCCGGACGCTGACGGAATTGCCGGTGGAAGTGCTGCCGGACATGACGAAGCCGACGGTGACGATCCTGACAGAAGCGCCGGGGCTGGCACCTGAGGAAACGGAGACGGTGATCACGCAGCCGATCGAGGCGGCATTACAGGGGATTGGCGGGCTGGACCGGTTGCGGTCGAATTCGGACGTGGGGTTGTCGCTGGTGTTTGCGGAGTTTGCGTGGGGGACGGACATTCACCGGGCGCGGCAGATGGTGCAGGAGCGGTTAGGGCCGGCGGTGCGGGCGCTGCCGGCGGGAGTGAAGTCGGGGATGACACCGATTTCCTCGCTGATGGGGGAGATTCTGCTGGTGGGATTGCGGAGCGAGGATGGATCGGTGCCGCCGGTGGCGTTGCGGACGCTGGCGGACTGGACGATCCGGCGGCGGTTGCAGAGCATCAGCGGGGTGGCTGAGGTGCTGACGATTGGCGGGGGGGTGAGGCAGATTGAAGTGCAGCCGGATCCGCAGCGGATGGCGGCGTTCGGGGTGGGGGTGGAGGAGTTGGAGCGGGCGGTGAGCGGGGCGTCGGGGAGTGCGACGAGCGGGTATCTTCAGGCGGGGCCGCGGGAGATCATGGTGCGGCATTTGAATTTGACGGTGAAGCTCGAGGACATCGGGTCGACGGTGGTTAGGAAGAAGGGGGCGCAGACGGTATTGGTGAGCGATGTGGCGGCGGTGCGGGAGGGAGTGGGGGTGATGCGGGGCGATGCGAGTGTGAACGGGACGATGGGAGTGATTCTGAGCATAGACAAGGCTCCGGGGGCTGACACATTGAGGCTGACGAAGGCGATCGAGGAGGCGCTGGAGGAGATTCGGGCGACGCTGCCTGCGGGGGTTCGTCCGGAAGTGCTGTTCCGGCAGGGGGATTTCATCGGGCATGCGGTGGGGAATCTGCGCGAGGCGATTCGCGACGGGGCGATCATGGTGGCGCTGGTGCTGTTTCTGTTTCTGCTGAATGTGAGGACGACGGTGATCACGCTGACGGCGATACCGCTGTCGTTTGCGGTTACATTGCTAGTCTTCCGGGTGGCGGGAGTGAGTGTGAATTCGATGACGCTGGGCGGGCTGGCGGTGGCGATGGGGATGGTGGTGGACGATGCGATTGTGGATGTGGAGAATGTGTGGCGGCGATTGCGGGAGAATGCGGTGGCGGCGGAGCGGCGATCGGTGCGCGATGTGATTGCGGCGGCATCGGGGGAGGTGCGGCATTCGATTCTGTATGCGACGGTGCTGGTGGTGCTGGTGTTTCTTCCGCTGCTGGGGCTGGAGGGACTGGAAGGGAGGTTGTTCACGCCGATTGCGGTGGCGACGATCACGAGCATGGCGGCGTCGTTTGTGGTTAGTCTGACGGTGATTCCGGTGCTTTGTTCGCTGCTGCTGCGCCCGCGGGCGGGTGGCGGGGGGCACGGTGACGGGATGGTGGTGCGGGGGATGAAGTGGTTGGTGGAGCATACGTTTCTGCGAGCGGCGCTGGGAGTTCCGGCGCTGGTGTTAGCGCTGGCGGGCGTGCTGCTGGTGGGTGCGCTGATGCTTTATCCGGGGATGGGGAAGGAGTTTCTGCCGTCGTTCAATGAAGGGAGTGCGACGATCTCGCTAGTGGGAGCGCCGGGGACGTCGCTGGCGCAGACTAACGAGACTGGGGAAGTGGGGGTGCGGCTGCTGCATAGTATTCCGGAGGTGCGATCGGTGGGGCGGCGGGCGGGGCGGGCCGAGCGGGATGATCACGTGATGCCGGTGAGTGTGAATGAGTTCGATGTAGAGTTTACAGAGGGTGGGCGTGCGAGGGAGGTGGTGTTTGCGGAGATCCGGAAGACGCTGGGAGGGATTCCGGGGACGGTGGTGAATGTGGGGCAACCGATCGGGCACCGGTTGAGTCACATGCTGAGCGGGGTGTCGGCGAAGATTGCGGTGAAGATTTTCGGGCCGGATCTGGAGGTGCTGCGGGCGAAGGGTGTGGAGGTGCGTGATCTGGCGGCGCAGGTGCCGGGGTTGACGGATGTTAGTCTGGAGGCGCAGGTGCCGATTCCGCAGGTGCGCATTTCGGTCGATCGGGAACGGGCGAAGGTTTACGGGGTGACGCCTGGGGAGGTTAGCGGGCAGGTGTCGGTGCTGCTGGGGGGGCAGTTGATGGCGGAACTGCGGGACGGGCAGCGGAGTGTGGATCTGGTGCTGCGGTTGCCGGAGGCGTGGCGGAGTGATCCTGACAAACTGGGCGGACTGCTGATTGAGACGCCGGAAGGGCGGGTGCCGCTGAGGTTGCTGGCGTCGGTGCGGGAGGCGTCGGGGCCGAGCGTGATCAACCGTGAGAATGCGCAGCGGAGGATTGTGATCGGGGCGAACACGTCGTCGCGGGATCTTGGTTCGCTGGTTGGGCGGTGGGAGTCGCTGGTGCGGGAGAGGGTGAAGCTGCCGGAGGGGTATGGGTTGCGGTTTGAGGGAGAGTTTCAGGCGCGGGAGGCGGCGGCGCGGCGGATTGCGTGGTCGTTCGGGCTGGTGCTGGTGGTGGTGGCGGTGCTGCTGAGCGGGTATTTCCGGAGTGTTTCACTGGCGATGCAGGTGCTGCTGAATATACCGCTAGCGCTGATTGGCGGGCTGGCGCTGACGTGGCGGATGATTGACAACATCAGCATTGCGACGGTGGTGGGATTCATTGCGGTGGGCGGGGTGGCAGCGCGCAACGGGATCATGATGATCAGTCATTATCTGCATCTGATGCGGCACGAGGGCGAGGGATTCAGCCGGGCGATGATTGTGCGGGGGACGCTGGAGCGGCTAGTGCCGGTGCTGATGACGGCGCTGAGCGCGGGGATTGCGCTGGTGCCGCTGGTGCTGTCTGCGGGCGAGCCGGGGAAAGAGATTCTGCATCCGGTGGCGGTGGTGATGGCGGGCGGACTGGTGAGTTCGACGCTGCTGGATCTGATGGTGACGCCTGCAGTCTTCTGGATGTTCGGCCGGCGGGCGGCGCTGGCGGCGGTTTCCGGTCCGACGGCTGCGGCGGGATGATCGGGCCGAAATGTGATTTTTCTTAGCCTAGACAACAACAACCCATAACAAACCTATGAATATGAAACTGATATCCATGACTCTGGCGTTCCTGAGCGGAGCGGCGGTGCTGAAGGCGCACGAAGGGGTCGAGCGCGGCCCTAACGGGGGGCGGCTGCTTGAGTTCAGCAAGGACGAGACGATGCACGGCGAAGTCACTGTGAAGGAGGGCAAGTTCCACATTGCGCTGTTCGACAAGGACATGAAGCCGGTGGCGGTGGCGGCGCAGACGCTGACGGCGTCGACGGGCGATCGCGCGAAGCCGGTGAAGCTGGAAGTGGCGAAAGCGGCGACGGGGTTCTCGATGCCGGTGGTGAGAGAAGGGGCGTGGCTGATTCTGCAATTCCGGAGTGGTCCGGAAGGCAAGCCGATTACGGCTCGGATGGAATACAACACGGCGACGTGCGATGGCTGCAAGGAACCGGAGTGGTTGTGCAAGTGCGAGCCTGAGAAGGAGAAGGAGAAGCCTGCGGCGAAGGCGAAGGCGGCGAAGCCTTGAGGCGTTGAGGCGGCCCCGCCTTCCGGTGAGTGCCGGGGGGCGGGGGCTTGTGGGGAAGCTGCTGAACGGCTGTGAGACGACGTCGTGGCCGACCGAGGTGATGTTGAGATCTGCTGTTGCGGGTGGGGGTTGGCAGGAGTGGTCTGGCAATATTCCGAGAAACGAGTATTTGTGTCATGAGCTTCACGTGGATTCCCATCTATTCCGAGATTGCCCGCAAGGTGCTGGCGTTTGAATCGCGTCAGGAAGAACTGCTGGAGCTGTTGAGGGAGATGAGGTCGGAAGGGATGAAGGTGATTCTTCTGAATGACCGGGATGCGGAGGGGACCCGCATTGCGCTGGAGGAGATTGATCCGTTTACGTTCTTTGCCAGTTTCAACCGGACGAGTTCCGTGAGTGGTCGGCAGGCAATGCTGGCGAAGATCAAGGAGGCTTGGAATCTGTCGTCGGCAGTGCCGGATGATTTCGACGGGATTCCGCTGGCGAACGCGCAGAACAGCTGGTCTTTTGGTTATCGAGAGGGCCGGGGAGAGGGTGATGTCGGGTTGCTGTGGCGTGTGGCGAAGGCGGCGATTGGGGCGTCGTGGAAGTCGTTTGACTGGGGGCTTTTTGATCAGGCGCTGGGGATCCGGCAGATGGGGTTTGCGAAGCTGACGACGAGTTTATTCTGGGTCGAGCCGAGGGGATTTCTACCGGGTGACAAGCACACGGAGGCATATTTCAGACAGCGTGGAGTTGTCCTGTCGAGCCGGACGGGGGCGGGCTACGCTGCCTGGCTCGATGCGGTGGAGTCGAAAGCGGGAAGTGATTTTCCTCAGTTCTCATGGGATGCATATCTCGAGAGCGGGGTGGAGGAAGGGCTTGAGGGTGGCGATGATCCGATATCGACGGGGTTGAATGAGGGGGGGGGCTGGAGCGGTTCCGTTTACGAGAGCGGATGCGCTATCGGATTTGTTCATGTCTGTGGAGGCGCTGGATGGGGTGCTAGCGCGTCTGCGGCGGAAGAAGGCATTGATCCTGCAGGGGCCGCCAGGGGTTGGGAAAACGTTTGTGGCTCGGCGTCTGGCGTTTGCGTTGATGGGTGAGCGGGATGAGCGGCGGGTGGCGACGGTGCAGTTTCATCCGAGCTATGGTTATGAGGATTTCGTGCAGGGGTTCAGGCCGAGCCGTACGGGGTTGGAGCGCCGGGATGGGGTGCTGCATCAGTTTGCGCGGCTGGCGAGGAACGATCCTAGCCGGGACTGGTTTTTCATTATTGATGAGATCAACCGGGGCAATCTTGCGAAGATTTTCGGGGAATTGCTGATGCTGATTGAGTCCGACAAGCGCGGGCCGGAGCATGCGATCCCGCTGACGTATTCCGAGGGTCCGGAGGAGAAGTTTTTCCTGCCGAAGAATCTGTATTTCATCGGGACGATGAATACAGCGGACCGGTCGCTGGCGATGGTGGATTATGCGCTGCGGCGGCGTTTTGCGTTTGTGACGGTGGAGCCGGCGGTGGATTCGCCTGAGTTTGCGGGATGGATGAAGAAGCGTGGCGCGTCCGAGGCACTGATAGCGCGGATTCGCCGGAATGTTGGTGAGTTGAATGCCGTGATCGAGAAGGAGAGGGACCTGGGGCCGGGATTCCGGGTCGGGCACAGTTTCTTTTGTCCGCAGGAAGGTGATCGACCTGACGAATTGTGGTATCGTGAGGTGATAGCCGGAGAAATTCAGCCGCTGCTTGAGGAGTATTTTGATTCCGGCGATCGGGTGAGAAAGCTGGTGGCGGATTTGCTGGGGGATTGAGCAAGTCGGGATGATGAATGCTTCCGCTCAACTTGAGACGACTTCATCTGCGGAAGCGGAGGGCGTTCATGCTTCTGGGGCCGGCTTGGCGGGTTCGGGAGGAAGCGCGATTCCGATAGCAAACATCTACTACCTATTGTGCTATGCGTGGGATGCGCTGTCCGAGGCGGAGACGCTGGCGGATGTGGATGCGCTGGGTTCAACGGATCTTGCGGGACTGTTTGCGAGGGTGCTGGCGAACGGGACTCGCCGCCTGCTGAGGCGGGGTTTGGATCGGGGTTATCTTCCGCGAGAGGAGGAGATTCCCGGAGTGAGGGGCAAGTTGCTCACGACTGCGACGGTGCGGCGCGATTTGATTCGGCGGGGTTGCGCGGCGTGTGAGTGGGAGGAACTGGAATATGACACGCTTCCGAACCGGATTCTGAAGGCGACGCTGGAGCGCCTTCGGGCGGCTGAGGAGCTGGAAGCGGGGATGCGGGCGGAATTGCACGATTTGCTCCGCTGGCTTGAACCGGTTCGCCGTGTGGTGCTGCGTGCGGAGGATTTCCGGCGTGTGCAGCTGCACCGGAACAATCGGATTTATGCGTTTCTGCTGCACATCTGCGAGTTTGTTCATGAGCACTGGCTTCCGGATGAGGGTGGCGGTGCACGCCGGTTCCGTGATTTCGTTCGGGATGGCCTGCCGGGGCTTTTCGAGAGCTTCGTGAGAAAGTTCTATGAGCATGAGTTGCCCGCGGAGTGGTGTGTGAGTGCATCGAGAGTGAAATGGCAAATGCAGGATCCGAATAATGATGCGGTGGAGTTGGTTCCGGGGATGGAGACGGATGTGTGTCTCCGGGGGCCAGGGCGGGCGATTATCATCGACACGAAGTTTTATGCGAAGGCACTGAAGATCGGGGCATATGGTCAGGCGAAGCTTCCGGCGGCGAATTTTTATCAGTTGTTCACCTAGCTGCGGCAGCAGTCGTGCCAGCAGGGGTGGGAACGCGCGGAGGGTGTGCTACTGTACCCGCGCACCGACCGGGACTTTGCGGTCGAGTTTGTGACTCACGGCCATCGCATTCGGGCGCTTTCGCTGGATCTCACGAGATCGTGGCAGGAGATTCACGGTGGGCTGATGGAGATTGCGATGGGTTCGGGGAGACCGATGGAGGGCAAATGAGCGAGCCGTTTGCTGGGGATTGGTTGTGGGGGGGGTGGCTTGGAGCGGGGCGCGTTGCCGAAGATGGGCGGGAAATGAGACAGACTGTCCGGCGACAATTAGGGATTCCCTCCGCGACAATTAGAATTGACCCCTGAGACAGACCTCTATGCAGCGCGTTGCCTGCTATCACATCGCTGGGGTTCAGGCGGGCTGACGGTCCGGTGGATTGGCGACCGGATCGGGGGCGAACTGCGGGTGTTCCCTGATGCGGCGGGCGAAGGCTTCCTGCGAGGCTGGAGGCAGATCGTCGGGGAACTGGACGTGGGAACGTTCCCAGCGAGCCAGCCATGACTGGTCGAGGAGGTCCCATGATGCGTTTGCGGCGGAGGGGGTGAGCGCGATGGTGGTTTCGCTTTTCGGTCCGGTGCCGACGCCCCGGGCGAGGTGCCATCCGCTGGCCAGCATGGCGACGCGAGCGGCGGTGGAAGTGGTGTAGGTGAACAGGGCGCAGGGTTTCGCGTGGCAGGCGTCGAAGAGTTGCTGGAAAGCGGCGATGTTCCATGCGTCGCTCTGGGTGCGGCCGGACCACATGTCGTAGAAGATGAAGTCCGGGAGGGCATCGACCTGCGTCAGCGTTTCCTTGAAATCCCCATGGACAAGGTGCCATGAAAGGCGGGGGAAACGGCGGGAATGCCATGCGCCCCTGATCGCGAGAGCGTCGGCAGCGCCGTGCTCGAGGTAGGGGAACCGTTTCTTGTGTCGCAGGGCGAGGCGGAGGGGATCGAGATCGTTTTCGAAACTGATGATCTGCAAGCCGCGCACGGGGCCGGTATCTGCGGCGGCCTCGTAGGCTAGAATGGCGGCCATGGCGTTGGCGGCGGCCCCGAGGCCAACGTCCCAAATGATGAGCGGGGCAGCCGTTTCTGGCGATTCGCCGGGGACGAGGCGGGCGCGTTCGGCGAGCCGTGACTGATCCACATAAAGCGATTGGGCCTCTATGATGGGAGAAGTGCACGAGTGCATGATCTCGCCGGAAGTGGTGTTCCGGATGCTGGAAAACCCTTCTGAAGCGGTGTGGACTTCGTATTCTCCCAGCACCAGCGGGCGGGGCGGAGCCGGGCGTGCGGCGTCGGAGGTGGGGAAATCCATGTCTTCCACAGCGAGGATCCTGCGCCTTGCATGGTAGTATGCGAGAAAGGTGCCAGACAGAATGGCGGCCCGGATTTCGTCCATCATCCGATGATAAAACCAGATATTGTGCTGGCCCATCAGCTGCCAGCCGAGAGTCTCCTGAGTCTTGGTGAGATGGTGCAGGTAGGCGCGGCTGTACTTGGAGCAGACCGGGCAGGCGCAGGCCGGGTCGGCGGGAGAGTCCTGGAATTTATAGACACCGCGGCGCAGCTGGACGATGCCGCGGGATGTGAACAGCGTGCCGCGTTTGGCGACCTGAGTGGGAATGATGCAGTCGAACATGTCCACGCCTCGGTGCACTGCTTCCAGCACATCCAGCGGGGTGCCGACGCCCATGAGATAGCGGGGTTTTTCCGAGGGAAGGAGTGCGGCGGTGAATTCGCAGGTATCCTCGCGCTCTGCTTTAGCCTCGCCGACAGCGAGGCCGCCAATTGCAAAACCGTCAAAGGGAAGGGGAGTCAGGCCCTCGGCGCTTTCCTTGCGGAGGTCCTGGTGGAGTGCGCCCTGCACGATGGCGAACAGGGATTGGGGCGAGTCGCCGCGCGCAGCCAGACTGCGCTCCGCCCAGCGCTGAGTGATGCCGAGGGCGGCGCGCGCGCTGCGGCGGTCGGCTGTGGACGAGATGCACTGATCGAGCACCATCATGATGTCGCTGCCGATGCTGCGCTGGGTTAGGATGGAGCGCTCCGGGCTGAGCAGGATCGTTCTGCCATCGACGTAGCTCTGAAAGATGGCGCCTTCCTCGCTCATGGAGCGGGAGTGAGGCAGGGAGAAGATCTGGAAGCCGCCGGAATCGGTGAGGACGGAACGGTTCCATTTCATGAAACGGTGGATGCCGCCCATGCGCTCGAAGACTTCCGGGCCCGGGCGCAGGAGAAGGTGATAGGTATTGGCAAGGAGGATCTGGGAGCCCGATTCTTCGAGCGCTTCCGGCAGCTGCGCCTTCACCGTCGCCTGCGTGCCCACGGGCATGAAGAGGGGCGTGCGCACCTCGTTGTGCAGCGTCCGGAAGACGGCCGCCCGCGCCCGGGAGCCGTCCGCCACTGCTTCAAGCCGGAAATCCAAGCGGGAGGGAACCATGTGGCCGCTTTCTCTGGCACGGATTCCGCGGCAATCTAGGGAAAAGCGGATCGCGCATGGCGGCATCGGCGATGAGGCTGCCGTGCATGGAACAATTGGACAGACCTCTTGGGGCTGAATGAGTAGCACTTCACCCCATGGTCGGAATGGAGGCTGATGGGGATGCTTGTGGTGCCATGACGACTCCGCTTACGCTTTCCTTTCCCATCGTTTCCAGTCTCGAAGCCGGTCTGCGTGCCGATTGCGCCCGATGGATCGAGTTCGAAGAGGAACTGAGCACTACTTTGGATGAATCCCATGAACTGGCGAATGTGCGTGGATCACCTGCGGACGGGGACACGGGCTGCCAGCACCATTGGGACCATGTGACGGCCGTTTTGCGGCGCATTCAACGGCTGGTGGCGGGAATGCATGAGGCGGTGGAGACGAGCCAACCCCAGGCGGCGCAGGCGGCGTGGGATGAACTTCAACGCGAGGAGGCGAAGCTGGCTATCGCGCTGAGGGGTTTGAGTGCACAGGCGCAGGGGGTCGATGAAGCAGCAGCGGGCGATTGGAAGAAGCTCGTGCTCACCATCGAGTCCCATCGCAAGGCGGTGCAAGCCGGCATTCAGGGGCTGCACATTCGTCTGCAGTCCTGGGCTTCACACACTCCGCAAAATGTACCCACAGATGCCATGGCGATCACTGCTTTGGGTGCGGCAGCAGCACCGCCAATCGTGGGAGACATCGACGAGGGGCAACACAAGCGGGAGCTCGACGAGGCTGCCATCGAGATCGAGGAGGAGCAGCATCAAGAGATGGGCCTGCTGGATGGTGTGAAAGCCCTTTTCATGTGGACGGAGGCTCCAGAGGAGCGTGTGCGCAAAAAACACGCGAGTGTCGCCTGATCCGCCCACGAGTTCACTTGCATCCTTTTTTTTCTAGACGCCGACACAGCCTCGGCTGCCTGGGATTCTGCTTTTGGGGTGATGGCCGTTGAAAGAGCCATTGACCGGACCGGAGAGCGGGAAAAAGGTGCGAGCGCAATTGGACAGACCTCTTCGGGCAAGGGATGCAAGGGTATGCGGCGTTCCTACAGAACGCCGGGCTCGGGCGGTGGGGTACCCAGAGCGGTGCTCTGGGCTGGGATAAGGTGTCCCGTTGGGACACAGGTCGGAGGTGAATGGCGCAAAGATGAGACAAGTCGGCGGGTGCGATGCGGGTGACGTTGGTGCGGCGGGAGTGCTGCGTGGGAGACGGGGTGCTGGTTGGGAGGTAAGCGGCGGGACGCCGGTTCCACTCTCTGCAATTAGACAGACCTCTTCGGGCTGGACAGACCTCTTGGGGAAGGGGGGAGGTGCGGGGTGTGAGAGGGGGTGCTGGTGCGGAGGTAAGAGGCGGGAGGGCACTTCTGCTCTGCCGTGGGGAACAATTAGACAGGCCTCTTGGGGGGCGGGGACACTGGTGTGCAATTGGACAGGCCTCTTGGGGGAGTGTGGTGTGCACTGGTGTGCAATTGGACAGGCCTCTTGGGGAAGGGGTGGCGGGAAGAGTGGCGGGGCAAAAAAAGTGCCCGGCGAGTGAGTCGCCGGGCACTTTGGGGAGAGTGGGGATTGGCTGAGTGGGTAGGGTCAGCGTTTGGCTTCGATGGCTTTGACGAGCATGGCTCCCATGTCGGCTGGGGAGTCGGCGACGAGGATGCCTGCGTCGCGGAGGGCGGCTTGTTTGGCTTCGGCGGTGCCTTTGCCGCCGGAGATGATGGCTCCGGCGTGGCCCATGCGGCGGCCGGGAGGAGCGGTGGCTCCGGCGATGAAGGCGGCGACGGGTTTTTTGCAGTTGGCCTTGATCCATTCGGCGGCTTCTTCTTCGCCGGTGCCGCCGATTTCGCCGATGAGGATGAAGGCGTCGGTGTTGGGGTCGTCGTTGAAGAGTCTGGCGCAATCGGTGTGGGAGAGCCCGTTGATGGGGTCGCCGCCGATGCCGATGCAGGTGGATTGGCCGAGGCCGCGGCTGCTGAGCTGCCAGACGGCTTCGTAGGTGAGGGTACCGGAGCGGCTGACGACGCCGATGCGGCCTTCTTTGTGGATGTAGCCTGGCATGATGCCGATTTTGGCAGCGCCTGGGGTGATGATGCCTGGGCAATTGGGGCCGATGAGGACGCTCTTGGAGTTGGCCATGGCGTGTTTGACGCGCATCATGTCATTGACGGGGATGCCTTCGGTGATGCAGACGATGAGTTCGATGCCTGCGTCGGCGGCTTCGAGGATACCGTCTGCGGCGAAGGGAGGGGGGACGAAGATCATGGTGGCGTTGCAGCCGGTGGCTTCGCGGGCTTCGGAGACGGTGTCGAAGATGGGGATGGAGTCGTCGAAGAACTGGCCGCCTTTGCCTGGGGTGACGCCGGCGACGACGTTGGTGCCGTAGTCGCGGCACCCGCGGGCGTGGAAGGCTCCGGAGTTGCCGGTGATGCCCTGGACAAGGAGACGGGTGTTTTTATCGACGAGAACGCTCATGGAGGCGGATAAGAGGAGTGAAATGGGGTGAAGGCAAGGGCCGGATTGCAGAGACCGTCAGGTGGACTGGGTGGATTTCTGAGGGGAGGAGCCGAAGATGAGCTGTTCGATTCTGGCGCAGAGGATGTGGATGAGGACGAGGTGGGCTTCCTGGATGTGGGCGGTGGAGTGGGAGGGAACGATGAGGGGGACGTCGGAGAGCGGGGCGGCGAGGCCTCCGTCGCGGCCGAGGAGTGCGATGGTTAGGAGGCCGCGGGATCTGGCTCTGGAGAGGGCGGCGAGGACATTGGGGGAATGGCCGCTGGTGGTGATGGCGACGAGGACATCGCCGGGGCGGCCGAGGCCGTCGATCTGGCGGGCGAAGATTTCGTTGAACTGGTAGTCGTTGGCGGTGGCGGTGAGGAAGCTGCCGTCGGCGGAGAGGTTGAGGGCGGCGAGGGAGGGGCGGTCGCCGTCGAGGCGGCAGAGGAGTTCGGTGGCGAAGTGGGCGCTTTCTGCGGCGCTGCCGCCGTTGCCGCAGGAGAGGATTTTGCCGCCTGACTGGAGGGAGGCGGCGATGATGGAGGCGGCGCGGTCGACGTCTGCTTCCAAGGAATGGAGGGCGGCGATGGTGGCGGCGGAGCGGGCGAGGTGTTCGGAGAACATGGCTGGGGCGAGCGGGAGGAAGGAGAGGGGACGATGCCGTGGAGGAGGAGGACGGCAAGGCGTGATCGCGGTTGGATCTGAGGGGCGCCTTTTGGGGCGGGGGAGGGGCGGGGGAGCCGACGGCCGATTACGGGATCCGCGAGAGCAGTGGGAGGAGCGCGAGGGCGCTCGTGAGATTGGTACCTCGCTCAGGACTTGAACCTGAAACAAATTGATTAAGAGTCAACTGCTCTACCATTGAGCTAGCGAGGCAGGAGGTTCCGGGACGATCCGGGAGGTTGAGTAGAATCGGATATGGGGCAGCTGCAAGAGGTTTTTCTGGGGAAAAGGGTGGGTGGGGAGGGAGGGAGGCGCTTGACAGGGGTCAATTCTCGACTAATCGGATCGGAAATAGGGAATTTAATTACTGAACTGATGGCATTTCAACTGCAGGACCACGCTGATCTGGATGTGAGGGAGGTGGCGGAGGGGTTTGAGGGGAAGGGGTTGGAGGAGGTGTTGGGGTGGACGTGGGAGCGGTTTGGGAGGCGGGCGCAGATTGGGACGAGTTATCAGGGGAGCGGGCTGGTGATCATTGACCATGCGAGGCGCATGGGGCTGAATTTTCCGGTATTCACGGTGGATACTGGGATATTGTTTCCGGAGACGTATGAGTTGAGGGATCGGCTGGAGGATTTTTTCGGGATAGAGATTCAGCAATTGAGGCCTGAGCAGACGGTGGCGGAGCAGCGTGTGGAGTATGGAGGGGATTTGTGGGAGACGAATCCTGACACGTGCTGCACGTTGAGGAAGGTGCTGCCGCTGCAGCGGCATCTGGCTGGGATTGACGTGTGGATTACGGGGTTGAGGCGGAATCAGAGTGAGACGCGGGAGCGGACGGGGATTCTGGAGTTGTACTTGTTCGACAAGCTGAGGGAGCAGCACATCTTGAAGTTGAATCCGATGGCGGCGTGGAGTCGGGAAGCGGTGTGGGAGTACATCCGGGAGCGGGGCATTCCGTACAATGCGCTGCACGATCGGGGGTATCGGAGCATTGGGTGCTGGCCGTGCACGAAGCTGAGTGGAGGTGAGGGGGAGCGTGCGGGGCGGTGGGAGGGATTTGAGAAGACGGAGTGCGGGATTCACACGTTTCTGGGGTCGAACATCTGATGGAGAAGGCGGTGGCGTGGGGTGGCTTGGTGTGGGAGGGGTGGGGATGAGTGAGAGCGCGTTAGAGATGGTGATACTGACTGGGGCGGGGATTTCTGCGGAGTCCGGGGTTGCGACGTTTCGGGGGGCGGACGGGTTGTGGGAGGGGCACCGGTTTGAGGACGTGGCGAGTCCTGAGGGGTTTCGGCGGGATCCGGGATTGGTGCATCGGTTTTACAATCTGCGGCGAGCTGGGCTGGAGCGGGTGGAGCCGAATGCGGCGCATGAGGCGCTGGTGCGATTGGAGCGGGAGTGGCGCGGGCGGTTTCTGCTGGTGACGCAGAATGTGGACGACCTGCATGAGCGGGCGGGGAGCGAGCGGCTGGTGCACATGCACGGGGAGTTGAGGAAAGTGCGGTGCGAGGGGTGTGATGGGGTGTGGGAGTGGGCGGGGGATCTTGGGACTGGGGATGCGTGTGTTTATTGCGGGAGGGTGGGGGTGGTGCGGCCGGACATTGTGTGGTTCGGGGAGATGCCGTATCACATGGATGAGATCCTTGGGGCGCTGGGACGGTGCGGGATATTTGTGAGTGTGGGCACGTCGGGGAGTGTGTATCCGGCGGCTGGGTTTGTGGACATGGCGCGGCGGGTCGGGGCGCGCACGGTGGAGTGCAACGTGGCGGAGACGTCGGCGAGCGAGCTTTTCGGGGAGCGCCGGACGGGATTGGCGACGGTGGTGGTGCCTGCGCTGGTGGAGGAGCTGCTGGGGAGCGCGGGGTGACGGTCAGGACGGGGTTTCCGAGGAGCCCTCGCGGCTGCCGATGACGAGGACGAGTCGGAGGATGCCTGCGGCGAGGAGGAAGTGGCCTGCGGCGGAGAAGGTCAGGAGGGTGGCGTTGCTGGAATCTGAGGCTGGCTGTGCGGGGATCAGGAAGGTGCCGGCGGCTCCTGCGAGGGAGAGAGTGGCGCCGCAGGCGATGAGGATTCCGGTGGTGCGGAGGCCCAAGAAGAAGGCCTTGGTGCCGGCCCATGCGAGGACTGCCATGAGTAAAGCTTCGATTCCGGCGACGATGTATGGGTAGGGAACGTCTTCCATTTCAGTGAGTTTCCCGCGTTAAACGGGCGCGCTGGTGCTTGCAAGCAGGAAGGTTCGGCATGGATTTTGCTACAATTTTGATTAGGTGGTGAGACTATAGGGACCCGGGGATTTCCCTAGAGGATGGAGGCGAGAGTGGATTGGGGGTGGAAAGCGAGTGGCGCGGCGGGAGGAGTGAGTGTAGAAGTGGGCATGATGCAGCGCGTGATTTTTCTGATGATGGTTCCGGCGGCGATGGTGCGGGGAGCTGATTTCCGGCGGGACATCCGGCCGATTCTGGAGAAGCACTGTTACGAGTGTCACAGTGAGAAGGCGAAGAAGGAGAAGGCTGGGTATGTTTTTGACAATCTGAAGCGGTTTGGGAATGACATTGATCCGAGGGGTGTGGTGGTGCCTGGGGATGTGTCGCGGAGCCGGTTGTTTGAGGTGATGACGATGACTGGGGACAATCAGATGCCGCCGAACGGGCCGCGGGTATCGCCGAAGGAGATCAAGCTGATGCGGGAGTGGATTGAGGAGGGGGCGATGCTGGAGGCTGGGAAGGCTGGTGGGGGAGGGGTGGCGAAGTCCGGGTTGGCGGCGCGGCCGGCGGCGGTGGAGATGCCGGTGGAGGACTGGGTGAGTGGGGATGGGAAGACGGTGAAGGCGCGGTTTGTGCGGATGAGTGGGGATGCGGTGGTGATTCGGACGGCGGAGGGGCGGGTGTTCAAGGTGCCGATGAGCCGATTGGGAGCGGCGAGCCAGGAGCGAGCGAAGGAGCTGGCGAAGGCGGCGGCTGGTCCGGAGGAGAAGCCGTGACGGGAGGGGAGGGAGAAGTTGGTTGCGGGGAGTGGGATGGGTGTGATTGCTGAGGGATGACCCGATTTCGCCCCTGCATTGATCTTCACGAAGGCCGAGTGAAGCAGATTGTCGGCGGGACGCTGCGGGATGGCGGGGAGGGGCCGCAGACGAATTTTGTGAGTGACCGGCCGGCCCGGGAGTTTGCGGCGCTTTATCGTCGGGACCGGCTGATGGGCGGGCATGTGATCATGCTGGGGTCGGGGAACGAGGGGGCGGCGCGGGAGGCGCTGCGGGTGTGGCCGGGGGGGTTGCAGGTGGGTGGCGGGATCACGGAGGGGAATGCGGCGGAGTGGATTGAGGCTGGGGCGTCGCATGTGATTGTGACGTCGCGGCTGTTTTCGGCGGGGGGGGAGTTTCTGCCGGAGCGGCTGGCGGCGTTGAGGCGGGAGGTGGGGGCGGAGCGCCTGGTGATTGATCTGTCGTGCCGCCGGGAGGCTGAGGGTGGATGGGCGGTGTACATGAACCGGTGGCAGACGCGGACGAGCCTGCCGGTGACGAAAGAAGTGCTAGGAATGCTGGCGGCGGATTGCGCGGAATTTCTGATCCATGCGGCGGATGTGGAGGGGAAGTGTGCGGGGATGGACGAGGAACTGCTGGCGTTTCTGGGGGAGTGGGAGGGTTGCCCGGTGACGTACGCGGGCGGGGCGCGGAGTTTGGCGGATCTGGAGACGGCGGCGGTGCTGAGTGGCGGGCGCGTGGATGTGACGATCGGGAGTGCGCTCGACCTGTTTGGCGGGACGGGGGTGGCGTATGCGGACTGCGTGGCGTGGAACCGCGGGCAGCTGCGCTGAGGAGCTTGGACTAGAACCCGATGTCGCGGAGGAAGTCCTGCTGCTGCTGGAAGACCCCGCGGCCCATGTTGAGGACCTGCCATGCGGCGAAGATCATGGCGGCGATGTAGATGATGCGGGGGAGCCATTCCCCGGCGCGCTGCATGGAGACGGTGGCGTCGTGGAGGGCGCGGTCGGCGAGGCCGGCGCATTCGGTGTCGAGCATGCCGGCTTCTTCAGCGGAGGCGAAGTGGAGGGCGACGGCTTCGGGGAAGGCGGGTTCGTGGATCATGGCTGGGCCGGCTGGCTGGCCTGATAGGGTGAGGGCGGAGAGCCGCTGACTGGCGGCGTTGAGTCTGGGTCGCTGGGAGGCGGTGCCTGCTTCGGCGAAGGCGCCGGAGAGGAGCTGGCCTGACATGATGTGGAAGTGCATGACGGCGGCCCAGCGGGCGAGGCCGCTGTTGCGCCATGCGGGGCCGAGCCATGGGACGGCGCTGATGAAGGCGTCGAGAGCGGGGATTCTGCGGGCGGCTCCGAGGATGAAACGTGAGAGGGCGTAGAGGGAGACGAGGATGAACCAGAGCCCGCCGAGGTTGAGGAGGAGCGGCTGGAGGATGCCGGAGCCGGAGGTGATGCCGCCGACGACGGCTGGGATGATGGCGGCGGCGTGGGCGATGAGGAGCGGGTAGGCGAGGGCGTGGAGGGCGGCGTCGCGGGCTTTGGCCTGGCTGGAGTACCACTTTTCGAGATGGGCGAAGCCAGCGGCGATCTGGCCGCCGTTTTCTGCGGCGCGGATGACGCCGGTTTCGAGTGGGGAGAGGGCTGGGGCCATGGCTTCGGCGATGGTGGAGCCGTTTCTGAGGGCTGCGTCCATGCCTTTGAGGGCGTCGCGGAGGGGGGCGTTGGGGGCGTGGCGGAGGAGGAGTTTGAGGCCTTTGTCGACGGGAATGCCGGCTCCGGAGAGGCGGGCGAATTCGCCGAAGAAGACCGCCTTGCGGGATGGATTCACGAGATGTGGTGGGGTGGGGATGGGGAGGGCTCAGGACCGAGGTTGCATCCATGGGAAGACCTGGCCGTTTTTGTCTGTGAAGGTGCCGCAGACGATGATGACGAGGTCGCCGAGACGGGATCTGGGGGAGATGGGAGCGGCCATGGCTGCGAGTTCATCTGACTGCGATGGGGAAGTCAACGTTCGATGATGGGGAAAGGTTCCCGCTTTCCCGGTGGCGTGGCGGGGCTTTGGTAGGGGGATGGAATCGCTGAGCGGCACGGTTGAGCGCGTCACGTTTCACACGGAGGACACTGGTTATTCGGTGCTGAAGGTGAAGATCCGGGGTCGTGCCGAGCCGGTGACGGTGACTGGGCGGGTGCCTGCGGTGACGGCTGGGGAGGAGATTGTGGCGCGGGGCGAGTGGGTGAGTGTGGCGGAGTACGGGAGGCAGTTCAAGGCGGAGCAGCTTGAGACGAAGGCCCCGTCGTCGCGGGAGGGGATTGAGCGGTATCTGGGGAGCGGGTTGGTTGAGGGGATCGGGCCGGTGTATGCGAAGAAGCTAGTGGCGAAGTTTGGAGAGGAGATCTTCGAGGTGATCGAGAGCCAGAGTGCGCGATTGGAGGAAGTGCCTGGGGTGGGGAGCAAGCGGCGGCGTGAGATCAAGGCGTCGTGGGAGAAGCAGAAGTCGATTCGGAGGATCATGGTATTTCTGCATGCGAATGGGATCAGCACGGCGAAGGCGGTGAAGATTTTCCGTGCGTATGGGGAGCAGGCGATTGAGCGGGTGGAGGCGAATCCGTGGCAGCTGGCGGATGACATTGCGGGGATTGGTTTTCGGACGGCGGATGCGATTGCGGTGCGGATGGGGATGCCTGTGGATGCGCCGGAGCGGATGAGGGCGGGGTTGTTTCATCTGCTGCTGGCGGCGGGGGATGAGGGGCATTGTGCGCTGCCGGAGGAGGAGCTGGTGACGCGTGCGGTGGACTTGCTAGGGTGCGGGCCGGAGCGGCTGAGTGCGGCGCTGGAGCGGATGGCTGGGGAGGCGGAAGTGGTGAGGGAGGTGGTGGATGGGACGCTGCTGGTTTTTCCGGGACACTTGGCTAGGGCGGAGCGGGAAGTGGCGGAGTGGTTCCGGCGGATGGCGGCGGCGCGGGTGGGCGGGGCGGTGATTGAGCCGGAGGCGGCGCTGGCGAAGGTTAGGGAGGAGACCGGGCGGACGCTGGCGGAGGGGCAGGCGGCGGCGGTGAGGGCGGCCTTGGCGGAGCGGGTGCTGGTGATTACGGGGGGCCCGGGGACGGGGAAGACGACGATACTGGATGCGGTGCTGCGGATTTTTGCGTCGCGGGACAAGAGGATTGTGGCGGCGGCTCCGACGGGGCGGGCGGCGCGGCGGTTGAGTGAGAGTACCGGGTATGAGGCGATGACGATGCATCGTCTGCTGGAGTACCAGCCTGGGAGCGGGTTTCAGAAGAACCGGGAGCATCCGCTGAAGGGGGATGTGTTTGTGCTGGACGAGTGTTCGATGGTGGATGTGAGCCTGATGATGCACTGGCTGCGGGCGCTGCCGGAGCAGGCGCGGCTGATTCTGGTGGGGGACGTGGATCAACTGCCGTCGGTGGGGCCTGGTCAGGTGCTGGCGGATGTGATCGGGAGCGGGGTGGTGCGGGTGGTGCGGCTGACGGAGATATTCCGTCAGGCGGCGGAGAGCCGGATCATTACGGCGGCGCATGCGGTGAATGCGGGGAGGATGCCGGAGACGGTGAGGCCTGCGCCGCCCGGGTGTGATTTTCATTTTATCGAGCGGGGGACGCCTGAGGAGATCAAGGGGACGCTGGTGCATCTGCTGAGGGAGCGGATTCCGGCGGCGTTCGGGCTGGAGGCGGTGGAGGGGATTCAGGTGCTGACGCCGATGAACCGGGGGTCACTGGGGACGGCGGCGCTGAACATGGAGCTGCAGGATGCGTTGAATCCGGCGCATGAGATGAAGGCGGAACTGGACCGGTTCGGGTTGCGGTTCCGGGTGGGGGACAAAGTGATTCAGACGCGGAACAATTATGAGAAGGAAGTGTTCAACGGGGACATTGGGAGGGTGGTGGGGATGACGGCGGAGCCGCTGCGGATGGAGGTGAGGTATGAGGATGGGAGGCTGGTGGGGTATGAGGCGGGGGATCTGGATGAGTTGCGGCTGGCGTGGGCGATCACGATTCACAAGAGTCAGGGGAGCGAGTTTCCGGCGGTGGTGGTGCCGGTGTCGATGCAGCATTTTGTGATGCTGCAGAGGAACCTGCTGTACACGGCGATCACGCGAGGGAGGAAGCTGGTGGTGCTGGTGGGGGATGCGAAGGCGGCGGCGCTGGCGGTGGGGCGGGGAGGGGGGCAGCGGCGGTGGAGCGGGTTGCTGGGTCGATTGGGGGGTGCGGGAGGGAAAAACCCGGAGAATGAATGAATCTCTTGACCGGGCGGGTTTTCGTGTTAAACCAGCGGGCCCTTCACCGTTCGAACCCAATTACCAGAATTTCATTTTATGGCCAAAGTCTGCCAGATCACAGGAGTCCGCAAGTTTCGCGGCCGTCGCATTCACCACAGTGGAAAGTCCAAGAAGTCTGGTGGGATTGGTCTCAACCACGTGAAGAAGGTGAACCGCACCTTTTCTCCGAATCTGCGTGACAAGCGCATCTGGGTTCCGGAGTTAAAGCAATTCGTGCGAGTGAAGCTAAGTGCGCGGGCGTTGAAGACGGTGACCAAGAACGGAGCATTTTCTGTTCTCAAGGGCGCTGGACTGATCTGACTTGCGATCGTAAAGAGGAACCCCCAACTCAGGAAAACATCATGGCTTATTCAGTTGTCAGCAAAAAATCCGGCAAGACCTATTTTCTCCATCTTCGTGCGCAGAAGCGTGCGGACGGAGGCACGACGAACCTGTATTTCTTCGCCGGTGAGGAGAAGGAAGGGGTTATGGACAAGCTTCCGGACGGATACAAGGTGATTGAGAACGAGCGCACTGGGCTGCCTATGCTCAAGCGCAAGGATCCCAAGTAATCCATCCGACGAGACCTTCGCCAGCCTCCTGACTCCCGGCGAAGGGAGCAGGAGGTTGTTTTTTGCCTGCGGGAGGAGCCTGCGGGCGAGCAACCTTGAGAAACCGACTAACAGTCATGTCTGAGCCACGTCATCTAGCCATTGTGGGAGCCACCGGAGCGGTGGGTGTTGAAATGCTGCGTTGTCTGGAGCGCCGGAATTTTCCGGTGAGTCGGCTGACATTGCTGGCGAGTGCGCGGAGTGCCGGGAAGAAGATGATGTTTCGGGGTGAGGAAGTGACGATCCGGGAGCTGACGCCGGAGAGTTTTGCGGGGGTGGAGATTGCGTTGTTCAGTGCGGGCGGGGGGATTTCGCGGGATTTTGCGCCGCATGCGGTGCGTGCGGGTGCGGTGGTGGTGGACAATTCGTCGGCGTTCCGGATGGATGCTGGGGTGCCGCTGGTGGTGCCTGAGATCAATCCTGGGGATGTGGCTGGGCACCGCGGGATCATTGCGAATCCGAACTGCACGACGGCGATTTCGCTGATGGCGCTGTATCCGCTGCATCGGGCGTTCGGGGTGTCGCGGATTTTTGCGAGCAGTTATCAGGCGGTATCTGGGACTGGGGCGCAGGCGATTGAGGAACTGGCGGCGCAGACGCGGGAGTGGGCTGGGGAGAATCGGGCGTGGGATGCGGCGAAGCTGGGGACGGCTCCGCATGTGTATCCGCATCAGATTGCGTTCAATGCGATCCCGCACGTGGATAGTTTTCAGGAGGACGGGTATACGAAGGAGGAGATGAAGATGGAGAACGAGGGGAGGAAGATCATGCATCATCCCGGGTTCCGGGCGTCGGTGACGTGTGTGCGGGTGCCGGTGTTCCGGGCGCACAGCATTGCGATCAGTGCGGAGTTTGAGCGGCCGGTGAGTGTGGCGGCGGCGCGGGAAGTGCTGGCGGGAGCGCCTGGGCTGGATGTGATTGATGATCCTGCGAAGCGTGAGTATCCGCTGGCATTGGACATTGCGGGTCGGGACAACTGTGCGGTGGGGCGGTTGCGTAAGGATTGTGCGCTGGAGAACGGGTTGGCGTTCTGGGTGGTGGGAGACCAGCTGCTGAAGGGAGCGGCGCTGAACGCGGTGCAGATTGCGGAGCTGCTCTGAGTGGAAGGTGTTAGAATTCTGCGGGGTGGGCCGTTCCGGGGGTGAGTCCTGAGGATTTGTCAGGGTGTACCGGCGCAGAAGAGCGTGTTCATGGTGGCGATGTAGAGACGGTGCTGAGCGGCGCAGGCGGTGGCGCTGATGGGGGCACCGGCGTGGGATTCGCTGAGGATGCGGGGTGCGGCGCGGTCGGCGGCGAGGATGAGGAAGCCGCCTTTGCGGTTTCCGATGAAGAGAATGCCGTCTGAGACGACGGGAGAGGAGTGGGTTTCTGAGCCGAGGGGGACCTTCCAGAGGATGCCGGTGCTGGAGGGGAAGTCGATTTTTGCGGGCAGTCCGGTTTCCGGGGAGACCATGTTGCGCGACCATGCGGTGCCCCACTGAGGTTGATCGCCGGCTGCGGCTGAGAGTGACAGCAGCAGAGGGAGCAGGAGGCGTTTCATGGGTGGGAGGTCAGCGGCGTGCGAAGAAGTCGGCCAGGGCGGAGACCTGATCGGTGGTGGCTTCGGACTGGGTGGAGCGGATGGCGGCCTGCTGGAGGGCGATGAGTTCGGCGATGCCTTTCTGGCCGAGGGCGAGGAGACTGGCGAGCTGGTCAGGGGAGAAGGTGGTTTCTTCGCCGGCGCTTTGGATCTCGACGAATTCGCCGGATTCGGTGATGACGAAGTTAGCGTCGACGGCGGCGTCGCGGTCTTCGACGTAGTTGAGGTCGAGGAGGGCTTCGTTTTTGAAGATGCCGGCGCTGACGGCGGCGACGAGTTTTGTGAGGGGCGAGCGGAAGAGCTTCTTTTCTTCGACGAGACGGTTGAAAGCGATGGCGCAGGCGACGCAGGCACCGGTGATGGAGGCGGTGCGGGTGCCGCCGTCGGCTTGAAGGACATCGCAATCGACCCAGACGGTGCGCTGGCCGAGGATGGATAGGTCGACGACGGCGCGGAGGGCGCGGCCGATGAGGCGCTGGATCTCCTGGCTGCGGCCATCGAGTTTACCTTTGCTGATGTCGCGGGCTTTGCGGTCGCGGGTGGAGGCCGGGAGCATGGAATACTCAGCGGTGAGCCAGCCGCCCTGGACGTTCTGTTCCTTCATCCAGCGGGGGACCTTGTCTTCGATGGAGACGGTGCAGATGACGTGGGTGTTGCCGAAGCAGCAGAGGACACTGCCCATGGCTGCGGGGGCGATGTGGGGGATGAAGCGGATGGGGCGCAGCTGGTCGGGGAGTCTTCCGTCGGATCGGCTCATGGGGAGAATGGGTGGCGGGTAGTTAGGAGAGACCTTGTGAGGTCAGATGACGCCGACGGCGGCGAGGGCGGCTTTGAGTTCTGCGTCTTTGGGTGCGGGCATGGAGACCATGGGGAGGCGGAGATTGCCGTTAGTGAAGCCCATGTGTTTGAGAGCGGTTTTGACGGGGACCGGGTTGGTGTCCAGTTTGAGGAACGCGCTGAAGAGCGGGTAGTACCTGCGGTGGATGGCGCGGGCGGCCTTGTAGTCGTCCTGGAGGGCGGCGTTGACGAGATCGCTCATCTGGCGGGGGATGACATTGGAGGCGACGCTGATGACGCCCATGGCTCCGACGGCCATGAAGGAGAGCGTGAGGGAGTCGTCGCCGCTGAGGGTGGTGAAGGAATCCGGGCAGGAGGCGACGAGCTGATTGACGCGTTCGACGCTGCCGCCGGCTTCCTTCATGGAGACGATGTTAGGGCAGGCGGCGGCGAGACGGGCGGTGGTGTCGATGCCGATTTCGATGCCGCTGCGGCCGGGGATGCTGTAGAGGATGATGCGGCAGGAGGTGGCGTCGGCGACGGCTTTGAAGTGCTGGAAGAGGCCTTCCTGGGAAGGTTTGTTGTAGTAGGGGCAGACCTGGAGGACGGCTTCGCAGCCGGCGGCTTCAGCGGCTTTGGTGAGTTCGATGGCTTCGTCGGTGCTGTTGCTGCCGGTGCCGCCGATGACGGGGCCGCGGCCGTCGGCGAATCTGGCGGCGAGGGCGATGACGTGCTGGTGTTCCTCGTGGGAGAGGGTGGGGGATTCACCGGTGGTGCCGACTGGGACGATGCCGGTGACGCCGTTGTCGAACTGGAAGTCGATGAGTTTGCGGAAGGCTAGTTCGTCGACCTTGTTATCGGCGGTGAACGGGGTGACGAGAGCTGTGAAGGTGCCGCGGTACATGGGGGGAGAGTTAGGGGAGGGAAGGGGAGAAGGATGAGGTGGGGGATCAGGCGGGAGTGGCGATATCGCCTGCGAAGACGATGACGGCTGGGCCGGTTAGGGTGACATCGCGGAACGAGTCGCCGTCGCGGGTGAAGCCGACCTCGAGAGTGTCGCCGCCTTTGACGAGGACTTTGACGGGGGAGGGGGCTCCGGAGAGGGAGGCGTGGATGAGGGCGGAGGCGACCATGCCGGTGCCGCAGGCGAGGGTTTCGTCTTCGACGCCGCGTTCGTAGGTGCGGATGGCGATGGTGTCCTGGGAGAGGACGGAGGCGAAATTGGCGTTGGTGCCTTTGGGTGAGAAGGCGTCGTGGTAGCGGAGGCCTGCGCCCCATGAGCGGACGGGGACGTTAGCGAGATCGTCGGTGAGGACGACGGCGTGGGGGACCCCGGTGTTGACGAAATGGACGGAGAGGGAGGTGTCGGCGACGTGGAGGGACTGGGCTGGGCGCCAGTCGTGGGGTTCGCTCATGCGGAGGCGGACCTGATCGCCGTGGAAGGTGGCGCTGATGATGCCTGCGGGGGTTTCGAAGGAGACGGAGTCGAGGGACCAGTTGCTGAGGAAGTTGGCGAAGCGGGCGAAGCAGCGGGCACCGTTGCCGCACATTTCGGCTTCGCCGCCGTCGGCGTTGTAGTATCGCATGCGGAAGTCGGCACTGGATTGAGCGGGTTCGACGGCGAGGAGACCGTCTGCGCCGACGCCGCGGTGGCGGTCGCACAGGGCGGCGATCTGCGCGCCGCTGAGGGAGAGGCGGCCGTCCCGGTTGTCGAGGATGACGAAGTCGTTGCCGGCCCCGTTCATTTTCCAGAAGTGAATCATGGGTGTTCTTAGACAGCGGGTGGAGGGGCGACAAGCGCCCGTTTGCGGCGGGGCGGGTGCGGGGCGGGAAGAGGGGTCCGGTTGCGCGGGTGCGGCGGTGTGTCAGGGTGCGGGGTTGTGAGTGATGAACCAGGGAAATCTTCGGGTGTGCGATGCCGCGCGGACATTGATGCTGCGGCGTTGCGTGACAATGCGCGGGCGGTGGGGCAGTTGGCGGGGGGCGGGCCGGAGCTGGTGATGGCGGTGGTGAAGGCGGACGCGTACGGGCATGGGCTTGAAGGGGTGGCGCGGGCGCTGGACGGGGAGGTGGGGGCGTTTGCGGTGGCGTGTCCTGACGAAGCGGCGGTGGTTTCGCGGGTAACGCGGACGGCGAGCGGGGCGGGGCGGTCGGTGTATCTGTTGAGTCCGTCGCTGCCGGAGGAAGTGGCGGGGATTGTGGCGGCGGGGTGGATCCCGGCGGTTTCGAGTGCGGAGGAGGTGCGGGCGTTTGCGGCGGAGGCGGCGGGGCAGGGGAGGGTGCAGCGGGTGCATGTGGTGGTGGACACGGGGATGGGGCGGATCGGGTCGCTGCCGGTGGAGGCGGGCGAGTTGATCGGGCTGGTGCGGGGGATGCGTTCGCTGGAGCTGGATTCGGTGAGCAGTCATTTTCCGTCGGCGGATGAGGATGAGGTGTTCACGCGGCGGCAGGCGGCGGAATTCCGGGCGGCGGTGAGTGGTTGGCAGAAGGCGCATGGGGCGTTCCGGGTGCATCTGGCGAACAGTGCGGGCCTGGGGGTTTGTGCGCATCCGGCGGGCGAGATGGTGCGGTCGGGGCTGCTGCTGTACGGGGTGTCGCCGATTCCGGAGTTTGATCGGTTAGTGCGGCCGGTGATGCGGTGGAGTGCGCGGGTGGGATTGGTGCGGGAGCTTCCGGCGGGGCATGGGGTGAGTTACGGGCGGACGCATGTGACGAGCCGGCCGACGCGGGTGGCGACGGTGACGGCAGGGTATGGGGATGGTTATCCGAGGCATGCGTCGGGGAACGGGGCGCAGGTGCTGATTGGGGGGCAGCGGTGCGCGGTGCTGGGTCGGGTGACGATGGATCAATTGATGGCGGATGTGACGGAGCTTGGCGATGCGGTGCGGCGGGGGGACGAAGTGGTGCTGCTGGGGCGGAGTGGGGACGAGGAGATTGCGGCGGGGGAGCTGGCGGGGTGGGCGCGGACGATTCCGTGGCATTTGTTCACGGGGATCACGCCGCGGACGCCGAGGTTCCATCACGGGCTTTGAGGGCCTTTGGGAAGCAAGCGGGGACCTGAATCAAGGCATTCCCGGTTTGACACGACGGGGGAATCCGGCATCTTTATGGTGAGCTTCCGATCGGGAGCTGGAGAATCGGGCTGTAGCGCAGTTTGGTAGCGCGCTTCGTTCGGGACGAAGAGGTCGTGGGTTCGAATCCCGCCAGCCCGACCAGTTTGGGAAAGTGGGGAGTGAGAAGTGAAAATTAGCAGCGGTGGAGGTTGAGCGGGTGCGGAGAGGGGTTGGTGGGCCGGTCGTCCCTGCGGGGCGGTGGCGGGTTCGAAGCATGTGCCGGGAGGCGGATGCGAGTTAAGGGTGGCGCTGAGGGGAGATGGGAGACGCCCTGAGTGGTGTGCTGTGATTGCCGGTTTATAGCAGTAATTTCAAGAGGTGTTTATTTAGAGCATCTATGGTAATTGATTAGCGGCTGAAAGATTTTCCGGAATTTTTAAGTATTCTGGGCGCATGGCTGTCGACTTCAATTATTTGGACTCCTGTTCCGTCGAGGAACTGGTGGCGCTGGGGAAGCAGCTATTGCAGCGGGTGGAGAGGGTTGAGGCGTTTGAGGGGGAAAATGCCCGTCTGAAGGAGCAACTGCGCGCATTGAAGCGGGTCAGAGGCCTATTTTCCAAGGGCAATCAATAACCATCTATGTCGTGACGCAGCCTTAACCATTCCATGAGGCATGCGAACATCACTCGAGGAAGTCGTATTAAGGCGGGCGAGGCCGCGGGATGGGATTAAGGGCCCGCCGGGCAGTGTGCTGGGACGGGGCCCGTGGCTTTCGGGGTTCTTTTCGTTCTGGCCGCTGCAGATCGCCGGTTGGGGGCTGATGACGCTCGTCCCTGTGCTGTTCTGGGTGACTGGTTCGATCACGGATCCGTCCATTCTCTGTTATGGAATCATGCGTCCCGTGAACGGTTTCCTGATCACGCTGGCGCTGAGGCCCTGCTGCTCCTGGGCATTGGCCCGCTTCGGGAAGCATTGGCTCTTGGTTCCTCTGACTTTCCTCGTCTCGCTGCTGCTCTCCTATGTGGAATTGATGGGGGTCGACCGCATGGTTCTCGCCTTCGGACTCCCCGGTGTCCCGCGGCAGACCAGGATTGCGATATTTTTCATCAGGGTGGCCATTTTCATGATTTGGATGCTGCTCTATTTTGGCATCAAGTCCATCAAGCGCCATGCCGAGATCGAGCGGGAGTTCCATCAGTCCGAGCTAAGGCTGCTCCGCTCTCAGGTGAATCCCCATTTCCTCTTCAATGCCTTGGCCACCATCATGGCCGTGCGGAAGAATGAGGCCATGGTTTCCAAGGTGACCCAGTCCTTAGCCGACTACCTGCGCTTCTCGCTGGCCCAGGAGTCCGAGGATCAGTTTCAACACCCGCTCGGCCAGGAAGTCGCCGCGCTGGAAGACTATCTGCTGGTGGAGAAGATCCGCTTTCAAGAAAAGCTGGAGACCCGCCTTGAGGTGAGCGAAGAGGCCTGCGCCGCGCTGGTACCAACGGCCTTGATCCAGCCGCTGCTGGAAAACGCTCTCAAATACGGCCAGAAGACCAGCCCTCCTCCGCTGCGCATCGCCATTGAGGCGCGGCTATTGGAGGGGAGACTGCTTCTGATGGTGGAGAACACCGGCCGCTGGGTGGAGCCGCACGGATCGGGGTCCACCGGGCTCGGCATCGCTAATCTCAGGAAACGCCTGCATCTCGTCTATGGGGATCAGGCAGAGCTGACGCTGGATTACACGGCGACTGTGGTCAGAGCGCAGGTCTCGCTACCCTGTTCCGGAACCGCATGAACGCCGCCGGTGCCACGATCTCACCCAGGGCCATCCGTGCGATTCTGGTGGATGACGAGTCGTTGCTGCGGCAGCATCTGCGCGAGCGCCTGGAGCGGCATCCGGAAATTGTCATCGTGGGCGAGGCTGACAACGTGCAGTCGGCTGCGGAACTGGTGGCCGTGACCCGGCCGGAGATCATTTTTCTCGATGTGCAAATGCCGCCGGACAATGGGTTCGACCTGCTGCCGCTCCTTGAGGGCATGGATCCGGTTCCGGCGGTGGTGTTTGTCACCGCCTTCGACCGTTATGCGCAAAGGGCTTTCGATGTGCATGCCCTTGATTACCTGACCAAGCCGGTGCACCCGGAGCGGCTCGCGCAGACGGTGGAGCGTCTCAAGCGGGCAGTCTCCCAGCGAGGCGCGGGCGTTGCGGCAAGTCCTACCCTGGTGCCGCATCTGGTTCCTGAAACGCCACTGGAGGCGGCGGACCTTGTCCCGCTGCAAGAGGGCGGCAATCTGCGTTTTGTCGAAGCCGGCCGCATCGCCGCCGCCCAGAGCCAAGGCGATTACACGCGCATCCTTGCGGCTGGTGGCAAGCCGGTCCTGATCAAGAGCACGCTTTCCCATTGGGAGGCCAGATTGCCGGTGGGGCTCTTTTCCCGGATCAGTCGCAGGCTGCTGATCAACTGCCAGCAGATCCAGCAGGTGTCCCGGCTCGACCGCGAGAAAACCCAGGTGTTTTTTATCGACATTGCGGAGCCGCTGACGCTGAGTCGCATCGAGTTCCGTCGCCTCAGGGGTTCCTTCTAACGTCGCCGCGCTCTGCGGGCCCCGGGTTACCCAAGCACCTCAAGCAGTCAGCCAGCGGTTCGGGAAATGGATGGGTTCTCCAGTAAATCCATCCCACGAGATTCCCGCGCGGGGAGCCGTGGATTTTCGAGGAATTCCGGCTTTGTGACCTGTTCGTCGACGATTCTGACCTGTTCGTCGACGATTCTGACCTGTTCGTCGATAAAAGATTGTCTTCCCGCTTCCTGGTCGCTACGCGAGCACCGCTGCGGGCCGGGTCTTTTCCCACCACCAGGCCCCTGTGATCCTTTCCACGTCTTTTTTCCCGCCATGAAGCTTGTTTTGAATTCTCATCCATCCGGCACCTCGCCGGCTTCACGCATGATTCCGCCTGGTCGATGGGTGCGGCGGCTCCGGGCTGGCGCAGGGTCAGTCGTCGCTGGTGCGATATTAGGAGGCATCACCCATGCGTTTCCACCCGCACCTTACTATACGCTTTACGGTGTGGTGCGCGACCAGGTGGGCCAGACCGTCACGGCCGAGGGCGCGGAGGTGATCCTGCTCAAGGGGGGCGTCGAGGTTGGGCGCACGCCCATTACCTCCAGCCGGATCGAGCAGAACTATGAGCTCAGCATGCGGATCGACCAGAACCGCA
Organism: Verrucomicrobiota bacterium; assembly: GCA_003402705.1. Lineage (GTDB taxonomy): Bacteria > Verrucomicrobiota > Verrucomicrobiia > Verrucomicrobiales > V1-33 > V1-33. The sequence continues at coordinate 37,887 of QQNF01000004.1, read as the reverse complement.
GCGGGACTACGTTTTACACCGACAAGGCGGTGGCTGCTGGCGGCTTGTTCAGCCTGGTGGTCTCGATGAACGGGGCGTTGTTTTATCCCATCGAGGTGTCGGGGAATCTGACGGCAGGCAAGGGGAGCGAGCGGGTGAAGCTCGATCTGACCCTCGGCGAGGACAAGGACAAGGACGGCCTGCCCGACAGCTGGGAAGCCTGGCAGCTTTATCAGGCCGGGGGCTACCCCAATGAAAACGGTGAGTGGGATCTGAGCCTCCTCGACAAGGGCGGCGACTTCGACAAGGACGGCCAGAGCAACCTGATGGAATACATCGCGGGCACCTTCGCCGGTGATGCGACGGAGACCTTCAGCCTGGCGATCAAGGAGAAGCTGCCGGAGAGCGTGCGGCTCGAGTTCTACGGGATCACCGGCAAGGTTTATACGATTGAGAGCACGCTGGACATGAAGACCTGGACGCGGGTGCCCTTCGCCGTGGGCGCTCCTGGGACTGGGAACAACGCCCACCAGGCCAAGGATGTGGGCATCGTCTCCGCCTACACGGTGCCGCGCGCCACCACCAAGGAATTCTACCGCCTTTCCGTCCGATGAAATCCCTTCTCCTCACCTTCGCTTCTTTGTTCCTCGCTGCCACGGCCCATGCGCAGTGGCAATCGACCACCTACACGCTCAATGGCGGGTGGAACTCGATCTACCTGCACGGAAACGCCACGCATGCGACGCTGGACGAGCTCTTCGCCGCAAAGCCCGAAGTGCTGGAAGTCTGGCGTTGGAATCCAAATCCGAACCAAGTCGGGTTCACCAGCACGCCGTTGCTTCCCAGCAACGGAACGCCGGAGTGGAGCAAGTGGGTGCGCGGAGGTCCTGCGGCCTCGCTGATTGGTTTGACCGGCCAGTCGGCCTATCTGGTGAAGTGCTCCAGCGCCGTGTCGGTTGCCATCGCCCAGCGGCCGATGCCGCCGAGCAACACGTGGGTGCGCAGCGGCGCGAACTTCCTCGGGTTCCCGAGCAGCAAGGCGACGGGAAATTTCCCGACCTTCTCGAGCTACTTCGCCACTTTCCCCGCCGCGATTGCCGCAAATGCGAAGATTTTCAAGTACGTCGGCGGCGAGCTGGGGCCGGGCAATCCGCTGCAGATCTTCTCTCCGAACCTGGAGCGGGTTAATCGCGACCAGGCCTACTGGTTCTCCTCCGAGGTGGTGGGAAATTTCTATGCCCCGGTGCAGATCAGCCTTTCCAACAACGAGGGGTTCGCCTTTGGTCGGCGCGGCACGGTGATTACGGCGCGGGTGATGAACCGCACGGCCGCGGTGATGACGCTGAGGATTGCGCCGGTCGCCTCCAACAGCCCGCCGGACGGCCAGGAGCTCATTACTGCAGGGGTCCCGCTCACGCGCCGCACCCTTGATGACCAAGCGGCGTGGGTGGAAACTCCGATTGCCGCCGCTTACAATGAGGTCATCGCGCCGAAGTCCAGTGTCGAGCTGAGCTTCGGAATTGACCGCAGTGCCATGAGCGGTGCGGCGGACGCGCTCTACGCCTCGCTGCTGCGCTTCACCGACTCCGCCAATACCTTTGACATCCTCCTTCCGGCCACCGCGCGCAAGGACACGCTCGCTGGCCTCTGGATCGGTGAAGCCATCGTCACGGCGGTGGAAAGCAAGCCGCTGCAGAACGCGGTGAAGCCCACCGGCAGTGCCTTCCCGCTGCGCTACCTGATCCATGTGGCGGATGACGGGACCGCCCGCGTGGTTTCCCAGGTGTTCATGGGCCCGATGGCCGCCGCGCCTCACGACTTCGGCCTGTGCCGGTCCGAGGCCGGTTTGAAGGCGGACGCCAAAGCCGCGGCCCGCCGTATCGTCGCGACCCACCTGCCGCTGGATCAGGCGCTGGTGACCACCACGGGCATTTTCACCATCGGCGGCGACCTCGCCTGCACCATCGCCACGCCTTTCAACGATCCGACCAACCCTTTCGTCCACCAGTATCACCCGGATCATGACAACAAGAGCGGCCAGACTGAGCTCGTGGCCGGGCAGGAAAGCTACGATGTCACCCGCGAGGTCAGCTTCACCTTCACCGCTACTCCGCCGGGCGGCGGCAGTGCCACCGGTTGGGGCAGCAGCGTGATCGGCGGCACCTATGGCGAGGTCGTCAGCGGCCTGCACAAGCAAAACATCTCCCTCACCGGTACCTTCGTGCTCCGCCGCGCCTCGGAACTCGGCACTCTCAATCCCTGATCTTATCGGCAAAACTGCCACCATCCACCTCTGACCTCACCATTCTCAAAACTCGTATGAAACTCCGCGATCTACCAACCTTGTGCGCCGCCCTGCTGGCGCTGTGTCCCACCCTCGCCACCGCGCAAACCAGCGCTGTCCCGGGCTTCATCAGCTACCAGGGCCGAGTGGTGGATGCGGCGGGAGCCAACGTGGGTGCCGGCACCCCGGTCAACCGCACCGTCATCTTCCGCATCTGGGACAACCCCTCTTCTACCAATACCGCCAACCTCATCTATTCCGAGTCGCAGACCGTCACGGTTTCCGATGGCGAGTTCAGCGTGCTCGTCGGTCAAGGCGTCGCCAATACCACAGAGACCTTCAGTTACAGCGAAGCCTCCAAAAAGCTCGCGGATTTCAGCACGGCCTTCAACGGCAGCGCCCGTTATCTGGGCGTGACGGTGGCTGCCGCCGCCACCATTGCCACCACCGACAATGAAATCACCCCGCGCCAGCAGATCGTCTCCACTGCCTTTGCCATGCGTGCCAAGTTCGCGGAGAGCATCGGCAGTTCCTCCGACCTCGTGCTGACTCCGCTCAGCGGCACCGCCAGCAACTACGGCCTCGGCTGGTATGGCACCGGCCGCCTGTTCGGCACCACTGCCGTGGATGGCCCGGTGCTCTATGGAAATGCCGGCGGTGCGCTCGGCTCCAATGCCTCAGGCACTTACAATACCGCCCTCCGCTGGGATGCCAGCGGCCGCGTCGGCATCGGCGCGACTGCCTTCAGTTCCCTCACCAACAAGCTCACGCTGCAGGGCGACATGGCCACAACGCCGGGCGACCAGTTCATCATCCGCGGCAATGCCGACAACAACAAGCGCCTGCTGCTCGGCTACGACACCACTAACAACAGGGCGTCCCTCCAATCCTACACCGCCGCCTCCACGGCGGGCCCGCTCCTTCTGAATCCCAGCGGCGGCAATGTCGGGATCGGCAGCGCCACAACTCCCAGCGTCGCGCTCGATGTGACGGGGGCGATCAAGGCCTCGGGCGGCCTCACAGCAGCAAACATTTCGGTAGGACAATTGACGGCTTCGGGCGACCTCACGGCAGCAAACATTTCAGCCGGACAGATCACCGCATCTAGCCGTGTGATGGCGAACTCGCTCGAGTTCTGGGGTGCTTTGCCCGCATGGGGTGGTTTATTTCAGCAGGGTGCTGCTGGGCTATTTGGCTCCAATACATCCGCAGTGGCTGGCGAAATTGTGCTGGTGGGAGCGCCGAAACTTCATTTGGCCACCACCAATGCTGGCGCAGCTGCGATGACTGTGTGGGGCAGTAATGTCGGCATTGGCAAGGCAGCTCCCAGCGTCGCACTCGATGTGACCGGGGCGGTCAACGCCAGCACCACTATCACCGCAGGAACCGCCGTGGCGGCAGGAACCAGCATCACCGCAGGAACCACCATCGCGGCAGGAACAACCATCACCGCTGGTGGCAAGTCAGTGCCGACGTCGGATGAGAACAACCTCAAGATTATCCGCGGCACGGTAAAGGCGGATGGAAACGTAGTGTACGGGTCGGGTTTCACGGCGACTAAAGTTGCTGGCCAAACTGGATTGTATCGAATCACCTTCACAACCCCGTTCAGTTTCAGTCCGTCCGTCACCACGTCCATTACGGGACGTTATGGAATCAAGGCTGAGGTTTACAATGGCGGCCGCACTTCTTATCCTAACAATGCTACGGATGCTCTGTATCCGGATAAAGACGGCTTCACGGTCGGGGTCCTTGATGTCAGTTCCAACAATGCCTACAATTTTGGTTTCCAATTCATCGCCATCGGCCCGCGCTGATGAGAGGGGTGGTGCCGCACCTGATGAATCCGATGCGTTTTTCAGTATCCATCACTTCTGGCCGGACTGCTTGTTTCCGGGCGCTTGCCCGGGCCGATTCCCAGTCTGGTGCGTGGCGGCGTCCTGGCAGCCATCCAGTGTCGGGCTGACCGGGTTTTCCTCTACCTCGCCCGACTTTGCCGTTCCGACAAGATATCGTCACCCACCTCACTTTTCCGATCGTTATGAATCTCCGATTCCCCACCTTGATGGCCGCCTTCGCTGCGCTGCTCTGCGCACCGATGGCCCACGCCCAGTTTGAATTGAAAGGCGGTGCGACCAACTTGCTGGATAAACGGAAGGCGGGCGGCTCGCCGACTGTTTCCGCCGGCGGCGTGGTCACCTCGATCACCGTGCGTGGGGGTGGCAGTGGCTATACGAGCGCCCCTGCGGTGACCATTGCGCCCCCCACCAGCGGCACGACCGCCACGGCCACGGCCACGATCACCGCCGGGGTGGTGACGGCCATCACGGTCACCAGCGGGGGTACGGGTTACACTGTCGCCAACCCGCCAGCGGTGACGATCGCAGCGCCCAGGGTGCCCAGCACCCCGCCGGTGACCACGGTCCAGTTCGCCGGACGCGCGACCACCGCGGCCTCGTCGAGTGCTATTGGCACGGGGGATCAAGTCAGCTTTATCAAGGTCACCAATGGCGGAAGTGGCTATACCACCCCGCCACTGGTCAACATTTTCAACGGCGGCGGGACCGGGGCGACCGGCACCGCAGTGCTCTCCGGTGGCCGCGTGGTCGGGGTAACGGTCACGGCCCGGGGCAGCGGCTACACTTCCCAGCCAGGAGTTTACTTTGACCCACCAACCTCCGGCGTGCGGGCTGCTGCGGTGGCTATGATCGGCAGGTATCCCAGCGCCCTCGCGCTGTCGGGCTCCGTTACAGTCACCCAGGCGCAGCTGAAGCGCAGCAGTTTTGGCTATGCCTTCGCGTCCGGGGTGCCGCGCTATTTCATGGGGGATGAAATCGAGCGCCCCTCGGTCGGTTGGGATGGCGCACCGCTGGCGGACACCAACTATTGGCGGGCCCAACCGGTGCAGCCGGGGGAGGTGTTCACCTCCGCCCGCCTGACCAATACCGTGGACGGCCTCACTCAGCCGCTGCTGCCCGCGGGCACCGTCACGGTGACCAAGAGTTCTACCGACGAAAATGTGGTGGAAGTGCTCAGCGTGCCGAATACCCTCACGGTCGGCGCGACCCTGCTGGGGCGCGAGGTGCAGCTCATCAATGGCACGACGCTGATGCTGTCCGGCAAGGCCAATGTCAACATCACCGCCAGCACCGCCAAGACCTTCCTTCCATACCAGCCCTACTACTACAGCCCACACGCGGACAAGGTCTATGCCAGCCAGACCGGCCGGGTGACGGTCACCTGGGTTTCGGCCGTGCCGGACACTTCTGACGGAACGCCCACGCCGACTTACAAATTCCGGCGCGAGACCTTTGCGGTTTCATCCGCTTCGAAAGTTGAGCCGCGGGTGATTTACTGGACGGAGAAAACCTTCGATGGGCCGTGGGTCCGCATCCCGACCGGCCGCATCGATCGGGTGAATCCGGTTTTCAATTCGTTCGTCTCCGGCCAAGCGGTGGAATACACGCCGGTCGGCGGTTCGACCAACCCGGGCACCGCCGCGCCGGGCGAGCCGCGCACGCTGTGGTTCGACACGGGCTCCGGCCTGCCCGCGCTCCGTGCCTACAATGCGGAGGGCCGCGTCTTCGTCGAGTACCTGGGCGACGAGATCGAGGGCGAGGCTGGCCGTCATGAGTTTCTCGGTGCCGACATCGTGGAGATCCGCCGCAGCGCCGATGTGGAGACCATCGTGACCCCGCTGGGTGACCAATTACGCCCCCGCGCAGGCGGCGAAGACGGCAAAAAAAAGGGCGACGACCAGATGAGCCCCTCGCGGCCCAATCTCGCCGCCGGCGCGGCCGGAAGACCGATCTACGGCACCTTCATCCGCCCGGACGGGATCACCCAGTATTATGCCGAGCGCGAGAATCTAAATCCGGACAACATGGTCCTCTACTGGATGGCGAAGTTCGACGCCTCGCTCCATACTGTCTCCGGCGGTGCCATTGCCGGCCTGGATATCTCGTGGCCGGTGGCTAAGCGGAGCTATCTACACCAGTGGCCCGCCAGTCCGGCCGACTATGAGCCGGTCAACGTCACCCAGACCGGCGTGGACGCCACCCTTGGGCCGAAGTTTGAAGCCATCAGCCTGCCGGAATTGGTGTTCCAGGACGATCCTGCGGAGCTGGAGGCGAAGATCGACGGGGGCTCCCAGCGCCTGCTGGTCGAGTTCACCACCAGCAGCCCGGACCGGCGGAACCGCTCGCTGCTGAGGTTCAGGTCGGTGGCGGGGGCCCAGTATCTGCGCTTGTGGATCGAGTCGGAGGACGCGCTGGGCTCGCCCGCCGTGGCCGATAATCCCGCGACCCCGGCGGACGATGAATCCCGGCCTGCGGTTTACACCCTCAACGACCTGAATGGCGACGGCGTGCGCGACTGGTCGCCGGCGACGGCCATCGGTGCCACCACGGGCGGGCGGACCGCCGCCACCGTGGGCAGCCGCATTGACGCTCCGGCAGGCTATGAAATCGCCGGTCATATCTCCGACGGCGATTGCTATTCCCCGGCGGCTTATGTGAATCCCCTCGGTGCCGCGGGCTTCCCCGGCGCCGCGGCCGGAGCCATCATCCCGGTCAACGCCTTGTCCGGAAAGAATCAACTTTCTGTCTGGTGGTTCAAGAAAGTGTCCTTTCCTGCCGCCACGAAGATCCCGCCTTTCTACGTGCCTGCGATCGCTGCGCGATACGACGTGAGCTGGCCGGCGAATCCGCAGGAACTCGTGATCGCCTCGCTCAAGGGGCTGGAAAACCCGGCGCTTACTTCCGTCCAGACCTCCGGCAGCATCTATCGCCAACCGGATCCCGCGCTGCCGGGCTACAATCCCAACGAAGAGCATGGCCTGCTCATCGATGGCAATGTCTTTGCTCTGCGCGATGACCTGAACCTCGCCACTAGTTCCGAGCCCTTCGTCCTGCTGCAATACAACGATGCCGCGGACAAGCGTCCGGCGATGCGCGTGGCCAAGGTGGTCCGCGCGACCGAGACTTATCCGCTGGTTTACAATAAAATCGCCGGCACGCCGATCACCCCACCCATGCCGCTGGCACTTCTGCCGCTGCCAAAGCGGGACGATGTTAACAAGTCGGTGCGCAATGAAGAAGTGCCACTCGCCAAGGATACTTTGCCATTGCTCCCAAACAACGCAGCTCCCGCGGCATTCATCACGGCCTATGACAAATTCACTTTCGTGGATCGCAAGGGAACGCATCATTTGTTCCGCGGCGCCCACGCCAAAACCAGCGCCGCCGCAGCGGCCACAGCGGACGGACTCACCTCCGCCAGCTTTACCATCAATTCTGGCACCAGAACTTATTCCGTGGCTCCTACCGTCACGATCAGCGGTGGCGGCGGCACGGGTGCCACCGCCACGGCGGTTCTCAGCGGCGGTCTCGTCACCGGCATTCAGATGGTCAACAACGGCACGGGCTATACCACGACACCGTCCCTTGCCTTCACCCTCGGTACCCAACTGGCCGCCGGCACCGCACCCACCGCCAGTGGCAACAATAACAATTTTTGTGTGACTTCGATCGCGGTCACCGCCAACGGCAGTGGCTATACGACCCCGCCCGTCGTGACCGTGGCTGCGCCCGTCGGCGGAACGCGTGCCACGGCTACCGCCGTCCTTGGCGGACTCACCTCCGCCAGCTTTACCATCAATTCCGGCACGAAGACTTATTCCGTGGCACCCACTGTCGCCATCAGCGGCGGCGGCGGCACGGGTGCCGCAGCCACGGCGGTGCTCACCAGTGGTTTCGTCACCGGTATTCAGATGACCAACAACGGCACGGGATACACCACGGTACCGACCCTGACTTTCTCTGGCGGCACCGAGTTGGTCGCCGGCACCGCACCCACGGCCACTGGAAACATCGACGGTTTTGGGGTGACTTCGATCACGGTCACCACCAGGGGCAGTGGCTACGCTGCCGCGCCAGAAGTGAGAATCGATGCACCGGTGTCCTTCGGCATGAAGTTTTATTACACTAACCGGGCGGACTTCGATTTTCCATTCTTTGCCCTGAACGCGCAGCCCGCGGCGGGCAGCATCCAGCCCTTCATCGCGGACGTCCTCGATGGCAGGAATTCTTCCGTCACCCTAACCTATCAGCCCAAGTGGCCGGATGATCCGTCCCTGCCCGTGGCGCAGCAAACAGTGGTTCCGGAGCTGAAGATGGCGCAAACCCTGGGCAAACAGATGGATGGCCTGCCTCAAGTGCTCGGCCAAACCAGCGCCCAGATCGTTTATCAGCAATCGATGGCGATGAAGTTGAATGCCTCGTCGGTGGCCTTGCACGATCCGATCCGTGCGAAAAAGTCGGCCATGCCCAAGCTGCCCCCGGGGATCCGGACGAGCGACTACGCTGGCAAAACCTACTTCCAGGGCCTCCCGCCCAACCTGCAGAACCGCTTCTACTACGATGCCGTCCAGAAAGAACTGGTGCTCATCGGCCAGTTTGTAGAGGAAAAAGCGACCCTTGATTATTTCAATCTCAACCAGCTCAGCAATCAGGATGTGGAGGATCTCGAGAAACTCCTCCCGAATGCCTCAACCGACAAGAGTGCCTGGGTTGCCGCCATCGCCGGGCTTGCCACCACCTTGGAGACTTTCCGTGAAAGCACCACGGTGCCGGGAACCTATGTGGCGGCCGCCGCGCTGAATCAGTCGATCCCGGTGAAGGGGCGCTCCGACATCACCGATCCGGACACGGCGGTGGCTGGGTATGCGCTGAGTTCCACCGGTTCCGGCACCGGTTATGTGACGCTGGTGTTCGGCAACGGCAAGGCCTTCACGGATCCGGGCGATCCGGTGCAAATGCAGATCATCAAGGTGGTGCCTGACCTTTACCCTGGCGACCTCAAGGTGCTGCTCTCGTCCAACCCGCTCGATGAAAAGGTCACTGTGCGCCACAGCGGTGACTACGGTGGCCAGCCGGAGAACTTCGAGTTCCGCTACCGCTATGGCTTCAATGACAGCAGCGGCCAGGCACCGATTCTGCCGCTGGACAACAGCACCCCGATCTCCGACTGGATTGATCCCAAACCCCCCGGTAATCCTGAGGTCTACAGCCTCGGCGGTTCGATCCTGGTGGGGGCGGACCCGAGCGCGGTCATCAGCAATCCCGCGGTGCTGATGGGAGATGTCAATTTCACCGTGAGCTATCGGCTCAAGGCCCAGGGCACCACGCCCGCAGGGGCGTGGTCGAACTGGACTCGCTCGTCCCCCGTTGAAGGCTGGATCAAGCGCGTGCTTGCCAAGATCACGCCGTTCAACCAGCGGATGACGGACCTCTACAGCAACTCAATCAACACGGATGTCTCGATGCTGACCCAGGCCGGCACCCGCTGGGAGGGCGACATTGCCCTCAACATGGAGAACATCAACGACGCCGGGCTGATCGAGATTTACGAGACCGTGCTCAACCGAGGCAAGGGCTTCACGATCAACTCCGGCATCGGCACCGCGAGTACCAACAACGCGCTGATCCTCGCCGCCGGGTATCTCAACGACCTTTACACCATTCTCGGCAACGAGGCCTACGCGGATGCTGCCAATCCAACGATCTCTGTCGACGACAAGGACAGCGTGACCGAGGTCAACACCAGCCGCTTCGCCTTCGAGGGCCAGGTGGCCAACTCGCTCGATGAGGAACTCGCCCTGCTGCGCGGCCGGGACGACTTCAATGCCCAGGGCACGGCGGGGGCCCCCGCTTACAATCGCCTGTGGTGGAACTACACCCGCGGCATCAACAGCGGGGAGGCGCTCTACGCCGTGAACTACAACATCACTGAAAAGTCCGGCTCGAGCACTGCCAATGGCATCGTGGACGCCGCCGATGCCTACCGGATGTTCCCGCAAGGCCATGGCGATGCCTACGGCCACTACCTAACCGCGCTCAAGGGTTACTACAAGCTGCTCACCCACCCCTATTTCACCTGGACTCCCAGCGCGGAGACGGTGACGGTGCTCGGCGTGCCGGTGTCGGTGGACTACAAGGATGAGCGGAAATTCGCCGCTGCCGCCGCCAACGTCGGCCGCACCGCCCAGCAGGTGCTCAGTCTGGTCCATCGCCAGAACTACAAGGACGATCCGAATGCCGGTTGGTCGCAGTTCCGCGATGGCAAGGTCAATTCCCGCACCACGGTGGTGCGTCATCAGGGCCTCGATGAAACCGCCAGCCGCTCGACCCAGGGTGCCTTTTTCCACTGGATCGCTGGCAATGCGATGCTGCCGGATGTGGATAACAATCCCAATCACAGCGGCGTGCAGATTGTGGACCGCACCACGGTGCCGGAACTCAACGAGCTGCCCACCCTGGCGCTCAGCTACCAGACGACCATGGACTCCGCCAATGACCGCCTCAATCCGCTGGGCCTCGCCCCGGGGGCGATCGCCTTCGACCTCGACCCGTATTGGAACAACTCGCTCGGCCAGGAACTGGCGGATCCGACGGTGGTCGGCAAGAGCCACTACGAGCAGGTCTCGGTGCGGGCCTTGCAAGCGCTGAACAATGCCGCCGGCTCGTTCAACCAGGCCGCCACCATGACCCGTCTGCTGCGGAACCAGGAGAATCAGGTCAGCGACGAGCAGAGCGCCATTCGGAGTGAGGAATCCGCCTATAAGCAGGAGCTTCTGGACATCTTCGGCAGCCCCTACGCCGGTGATATCGGGCCAGGGAAAATTTATCCGCAGGGTTATGCGGATCCGGACTTTGACCGCTGGTACATCATCGACCGCCCGCTCAACTGGATCGACACCGCCAAACCGGTCACCGTGACCTACCGCCAAGCGGTGCAGTATCAGACGTTTACGGGCGGGGCCATTGACGACATCTTCACGAGTTATGAAGGGGGAGATAAGAACGGTGACGGAATCCTTGATACCGTGACAAGAACCTTCCAGGTGACGCCGAACCAGTGGGCGCAGTTTGCCGATGTGGTCGGCAAGGACACCGCGCTAGGCAAGCGGCCCTACACCGGTGCCCTGCAGGACGCCCTGGTTGAAGCACAACTCGCCCAACTCGCCCTGCTGGCGGCGAAAGACGACTTGGACAACTTGAAGGCGCGGTTCGATCGGGAAGAGGAGGTGTTCGAGGGCTTGGTCACTATGCATGTAGGCCAGCAAACGACGACGGCGGTCATTGGAACCGCTCTCGTGGTAAATAATACAGCTGTGGCGGTTCTGGAATCTTTAGGCGAGGCTGCCGCAGTGGCTGCGGACATCACCTCTAATATTGGCGATGACGCTGCGGAATTGCTACCCAGATCGGTTGGTTTGGCCAACGACGTGACCTCCGTTGGCCGGGGCGGGATTCGTATCGCGGCGGGAGCCGGCAAAGCAACTTTGCTGGGTGCCGCATTGTCTGCGAACACTTCCGCACGCCTGCTCCAAGTGACTTTGGGCGGAGGCTTGGAACTCATCAAGGAAAACACCCTGATGAGCCTCGGCTTCACCCAGGACGAACTGCAGGCTGCGTATGAGTTCGAGCAGACCTACCGCGAGTTGATCGGGATGCATACCCGCTTCACCGAGCTGGCCACAGCCTACGCTACCGCCACGCAAAAAATCCAGAACCTGCGGGTGGCCGGGGAGACGATCCGGCTGCGGCGGGAGTCCATGCGTCGGCGCGCCGCCGCGGTGATCAATGGCTATCGCACCAAGGACCTGACCTTCCGCACCTTCCGCAACGAGGCGTTAGTGGAATACCGCACCTTGTTCGACGTCGCGGGGCGCTACAGCTACCTGGCGGCCAAGAGCTACGACTATGAAACCGGGCTGCTCGGCACCCCGCAGGGACAAGCGGTGATCAACCGCCTCGTCGCCTCCCGCTCGCTCGGGGATCTCACTGGCGGCGTGCCGCGGGCCACCACCAGCACCCTCGGCGATGCCGGGCTGGCCGGAACCATGGCCCAGCTCAACGCGGACTTTGCGGTCGCCGAAGGGCGTCTCGGGATCAACAATCCGGATCACTACAATACGCTGTTCTCGCTGCGTCAGGAATTGTTCCGTATCCTGCCCCATGTTGAAGGCGAGACGGACGCTGAGGACAAGGACTGGCAGCAGACGCTGGAGCAGCACATCGTGCCTAACGTCCTGTCCGACCCGCAGGTGGCCGCCTATTGCCGGGGACTGAAGAAAGCCGATGGCAGCGCGATTCCTGGCTTCATCATTCCCTTCAGCACCACCGTGGAGGACGGCAAGAATTTCTTCGGCCTTGATCTCGCCGCCGGAGACCATGCCTACAGCCAGAGCAACTTCGCCACCAAGATTGCTGCCGTCGGACTGGCCCTGCCCGGCTATATCGGAATGGTCGATGGCGAATCCACCGCGGACGGAGCCCTCAGTGCGACGCCGTATGCCTATCTGATTCCCTGCGGCAATGATTTCATGCGCACGCCGCTGGGCGACACCGGGGAGATCCGCAGCTGGCAGGTGGTCGATCAGGCCCTGCCGCTGCCCTACAACCTGGGAGCCAGTGATTTCAACACCACGCAGTTCTTCGGCCCGAATGACACCTTCGCGGAACGGCCGTGGGTGATCCGCAAGCACCAGGCCTTCCGGATGGTGGCGAATGCTCCCGACCCCTATCTGGAGGGCGAGCTGCCGATCGCCTTCACCAACGCCCGCCTGATCGGCCGCAGCGTCTGGAACAGCCAGTGGAAGATTGTTATTCCTGCCATCACGCTGCTCAAGGACGAGCAGCTGGGCATGGACAACTTCGCCAAGAGCGTGAATGACATCCAACTCTTCCTCCGCACCTATTCGAACTCAGGGAACTGATGAAGACGGAGGATTCTACTGCCCGCAAACCGGATGCGCGCGCTCCGCGCCGCCATAGGGGTGACCCCTGGTCATATTCAGGGCAAAACCCAGATGCAGGATGCACCGAAGTATGACATTATTCCTACAACACGTCTCGCTTCGGCACTTCACTTCACCACCAGGCGCAATGAAATCCATCCTAAAACCCCTGCCTCTGCTGTTGCTGGCCGCTTCAATGTCGCAGGCCTTCCCACCGGCACCTTACTACACGGTTTACGGCGACGTGCGCGATGAATATGGCGTGCTTCTGCCTGCGGAGGGCTCCTCGGTGGTGATGTATCAAGGGGGCGTGGAAAAAATGCGTGAGGCACTGACGACCGGCAGTGGCGCGGATTACAACTACCAGCTCCGCATGCGGATCGACATGGGCCGGAGCCTGACGAACAACTACAGCTCTCTGGTCGTCTCGACCGCCTCCGCCTTTACGCTGAGGATCAACGTCGGCGGCACGGACTACTATCCGATCGAGATCAGCGCGCGCACGCCGACAGTGGGCTCCGCCGCATCCCGCACCCGCCTGGACCTCACGCTGGGAGTGGATTCGGACCGCGACGGTCTTCCCGACGCATGGGAGGAGTCGCAGCTCTATCAAGGCGGTTATCTGCCCGGCCCGGACGGTTGGGATCTTTCGCTGCTGGATCGTAACGGCGATCTCGACAAGGATGGCCTGAGCAACGGCACCGAATACATCGCCGGGACTTACGCCGCGGATGCGACATCCACCATCAACCTCGCGATCAAGGAAAAGGTCGGGGAAAACGTCCGCATGGAGATGTTCGCGCTCTATGGGAAATCCTACACCATCGAGTCCTCCACGGACCTCAAAACATGGGCTCCGATCACGTTCTCCACCGCTGATCCGGCCGGGGCGGCTCCGGCGGGATTTCAGGATTCGCTCGTGGCCACCAACACCGGCATCACCAGCCTCTACGCCAAGGGCGTCGGCGCTACCACTTACTACCGCCTCAAAATCCGATGAAACACCTGACCAGGATTCTGCTCGCCTTACTGTTCCTCGCAGGCGGAGCCCACGCCCAATGGGTCACCAAAAACTATTCCCTAGCCGCCGGTTGGAATGGCGTCTGGCTGTCTGGCGATGCGTCCTACACGACGGTTTCCAGCTTGTTCTCCGGCAGCACCGACGTCACCGAAGTGTGGCGATGGAACCCGAATCCTGACCGGACCGCCTTCACCCAGACTCCCTCCGCCCCCACGGCCAACAGCGAAGAGTGGACGATCTGGAAGCGTGATGGCACCGAGACGGGGCTCTCTCGGATGGTGGGAAATTCCGCCTATCTGATCCGATGCTCCGGTGCGGTCACGGTGCCGATCAAGCAGTTAGTACAGCCGCCTTTGGCGACCTGGCTGATTTCCGGGGGGAATTTCCTCGGCTTTCCATCCGCTGCGACGAGCGCGCCGAAGATGAGCAGGTATTTCGCTTCCTATCCCTCCGCCAGCACCACGGTGCTTTCCACGCCGTCCCGGATCTACAAATACATCGGCGGCGAGCTTGGTGCCGGCAATCCGATGCTCGTGGCCCCGGGCTCCGAGTCCATGGACCCGAACAAGGCCTACTGGTTCAACGTCGCCACCATCAGCAACTTCACCGCTCCGGTGGAATACGAGGTCGCCAGCTCCGCGGGACTTGCTTTCGGGCGGACGCAGACGGCGATGAGCGTCGGCATCACCAACCGCTCGACCAGCAGCCTGACACTTACGGTGGCGTTAGGCGCATCCGAGTCCGCGCCCGGGAGCCAGCCACCGGTGTCCGGAGGCGTGGCGCTGACCCGGCGGATCTTCGATCCCGCTGCGAATTCCTACACCGAAACGCCCATGGGTGGCAGTTTCACCGTCACCATTGCCGCCTCGGGGCGCACAACGCTCGACTTCGGTATCGACCGCAGCCAGATGACCGGGGCTGCGGATGCCTTCTACGCCTCCATCCTGCGCGTCACCGATTCCGCGGGACTGTCTGATGTCAGCCTGCCGGTCAGTGGCCAGACCGGCTCGCCAGCCGGCCTGTGGCTGTTGGACACCAAAGTGAGCAGGGTGAACAGCACCGTGCCCGGCGGCGGCTCCTCCACGAGCCAGGCGTTTCCACTGCTCTTCCTGGCTCATGTGGATTCCGGCGGAACAGCCCGGCTGCTGTCCCAGGCGTTTGTCGGGAAGCTGTCAACCCCCGGGAACCCGCTGGGGATCTGCATCAGCGAGTCCCGCGTCCTCGGATTCTCGGCATCGGACCTGAAACCGGTCCGCTACTTCGCCTGCCAAATGCCGACGTCCATCAACTCCATCACCGGCAGCGGCTCCATTGCCACCGGCTCCACCCTTTCATGGACCATACGGATCCCCTTCAACGATCCGACCAATCCCTTTGTCCACACCTACCACCCGGATCACGACAACCTCGACGCCAAAGGTCGGGCACTGGCCGACGGGAAGGAAAGTTTCACCATCAACCGCAAATGCGTGTTCACCTTCACATCCACCCCGCCGGACGGCAAATACGTGGCCGGGTGGGGGTCCACCGTGTTCGGGGGAACCTATCTTGAATCCATCTCCGGCCTGCACAAGCGGGCCCTGAAGGTGGGTGGGACCTTCCGCATGCAACGCGTCTCGGAGATCGCCGCCATCGATCTGACAGTTCCCAATCCCTGATCCGCCCTTTCCTCTAATTTCAAAAAACAAACGCCCGCTCCCAGAATCCATGAAACTGAATCTCGGCTGTCTCTTCCTCCTGCTCGCCGCTCCACTGCTCCATGCCCAATCCACGCCCACCCTGATGAGCTACCAGGGCCGCGTGACCGATGCCGCCGGAGTCCTGATCGGCAATACCAGCCCGGTGAACCGCACGGTTATCTTCCAGCTCTACAAGGTCCCCAGCGACGGCTCCGCCCTCTATGCGGAAAAGCAGACGGTGACTATTTCCGGCGGCGAATTCAGCGTGCTGATCGGGAACGGCACCGGTGTCTCCAACAGGCCCGGCCCGAGCGCTCCGGCCAATACTCCGTTTAAAACCCTAAGCGACATCATCAACTCCGGCAGCTACGAGACCCTCTATCTCGGCGTGACTGTGGATGACGGCACCGCCGCTGCCGATCTGGAGATTTCCCCCCGCCAGCAGATGGTCAGTGGAGCCTTCGCCCTGCGGGCCAAGGTGGCTGAGAACGTGGCTGCCGGAGCCGTGAGCACCGCGATGATGGGAGATGGCCAAGTCACCAACTCCAAGATCGCCTCCGGTGCCGTGGACAGCAACCGGATTGCGGACTCGAGCATCGTCGCCAACGACATCGCGGACAACACCATCACCGCCGGGAAGCTTGATTTCAACAGCATCGGCTTGTGGTCTCCCGTGGGCTCCAGCGTCTATCGCGGCAGCGGCAATGTCGGCATCGGCGAGGCGAATCCCGGGTTTCCGCTGAATTTCGCCTCATCTTTGGGCGACAAGATCTCGCTCTATGCAAACTTGGGTAGCCACTACGGCTTCGGTATCCAACCCGGTCTCCTGCAGATCCATTCGGACGTTGCCGGGTCCGACATCGCCTTCGGCTACGGCAGGTCGACTTCGTTCAACGAAACCATGCGCATCAAGGGCAACGGCAATGTAGGCATCGGCACCAGCAGTCCAGCCTACAAGCTGGATATCGCAGGCGGTCTGAACGCCAGCAGCAACGTGATCGCACCCGGTTATACTTTCAACGGAGGCGGCGGGATGTATTCCACCGCAGATGGGGTGGTCCAGTTCCGCACCAATGGAGCCGAGCGGATGAGAATTACTGGTGATGGAAATATTGGTATCGGTACCAGCAATCCCACCCGGAAGTTATCGATCCAGGATGGCGGGCTGTGGTTCACCACTACCACCGGAAATGGCGACGATAGTGGGGTCGGAGGAACCATGGCAGCTAACGATGCTTGGAGGATTTACGGCATCGGAGATGACAACAATGGCGCCCTCCACATCGAGACTTACGACGATGCGAATGAGCCGATAATCTTCCGGCAAACAGGCTATGAAAGAATGCGCATCGCCTCGAATGGTTATCTCGGAATTGGCACGATTAACCCGGGGAGCCCGCTGCACGTAGCCGGATCCAGTAGCTGGAATTGGAATCCTAATACGACCGCTAGTTCCTCCAATAGTAGCAGTGGTCCGCAAAATGGGAACCCGGATTCATATACCGCCAATGGAGCATATAATGGTGGTAATAGTACCTGGCCCTTGACCATCTATGCCGAAGGTGCAGTTGCCGGAAGTGCTTTTGTGGCCACGTCAGATCACCGCATCAAGGATATCGTCGCCAGATCATCCACCCGCGGCGACTTGGACCTGATCAACAGGTTGCAAGTGACCGACTACCGCCTCAAGGACAGCGCACACGCTGGCACTGCGGTGCGTAAAGGCTTCATCGCCCAGGAAGTCGGCAAAGTCATCCCGGAAGCGGTCAGCACCTCACGAAATTTCCTCCCGGATGTCTACCAGCGCGCGGTGAAGAACCTCTACAATGCTGAGAAAAAACGCCTTAGCGTGACGGTTGCCAAGCCGCACGCACTGGCGGCAGGTGACTGGGTGAGGGTCTATGTCGATGAGACGATGATGGAAACCAAGGTGCTCGAGGTTTTGTCGCCGACGGTCTTCGTGGTGGCTTCCGAGAAGGCGGTCACGAAGGCCTTTGTTTACGGGCGGCGCGTGGACGACTTCCTCAGTGTTGATTATGACCGACTCTTCACCACCGGAATCGGAGCGATTCAAGAACTCGACAGTAAACTAAAAAGCGAAAGCGCCAAGGTGGACCAGCTCCAGAAGAAGGTGGCAGATTTGGAAAGCAAGTTCGCGGCGCAAGCCCGGCAGTCAGCCACCCCGAAGGCGAAAACTGGTGACGGAAAAGCGGCACTCCAATCGAAGCGCGGGTCTGATCTGCTGATCGACTTCCCCGCGACCCAGGAGATCACGCGGCAGAAGGATGAGGAGATCAACGAACTGAAGGCCAAGAATGCCGAATTGGAGGCCCGCCTCAGCGCGATCGAGAAGCGCTTCGCTGCCAAGTAAGGAACTGGCCCCGGACTGTATTCCCACCGACTCTCTTATGAAACGGATTTCACGCGATCCGGGTGCCAGGCGCCCGCTCCGGACGGTGCTGGCCCTCGTGCTGCTGGGGCTGGGAGCTGCGGCCCCGCTGCGCGCCCAGTATGAAATCAAGAGCGGTGTTTATAATCGCTTGAGTAGCCGGGTGCCTGCGAGCAATCCCAACGGAATCGCCCCGGTGGGTCCGGCAGGAACGCCATCAGGGGAGCCGACGATCACGCCGCAGTTTTCCAATGTCGTGGAATCGTCCGGCAGTGCGGGTCCTGGAACCAGTGGTTACCCGAGCAGCGTGGTTTCCGGCGTGGGCGTGAACCTGACGCGTGCGAGCTTCGGCACGAGCTTTGCCTCGGGTGTTCCGCGCTATCTGTTTGGCGATGAGATTATGCCACCGACCGTGATCGTAAAGTATGATGGGACGAGCTACACGGTGGACGCCAGCTACTGGCGCGCCCAGCCAGTGCTGGCGGGGGAGGAGATCTCCAATCCGGGTGGGGGAAGTCCCGTTGATTTCAAAACGGGCGAATCCGCAGCCGTGGCGGCACTGGCAGACGGAGTCCTCGCCTCGTACTACTATAGCCCGCATGCCAAGCGCGTTTTCGCGAACACTCCGGGGACGGTGGAGATCACCTGGCGCTCCGCCCTGCCGGACCCGGCTAAGACCGGATCCAACAGCTATGTCTTCCTCAAGGAGCGCTTCACGGTCTCCTCCACGACCGCCACGCCAGTGCGCACGGTTTACTGGACGGAGAAGAGCTTCACCGGGCCAGTCATCAACATCCCCTCCGGCCGAATCACCACGGTCAATCCCGTTTACAGCAATGTCTTCCCGGCCACGGTGGCCTCCGAGTATGTGGTGGCCGGGGTCTCCCAGTCCGACCCGAACGCAGAGTCCACGAAAATCCTGCGAACGCTCTGGTACGAAAGCAGTGGCGGCAGCGGCAAGCTCCATGCCTACAATCACACTGGACGTATTTTCGTAGAATACCTCGGCGCACTCAACAGCCAGGACGGCACTTATGAGTTCCTCGGCGCGGACATCGTTACCGTGGAGCAGTCGTTGCGGCCCAGCACGCTGACCGTCGAGCTGGGTCATGAAATCCGGCCGTATCCGAATGAAGCAGCCCTGGTCGCCACCCCGGTTTCCAGCTCGAACTCGGTGAATCAGATCGGCTATTATGGCACGAGTGTGCGCCCTGACGGATCATTTGCCTACTTTGCGCAACAGGAAAACAAGGTTGAGGACAACGTCGCGTTCTATTGGATGGAAGCGCTCGACTCCGGCATTCCGACCACCCCGCTGACTCCGACCACCCCTGAGACATTCCCGGGCCTGGTCATCAGTTGGCCCAAGTACCAGCACAAATACCTCCTGGTCTGGCCGTCTAACATCACCGACTTCGCCCAGTATACCGTGGACACCGGCGGCAGCAGCCTGGCGACCAATACCGGCCTGCAGTTCGGCGGAGGCAGGATTCCGGAAATTGTCTATCAGGACTCGGCCACCGGAGAGGCATCCATTGATGGTGGTAGCCAGCGCCTGATCGTGAACCTTGGTTCGAGTGGAGATCAACGGAATCGCTCGCTTCTCAAATTCACCGGCAGCAATGGCGGGGTGTGGTACGTACCGTTGTTGACCCAGGCAGAAGACCGGATCGGTTATCAGGAGGGCGATGGCGGAGCATCGCTGACGGGAACGGTGTTTGTGGGCGAGCGGATTAGTCCTCCCTCCAGCACCTACACCCTGGCCGGCTACGTTTCCAGCGGAACGAGCTACTCGCCGCAGGCCTATGTGGATCCATTCCTCAACGGAGTCCCCGCTGCGGAGAAGGGCGCGATCATTCCGGTCAACGCGCTCCCGGGGGCGCAAAACGGTCTCACCGTGTGGTGGTTCAAGAAAGTCGAGCCGCCTTCCGCGGAATTTGAGGCGTTCTACTCCCCAGCGAAGATTGCCCGCTACGCGGTGTCCTACCGCACCACCCACCAGGTGGCTGCGGAAGATTTCGAATCGGACGCGAGCGGCTGGAGCAACCCAACGCGCACCACCACTGGCGCGACTGGCGGCTTCCTCGGACCATTCGGCGTTTACCCGAACAACCGGATCAGCAACATCCCGGTCACCTCGCAGACCTATTCGCTGGCTGGGAACTACCAGAATGGCACAACCCTTTCGTTCAAATTCCATCGGCTCGATGGCTGGGATGGCGAGTCTTTCAAGGTCTTCGTCAATGGTGCCCAGATCATCAGCGAGCCTTTCAGCATGTCCAGCCAAGTGACCACAGCCCGGCAGGGAACCGTGCTTTCCAGCGGAATCAGCTACGCCTGGACGATGACTCCGGTGGCTGGCTCCTACACCAATTATTTCGGCGTCTCCGGTTGGCCCGAACAGGCCTTCCTCGTCAGTATTGTGGCTACCCCCACGAGTGCCTCCGCCGCCGAGACGCTGGCGACCCTCACGGTGGGATTCGGATCCACCCTCGATCAGGGTTCCTCCGATGAATGCCTCGGAATCGACGATTTTGCGATCGAGGTGCCACTGCCGCGCATCGTGCTGGCTTCCCGCATGGGCACTGGTGCACTGTCGTCCGCCGTCGCCGCTGGCAGCATTTACCGCCAGGCTGATCCGGCGAAGCCCGGTTACAACCCGAACGAAGAGCACGCCCTGCTCGTCGGCTCCACCGCCTATGCGCTGCGGGATGACTTGAATATCACCAGCGGCGAGACCTTCTCCTCCATGCGTCGCGTGCTGATCCAATACACCGATCCGAATGACAAACGTCCTGCGATGTCGGTTTACGAGGTCCTTCGCGAGGATGGTGCCAACAAACTGTCCTATCCCGTGACGGCGGGCACCAAGATGGATGCGATCATGCCGGCACCGCTCGGCACCCTATCGCTGCCGCGGGATCCGGCCACAGGTGCTGTCAGGAACGTGGAGGTCGATCCCGGTGCGAGCTATCATGAGGCGGGACCGGTGGCGGGCGTGCCGTCGCTCTACACGGCGTTCACCTACAAGGATCGCAAGGGCTACGACTGGGTCTATCGCGGCCCGATGAATGGCGGCAATCCGGCACTGGGGATGAATTTCTACTACAACATGCAGGCGAGTTTCGATTTTCCCTCTGGACTCAGTGTCGTGCGGCCAGCGGTAGGTACACCACTGCCGTATCTGCGGCCGCAGAACTCCGACGGCACCTTCGCCGGCGATCCAGTGACCGGCACCCCGACGACGATCCTCTATTTCCCCGCTTGGCCGGCCAATCCGCCTACGCTCAGCGTGGCGGAAACCCTGGCCTTCTCGAAGAATGGTCTGCCCGCCGTTCGCGGTCAGACCAGCGCCCGTGTGCTCTATCAGCAGTCGATCGCCCTCTGGGGCACGGACGCTCCGAGCGTCACACTGTATGACCCGACCCGCGCCAAGACCGTGCTGCTCAACGGCAGCGCCGTCGGATTGACCGAGTTGCCGGGTTCGCTCAAGACCACCTCACAGAAGGGCAAGACCTATTTCCAGCTCGCTCCGCCGCATTTGCAGCAGCGTTTTTATCTGAACCCTCAGCTTGGCGATATCGGCGGCTTGGTGCTGGGGGGCGAGTTTGTCGACTCGATCGCCGGCGAGGACTACTTTAACCTCAACACCCTGAGTCCGGCGGATAGAGATGCACTCGAGAAGCTAGTCGATGATGGAGACCCGGACAAGGGACGGTGGATCAATGCCATCGATGCTCTCAGCACCCGCGTGGAGACCTTCATGGAAGACCCCGCCAAGCCCGGGACTTACATCGTGGATTCGACAAGGAGTGTCGACGTCGGGGTCCAATCGTTGCCGGAGATCTCCTACTCCGACACGGCGGTTGATAGCTACGCACTCAGTGCGACTGGCAAGGGATCCGGCTATGTGACGCTGCTGTTCAGCGATGGCAGGGCGTTCACCCCGCCCGGCAATGGCGTGGACATGAAGATCATCAAGATCAACCCCGTGCTCTATCAGGGTGATCTGAAGAAGATCCTGTCTTCCAATCCGCTCGATGAGCAGGTCACCCTGCGCCACAGCGGCGACTTCGCCGCGCACCCTGAAAACTATGATTTCGAATGGCATTATGCCACTTCGTCCGGAGGTGCGGCACCTGCGATCTACTCCTATTCCACCGAGCGGGTCATCGGCACCCAAACCGCTCCGGCTACGAATGCCTGGTATCTGATCACCGACCCGGCCGCCGATCCGTCTGCCACCGTGCCGTTGACCTATCCGGCGACGTCGCTGGAAACGCTGCCGAAAAGCTATCCAGTCAATGGCAGCACCTACAGCGCTGGTTCGGGCCGGCCGGGCCGGGTGTTCAAGAGCGTTTCGGGCCTATCATTTACGGGATCCGTTCCTGATCAGATCGTCTTTAGCGCGGACATCGAAAGCCGCGACGGATTCCTGCTTTACGTGAACGGCGTGCCCGCTCTTGCCTACCAGCTTCCATCCGGCACTTTGGTTCCCGGAGACTTGACCCCGCAGCCCGCCCGATCCGGCATCACGGCGGATGGTCTTGGCTATCAGTTCGAGGTGGACCCGTCGTTCTTCACGATTGGCGATAACCAGCTTGAAGTGGCGCTCTATTCTCCCAACGGCGCGAACAGCCCGATCCACACCGTCGAGTTCCGCGTCCACGTGCCGCTGAAGAAGGACTTGGTGATAGCAAGCACACAGTGGACCGACGCCTCCCCCAGCACCCCGCTGACCAACAGCGTGATGATCGGCGGATCGGCGAATTCCATCGCCGGGAATTCCCTGCTGGTCTTCAGTGACAACTATTTCACCATGCGCTACAAGCCGAAGGCCGGAATGGACATGGTGGCTCCGAGCGATACCTGGAGCGATTGGATGGAGCCGGTGCTGGTGGAGAGTTGGGTCAAACGCGTGCTCGCCGGCATCAATCCTTTCAACCAGCGCAACACGGATCTGTATAACAATCCGGTCAGCACCGACGTCAGTATCCTCACGCAGGCCGGCAATCGCTGGGAAGGGGACGTCGCCCTCAATCTGGACAACATCAACGATTTCGGCCTCATCGAAATCTATGAAACCGTGCTCAACCGGGTGAAAGCCCAGAGCCTCGACGCCGGAGTCTCGACCACCGCGGTCAATCAGACGCTTCAGCTGGCGGCCGGCTATCTGAGCGATCTTTATACGACGCTCGGCAACGAAGCGTGGGACGACGCCCAGAATCCGACGCTCTTGATCGACGGCCAGCTCGATTCCGAGCAGATCAGCTCCGCGCGCTTTTCCTTCGAGGGGCAAGTGGCTACGATGATGGACGAGACGCTCGGTTTGCTCCGCGGTCGCGATGATTTTGGAACCAACACCAATGTCGGGCCAGCCTATAACCGACTTTATTGGAACTATATCAACGGGATCAATTCCGGTGAGCCGATCTATGCCGTGAACTACGGCATCAGGGAAAAATCCGGCAGCGCGAATGCCGACGGCGTGATTGACGCCAGCGATGCCCAGGCGATGTTCCCGCAGGGCCATGGCGACGCCTATGGTCACTATCTCACCTCGCTTACCGGCTACTATAAGCTGCTGACAAGTCCGGCTTTTGACTGGGTTCCCCAGGCGGAAACGGTGTCGGTCCTCGGCCAAACCGTGGAAGTGGACTACAAGGACGAAAGGAAATTCGCCACCGCCGCTGCCGCGCTCGCGCGCACCGGCCGGGACATTCTGGACTTTACCGCCCGCAACGACCACATGGATGGCGAGGAATATGGCTGGTCTCATTTCCACGAGGCCAAGGCCAATACCAGCACCGGCAAGACCCGCCATTGGGGAGTGGACGAATGGTCCTCCCGAACGTTCCAGGGGGCTTATCTGAACTGGGTCAGTGCAAACGCCATGCTGCCGGATGTTGATTCCGTGCATGAAGGGATTGAAAAAATCGACCGCACCACCGTGCCCGAGCTCGGGGAACTGGTCTCCAGCGGCAGGGACGTCCTCAGCCTGATTGCAAACCTGCAGGCCCACTTGAACCCGCTCGGGCTGGCCCATGATGCGATGGCGTTCGATATCTCCCCGTCGGAAGTCGCTGCCGGGAAATCGCACTTCGAGCAGATCTACGAGCGCGCCATCAAGGCATCGGTCAATGCCAAGAACGCGTTCCATCAGGCAGGCAAGATGAACCAGCAGTTGCGGCTGCAGAACAATTCGATGGATGAATACAACGACGCGGTCACCCGCCAAGAGGCGGCCTCTGAATACCAGTTGATCTCCCTTTACGGAACAGCCTATGCCGGTGACATGGGGCCGGGCAAACTCTACCCTCAGGGCTACACCGGCCCGGATCTCTATCACTCGTATTTTCTCGACCGCCCGTCTCCCATCGTCAACACCGACAGCACGGTCACCATGACCTTCCGCGAACCGGTCAATACCGACCCGTTCAGCGACTGGACGCTGGATGCTCCCAATGATCGACTGAATGATCCTACCCAGTATGTCGACCGGACCTACACGATCTCCAAGTTCTCCCTCGGCCAGTTCTCAGACACCGTAACCACCGGCCTCGGCAAGCGCAGCCAGACCGGAAGCATCCAATCCGCGCTGCTGGATTGCTATGAGGCTCAGGTCAATCTGCGGGATTCCTCCAGCAAGTTCACTGCCCTGATGAATCGCTTCAATCGGGACTATCAGTTGTATTCCGAGTATGAAAGTGATTTTGAAACGGCGGATGCGGACTCCGCGGATGAGTCGGATCGGGCGGAAAAGATCCGAAACGCCTCCTTCGCCCTTTCTACGACCGCTAGTGCCGACATGTTGCTTTCTGATTACCTCGGGGCTGTGGGCGCCGCCGCTGCCGAATCCTTGCCGACGGAAGTGGGCACGGCCAATGATGTCACGGCCCCCGTCCGCGGGGCGATCGAATTGTCAGCCGAGGCTGCAGCCCTCGCTGCAGGTCTCGTTGGTCTAACAGCCGAGGCAAGTGCGGCCCTACTCGAAATGCAGGCGTCGAGTTTTGATGACAATGCAGCCGCCATCATGGACGAATACACTCGCACCTCGGCCAGCAAGCAACACGTCGTCGAGCTGGAGCGGCTTTATGACGAGGTGCTCGCCACCGGATATGAATTGACCCGACAGCTCACCGATCTTCAGCGGGCAACGGAAAAAGTCTCCCGCCTTTATGGCGACGCCGCCCACATCCTGACCGAGCGGGAGTCCTTCCGCCAGCGCGCGGCGTCCGTAATCCAAGGATACCGGTCGCGCGATGTGGTTTACCGCGACATGCGCAATGAAGAGCTCTCCCAATATAAGGGTCTTTTTGATCTTGCTCAGACCTATACTTATCTCGCCTCAAAAGCCTACGATTACGAAACCGGCCTGCTGGACACCACGCAGGGCGAGGAAGTCCTCAACAAAATCATCGGAACCTATTCCGTCGGCGATTTCGAAGGCGACAAGCCGGTCGAATCCAGTTCCGGTGATGTCGGCCTGGCCGGCGTGCTTGGGCAATTGAGCGACGATTGGTCGGTAGTCAAAGGTCGGCTCGGCATCAACAACCCGGACCGCAACGGCACCCTCTTCTCGCTGCGCCAGGAACTCTTCCGGATCCGCGCGGACCAGCCCACGGCGGACGACAACACGCTTTGGAAACAGGTGATTCAACAGCATGTCACAAGCAACGTGCTCAACGACCCCGATGTCTCGATTTACTGCAACAACATCCGCAAGGCCAACGGCTCGGCGGTGCCCGGTATCGTGATTCCGTTTTCCACCACAATCGAGCAGGGGCTGAATTTCTTCGGCTGGCCCCTCGCGCCAGGCGATCATGCCTATACCCAATCCAACTTCGCTACCAAGATAGCCTCCGCCGGGCTCGTCTTCCGGGGGTATGTGGGCATGGACGCCTATGCTACCGGCATCTTCGGCGCTGCGGGACCGGCCAGTTCGGCGCCGAATGCGCTCAGCGCCACGCCCTACGCCTATCTGATTCCGGCGGGAGTGGATACGATGCGCTCCCCGCCCCTGGGTGATACCAATGTCATCCGCTCCTGGAGCGTGAAGGATCAGGCTATTCCGCTGCCGAGAAACCTGGGGGCCAATCTCTTCTCCTCCAACCAATTCTTCACTCCGGACGGCAGCCTCAACGAGGATCTCTGGATTCCCCGCAAGCACGGGGCCTTCCGCGCGGTCAATGACCCTGCCTATTTCTACAGCAGCATGCCAGCCGAGTTCACCAACAGCCGCCTCATCGGCCGCAGCGTCTGGAACAGCCAGTGGAAGATTGTGATTCCCGCTTATTCCCTGCTCAATGACGAGCAAGCCGCACTGGATCGCTTCGCGCAAAGCGTGCAGGACATCCAACTCTTCCTCCGCACCTATTCGAACTCCGGGAACTGATCATCGGTCAATCTCAGCACCCCTGTGCTAACATTCTGTTATTGTGTTACAAATCATGATCTCGTGAACACATCCCATCTCTATCGTTTCCTTGCTCTGTATCGCGTGATTGGCCTGATGCTTCTGGGTACGGGTGTGGCGCACGCATTTCCCCCAGCGTCATATTACACGATGTATGGGGTCGTGCGCGACCAAGTGGGCCAGACGGTCACCGCCGAGGGCGCTGAGGTGATCCTGCTCAAGGGGGGCGTCGAGGTTGGGCGCACCCCCATCACTTCCAGCCGGATCGAGCAGAACTATGAGCTCAACATGCGGATCGACCAGAACCGCAGCGGCACCACCTTCTACACCGACAAGGCGGTGGCTGCCGGCGGCTTGTTCAGCCTGGTGGTCTCGATGAACGGGGCGTTGTTTTATCCCATCGAGATTTCGGGAAGCCTCACGGCGGGGAAGGGGGGTGAGCGGGTGAAGCTCGATCTGACCCTCGGCGAGGACAAGGACAAGGACGGCCTGCCCGACAGCTGGGAAGCCTGGCAGCTTTATCAGGCCGGCTATTACCCCAATGAAAACGGTGAGTGGAACCTCACGCTCCTCGACAAGGGCGGCGACTTCGACAAGGACGGTCAGTCCAACCTGCTGGAATACATCGCGGGCACCTCCGCCGGCGACGCGACGGAGACCTTCAGCCTAGCGATCAAGGAGAAGCTGCCGGAGAGCGTGCGGCTCGAGTTCTACGGGATCACCGGGAAGGTCTACACGATCGAGAGCTCCTTCGACATGAAGACCTGGACGCGGGTGCCCTTTGCGGTGGGGGCTCCCGGAATCGGAAACAACGCCCACCAGGCCAAGGATGTGGGCATCGTCTCCGCCTTCACCGCGCCGCGCACCACCACCAAGGAATTCTACCGCCTTTCCGTCCGATGAAATCCCTTCTCCTAACCCTCGCTGTCGCCCCGCTTTTCCTGGCCGCCCCCGCCCGCGCGCAGTGGCAGGACGTCAGTTACACCTTCAAGAGCGGGTGGAACGCCGTCTACCTGCATGGGGATGCCAGCTACACCACGCCTGCGACGCTTTTCGCCTCCTATCCCGAGGTCACCGAAGTCTGGCGCTGGAACCCGAACCCCACCCAAGTCCAGTTCACGGACTCTCCCCAGATCCCTTCCGCAGGCACGCCGGAGTGGTCGACTTGGAAACGCGACGGCTCCGTCACCTCGCTCAGCAAGATGGTCGGCCAGTCGGCCTATCTGGTGAAATGCAGCAGTGCGTCTCCCTCCGCGCGGGCCATCAGACAGCGGGCGATGCCCCCGTCTGCCACCTGGGTGCGCAGCGGCGCGAACCTGCTCGGGTTCCCCAGCTTCGGGACTGGTGCCAGCTCCCCGACCTTCTCCAGCTACTTCGCGACCTTTCCGGCGGCCGTTGCCGCGAATACCAAGGTTTACAAGTATGTGGGCGGTGAACTCGGCGCGGGCAACCCGATGCAGGTCTTTTCCACCGGAACGGAGCGGGTCGATCGAAACCAGGCCTACTGGTTCCAGTCCGCGGTGGTCGGAAATTTCTACGCCCCGCTTGAGCTCAGCCCCTCGAACTCCAACGGCCTCGACTTCGGCCGCACCGGTTCGACGGTCATCGTGCGCCTTCGCAACCGCACCGCGGCCACCGTGACCCTGAGCATCACTCCCACGGCTTCAGCCGCCGCGCCTTCGGGCCAGACCGCCATCACAGGATCCGTCCCGCTCACCCGGGTCAATGCCGATGGAACCTCCACGGCCCTCACCGTGGGCTCCGCCATCACCCAGGTGGTCGGTCCCCAAGGCACGGTGGATGTGACTTTCGGGATCAACCGCGGCGGCATGAGCGGGACCAACACCTACTACGCCTCCCTGCTGCGCTTCACCGATAGCGGCAACCTTTTCGATGTGAACCTCCCGGTCAGTGCCTCGCCGGCCTCCCTGGCGGGCTTGTGGGTGGGCGATGCGCAGGTGAGCGCCGTGACCAGCAAGGTGGCTGGTTCGCCGGGGGCCACCACTCCGCGATCTTTCCCGCTGAGGTTCATCCTGCATGTGGATGCCGCCGGCACGGCCCGACTGCTTTCCCAGGTCTTCATGGGAACCCTGGCAAGTGCCGGAAATCCCGTCGGCCTCTGCACCAAGGAAGCCGGCCTCAAGCAGGATGCCAAGGACTCCGCCCGCCGCATGAGCGTGGTGCACCTGCCGCTGGATACCGTGACTTCCACCGGTAGCGGGAGCGTGGCGCCGGGCTCCACCCTCGTGCGCACCGTGAGCGTTCCCTACAACGACCCCACCAATCCCTTTGTCCACACCTATCATCCGGACCACGACAATCTGGATGCGCGGCCGGACGGCACCCGGACGGTCCTCGGTGCCGGCGTGGAAAGCCACGGCATCACCCGCCAGTGCAGCTTCCAGTTCTCAGCTGCCCCGCCCGCCGATGCCACCTCGCTGGGCTGGGGCAGCACCGTGATCGGCGGCACCTACACCGAAGTCCTCACCGGCCTCCACAAGGAGACGATTACCGTCTCCGGCGCCTTCACCCTGCGCCGCGCTTCAGAAGAGGGTGCCATCACCATCAACTAACTCCGACCCGATTAAGAACCCGCCAACCGATTCCACCCTATGAAAATCCGACTCGTGCTCCTCGCCACGTCCTTGTGCCTCTTGGCTCCCGGTGCCTTCGCGCAAAGCAAGGTGCCATCCTTGATCAACTACCAGGGCAACGTCCGCAATGCCGCCGGTGTGGCCATCGGTTCCGGCACCGCGGTCAACCGCACCGTGACCTTCCGCTTCTGGAAGAGCCCCACTTCGGTGCTGGCCGCGGACCGCCTTTGGAGCGAGTCCCAGACGGTGACCATCCTCGACGGCAATTTCAACGTGCTGATCGGCGGCGGGGCAGCGGTGAGCGGGGAGACCAATGCCGTCACGCCGTTCGCCAATGTCTTCGGCCAAAGCAGCGCCGTCTACCTCGGCATCACGGTGGATGATGGCAATGCCGGCACGGTGGATGCGGAAGTTTCGCCGCGCCAGCAAATCGTCACCGGTGCCTTCGCCTTCCGTGCCACGGTCGCCGAGAGCGTGGACAACCTGGCCATCACCACCGGAATGCTTGCAAACAGTTCCGTCACCACCAACCAACTCGGAGCCGCCGCGGTGACGGCCGCAAAAATCGCGAACGACGCCGTGACCAGTGCCCAGATTCTCAATGGCACGATCGGGGTCGACGAGCTGGCAACCGGCGCGGTGACTTCGGACAGGATCCTCGACGGCACCGTTACGAGCGCGGACATCGCCGCCGATACCATCACCGCGGGCGACATTGCCCCCGGCGCGGTCGCCAGCAACGAGATCCTCGATGCCAGCATTGCCACGGCAGACATGGCCGACGCTGCGGTCACCACGGCCAAGATTGCCGACGCTGCGGTCACCACGGCCAAGATTGCCGACGCTGCGATCACCACGGCCAAGATCGCCAGCGGGGTGAATCTTTCCGCAGGCACCCTCGCAGCGACAGGCAATGCCACGATCGGCTCAGCCGGTGGCACCGCCACCCTGAAGGTCAATGATAAGCCGGTGCCCGTCGGCGAGGAAAACCTCCGCATCATTCGCGGGACTGTAACTGGGGAAGGGGCGATTACCTCAGGAACAGGATTTACAGCAGCGACAGATGGCGCATTCGTTAAAGTAACTTTCCCCGGGGGGACCTTTAGCTCAATACCTACGGTGGTCGTTTCACCATGGAATACATCCGCCGGTTATCCGCAATATGTCACTAACATTACTAACACTAGTTTTCAGTCCACCGGTGCCTTTAGCGGAGTAAGTGGTGCCGCCAGACAGAATTTTACTTTCATCGCCATCGGCCCGCGCTGAGCCATGGAGGAAACCTTCTGTCCATGCGACCCGCTGCGCCGCTCGTTCGCCATGACCTAAGCGTTACCTGCCCGCTGCGCCAACATCTCCTTTTTAGACCTTTATGAACCTCCGACTTCCGATCCTAGCGGCCATGGGTGCGCTCCTGCTGGCTTTGCCGGCGAGGGCGCAGCTGGAGTTGAGTCCCGCGACTCCCTTCAACGCGCTCACGCAGGGAACGGCGTTCGGCAGCACCAACCCGATCCCGCTCAGCCAGTTTTCCAGTGTCGGCACCACCTCCGGCGGCGTGGTTCCCGGCGCGCAGGCGGTATACCGGGATGCTCAGGGGCAGGTCGTGAGCGCTTCCACCCTGAGCATCAGGACGGGTCGGGTGGGCTATGCCTTCGCCTCGGGCGTGCCTCGCTACTACCTTGGAGAGGAGATCACGCCCCCGCTAACCAAGGCCGACAATACGGCGGCTCCCGTCGGCTATTGGCGGGCCCAGCCGGTGCGTCCCGGAGAAACCTTTGTCAACCCCAACGGGGCCGCTCTAACCGATGTGAACGGCGCGCAACTTCCGAACACCAGCGGGGCGTCCGGCACCCCTTTGCCGGTCCTCGCCGCCGGGCAGTATGAAAGCTTCTACTACAGCCCGCACGCGGAGCGGGTCTTTGCCTCGGAGTCCGGCTCGGTGGAGATCTGGTGGGTCTCCTTCTCGCCCGAGGGCACCGGCAACGGGGCTTGGAAATTCCGCAAGGAGACCTTCAATGTCTCGGGTGACACCAACGGTCCGGTGCGCAAAATCTATTGGACGGAGGGTTCCTTCGATGGCCCTCGCGTGGTCATTCCGGTTGGCCGGATCCAGGCGGCCAACCCGGTTTACACCTCCAAGTTCCCGTCAACCGTGGATGTCGCATACCGGCCGCCTGAGTATGTGGAAAATCCAGATCCCAATTCACAGGGGGCTGAGGAAAGGCGCACCTTGTGGTTTGAAAAGTTGGCCGGAACCAGCCTGCTTTCGGCCTACAACATCGAGGGGCGAATTCTGGTTGAGTATCTGGGTGCGGAAGTGTCGCCCGGTAAGAAAGAGTTTATCGGTGCCGATGTGGTCGAAGTCGTCAAGTCCATTTCGCCCGTCAGGACGGAGACCAAGCTGGGCAATCAAGTGTTGCCCCATAGCGGCCAGACCGATCTGGTCGGTAGCCCAGCGTCCGGGAGTGCTGGTGGACAGGAATCGTTTTATGGAACGACAGCCACAGGTGACGGAAGCCTTCGCTACTTTGCCGAGCGGGCAAATTCCAATCCGGACTTGGTCATGTTTTATTGGTTGGAAAACGCGGATGCTGGTATCGATCTGCTTCCTGCTGGTCAGGTTCCGGGCCTGAATATCCAATGGCCGAAGTTTAAAAACTCCTATGTTTTTGTCTGGCCTGATGCGCCTGCCGATTACGCTTATGTCACAACCGGAGCGACCGGAAGCAACGATACCAACGGGGTGGTATTCGGTTCGGATTTTCCACCCGAGATCATTTTTCAAGATGATCTCTCGAATGGCGAATCCGCCATCAGTCTTGCGAACCAACGCCTCACCGTGGACTTAACCAAGTCGAATGATGGCCTGAACCGGACTTTGCTCAAGTTTACCAGTCCCACGAGTTTCTGGTATCAGCCCGTCTATACCCAGGCGGAAAACCGCAGCGGGTATGTGGAACCGGATCAAGGTGCGGCGATCAACACCACGGCTACGGTGGGGGCGCGGATCGAGCGTCCTTCCACCCGGTATTCGCTGGCGGGGGCCATCACCAGCGGCAACATCCATCAGGCCTCGGCGTATCTGGATCCCTACAGTGTGGGAGTGGAGGCTGCCGAAAAAGGGGCTATCATTCCGGTGAACGCGAACCCCACCAATAATACGATGACGGTGCGTTGGTTTGAAAAAGTCAATCCGCCCAATGCCGCCTTCTCCGCGTTCTATGTGCCGTCGAAAATCTCCCGCCACACCGTTGCCTACCCCTCTGAGTTGGGCAACTGGCGGGCCTCCGCCACGATGGCACAAGCGCGCCGATGGCACACCAGCACTGTATTGAAGGACGGCCGGGTGCTGGTGGCCGGCGGCACTGGAGCTTCCGGTCAAGCCTTGGCCACGGCCGAGCTTTACGATCCTGCGACCGGCAAGTGGACGGCTGTCCCGGCCATGAATACCGCGCGCCTGTCCGGGCATGCCGCCACCTTGTTGGCGAGCGGGAAGGTGCTCGTGATGGGTGGCATGGCTAACGCCACGGATACCACCAATGCGGCGGAAATTTTCGATCCTGCGACATTGAAATGGACTGCGGTGGCCAACATCGGCGTGAGCGCCCGGAGGCAGCACCAAGCCACCTTGTTGCTGGATGGCACGGTGCTCGTCACCGGTGGACTGAATAATTCGTCTCAGTATCTCTCCAGCGCAGAAATATACAGCCCTGTGGCGAATAGTTGGACGAGTGTCGGCAATCTTCTCACTCTCCGAGCGAATCATGCGGCAGTGTTGTTGCCCAATGGCAAGGTGGTGATTGCCGGAGGCGACACCAGTTTTACTGGGGTTGATGTCTATGATCCGGTAGCCAAGACGTTTTCATCCGGCGGCAACATGACCCGGGCCAGGAACACTCCCACCGCCACGCTGCTGGGCGATGGCCGGGTGCTGCTCTGCGGTTCACTCAGCGGCACGGGCCTGGGCACGGCGGAAATCTACAATCCCACCACGCAAACCTCCGCCCTGGTCGCGACTCCTCCGGTGGCGCGTTACCACCACACGGCCACCCTTCTCCCGAGCGGCAAGGTCTTGATTGCCGGGGGGGTGGTTTCCGGCGGCACTGCGGGCGGTGCCAGCGGGAGTTCGGAAGTGTATGATCCGGCCACCCAGCTCTGGACCGTTGGCGGGGCTTTGAGCGGAGCCCGCTCCGGGCATGCGGCCTCGCTCCTTGCCACCGGCGAGGTGCTCCTCACCGGCGGCACGATGGCCAGCGTGGCGCTGAACTCCTCGGATCGCCTATTGAGCGGCGACACCCTTGTGATGGCCTCGGGGCTCGGTGCGGTGGGCCTCACGGCGGAGCAGTCCGCCGGTTATCTCTACCAACAGAACGATCCGACCGCAGTGGGCTACAATCCCAACGAAGAGCATGCCCTCAAGGCGAACGACAGCTTCTGGGCCCTGCGGGACGATTTGAATGTGGCGAGCCTCTCGGCGGCCTACACCTCCGAATCCTTTGCCCTCGTTGCCTACACCGCCCCGGATGGGCGCCCGGCGATGCGTCCCTTCCGCGTGCTCCGCGAGGACAGCCGCTACAAGTTCAGTTATCCATGGACGGCCGGCACCAAGCTGCAGGGGCCGCTGCCCTTGCCCTTGCTGCCCTTGCCGCAGAAAGCGGATGGCAGCATCGCCAACACCGAAGTCGCGGGCGTGGCGGATTCGGCCGCAGCGGCAGGCTCGCCGGCATCCTATGCGAGCTTCACCTTCGAGGATCGCAAGGGCTACAAGTGGGTTTACCGCGGGCCCCATGCCACGAGCGCCCCGACCTTCGGCATGCAGTGGTATTATCCCATGCAGGCCGGATTCTTTGTTCCGGGGCTGTCCACTCCGCCCGCTTTAGGCACCAAGCTTCCCTTCCTCCGTCCGCTGACCAGTGGCGTCGCCCAAGGGGATGCCGTGAGCGGCACTTCCCTGACCGTGACCTACTCGCCGACCTGGCCGACGGCGGTGCCTTCGCTGCGGATCGCCGAGACCCTCACTCTGGCCAAATTCGGTCTGCCGGATGTCTGCAATCAGAATAGTGCCGAGATTCTCTACCAGCAGTCGATCGCCAAAGGTGGCACCACCAAGCCCAGCGTGACCCTGCACGATCCGACCCGCCACAAAGTGACACCACTGAAAGATGTCGGGCTCACCGCCCTGCCCGACACCCTGAAAACAAGCGTTTATCAGGGGAAAACTTATTTCCAAGGGCTTCCGCCGCATTTGCAGAGCCGCTTTTTCTTCGATTCGCTGGCCAGCGCCAAGGGCAGCCTCATTCTCAAGGGCGAATTCCACGATGAAATCGCCGGCGAGGATTACCTCGACCTCAATGTGCTCTCGGCTAACGACATGGCGGCCCTCAAAGCGCTTGCCGTGAACGAGGAGGCTCCCATCAAAGCCAAGTGGGAGAGCGCGATCGACAGCCTGGAGACGCCCGTCGAGACCTTCGTGGAGAATCCCTCGAAGCGCGGCAGCTATACGGTGAGCACCGATCCCGCTCTCACCTATCTCGCCGGGGCCACCGCGCTGGCCACGATGCCGGATTCCGACAGCGCCCGCGACAGCTATGCCCTCACCGCCACGGGGCGGGGCGAGGGCTATGCCACGCTCTTGTTCGGCGACGGGGAAAACCCCGATCTCACGCCGCCGGGCGATCCCCCGGTGATGCAGATCATCAAGGTGGTGCCGGAACTCTACAACGGCGACATGAAGGTGCGCCTCTCCACCAACCCGCTGGATGAGCAGGTGAGCATCCGCCACAGCGGGGATTTCGCCGCGGTTCCGGAAAACTATGAGTTCGAGTGGCGCTCCGCTCCGCCCACCGCCAGCGGCACCCAGCCGGCGACTTACACTTTCACGAACACCACTTATCTCGGAAACTCCGCGAGCGCATCCAGCCGCCAGTGGCGCTATGTCCAGTCGCCTGGCTCCTCGCAGTTGGGCTTGGGCGACTACTCCGTGGACACCCTGCCGTTGCCCGGCACGGTCATGATTCGCAAGCCGGGATACGATGCCTCCACCGGACTGCCCGGGCTGATGCTGCGCTCGGTGGGCGCGGCGAATTTCACCAGCGGCATTCCCTCGAACATGGTCTTCAGTGCCGCGCTGGGAGATCTGGACGGCTTTGTGCTCTACATCAATGGCAGTGCCGCCGTGGTGGACGCCAACCGTGTGGCAGCGCTTGAAAGCCTCGTCACCGGAATGGCCTACGATCTCAAACTCGTCCGTGCCGCCAGCCGCGACGACTTGCCCGACGAGGGCCGCAGTCAGGTTCGGATCGCCGAGATCGGTGGCGGCCTGTGGTTCACGATCTTCGACCCATCGGGCAGCATGGTCGTCGATATCGCCGAGGCCGACCTGCCCGCCAAGTCCGCGGAAATTGCCACCCTCAAGGCCCGCCTCGATGGGCTGTGGGCGACCACCAACCTGCTTGCCGAGGACAAGGTGAGCGTGCTCAAGGCGGCCAGCGACATCACCGGCCGGGATCTCAGCCAGAGCGCCACCTCGGGACTCAGCGCCACCGGCTTGCCCAAGCAATTCGCCTTGGCCGAGAGCTTCTTCATCAAGGGACTCAACACCATCGAAATCGGGCTGTTCACTTCCGCCGACGAGGGCACGACGAGCACGGTCGATTTCCGCCTCGAGGGATCCAGCCGCACCGACAAGGTGGTGGAGGCAGGTGCTCCCTGGATCGCGGCCACCGGCACCCCGGCGCTGAACAACACGGCGATTCTCGGCGGTTCCCCCACGGCCCCGCTCGGCAGCCCGCTGCTCGCCATGAGCGACAACTACTTCACGGTGCGCTACCGCGCCAAGCCGCTGCTCACCGACGGCACCACCAATCCCGCCTACGCCCTCACCGGCAACGGTGCATGGACTAACTGGACCCGGCCGGTGCTGGTGGAAGGCTGGATCAAGCGCGTGCTCGCGGCGATCAATCCCTTCAACCAGCGGATGACCGATCTCTACAACAACGCGGTCAACACCGATGTGAGCCTGCTCACCCAGGCCGGCACCCGCTGGGAAGGCGACATCGCCCTTACCCTCGATGCCGTCAACGACTACGGCCTGATCGAAATCTATGAGACCCTGCTCAAGCGCGGCAAGGGCATCAGCATCAATTCCGGCTATAACTACGGCCCGGCCAACGACGCTCTGCTGCTCGCCGCCGGCTACCTCAGTGATCTCTACACGATCCTCGGCAACGAGGCGTTCGCCGATGCCGCCAATCCGACGATCTCCATCGACGACTCCACCACCACCACCGAGATCAACACCTCGCGCTTCTCCTTCGAGGGCCAGGTGGCCAGCGTGCTCGACGAGGAACTGGCCCTGCTGCGCGGCCGCGATGATTTCCTGAGCCCGCAGACGACCCAGTCGCCCTTCTACAACCGCCTGTTCTGGAACTACACCCGCGGCATTGATGCCGGCGAGGCGCTCTACGCCACGAACTACAACATCAAGGAAAAGGCCGGCAGCAGCACCGAGGACGGCTCGATCAATGCCGCCGATGCCCAGCGGATGTTCCCGCAGGGCCACGGCGACGCCTACGGCCACTACCTTAGCGCGCTCAAGGGCTACTACCAGCTCCTGACCAACGCGAACTATACCTGGGTGCCGCGCACCGAGTCGCTCAACATCCTCGGCAACACCGTGGCGGTGGACTACCAGGACGAACGCAAGTTCGCCGAGGCCGCCTCCAATGTGGCCCGCACCGCCGAGCAAATTGTTGCCCTCAGCTTCCGCCAGCAATACCGCGATGACCCCGGGGAAGGCTGGCAGTCGTTCCGCGACGGCAAATTCAACTCGGAAACCGGCAACACCCGCTCCTGGGGCCTCGATGAATGGGCCTCCCGGGCAGGGCAGGGCGCTTTCTACCACTGGGCGGTGGGCAATGCCATGCTGCCCGATGTCGATGCCGCCCACACCGGCATCCAGAAGATCGATCGCAGCACCGTACCGGAATTGGAGTTGCTGGCCGCCTGCGGCGAGTCGTTCCAGACCACCCTCGACAACGCGAACTCCCACCTGAACCCGCTCGGACTCAGCCCCGGTGCCATTGCCTTCGACATTGACCCCAATCTGTTGCGCTCCGGCAAGTCCCATTACGAGCAGATTTATGATCGCTCGCTGGCCGCCGTGCTCAATGCCAAGGGTTCCTTCGACCAGGCGGCGAAAATGACCCGCCTGCTCCGCAATCAGGAAAACCAGGTCAGCGATGCCAATACCAAAATCCAAGACCAGGAACGCGCTTTCAACTACCAGTTGATCGACCTCTACGGCAGTCCCTATTCCGGGGATGTGGGTCCTGGTAAAACCTATGTCCAAGGCTACAACGGCCCTGACCTTGCCAACTGGTTTGTGATCGATCGTCCCTATGCTTTCACCAACAATGAGCCGACGATCAATTTTGTCTCCCGGGTTCCTATCGGGATTTCAAATTTCACCGGGTTCAACGATCTGGCCGCCGTGACCGGTTCGGCGGTGAACAATACCAAAGAGGTCAATGTCAACTACACACCATCAATGCTCGGGCAGTTTGCAGATGTCTGGAAGCCCGAGATCGAACTTGGATCGAGAAATGTTACAGGCCGCATTCAGAAGGCATTGATTGATACTCAACTGGCGAAAATGGAGATGCAGGCCATGGCGAAGGATCTGGAAGCCGACTACGAGGCATTCGATCGAAAAGGGGAATTGCT
>QQNF01000003.1 GCA_003402705.1 Verrucomicrobiota bacterium | reverse complement strand
GGGTGAGGGATCTGAGTGCGAAGGCGAGGAGGATGAGGGCGGCGAGGTGGAGGACGAAGCGGGCGGGATGGAAGTTTTGGGGGAGCTTTGTCGCGAGAGGGGAGAGGGCGGTGGCGAGGGCGAAGATGGCGAAGGCGAGGGCGGCGAGGGTGGTGGTGAGGGCGGGGAGCCGGGAGAACCAGCGTGATGGTGGGGTGAGGGAGGCGGGAGGGGTGAGGGCTTTGGTGAATCGGGCGGGGGCGGTGAGCCAGAGGAAGGCTGGTTTAGCGGCGGGGATGAGGGCGGTGGCGAGGGCGCAGCGCCATGATGCGGGGATGTACCATGAGTTGCGTGGGGTGGCCCATGGCCAGAACGAGGTGAGGAGGGAGGCGGCGAGAGAGAAGGCGAGGGTGGCGGCGCAGAGTTTGAGGCCGAGGAGGAGACCCCGGCCGGCGGCGGTGGCACAGGCGCGGGAAAATGAGCGCCACGCGGGTCGGGGGGAGATTGGCAGCCATTGCTGGGGCAGAGGGTCGAGCCACTGGTGGCGGAGGTGGCGGTGGAGAGTGGCTTCGGGCATGAATTCCCAGAGGTGGATGCCGAGCCAGAGCCATGCGATGAATTCGGTGGCGGGGTGACCGACGAGGATGAGGAAGGCGACGGGGAGGAGGGTCCAGCGAGCGGTTTTGCGGTCGAAGGAACGCTGGAAGGCGTCGTGGGTGGCGAAGGCGGCGGGGTCGTGGCAGAGGAAGAGGTCGGGGGACTGGGGGGCGAGATTACCGATGAGGGTGCGGAGCCGTGCGGCGATGAGAGCCGGGGATTGGGCGACGGGGACGGGATCTGGGGAGGGATCGGTGGCGGGTGCGGCGGGTTCCTCGTCGTCGGGTTCCTCGTCATCCCACCATTCGTCTTCGGGTTCGTCGGGTGACCAGAGGGAATCGTTCCAGCCGGAGATGGTGGGAGGCGTGCGGAGAGTGGTGATGAGTTTGCGGAGGGTGGGGAGGGAAGCGGCGGCGAGGAGGGCGGTCGCTAGGAGGGACCAGAGGGGAGGCTGGTGTGGGTGGGTGGGCCATGAGAGGAAGCCTGCGGCGGGGAGGGTTTGGTGGAGGAAGGAGCCGAGGGGGACGATCCAGCGGCGGCCGCCTGGGGAGTCGATGAAGAGGGGGATGAGGACCATTCCGATGGTGGCGACGGTGGCGGCGGCGGCGAGTGCGACGGTGAGACGCATGGGGAGGCGGCGGCCGATGCGGAGGATCCACGGGCGGAGGTAGGGGAGGGCGGCGGCGAGGAAGGTGAGGTGGAGCCAGAGGCCGGCGGCGGCGGGGAGGAAGAGCCACCAGTTCCACGAGGCGTGGCGGTGGGGAGTGAAGGCACCGTAGATGGCGGTGAGGCCGAGGGCGGCGACGGCGGAGATGGCGAGGGTTTTCGCGATGTTGATGCGAATGAAGGAGAGGGCGCGTTGGGAGAGGAATTCCGGGGCGACGGGGGCCATGAGGAGGGCGTCGGGGAATTGGGGGAGATTTGTGAGGTGGTTAGTGAGGGTGCTGGCGAGGGCGAGGGAGGAGAGCGTCCAGAGCCATGCGGAGAGGCCGGTGCAGGCGAGGAAGTCCGCGTGTTTTCCGACGATCACAGGGCCGGCGAAGACGGAGGCGAGGACGACGACGATGGAGATGGCGGTGTAGAGAGCGCCGAAGGAGAGCGGATTGTGGCGCGGGCGGCGGTGGGGTCGGGCGGCGGTGCGGAGACGCGCGGCGAGGTCGGCTGGCCAGAGGGCCTTCATGGGGTGCCGGCGGCTAGGATGAGGGATTCGAGGCGGTGGGGGTCGCGGGCGAAGTCGCGGTCCGGGTCGAGGATCTGGATGGAGTGGTGGCCGACGAGGGCGACGGCGTCGGCGAAGGAGGCGGCGAGTTCGGGGATCTGGGTGGTGTAGAGGACTGTGCGGCCGCGGGTGGTGGCGGCGGCGGCTTCGCGGCGGAAGACGGAGAGGCCGCGGGTGTCCATGCCGGAGGCGAAGGGTTCGTCGAGGAGCCAGAGGTCTGGGTCGACGGCGAGGAGGGCGAGGAGTGAGGCTTTCCAGCGCTGGCCGCGGGAGAGGGAGGCGCAGGATTGGCCGGCTTGGGCGGTCAGGCCGAGGTCATCGAGCCATGAGGCGACTTTGGATTCGACGCCGGGCTGGTCGGCTAGCCAGAGGTGGAGGTGAGCGGCGACATTTTCGAGGATGTCTGTGCCGGAAGACTGGTGGGTTGTCGGGCAGGAAGAGGACGCGGCGGCGGAGGTCGAGACGGCCGCGGGAGAGTGGTTCGCCGTCGAAGTGGATTTCGCCGGAATCTGGTGAGGAGAGACCGGAGAGCGTGCGGAGGAGCGTGGTTTTGCCTGCGCCGTTGATGCCGAGGACGGCGGTTAGGGTGGCGGGCGGGAGGGAAGCGGAGACGTTAGAAAGGACGAGCGTGCGGCCGTAGCTTTTGGAGAGCTGGAGGAGGTCGACGCGCAAGAGAAGTGGGAAGTGAGAAGTGAGAAGTGAGAAAGGCGTGTTCGGAGAGGGGGGGATGGAAGTGAGAAGTGAGAAGTGAAAAAGGCGTGTTCGGAGGAGGGCGGGGAAGGGCACGCGGTGTGCCCTGTTGATAAGCGGCGGGACGCCGCTTCCACTTTGAGCCTCGCGGTCAGTTGGCTGGTGGGGTGATGAGGTAGTCGGAGCGGCCGCGGTGCCATGATTCGACTTCTTCGCGGGTGCCCCATGCGGTGGTTTCGCGGGCGCTGAGTTTGTTGGAGGATGGGCGCGAGCTGGTTTCGCAGCTGGAGAGGAGCGGCGAGGTGATGGTGAGGAGGAGGAGGGCGGCGGAGGCGAGGCGTGGCATGGGGAAGGGGTCAGTGAGACTTGATAGGGAGGTGGGGCAGGAGGGCGTTGACGCAGGCTGCGGCGAAGAGGGGATCGTTGATGGTGACGTCGAGTTCCACAAGGGGAATGCCTGGGCGGAGGTGCTGGCGGATGGCGTTGAAGAGGGCGGCGTCTGCGGCGGGGTCGTGGAAGGGCTGGCCTTCGGTGCTGATGATGCTGATGCCGCGGAGGGGGAGGAGGACGGAGACGGGAGCGGAGTAGGCGTTGACCTTTTCCGCGAGGATTCTGCCGAGGGCGGCGCATTCATCTGAATTGGTACGCATGAGCGTGACCTGCGGATTGTGGTGATAGAACGTGCGGTTGGCGAATTTGGCGGGGACGGTGTGTGGTTCGCCGAAGTTGACCATGTCGAGGCAGCCTGGGGCGACG
The DNA here is from genome assembly GCA_003402705.1 of Verrucomicrobiota bacterium. Lineage (GTDB taxonomy): Bacteria > Verrucomicrobiota > Verrucomicrobiia > Verrucomicrobiales > V1-33 > V1-33. The sequence continues at coordinate 132,615 of QQNF01000003.1, read as the reverse complement.
ATGGCGGGGATGCGGGCGTGGGCGGCGGCGTCGAGTCTGGTGGGGCCGGCGCCGAGGATGCCGCCGACGAGTTCGTCGGCCCACTCGGTGGTGGTGATGTCGAGGACGCCTGTGGCGAGACCGCTTTCGATGAGGGCTTCCATGGTACGGCCGCCGGTGCCGGTGGCGTGGAAGACGAGGACCTCGCAGCCAGCGGATTCCATGAGGCGCATGGCTTCATTGACGCAGGTGGTGGTGTTGCCGAACATGCTGGCGACGACGAGGGGGCGGTCTGAGGAGGAGTCGGCGGGGAGATCGGCGGCGGCGGAGACCATGCCGCAGATGGCACCTGCGGCGTTGGTGAAGAGCCGTCTGGAGATGCGGTTGAGGCCGGCGACGTCGACGATGGAGGGCATCATGGTGATGTCTTTGGAGCCGACGTAGGGGGCGGTGTTGCCGCTGGCGAGGGTGGAGACCATCAGTTTGGGGAAGCCGACGGGGAGGGCGCGCATGGCGGCGGTGGCGATGGCGGTACCGCCACCGCCACCGAGGGCGATGATGCCTTGGATGCGGCCTGAGGCTGCGAGGTCTGCGATGAAGGCAGGGAGAGCAGCGGCCATGGCGGCGACCCGTTGTCCGCGGTCTTCCGGGAGGCTGGCGAGGTCCTTGCAGATGGCGGAGCTGGGGATGTCCGGGGTGATCTGCGGTGGGGCGAGACAGCCGGCATCGATGAGCAGGGGCAGGTGGCCCATGCGGCGGATGGCGTCGGCGACGAACGCGTGTTCGTGGCCTTTGCTGTCGAGCGTACCGAGGACGGCGATGGTGGCCATGGCCTTGGGAAGAGGGGGCGGGGTTACGGGTGGCGGCCGGTTTCAGTAGGGGATTTCGCGGAGGTAGATATTTTTGAACCAGAGGTTGTTGCCGTGGTTCTGGAGTTCGATCTGTTCGGCGCGCGGGAGGGGGACCTTGGCGTCCCAGAGGTACTCGAGGCGGGCGTTGTTGACGACGAGCTGGCCGTTGAGCCAGATGGTGGCGCGGTCGCCGATCATGCGGATGTGGAAGGTATTCCATTCGCCGATGGGTTTATCGGCTTTGACGAGCGGGTCCTTGCCTTCGGCTTTGTTATTCCAGAGACCGCCGGAGCCTTTCTGATTGCCGTTCTGGAACTGGGAGGGGTTGGCTGGGTCCCAGATCTGGACTTGTGGGGCGCCGCGGAGGTAGATGCCGCTGTCGGCGTTGGCGGGGATTTTCCAGTCGACGAAGAATTCGAAGTCGCCGTAGGCCTTGGCGGTGGCGAGGGATTCGCCTTTGCCGGAGAAGACGAGGGCTCCGTCTTCGATTTTCCAGTTGGCGTTCATGATCTCGTCGGCGATTTTCTGTTCGGCGGCGAGTTTGTCGGGTGAGAGGGTGGCGCGGACGTGGGGTTTGTCGTTAGGGCCCTTGAGGAGACCTTTCCAGCCGGAGAGGTCCTTGCCGTTGAAGAGGGCGGAGAAGCCTGGAGGCGGGGTGTTGTCCGGGTTGCCGGGGAGGACGTGGGCGGCGGGTTTGAAGTCGAGGATGCGGAGGGAGCGGTAGGCGACGTAATCGCCGTGGCCGCAGAAGGCGATGTAGCCGGAGGTACGGGCGAGGCCAGGGTGGGGGTTGCCGTCGATGGGTTTGATGCCTGTGAGGTAGGTATCGGTGATGGTTTCGCCGTTGAGGATGACTTTGACGTGGTCGCCGACGCAGATGATCTGTTCGCGGTTCCACTCGCCGGCTGGCTTGAGGAGATTTTTTTCGGATTGGAGGGAACGGGCGGTGCCGTAGACGGAGCCGTGGTACTGATAGGGGGCGAGGCCCTTGTATTTTTCGTGACGGTCGTCGAGGACCTGGATTTCCATGCCGACGTAGGCGGCGTCGCCCTCGCCTGGGTAGCGGAGACCGATGCCGTTATTGGAGCCTGGTTTGAGTTTGAATTCGAAGTCGAGGACGAAGTCGCCGTATTCTTTTTCGGTGCGGAGGAAAGCGCCGGAGGGGGTGCAGACGATGGCACCGTCCTGGACCTCGTAGCCTGAGCCGGTCCAGCCGGAGAGGGATTTGCCGTCGAAGATGGGGGTCCAGTCCTTGGCGGCGTTGAGTTGGGCGAGGGTGGGGCCTGCGGGGGAGAGGTTGAGGGGGGTGGCGTCGTCGGCGGCGATGGCGGCGAGCGAAGCGGCGAGGAGGATGGAGGGGACGAGGGCGGATGGTTTCATGGAGAGCGGTTGGGGTTACGGGGAAAGAAAGTGGCGATGGTAGCGGGGCGGGTGGGGGAGGCAAGGATTCCGCGTTACGTATTTTGCGTGGGGCTGGTGAAGTGGGGCGGAGACTAGCCCGGGGATGACGCTGAGAATGGGTGGGGTGTCTTCAGGCTTTCTGTTGTTACTCGTTGCAATTCATGGATTCGCGGGGTGACGAGAATTGGGTTGCCATAGGGCTTGACACCGAGGGGCGGGAAAACGTAAGGATGATTGGTTGAACGGCAGCATCCAGCCGTCGGCAGCTATTTTGAAACAACGCAAGACCATGGGAAACTTCAGCAACCCGACATTATGGGCGGCCGCGCAGCGCCTTGCCTTCATTGAGAAGAGCGCTTGGTGGCGCGGCACGGTGAATCGGCAGGATCTGCAGGCGATTTTCGGGGTATCGCTGGCGCAGGCGTCGGCGGATATTCAGAAGTATCATGAATTGAATCCCGGGGCGCTGGTGTACAATTTGAACAAGAAGCGGTATGAGGGGATCCAGACGATGAGTATTCCTGAGGGGTCGACGACGCTGGAGGAGGCGTTGCGGTTGTTTTTCCCGGGTGGGAGCAATGAGCGGGTGAGGTTTGCGGCGTCTGGGATGGCGGTGGCTCCGGCGGCGCGGCTGGACATGGTGGCATTGCCGCAGCGGAGCGGGAATCTGGAGGCGATGAGGCGGGTGTTCATGGCGTCGCTGCAGGGGTTGAGTGTGCGGATGAGGTATTTGTCGGTGCACGGGGCGAAGGACAGCTGGCGGGTGGTGCGACCGCATGCGTGGGGGCATGATGGGAACCGGTGGCATGTGCGGGCGTGGTGTGAGCAGAGCGGGGAGTTCCGTGATTTTACGGTGGGGAGGATTGTGGATGCGGAGTGGCCGAAGGATGCGGAGGAGGCGATGCCGGTGGACAAGGAGTGGGAGGAGATGGTGACGCTGAAGCTGAGGCCGGCGAGCGGGCTGGATGCGGCGCAGCGGGCGGCGATTGCGCAGGATTACGGGATTGCTGCGAACGGGGTGCTGACGATTTCGGTGAGGAAGGCGATGGAGAATTATGTGAGGGCGCGACTGCACATTGCGCTGAAGGACGGGACGGGGGCGCAGGGGCAGCTGGAGGAAGTGACGAAGAAGTGAGCTGAGGTCACTGGCGGGGTGGGGAGATCAGTCGGTGATGCCGCGGTAGCGCCATGGGAGGAAGCCGAGTTTTTCGAGTTCGGAGCGGATGGCGGTGCGCTGGACGACGAGCCAGTGTGGGGGGACGCCTGCTTCGCAGACGTGGAGGCGGGAGTGTTCGGGGTTGGCCCAGCCTGTGAAGAGGAGGACGTGGCTGTTGTGGGTGTTGAGGATATCGCCTGGAGCGAGGAGGTCCCATGAGGGGAGGGGTGAGCAGAGGGAGGGGAGTTCGCGGGTGGAGTAGGAGCGCGGGAGATTCCAGCAGAGGGAGATGAGGCCTGAGCAGTCGATGCCGGTGGCGTGGCGGCTGACGGCGGCGTCGAGGAGCCGGCGTTTTTCGGGTGTGTAGACATCACCGGCGGCGAGGCCGTTGGCGAGGTCGCGGTCGAATTGATGCGGGGAGGAGAAGCCGCCCCACTGGTAGGGGAGGCCAGTGTTCCATGAGTTGGGGTGCCACCAGCCGGCGGTGGAGTGGTCCGGGTGCCATGAGACGTCGGGGGTATCGACGCGGATGCCGTCCGGGTCGGCGCCGTGGAAGACGTTAGCGGAGGAGGGGAACCAGCGGTGGGAGGCGCAGCGTGCGGCGGTGGCGACGGCGTCGGCGCGTGAGACGGAGGAGGGAGCGGGCGGGAGATTGTTAGAAGTGCAGGCTGCCAGGGCGAGGGAGGAAAGAGTAGCGGCGAGGCGGGAGGCTGGGGTGGAGGTCACTGGCGGGGTGGGGAGATGCGGCGGGCGGCTTCGTCGAGGAGGGCGCGTTCTGTGCGGGAGAGACTGGAGGGGCCGTGGGAGTGGAGTTTTTCGAGGAGAGGGTCGATCTGGTCCTTGAGGAAGCGGTCGAGGGGCGGCTGTGGGGGAGGGGGTTGGGATGGGGTGTGGCGGGATTGGAGGTGTTCGAGGGTACGGACGTAGGACCAGCCTGTGAGGAGGGCGGCGATGTGGACGAGGTGGGCCTGGGAGTGGAGGGCTGGGAGGTCCGAGGAGGCGAGGAGACGGGAGGAGAATTCGAGGGCGATGTTGGCGAAGAGGACGCCGAGGAAGAGGGAGCGGGCGGAGAGAGAGAGGCGGGAGGAGGCTGGGAGGAGGTTGAGGTTAGGGTGGAGGGCGGCGGAGGCGGCGGCGAGGGCGAGGGCGGAGCCGGAGGCGCCGATGAGGACGGCTTCGGGGCGGAGCGAGAAGGTGAGGAGGGCACCGAGCCAGCTGCCGAGGAGGAAGATGGCGGAGAAGTGGGTATTGCCGAGGGAGCGGAGGGCGAGGCGGCTGCCGGCGAGGAGGATGAGGGCGTTGCTGAGGAGATGGATCCAGTCGCGGTGGGTGAAGATCCATGTGAGGGCGGACCACCAATCGCCGCGACGGAGGGAGTCGAGGCTGACGGCACCCGGGGGGATGGAGTCCGGGGTGGAGGGAGGGAGGAGGAGGGCGCGGAGGGCGGCTGCGCCGAGGAGGAGGGCGAGGGAGACGGTGAGGGCTGAGGGGTGGGCGCGCATGGTGGCTGGTGGCGGACCATGGAGGGGAAATTGAAGATTGAGAATTGTGAATTGAGAGAGGCTTGTGGGGAGATGCGCGAGTACGGAGGGCCTGCAGGCGCACTCCGTGCGCGGGGAGAGCTGTGATGCTCCCAGGTGTCCAGAGCCTGCGGCGCGCTGAGGGGATTTGAGATTTGAAATTTGAGATTTGAGATGGGCTGGTACGGAGGGGGCGTGTGGGGAGAGGCGCGAGTACGGAGCCTTGCGTGCCCGCGCTGAACGGAGAGGGGGTTAGCGGGGCATGATGATGATGCCGGATTTGACGCCGAGCCAGACGAAGAGGAAGGAGAGGCCAGCGGTGGCTGGGATGGTGAGGACCCATGCCCAGAGGATGCGTTCGACGACATTGAGTTTGAGGGCGCTGAATCGTTTGGCGCAGCCGACGCCCATGATGGAGGTGGTGATGGCGTGGGTGGTGGAGACTGGCATGCCGTAGGAGCCTGTGATGTAGAGGATGGTGGCGGCGGTGGTTTCAGCGGCGAAGCCGTGGACTGGCTGGAGTTTGACCATTTTGTGGCCCATGGTTTTGATGATTTTCCAGCCGCCGGCGGCGGTGCCTGCGGCCATGGTGCAGGCGCAGATGCAGACGACCCACCATGGGACGCCGGGGTTTTTGAAGTCGACGGGTTCTGGCATGTAGCCGAACTGGAGCCATGAGGGGAGCCAGCTGACGAGGTGAGCGAATGGGGAGAGGTGGTAGGCGTCGGGGGTTTTGGCGACCTGCATCCATGCGGGGACGCCGAGGTTGCCTGCGGTGGCGGTGGCGAGGGCGAGGGTGATGATGCCCATGGTTTTGGTGGCGTCGTTCATGCCGTGGCTCCAGCCCATGTAGGCGGAGGAGGCGAGCTGGAGTTTGCCGAAGATTCTGTTGACCCAGACTGGGCGCATCCAGCGGAGGACGACGTAGAGGAAGCTCATGAGGAGGAAGCCGCCGACGAGGCCTGCGAGCGGGGAGGTGAACATGGGGATGAGGACCTTGTTGAGGATCCCGATTTTCTCACCGTTCACTTTTTTGGTTTCCTCGACTTGTCTGATGCGGCCTTCGAAGACGACGACCTGGGTTTCCCTGTCGCCGATTTTGAGGCGATGGGTGCCGTTTTCGCGGGCTTCGTCGCCCTGGGCGGCGAGAGCGGCGAGGACTTCGGGTGAGGGTTCGACGAGTTTTTTGGAGGATTTGTCTTTGGTGCCGGACCAGACGAGACAGGTGTCGATGAGGGACTGGGGTTTGCCGTCCTTATCGGTGAGTTTTCCGGCAGAGGAGAGCATGACGCCGACGGCGAGGACGGCGCCGGCGAGACCGCCGACGAGGGCGTGGGTGGAGCTGGAGGGGAGGCCGAACCACCATGTGAGGAGGTTCCAGATGATGGCGCCGAGGAGGGCACCGATGAGGACGCCCTGGTTGATGAAGTCCGGGTTGACGAGGCCACCGGCGACGGTTTTGGCGACGGCGAGGCCTGTGAAGGCTCCGCCGAGGTTGGTGCAGGCGGCGAGCAGGATGGCCTGCCGTGGGGTGAGGACCTTGGTGCCGACGACGGTGGCGATGGAGTTCGCGGTGTCGTGGAAGCCATTGATGTATTCGAAGACGAGGGCGACGATGATGACTGCGAAAACGATGGTGGTGGTCTCCATGGGGTGTGGGGAGGCGTCAGGAATTCTTGAGGATTACGAGGGCGGCGGTGCGGCCGACGGTGCGGCAGCATTCGATGCATTCGCCGAGGAGGTCGTGGAGGTCCTTGCTGATGATGGCTTGGAGGGGTGGAGCGGGAGCGGAGTAGAGCTGCTTAGTGGCGTTGAGGACGAGGTGAGCGGCTTCGACTTCGATCTGGCCGAGACTGGCGTCGAGGGTCTTGATGGCGGAGAGAGCGGAGGAGTCGCCGGAGCTGACGCGGGAGATCATTTCCTGGACGATGCCGGCGGCGCGTTCGAGGAGACCTGCTAGGATGGAGAAGTCGGTGGCGCGCATCTGGTCGTGGACGATTTCGTAGCGTTCTGCGAATTTCTCTGCGGTTTTGGGGAGCCGGTAGAGATCCTGGCCGAGGGCTTCGAGGTCTTCGCGTTCGATGGGGGTGACGAAGACTCTGGTGAGGAGGTTTTCGAGTTGGCCCATGACTTCCTTGCCTTTGCGGCGGGCGGAGCGGAGGCCTGAGAGGTCTGGGGGGCCTGAGGGTTGAGCGAGGATGGCCTTGATTTCTGTGACGGCCTGTTTGCCGAGGGCGGCGCTTTGTTCGAGGAGGCCGAAGAATTCGTGCGGGCGGCCGAGGAGACGCTGGATGGAGATCATGCCGCTTGGGGAGGTGGGGAGGTCAGGAATTTTTGAGGACGATGTGCATGACGACGATGCCGGCGTCGCGGCAGCGGTCGATGACGGTTTCGAGGAGTTCGTAGAGGTCGCGGAGAGCGAGGACCTTGATGGGGTCGTGGGCACCGGAGTAGAGGTCTTTGAGGATTTCGAGGATGAGTTTATCGGCGTCGCCTTCGATCTGCTGGAGGCGCTGGTTGCATTCCTTGGCTTTGGCGACCTGGCCGGAGCCGAGGCCGCGGAGGGTTTTGATGAGCTTGACGACCTGTTCGGTGGCGGCGCTGAGGAGAGCGATGTGGCGTGAGAAGTCGATGCCTTTGACGAGGATGCCGCTGATGGCGAAGCGTTCGACGAATTTCTCGACGGTTTTTGGGATTCTGTAGAGGACGGCGCTGAGGGCCTCGATGTCTTCTTTTTCGAGGGCGGTGACGAAGCTGGTGACGAGGGCCTGGTTGATTTGGTCGGTGATGCGTTTGTCGGCTTCCTTGGATTGGTGGAAGGCGGTGACGCTGGTTTCCTCCCATGGTTTGGCGAGGATGTTGTTGAGGCCGTGGATGCTGTTGCGGCCTTGTTCTGCGGAGGCCTCGAGGAGGGAGAAGAAGAGATCGTCTTTGCCGAAGAGTTTCTGGAGGGAGATCATGGGGAATGGAATCGTGGAGCGGGCGGTTGGGGTAGGTGGAGATTGCGATGAAATCACCGCATGTGAAAACGGACAATGTGATGAGTTCGTCACATTGGGTTCAGGGGAGCCGGACGCGGAGTCTGAGGGAGCGGCGGTGTGGGCAGGTGGGAGGAGGGAGGGGCCATGAGGCGGATTCTGTGGAGGTGGAGAGAGTGGAGGTGGAGGGGAGGGAGTGGATGGGGGAAGGGGAGGAGGGGAAGGAGATGTCTTCCGGGGCCCATGAGAGGTCGGAGGTGATGCGTCGGGCGATGGAGAGGGAGGGTGAAGGGGAGAGGGAGAGGGCTGGGGAAGGGATGGGGCCTGGGCGTGCGGGGTCGGTGGCGAGGGCGTATTCGATGAGATTGGGGAGACCGTCGGCGTCGGGGTCGGCGAGGGCGAGGGATTCTGAGGGGTCTGGGGCGTCTGGGAAGTGGCGTTGACGCCAGAGGGCGAAGGAGTGGACGCCTGAGCCGCCGGGGTCAAGGGAGGGGGACCATGAGGCAGGGTGGTCTGGTGGGAGATTGGGGGAGAGGACGATGGAGAAGCCGCGAGGGCTGTCGTTGGGCCATGGGGAGCGGTCGTCGTAGGTGAAGCTGGCGATGGGTTCGCCTGAGGCGGAGAGGAGGGAGATGGATTCGCCGCCGTTGTCGAGCTGGCCGGAGAATTCGCCGAGGATGGGCCAGAGGGAGCCGAAGCGGGCGGACCATGCGCGGGCGTTGCGGACGATGACGGTGCTGGCGTTGGGGGGGAGGAGGTTCTGGAGGTTAGGGGCAGCGGAGAAGGAGATGCCTGCGGTGAAGAGGATGCCGGTGAGGTCGATGGGGGAGGTGGAGGAATTGGTGAGGCGGATGAATTCGAAGTCGTTTTCGGAGAGGAAGCCGGCGGCGGTTTCTGAGGCGGAGGGACTTGCGGGGTGGTAGAGGATTTCGGAGAGGGTGAGGTTTTGAGGGGAGGCGGGGATGGTGCCTGGGAAGTACTGGAGTTTGACTGGGGCGCTCCAGCGTGAGCCGTTGGGGACGTTGCCGGAGCCGCCGCCGTTCTGGGTGGGAGGGTCGGAGGGGGTGGCTGGGTTGTAGGTGCGGGCGGTGATGATGGTAGGGGAGGAGATGGGGATGGGGGAGGAGTATTCGATGGCGGAGGGGGAGGGTTCCGGGGCGTCGGAGAAGGCTGGGCCGCCGGCGAGGGTGGCCTGGAAGAGGAAGTCCGAGCTGGAGAGGCCGTAGTTGAGCCCGTGGATGGCGAGGAGGTTGTTCCCGGGGTGGAGGAGAGGGATGGCTGCGGAGACGTTGAAGACGGCTTCCTGGATGGCGCTGGAGTCTGCGTTGGTGGCGCGTGCGCCGGCGTTCCATGCGAGCGGGGTGGTGGGGTAGGATGGGGGCGGGTTGGCGCGTGCGATTTCCGAGCCGTTGAGGAAGGCGACGAAGCCGTCGTCGAAGCGAGCGCGGAGGGTGAGGAAGACGAGGTCGTTGAGGGAAGCGGCGTCGGTTTGGAAAGGGATGCGGAGGTAGCAGGACTGGTTGACGGATTTCATGACGCTGGAGTTGTCGCCGGAGGGGGCGGAGAGCCAGCGGAGGCCGATGAAGGGGAGGTAGCTGATGGAGGAGGGGCCGGTGGAGTCGTCGTAGCCTACGCCTGCGATGGAGCCAGAGGGGTTGGCGTGCCATGAGGAGTCGTCGAAGTCGTCGGTGTGGTCGCCGTTGTTGTTGAGGTCTGAGCCGCGCCATGCGGAGCCCCATGTGGAGTGGAAGGGGAGGTTAGGGACGATGCCGCGGATGGTGTGGATTGCGGGGATGAAGGTGACGGAGGGTTCCTGGGTATCGTGGGTGGTGTCGAAGCGGCGGGGGTCTGAGCCGTCTGTGGTGAAGTAGATTTTTGCGCCAGGGACGGAGAGACTGGGGGAGGAGAGGGAGACGGAGGTGTCTGGAGTGGCGGTGCCTGGGGGTGGGGAGGCGGAGGGCGGGCGGGTGAATTGGCCGTCGATGAAGGCGAGGCGAGCGGCCCACCAGTTGCGGAGCCATGCGATTTCGCCGGAGAAGGAGCCGTCGGTGCCGGGGGTGGAGGGATTGGGTGGGCGAGGGGTGAAGGTGGAGGAGGCCCAGCGGAGCTGATTGCGGGCGGCGGGGGAAGCGGCGAGGCCCGGGGGGAGAGGGGAGGGGTTGAGTTCGGCGGCGAGCTGGTCGATGAGGGCGTGGACGCGGGTGGTGTGGAGGGGGCCGTTGCGGAGGGCGTCGAGTCGGTCGATCCATGCCTGCCAGAAGTTTGAGTCGCGGAACATTTCGGCGTACCATGGGTAGTGGAAGAAGTCGGTGCCGAGGTCACCGCCTTCGCCGCGCCATGAGCGGGGGTTGAGGTCGCGGCCGTCTGCGGAGCCCATGGAGCGGTCGAAGTCCCAGACTGGGCCTGGGGAGAGACGGGCGGAGCGAGGTTTGTGGAAGTAGGCGCTGAGGCGGAGGGCGTCGATGTTTTTGGCTGTGGTATTGAGGAGGTGGTGGTCGATGGCGGCGGCGGGGTCGATGAATCTGGCGTAGCCGGAGTCCGGTTTCCAGAAGTCCGGGGCATTGAGAGCGGCCCACATGGAGTTGAGGTAATTCTGGAGCCAGATTTTCTGGGGAGTGCTGGCCATGGTGGCAGGGTTGGGCGAGCGTTCCTTTGGGTAGACGAGGCCGAGGAGCTGGTTGGCGGCGGCGAGGCCTGAGTCGCCGGTGTCGAGGCGGTCGATTTTGAGGATGTAGCCGCCGGAGATTTCGGGTTCCGAGTTGTTGAGGAGGGAGAGTTTTTCGACATCGACGCGGTCGCCGTCGCGGTCGATTTTTTCCATGAAGCTGTAGACGCCGAAGTAGTCTGGGCCGGAGATGGCGCCGTTGACGATGGCGTCGGCGGTGCTGTGGAAGTGTTCGACGAAGCGGGTGCGTGGTGCGTAGCGGCCGGCGTTGCGGCTGAGTTGATAGAGGAGATTATTGCGGATGAGGGATCGGTCGAACTGGAAGGGGGCGTGGAGGATCCAGTCGGATTCTGCGGGCATGCCGAAGGGTGAGATGGGGAGGTCGGCGTTGCTTTCGTCCCATGCTTCGAGGGAGAAGGAGTATTTGGCGGCGGAGAGGGTGGAGGAGCCGCGGCGTTCGAAGCGGCCGTAGCCGGAGAGGGAGGGAGGGTTGGAGAGGCGTGAGAGGGAAGAGGGGGAGGAAGGTTCGAAGATCATCCATGTGCCTTCGCGCGGGGCTTCGGAGGTGGGGAGCGGGCCGGAGTTCCAGAGGTGGGTGAGGACGATGGGGAGGTTGGAGGAGAAGTCGGCGGCGGCGGGGTCGAGAGCGAGATAGGATTCGCCGCGGAGTGGGCCGTCGGGGCGGCCTTGTTCGAAGGCGCGGGCGCGGATGCGTCTTGTGGCGGAGATGGTGAGGGGGCCGGAGACGATGGGGGAGGTTGCGTTGGGGACGCTGCCGTCGGTGGTGTAGCGGATGACGGGGCCGAGCCATGGGGTGGTGATGGCGACGGAGATGGAGGAGGTGAGTGGGAAGGTGCGGCTTGGTGGGGAGAAGGAGACTGGGGGGGCTGGGGCGCTGGCGGTGTTGTTGGCGGTGCCGGGGGTGGGTGAGTTGAAGGCGGCGTAGCGGAGGGATGGGACGGTGGAGATGACGCCCCATGAGACGTTTGCGGACTGGGGTGGATAGGAAGGGGAGAAGGAGGAGATGACGTTGCCGGAGGCGTCGGTGAAGCTGAGGTATTCGCCTGCGGAGGCGATGCTGAAGGAGGTGTGGAGCGGGAGGCCGGCGGTGGCGCGGTTTTTGCTGCTGGCGAAGACGACGAGGTAGCCGCCAGCGGGGATGGAGATTTGGGCTGGGAAGGCCCATTTGGCGGGATCTGCGGGATTGTCGGAGAGGGAGCAGCCGGTGAGGTCGAAGGGCTGGCCGTTGGGGTTGAAGAGTTCGATCCAGTCGGTGCGGTCGCCGTCTTCGTCGGTGATGCCGTTGGTGTTGCGGGCGACGATTTCGGAGATGTAAGGAGCGGAGGGGCGTGCTGGGGCGGTTGCCGGGCACAGGAGTGCGGCGGCAGACAGCAGGATGGGCACGGCGCGATTCATGCGGAACGTCAGCGTAAGGGAAATGGGGTGGGGGCGTCAATGCTCGGCCTGTTCATGGGCTTTTCATGAGTGAGGGTGGGAGGGGGTAGAGAAAACCGTTTCGCGGGGCGCGGAGGTGCGTATGGTGAGCGGAGACAACCCAATAAAATCCGAGACCATGGCCGCCATCTATTATTCCGGACCGAATCGTCAGCAGCTGACCGCGGAGGAGAGTGAATTAGCTGGGCTGATTGCCAGCGGGGCGGTGAGCGGGGAGACCCTGGTGTGGAAGGAAGGGATGGCGGACTGGCAGCCGTTGCGGGTGGTGCGGCCGGATCTGGCGGGAGCTGGGGCGGCGCGGGTGGGGCCGCCGCCGCTGCGGGCGACGGGGGCGGCGCATGAGATTGATTACGAGCTGTTCGGGAGCGAGATGCAGATTGTGGAGATTGAGCTGGATCCCGGGGAGACGGTGATCGCGGAGGCTGGGTCGATGAATTACATGGACAGCGAGATCCGGTTTGAGACGAAGATGGGAGACGGGTCGTCACCGACGAACAATTTCTGGGACAAGATGAAGCAGGTGGGGAAGCGTGCGCTGACGGGGGAGAGCCTGTTCATGACGCATTTCACGAATCACGGGACTGGGAAGAAGCGGGTGGCGTTTGCGGCGCCGTATCCTGGCAAGATCATTCCGCTGGAGTTGCGGGAATGGGGTGGGGAGATTATCTGTCAGAAGGATTCGTTTCTGTGTGCGGCGATGGGAACGAAGTTAGGGATTGCGTTTGCGCAGCGGTTAGGGACCGGGTTGTTTGGAGGTGAGGGATTTGTGCTGCAGAAGATCAACGGGGAGGGGCGTGCGTTCATTCATGCGGGCGGGCATGTGATGAAGAAGGAGTTGAAGGGGGAGACGCTGATTGTGGACACGGGGTGTCTGGTGGCGTTCACGAAGGGGATTGAGTATAACATTCAGCGTGCGGGGAACCTGAAGAGCATGGTGTTCGGGGGCGAGGGATTGTTTGTGGCGACGCTGAGAGGGCACGGGACGGTGCTGCTGCAGAGCCTGCCGTTTTCGCGGCTGGCGGACCGGGTGCTGGCGAATTCTGCGGGGTCGGCGAAGAACGATCAGGGGTCGCTGATTGGCGGGCTGGGCAATCTTTTCGGGGACTGAGCGGACGCGGGTTGGGTTAGGAATTGTCAGGGGAGAGAGGCTTCGAGTTTGAAGATGAGCCCGTCGAGGACGGCGGCGGCGACCGGGCCGATTCTGAGGATACGGACCTTCATGGTGTCGCCCTGACGGATGAGTGGGAGGAGGTCGAGGCCGCGGACGACTTTGCCGAAGACCGAGTGTTCGTAGTTGAGGCGGTGTTGCTGGCTGAGCATGAGGCAGAACTGGGAGCCGTTGGTGTCTGGGCCGTGGTTGCCCATCTGGAGCGTGCCGATGGCGTCGTGGCGGAGGCCTGGGAGGATTTCGTCTGGGAAGAGGTAACCGGCGTCGCCGTTGCCGGTGCCTGTGGGGTCGCCGCCCTGGACGACGAGGCCTGGGACGACGCGGCACCATGTGAGGCCGTTGTAGAAGGGTTTTCCGGGGTTGGGGCCGAGGGTGCCTTCGGCGAGGCCGACGTGGTTGGTGACGGTGAGCGGGGTTTTGTTGTAGAAGAGTTCGGCGATGATGGTGCCGCGTTCGGTGGTGATTTCGGAGTAGAGGCCGTCGGGGAGGCGAGGAGGCGGCGGCGGGAGAGGGGCATGGGGGATGGATGCGGGGGTGGGTGGGGGTGAGCAAACCGGATTGAAGGGGGGGCGTGGAGGGGGAGATGGGTGGAAATTCCGTCCGCAACATTGAACGCGGGAAGAAATGCCGTTGTCCGAAGGCAGCGCCGGGTTACGGTCGCGGTGCTTCCGATTTTCCCCTTTATTCAACGCTCTCTGCCATGTCCTCGCTTGCCCAACGGATGAATGAAATGCTGGTTCGATCTGCCGAAGCGGCGGGGGCGGAGAACCAGGAGGCGGTGGTGGCGGTGATTGCGCAGTCGGCGCAGGCGCAGCGGAGTGTGGTGGACGATCTGCTGGATGCGCAGCTGATGCCGGAGGAGGATTTTCTGGGGAATCTGAGTCAGTGGCTGCGGTTGCACTGGGAGAGTGATTTGAAGCCGCGGAATGCGAGGCGATTGAAGGAAGTGTGTTCTGCGGCGGTGGCGTTGCGTTACCGGTTGCTGCCGTTGTGGTATGGGGATCCGGCGCGGATGATGGGGGAGATGGATGAGGAGGGAGAGCCGATGCCGGTGCCTGAGGGGCATGTGGAGGGGGAGCCGGTGCTGGCGCTGGCGACGTATGATCCGTTCAATTACCATGCGCGGCATGCGGTGGCGCAGGCGATTCCGTGCCGGATCGAGTGGCACATGGCGAGCCGGACGCGGCTGCTGCAGGGGATTCAGAAGCTGTACGGGGTGGGAGCGGACACGTTTGAGGCGATTCTGAAGGGACGGGATCTGGCGGACACGCAGGGGCTGGACATGGGGGAGGAGACGAACATCATTGATGATGATGACGATGAGGCGTCGGTGGTGAAATTTGTGAACCAGATCATTCGTCAGGCGCTGACTCAGCGGGCGACGGATATTCATGTGGAGCCGATGGAGAGCTTCCTGCGGATCCGGTACCGGATTGACGGTTTGCTGGTGGATGTGCCGGTGCCTGAGAACATCAAGGCGCTGCAGAACATGGTGATTGCGCGACTGAAGATCATGTCGCGGCTGGACATTGCGGAGCGGCGGCTGCCGCAGGACGGACGGATCGGGCTGGAGTTGGACGGCAATCAGATCGACGTGCGGGTGGCGACGATTCCGAGTGTGCTAGGGGAGACGGTGAGCCTCCGGCTGCTGAACCAGCAGAAGTTCAATCTGGATAAGCTGGGGATGATTCCGCAGGTGCGGAATGTGATCGACAACATGCTGAAGCTGCCGAACGGGATTGTGCTGATCACGGGGCCGACGGGTTCGGGGAAATCGACGAGTCTGTACACGTTTCTGAGCGAACTGAACACGATCGACAGCCGGATCATCACGGTGGAGGATCCTGTGGAAAACAAGATCGAGGGGGTGGTGCAGATTGCGGTGAAGAGCGAGATCAACCTGACATTTGCGACGGCGCTGCGGTCGATTCTGCGGGCGGATCCTGACATTGTGATGATCGGGGAAATGCGGGACCTTGAGACGGTGGAGATTGCGATTCGTGCGGCGCTGACTGGGCACCTTGTGTTCAGCACGCTGCACACGAATGATGCGATTTCGGGGATCAGCCGGTTGATCGACATGGGGGTGGAGCCGTTTCTGGTGGCGGCGTCGGTGCGGTGCTTTCTGGCGCAGCGGCTGGTGCGGAAGCTGTGCACGAAGTGCCGGCAGCCGGGTGAGGTGACGGCGGTGGAGTTGCGGGCGGTGGGTTTCCGGTCGCCGGAGAACCGTCGGGTGATGACGGCGAAGCCGGGCGGGTGTGATGCGTGCAGTCATTCCGGGTTCCACGGCCGGATGGCGATATACGAGATTTGTGTGGTGACGAAGCAGATTGAGGATCTGATCACGAAGCGTGCGACGGAGGCGCAGCTGAAGGAGATGGCGCTGAAGCAGGGATTCATTCCGATGCGGGAGTATGGGATCTACAAGTGTTTTGACGGGGACACGACGCTGGAGGAAGTGGTTAGTGCGACGGCGGCCGACATGATGATCGGGGAGCCGGATTGAACGAGGAGAACATCTGAACACCGCCAGCGGTCCAAACCATGTCAGTCTTCACATACACGGCACTCAAGCAGGACGGCAGCAAAGCGGCTGGCGAGATGAATGCGACGGACCGTCCGGATGCGCTGCGGCGGCTGGAGCGGAACGGGTTGCAGCCGGTGGCGGTGAAGCTGAAGGAGGATGTGGTGGCGGAGGCGAAGGCGGCGGATGCGAAGGCGGCGGGGAAGGGTAAGGACGCGCCGCTGGACAAGGCTGGGAAGCCGATGAGTGAGAAGGCGGTGGCGAAGGCGAAGGCGAAGGACATCGCGCAGATGAAGCCGGTGAAGCTGAAGAAGGCTGACATCATCATGATGACGGAGGAGCTGAGTGATTTGCTAGGAGCGGGATTGCAGCTGGAGCCGGCGCTGCGGATCATGGAGTCGCGGGATGAGTTGTCGGCGGTGAAGGATGTGACGGCGCTGCTGCGATCGAGGATCCGGGACGGGTCGAGTTTTTCGTCGGCGCTGAAAGGTGCGAGTCCGTCGTTCGGGGAATTGTACTGCAATCTGGCGGCGGCTGGTGAGGTGTCGGGGGCGCTGCCGAAGATTCTGAAGCGCCAGTCGGAGTATCTGATTTCGGTGCAGAACCTGCAGGCGAAGGTGACGACGGCGATGATTTATCCGGTTTGTCTGCTGGTGGCGGGGATCGGGGTGAGCCTGCTGTTTGTGTCCTATCTGATTCCGCAGCTGACGCAGCTTTTGAAGTCGATGGGGAAGGAACTGCCGACGGCGGCGAAGCTGCTGATGAAGGCTGGTGATTTTCTGTTTGGGTACTGGTGGGCGATAGCGCTGGTGATCGGGCTGGGGATCTGGGGATTTCAGAAGCTGCTGGAGATTCCGAAGTGGCGTGCGAAGTGGGATGAGAAGAGTGTGAGCCTGCCGTTTTTCGGGCCTTTGATCAGTGCGCGGTTTTTCGTGCAGTTTCTGGAGACCCTATCGAATCTGGTGGGGAACGGGTTGCCGCTGCTGCGGGCGCTGGAGTTGACGCGGGATGCGACGGTGAACCGTTATCTGAAGGGATTGCTGCAGAAGGTGATTGGGATGGTGGGGGAAGGGGGATCGCTGTCGCGGTCGCTGAAGAAGGTGGGATTTTTTCCGGAGCTGCTGACGGACATGATCACGGTGGGGGAGCAGACTGGGGACCTGGAGCATTCGCTGGAGCGGTCGGCGCAGCGTTATGACAAGGAATTGCAGAAGACGATTGACCGGGGGATGGCGATGATCACGCCGGTGATTATTTTCATCATGGCGCTGCTGGTGGGGACGATGGCGTACATGATGGTGAGTGTGATTCTGCAATCGGTGACGAGCATCAAGCGGTGAGAGGGGAGTTGAGCGGGCGGCGGGAACCTGAGCGTAACCTGAGTGACCGATGAGCGAGCTGGAGAATGACCTGATAGAGATCAAAGGGCTAGGGGTGGCGAGCCGGATGGGGGTGCCTGATGATGAGCGTGCGGTGGCGCAGCGATTGGAGTTGGATGTTTGGATGTGGCCGGAGCGAGGGTTTCTGGGTTTGGGGGATGAGTTGGGAGGGACGGTGGATTATGGTGCGGTGGCGGAGCGATGCCGGGAGGTGGCTGGGGAGCGGGAGCGGCGGTTGATTGAGACGCTGGCGGAGGAGGTGGCTGAGGTGTTGCTGGCGGGGTGGCGGTTGCGGGCGGTGCGGGTGACGGTGCGGAAGTTTATATTAGCGGATTGCGGGAGTGTGGCGGTGACGGTGGAGCGGGGGGCCGGAAGCCGGGAGAGCCGATGAGTGCGAGTGAACCGAGTGAACAGGAGGTGGACCGGGCGCTGGTGGAGCGGGCGCGGGAGGGGGATGCGGCGGCGTTTGAGGTGCTGGTGAGGAAGTATGTGCCGCGGCTATACGGGATGGTATTCAACATGACGGCGAGTCATGAGGATACGGACGACCTGATGCAGGATATCTTTCTGAGGGTGCACCGGAGCCTTGTGCGATTCCGAGGGGAGAGCGGGTTTTACACGTGGGTGTACAGCATTGCGGTGAACATGACGCTGAATTTTCTGAAGCGGCGGAACCGGAGGAAGACGCTGAGTCTGGACGGGCCGGACGGGACGGTGCCGCAGGCGGCGCTGGATGGGTTGACGGACGTGACGGATCCGGTGCGGGAGGCTGGGCTGCATGAATTGCAGGTGCGATTGAACGAAGCGCTGCAGAGGTTGTCTGAAGATCATCGGGCCGTTGTTACCATGTTCGACATTCAGGGGATACCCCATGCGGAGATCAGCCGCGTCCTTGGAGTGTCGGAAGGGACGGTCCGGTCCAGACTGCATTATGCGCACAAGCAGCTGCAGGCCTGGCTTTCTGACTGCCTCCACTGAAACCCGTTTTAACGTTATGGATAAGGAAGCATTACTGCAGGAATTTCTCCGCACGAAGGGGCGTCAGAGCCCGCCTGAGGGGTATTCGGATGAATTGGTGGAGCGGTTGCGGGAGCGATTGAGGGATGAGCGGAAGGAGCGGCCGGGGATGGCGGCGATGGGCTGGATGGAATGGATTGCGGGGGTGTTGCGGCGGCCGGCGGTGGCGTGGCCGGTGGGGCTGGCGGCGGCGGCGTTTGCGGCGGGGTATTTTCTGAGGAATGATCCGCCTGCGGCGACGCCGGGTGGTGGTGGTGGAGTGGTGGTGGAGCCAGCGGCGGTGCGTGAGGGTGGTGGTCCGGTGCGGTCTGGTGCGGTGGCGATTCCGGTGGGATTCGGGTCTGAGGAAGCGGTGCCGGTGCCGGTGGATCAGACTGGGCCGGAGGGCGTGCCGCCTTCGGACGTTCCTGGGAAGCGGCGGACGGTGACGCAGCCTGAGCACCGCTGAGGGGAAGGGGGAGCGGGCGGGCGGTCAGTTGGTATCGCCGGCTTTGGTGAGGGGCCAGTGGCGCATGACTGAGGGGGCGAAGGGAGTCCAGAAGCCGCGGGGGAGGTCAGCGGCGGCGAGGGCTTCGGTGGTCCACTGATTGCAGGTGCGGATGAGGTGATAGTGGCCGCGGGCGCGGTAGAAGGTTTCGCCGGGGGTGTCGCGGTTGAGGATGAACTGCTGGGCACCGCCGCCGGGGCGTTGTTCGGCAGTATCTTTGATGAAGGTGGCGAGGCTGCGGATCTGATCCGGGGATGCCTTGAGGCGACGGCTGTCGGTGAAGAGGTCCGGGGAATCGTCGACTCTGGTGACGGAGAGGGCGGAGGCGTGCATGCCGAAGGCGGCGCCGGCGGCGATTTCTGCGGTGAGGTCCTGCCATTCGGGGACGCGTTCGAAGAATTCGCGATCGCCCCAGCCGATCATGAGACGGCGTGGGGCGGCGGGGCCGGTGGGGAGGCCGAAGAAGGCGGCGAGGTCGTAGCCTGCGCCGGTGGCTGGGAGGACGACGCTGGTGTGCATGCCGTTGGAGACGATCCAGACATCGATGCCGCCTTTGTCTTTGGTGGTGCCTTTGCGGGTGATGGTGCCGAGGCCGAAGCCTGCGGCGAGGTAGATGACGGGGATGAGGACGATGAGGGCGAGGAGATTGGTGAGCCGCCGCCACCAGCGGACGAAGAACGGGGGGCGCAGAGGGGCGGGGTTGGTGGTCATGGGAGTGGTTAGAAATCCGCGCTGCCCGGGGTGCGTGCGAAGGGGATGACGTCGCGGATGTTGCCGACGCCGGTGACGAACATGAGGAGACGTTCGAAGCCCATGCCGTAGCCGGCGTGGGGGACGGAGCCGTATTTCCGGAGGTCGGTGTACCACCAGTAGTCTTCTGGATTGACGGAGTGGCGGGCCATGCTGGCGAGGAGGACATCGAGACGTTCCTCGCGCTGACTGCCGCCGATGAGTTCGCCGATGCCTGGGACGAGGAGGTCCATGGCGGCGACGGTGCGGTCGTCGTCGTTGAGGCGCATGTAGAACGGTTTGATTTCCTTGGGGTAGTTATAGACGGTGACCGGGCATTTGAAGTGCTGTTCTGTGAGGAAGCGTTCGTGTTCGCTCTGGAGGTTGAGGCCGTATTCGACAGGGTATTCGAAGGGATGTGAGGAGGCCTTGAGGATGGCGACGGCGTCTTCGTAGGTGAGGCGCTGGAAGGGGGTATCTGCGACCATGGTGAGTCTGGCGATGAGATCCTTGTCGACGAAGCGGTTGCAGAACTCGATGTCTTCGCGGCATTCGGCTAGGACGGTGCGGACCATGTCTTTGACGTGGGCTTCGGCGAGGTCCATGTCGGCGGCTAGGTCGGAGAAGGCGACTTCGGGTTCGATCATCCAGAATTCAGCGGCGTGGCGTGACGTGTTGCTGTTTTCGGCGCGGAAGGTGGGGCCGAAGGTGTAGACCTTGCCGAGGGCGCAGGCGAAGGTTTCGGCTTCGAGCTGGCCGCTGACGGTCAGGAAGGCGTTGCGGCCGAAGAAGTCCTGTTCGGGTGGGGTGTTAGCGCCCTGGGGGAGAGTGGTGACGCGGAACATTTCGCCGGCGCCTTCGCAGTCGCTGGCGGTGATGAGGGGGGTGTGGACGTTGACGAAGCCGCGTTCCTGGAAGAAGCGGTGGACGGCGAAGGTGAGGCGGCTGCGGATGCGGAAGACGGCGCCGAAGAGATTGGAGCGCGGGCGGAGGTGGGCGATGCTGCGGAGGAACTCGAGGGAGTGGCCTTTTTTCTGGAGAGGATAGGATTCGTCGGCTGGGCCGATGAGGGAGAGGGAAGCGGCGTGGACTTCCCATTGCTGTTCGGAGCCCTGACTGGGGACGAGCTTGCCGGAAACGGCGATGGAAGCGCCGGTGGTCATTTTGTGGAGGTCACCGGAGCCGGGGATGCCGGCGTCGGCGACGATCTGGATGCCTTTGAGGCAGGAGCCGTCGTTGAGTTCGAGGAAGGAGAAGGATTTGGCGTCGCGGCGGGTGCGGACCCAACCGGAGAGGAGGACGGCGTCGTGAGGGGAGGCACTGGCGAGGGCTGCTTTGACGGACAGTTGCATGGGGCGAGTGTCCGCGGGGCGGTGGCAGTGTCAAAAACAATGAGGGAGGCGGCGGGTGGTTTCGCTGCTGGACTTGGGGTGGGAGGTGGGACAGGGTATGGGGGTGATGAGATGGATGATGATCTGGTTGCTACTGGTTGCCGGGCTGCTGCCGCGGGTGGTTGCGGGGGAGCATTGGATGCATGGTCGGGGTGGGGATCCGCTGGCGGTGCCGGTGTGGGATGAGTTTTTTGCGGAGGGGCCGTTTCGGAGGCCGGAGGGTGCGGAGCGTGGGGTGGCGGAGAGTTGCCGGGAGGGGTGGGCGGCGGTGTTGCGGCTGGATGATGGAGCGGCGGAGCGGTGGTTTAGGGTGGCGCTGGAGCGTGAGCCGGAGAGTGGGGAGGCGATGGTGGGGTTGGCGGCGGCGAATTCCGGGATGCCGGGGAGGGCGGCGGCGGCGGCGAGGCAGGCGCTGGCGGTGATGGGTGAGGGTGCGTCGGGATTGATGCGGGAGCTGGCGGCGGCGTGGGTGGCGAGTCTGAGTGCGTTGCCGGCGGCGAGGGTGTCGGACGGGGCGTCGCGTGCGGAGTTGCTGGCGGCGGGGAGTCGGCGGAAGTATGATGCGGGGGAGGCGGCAAAGGTGTTAGGAGAGCGGCTGGCGGGATTGGCGGTGGGGGAACCGCTGGCGGGGATGCTGCTGGCGCGGCTGCGGTTGTCGAGGGGTGAGGGTGGAGTGGATGAGGCAATGATGCGGCGGGGAGCGGAGAAGTTTCCGGGGCAGGCGCTGGATTGGCTGAGAGGGCCTGGGGAACGACCGGTGCCGCCGGCGCGCGTGGCACCGTCTGCGGATGCTGCGGTGGCGTGGGCGTCGGGGTTGGAGCGGGCGGGATGGCTGCGGGAAGCGGCGGCGTGGTTTGGTGAGGCGGCGCGGCTGGCGAGTGCGGCCCTGACAAATGATCCGGGGGATGGGCGGGCGATGCGGGGATTGCATGAGGCGTTGTGCGGGCGGGCGAGGGTGCTGGCGTCGGCGGGGGCGGTGGATGAGGCGCTGGAGGCGGCGCGGGAGGCTGGTGAGGCGTGTGTGCTGGAGACGGCGGTGCGGTTGGAGGAGTGGGGGGTGGTGCGGGAGACGAGTCGGCGGGCGCTGGCGGCGTTGTCGGGGCCTTCGCTGGAGAGGATCCGGTGGCTGCATGCGGAGGCACTGGGTGCGGCGCGGGAGCGGGATTTGCTGAGGATGTTTCCGAAGCTGGCGGCGATGCGGGGGGCCTATGAGCAGATGCGGGTGACGCCGGGGCTGGCGGAGGCTGCGGGATTGGAGGCGGCGGCGAATCTGATCCGGGAGACGGAGGGATGGATTGCGGTGATTCAGGGGCAGCCGGTGACGGGGTGGCCTGCGGTGGATGCGTTAGTGCCGGTGGTTCGGTTAGGGGCGCTGATGAAGGCGGCGGGTCGGGAGGCGGAGATTCCGGCGGCATTCAAGGAGCTGGTGCCCGCGGGGTTGCCGGAGTGGCGGGCGGCGGCGGCGTGGATGGCGTCGGTGCCGGACGGGATGGTGGCGCGGTGGGCGCGGCGGGAGGGAGACGGTGAGTTGATGCCGGAGGGGAAGATGGGGCCGATGTGGTCGCTGGTGGCTGCGCCGGGATTGCCGGGGATGGAGACGGCGGGGCCGAGGGTGGTGATTTTTTTTCTGGGGTACCGTTGTGATCACTGCCTGAAACAGCTGGATATATTTCGGCTGTGGGAGGCGCGGATTCGGGCGGCGGGGGCGTCGCTGGTGGCGGTGAGTGTGGACAATGCGGAGCGGGTGGCGCGGACGTGGGCCGGGCCGGACCGGACGAAGGAGGAGCGGTATCCTTTTCCGATCCTTGCGGATCCGGAGCTGGGGCGGTTCAAGGCGTGGGGAGCGTGGGATGGGTACGGCGGGCGGCCGGTGCACGGGACGTTTGTGACGGATGCGGCGGGGAAGGTCCGGTGGCAGCGGACGGGGACCGAGCCGTTTTACGATGCGGGTGCGGTGGTGGCGCTGCTGGAGGCGCTGCGGGTGGAGAATGGGGAGGCGGAAGGGAAATGAAGAAGTGAGAACGGCGAAAACTTCCGTTGTCATCGCTGGGGTGGTTCCTATAATCCGCCCTCCCGTCCGTCCCGGTCGGAGAGCAGCCTGAGGATTGCCCGGTGGTTGTGAATCGAGGTTTCCGGGGGGTGCGGACAGTCCATTTTCTCCAATCTGACATGAACATCACCGTCGAAAAACAACAGAACTGCACCGCCAATGTACGCGTGCAGGTGCCCGAGGCCACCCGCAAAGCAGCCCGCGATGCGATTGTGGGGGCTTATGCCCGCGATGCTGCCCTTCCGGGATTCCGCAAAGGCAAGGTGCCGCGTCCGGTGGTGGAGAAGCGTTTTCATGACGAGATTGAGCGTGAGCTGATTGACCGGCTGGCGAACGATGCCCTGGGCGTGGCGGTGAAGCAGGAGAACCTGCGGGTGCTGTCGGTGGGCGGGGATCGGCCCGAGAACGAGACGACGTTCACGCTGAACGTGGTGCTGGCTCCGGAAGTGGCGTTGCCGGAATACAAGGGATTGACGATCCGGGTGCCGTCGTTTGCGGTGACGGACGCGAAGGTGGACGAGGTTTTGAAGCGGCAGCAGGAGAGCCTTGCGACGATTACGGAGGCTGACCGTGCGGTGCAGGACGGCGATTTTCTGAAGATTGACTACACGGCGAAGGCCGGGGATCAGCCTTTGACGGAACTGCTGCCTGAGTCGGAGCATTTCCTTGCGGCGAACACTGGGTATCTGGTGAAGGCGGTGGAGAGCAGTTTTCTGCCGGGTTTTTCGGCACAACTGGTGGGGATGAAGAAGGGTGAGACGAAGGACGTCACGGTGACGATGCCTGCGGAGAATGTGAACGAGGCGGTGGCTGGCAAGGAAGTGGTGTACACGGTGACGGTTCAGGAGGTGAAGGAGGCGATTCTGCCGGAGCTGAATGATGCTTTTGCCGAGCAGGTGATTGCGGGACAGACGCTGGAAGGTTTGAAGGGGCTGATCCGTCAGCATCTTGAGAGGGAAGCGGTGCAGCGGGATGTCGAGCAGAAGCGGATTGCCGCGATGGTGGCGCTGCGTGAGAAGATCGAGTTTGAGCTGCCGGAAGCGGTGGTGAACAATGCGACGCGGGAGCGGGCGCAGCAGCTGGTGCGGATGAACATGGAGCGGGGCGTGCCGCAGGACATGATTGTGGAGAACGAGGAGGAGATCATCAAGGCGGCGGCGGATCAGGCGCGGGTGGATGTGAAGGACGAGTTCATCCTGCTGGAGATTGTGGCCCGTGAGAATCTTCAGGCGACGCAGGAGGAAATGGTGAGGCGGGTGACGGCGATTGCGACGAGTTCCCGGACCACCCCGCAGAAGGTGGTCAAGACCCTGCAGAAGAATAACGGCTTCGACAACCTGCGTCACTCGATTGTGCTGGCGAAGGCGCTCGACGTGCTGGTGGCGCATGCGGTGGTGGAGGTGGACGAGAATATGGAGCCGGTGCCGACGGGTGCACCGCAGGACTGATGGCAGGAGCTATTTCTGAGGCGAGAAGCCCGTCCGGTGCTGGTGCCGGGCGGGCTTTTTTTTCCGGGGTGAGGGGAGCGGCCCCGTTTTCCCGGAAGGTTGCCATTTTCCTTGAGCGGGAGGGCAGCCGCCGTTACGGTCGCGCCCCACTCTTCATTGATTTCTCTCCCTCCCGAACATGTCCCAGAAGATCGAATCCAGCCTTGTTGAAAAACGCGTTTTCAAGCCGTCGGTCGCTTTTGCGAAGAAGGCGCGAGTCGGATCGATGGCGGAGTACAAGAAGTTGTGGGAGGAGAGTGTGAAGACGCCTGACAAGTTCTGGGCGCGGGAGGCCGGGGAGCTGACATGGCAGACGAAGTGGGGGAAAGTGCTGGAGTGGACGGCGCCGTTTGCGAAGTGGTTTACGGGCGGGAAGCTGAACATGGCGGAGAACTGTGTGGATCGGCATGCGGCGAATCCGGCGCGGAAGAACAAGGCGGCGATCATTTTCGAGGGTGAGCCCGGGGACACGCGGACGCTGACGTATCTGCAGCTGCAGCGCGAGGTGAGCCGGGCGGCGAACATGCTGAAGGCGAATGGGGTGAAGGCGAAGGACCGGGTGATCATCTACATGCCGATGGTGCCGGAGGCGGTGATTGCGATGCTGGCGTGTGCGCGCATCGGGGCGGTTCACAGTGTGATTTTCGGCGGGTTCAGTGCCAATGCGATTTACGACCGGATTCTTGATAGTGGGGCGACGCATGTGATTACGGCGGACGGGGGCTGGCGGCGGGCGAAGGTGGTGCCATTGAAGGACAATGTGGACACGGCGCTGGCGATGGGGAAGACGCCGGTGAAGCGGGTGATTGTGCTGAAGCGGACGGCGCAGGAAGTGCACATGACGGTGGGTCGGGATGCGTGGTGGCACGATGAGATGGCGAAGGTGAACGCGGTTTGTCCGGCGGTGGGATTTGATGCGGAGCACCCGTTGTTCATTCTGTACACGAGCGGGAGCACGGGGAAGCCGAAGGGGATTCTGCACACGACGGGTGGTTATGCGGTGCAGACGTATGCGACGGCGAAGTACATTTTCGATCTGCGGGATGATGACATTTACTGGTGCACGGCGGATGTGGGGTGGATCACGGGGCACAGTTACATTGCGTACGGGCCGCTGCTGAACGGGGCGACGGTGCTGATGTACGAGGGAGCGCCGGACACGCCGCACATGGGGAGGTTCTGGGAGATCATCGAGAAGTACCAGGCGACGATCTTGTATACTGCGCCGACGGCGATCCGGGCGTTCATCAAGTGGGGCGACGAGCATGTGACCAAGTACGATCTGTCGAGCCTTAGGTTGTTAGGGAGTGTGGGTGAGCCGATCAATCCGGAGGCGTGGATGTGGTATCACAGGATGATTGGCGGCGGGCGTTGTCCGATTGTGGACACGTGGTGGCAGACCGAGACGGGGTCGATTCTGATTTCGCCGCTGCCTGGGGCGACGCCGACGAAGCCTGGGACGGCGACGCTGCCGTTCTTCGGGGTCGATGCGGCGATTGTGGATGAGGAGGGTAATGAAGTGGGGCCGAACCAGGGCGGGCGGTTGGTGGTGCGGAAGCCATGGCCGTCGATGCTGCGGACGCTGTGGGGGGACAAGAAGCGTTATGTGGATGTGTACTGGAAGGAGTACAAGAAGCTGGGGTATTATCTGACGGGAGACGGGGCGCGGCGTGACAAGGACGGGAATTTCTGGATTGTGGGGCGCTTGGATGACGTGCTGAATGTGTCAGGGCACCGGCTGGGGACGGCGGAGGTGGAGAGTGCGCTGGTTTCGCATCCTGCGGTGGCGGAGGCGGCGGTGGTGGGGCGTCCTGACGAGATCAAGGGGCAGGGGGTGGTGGCGTTTGTGACGCTGAAGACGGGGCAGCATGCGAGTGCGGAACTGACGAAGGCGCTGAAGGCGCATGTGGCGAAGGAGATCGGGGCGATTGCGCGGCCCGACGACATCCGGTTCACGACGGCGCTGCCGAAGACGCGGTCGGGGAAGATCATGCGGCGGCTCCTGAAGGAGATCTGTGCGGGTGGGGAGGTGAAGGGTGATACGACGACGCTGGAGGATTTCAGCGTGGTGGCGTCGCTGGCGGCGAGTACTGGCGGGGACGAGGGATGAGTGGTGCGGGAATGGTGGCTGCGCCGGGAAGGCGGCGCAGCCTTGGGGTATTTGGCAGAAAGGCGGCGGGGACTGGAATGCTGCGGGAGAGTGACGAAATCGTTGAAGCGCGTCCGTTGCGGGGGAGGCGGGGTGGAGGGTAGCATGGAAGGGTGAACCCGAACATCACTTTTGTCCTGCCGTTTCTTGCTATGACAGCTGCTGGCCTGCCGATGGCCTCTGCGGCGATTTCCTACACAGCTGAGGGCCTGCTGGTGACGCAGAATTTCAATGCGCTGCCGGCGGTGAACACGACGCTGGTGGGGACGGGGGTGGTTGGAATTCAGGTGGCATTGCCTGGGGCGAGCGACTGGGAAGTGGCGCGGCGCGGGGGGTCAGCGACGACGGACACGGCGATCAACGTAGCATACTCAACGGGCGGGCGATTCTATTCCGCTGGTTCGGCTGTGTCTGACCGCGCGGTGGCGGCGCTGGGGTCCGGGACCTTCTTCGGAGCGGTCGGTACGTCGCTGGTGAACAACAGCGGCGCGACGCTGACATCGTTCACGGTGAGTTACGCGCATGAGATCTGGGCGGTGCAGGGGACGGGGACGCAGAATGCGGCCGAGGACCGGATGGCATTTGCCTATGGGTTTTCGGGTGGAACCGCGACTGCGGCGAACTATCTGACGAATTCATCGTTGATTGCGCTGGCGGATCTTGATGCGGTGAGTCCGGCGAGCAATATGGTGTTAGGCGCGGCGAGCGGTGACAATCCGAACCGGCAGCGGGACGGGAACAGTGCGGGGTTCCGGACGCTGAAGACGGCGACGGTGAGCGGGATATCGTGGGAGCCGGGTGCGAGCCTGTATCTGCGCTGGAGCGACAGTGATTCGCCGGGATTTGATGCGACGCAGGGGATTGATGATTTTGCCTTTTCGGCGGTGCCGGAGCCGTCGGTGTGGATCTCGGTGATGGTGGGTGCTGCGGCAGTGCTGCTGCCGCGCCGGCGGTGGTGAGGTGGCGGGCGTCCAATTTCCTGACATGATGACTGAATTTCATGCTGCTGGGCTGACAGCGGCGGTGGTGCTGGCGTGTGTGGTTTCTGCGGCGGCGCAGATATCGTTTACCGGGAGCTACGAGGAGGGGTTTGACACACTTCCTGCGGTTGGGTCGCAAAGCCTTGCGGGCACTGCGACGCTAGGGTTGCAGGTGGCGGTGCCGGGTTTGCCGGGATGGCGGGCGGCGCGGATCACGGGGACGGGGACGTCGAACGTGACGATCCAGACGGCGCAGCTGACGGGAGGAAGGTTGTATTCGTATGGTTCCAGTGGGGTTGCGGAACGGGCGCTCGGGGCGCTGGGTTCCGGGACGGCGGCGATGGCATTCGGCACGAGGCTGATCAATGACACGGGGAAGGTGGTCACGGCGCTGCACATTGAGTTCTGGCGTGAGACGTGGATGCTGCAGAGCACGACGACGGCGAATCAGTACACGAACCGGCTGGCATTTGCGTGGGGGGTGGCGGGGCCCGAGTTGACGGAGACCAGTTTTCTGACGAGCCCGCTGATGACGGCGGCATCGGACCTTGATGCGATCGCGCCGGGGGAATTGACGCTGACGCTGGCGGTTGACGGGGACAATCCGGCGCGGCAGCGGGATGGCAACAGTGAGGCGTTCCGGAGCAAGGTGAGCGGCGACGTGACGGGTCTTGACTGGCAACCGGGGGCGGTGCTGTTTCTGCGGTGGAATGACCGGGACGATGGCGGTTTTGATGCGGGCGTGGGGATTGATGATCTGAAGATCACGATACCGGGGCCGCCGGCTCCGCCTTCACTGACGATTGCGCCGGTGCCGTCGGATCGGGTGCGGTTGTCGTGGGACACGGTGCCTGGGAGATTTTACGAACTGCAGCGGAGTCGGGATCTGGCGGTGTGGCCTGCGGACGGCGGGGTGCCGTTTGAGGCGGCGGGTCGGGCGCTAGGATTTGTGGATGATGTGGGGGAGAGCGGGTTTTACCGGGTGGTGCAGCGGGAGGCGGCACCGGTGGCAGCGCCGCTGCTGGACGGGCAGGTTGAGGCGTTATTCAGCGCGATTGGTCCGGACGGAACGACGGCGGATACGGTGCTTGAAGGCCGATTGCTGGAATTGCTGGCGAAGGCGAAGCCCGGGTCGTCGGTTAGGGCGGCGGTATACACGTGGGATCGGATGAGCATGGCGGATGCGTTTGTGGCGGCGCAGGAGCGCGGGGTGGATGTGCGCATCCTGTCCGGCGGTGATTTTCCGGCGGTGCAGAGCCTTGTGGAACGACTTCCGGCGGGGCATGTGATTGCCTGCCGGAATGCGCAGGGAGAGGTGATGGGAGCGATGGGTGGGCGGATCAATCATAACAAGTTCTTCCTGTTTTCCGATGTGACGGGGGACGGGGCGAAGGTGACGGTGCAATCGTCGGCGAACCTGACGGAATTCCAGCTGACGCGGAACAACAACATGGTGATTCTCCGGGGTCGGCCTGAGGTTTACGACGCGTACCTGCGTTATTGGAACGATATGTCGCTGTGCGTGGCGGAGCCGGATTACTACCGGGTGAGCGGACAGACGGGGCCGATTGGGCTGCATTGTTTTCCGAGGGCAACGGCGGATGCCGGTACTGGCAGCGGTGATCCGGTGGTGGAGGCGCTGGATGGACTGGATGCGAATGCGGGTGGGTCGATCAGGGTGGCGATGGCGACGTGGTCGAATCCGCGGAGTGCGATTGCGCGGAAACTGGTGACGCTGCACCAGGCGGGAGTGGACGTGGCGGTGCTGGTGAATCCTGCAGAGGCGGGATCGGAGATTCTGGCGCTGCTGGAGGGTGCGGGGATTCCGGTGCGGCGGTATGCTCCATTGCATTCCAAGTATCTGCTGATGGATGGCGTGTGGCGGAGTGCGCAGCGGAAGGTGGTGCTGACGGGATCGCAGAATTTCACGGATCCGGCGCTGACTGGGAATGACGAGACGATGTTGCGGATTGAGAGTGAGGCGATTCATACGCAGTTTATGGCGGACTGGAACGCGATGGCGACGCATCCACTGGCACAGTGATGTGCTGAATCACGGGCAGCGGGATGGGGGCGGCGGGCGTAGGTAGGAGTATGTCCATGCCCCTGAGACGCCTACTGCTGGTCTTTGGTGATCAGCTAAGTGCCGATGCCTCTGTTTTTGACGGGGCGGACCGGGATCGCGATGTGGTCTGGATGGCGGAGGCGTCATCGGAGGCGACGGTGGTGTGGTCGCACCGGCAGCGGATCGTGTTATTTCTGGCGGCGATGAGGCATTTCCGGGATCGACTGCGGGCGGATGGTTGGACGGTGGATTACACGGCGCTGGATAAGCCTGATCATCCGGGGACGTTAGGGGGCGTGCTGGCGGAGTTTCTGGAGGAGCGGCGGCCGGAGGAAGTGTGGTGCACGCACCCCGGGGAATATCGGATTCTGCGGGGAGTGGAGCAGGTCTGCCGGCGCGCGGGCGTGCCGCTGACGATTTGTGAGGACCGGCGATATTTCTGCAGTCTGGAGGCGTTCCGGAAGCATGCGGCGGGGCGCAAGGAACTGCGGATGGAGTATTTCTACCGGGAGATGCGGCGGCGTTACGGGATTCTGATGGAGGATGGCAAGCCGGCGGGTGGGGAGTGGAATTACGACGAGGAGAACCGGGGGAGTTTCGGGCGGAAGGGTCCTGAGGACGTGCCGGTGCCGCTGATGTTTCCGCCGGATGCGGTGACGCGGGAGGTGATAGCGCTGGTGGCGTTGCGGTTTCCGGATCATCCGGGGAGCCTTGAGACATTCGGGTGGCCGGTGACGCGGGAGGATGCGCTGCGGGCGCTGGAGGGATTTGTGAGTGGGCGGCTGGGCGGGTTCGGGCGGTGGCAGGACGCGATGTGGCCGGGCGAGCCGTGGTTGTGGCATTCGCTGCTGTCGTCGTCGTTGAACCTGGGATTGCTGGTGGCTGCGGAAGTGGTGGCGGCGGCTGAGAAGGCTTGGCGGGATGGGCGGGCTCCGCTGGCGGCGGTGGAGGGATTCATCCGTCAGATCCTCGGGTGGCGGGAGTATGTGCGCGGGATCTACTGGATGCACATGCCGGGCTATGAGGAACGGAATGCGCTAGGGGCGAGCGAGCCGCTGCCGGGATTCTACTGGACTGGCGAGACGCCATATGCCTGCCTGAGTGATGCGCTGGGGCAGACTTTGAAGTACGGGTACGCGCATCACATTCAGCGCCTGATGGTGACGGGGCTGTACGCGCTGCTGGTCGGGGTGAACCCGCGGAAGCTGCACGAGTGGTATCTGGCGGTGTATGTCGATGCGGTGGAGTGGGTGGAGATGCCTAACACGATCGGGATGTCGCAGTATGCGGATGGCGGGCTGATGGCGTCGAAGCCGTACATTGCGTCTGGGAAGTACATTCAGCGGATGAGCGGGTACTGTCAGCGGTGTCCGAAGAATCCGGCGCTGTCGACTGGGCCGGAGGCGTGTCCGTTCACGACGCTGTACTGGGATTTCATGATGCGTCACGAGAAGGTGCTGCGGGCTAATCCGCGGGCGGCGATGCAGGTGAGGCAGCTGGAGCGACTGGATGAGACGGCGCGGGCGGCGATCCGTGAGGCGGCGGAGGGAGTGCGGCGGGATCCGGCAGGGACGGGAGCGGGTGGGGACGCCAGTCCGTGATTGCACGATGGTGGTGAGGCGGGCAGGTTATGGGCATGTCTGCTGAAGCGCCGCCTTTGCCTGTGAGTCCGTCTGGGGGAGTCCGTCCGCTGAAGGATTTTGGGGACTGGATGAGTCCGATGCTGGTGAAGGAGCTGCGGATGGGGCTGAAGTCGCCGTTTTTTGTGTGGGGTTTGCTGGGGGTGCAGCTGCTGCTGGCGCTGCTGAGCCTGATGTTTGCGGGGAGGGGAGGCGAGGACATGGGGATTGTTTTCTGGTGGTGTCTGGCGGGACCGGTGTGTCTGCTGCTGCCGCTGCGGTTGTCGGCGGCGCTGCGGGAGGAGATGGGCGGGAACACGATGGACACGCTGGTGCTGACGCGGCTGAGCGGCTGGCGGATTGTGCTAGGCAAGTGGGTTGCGACGGCGGCGCTGCAGGTACTGATGGCGCTGACGGTGCTTCCCTATCTAATTTTGCGGTATTTTGCGGGCGGGATTGACGTGGTGCAGGAGATTGCGTGGCTGGGGTTGTTCCTGCTGCTGGGGCTGACGGCGTCGGCGGTGCTGCTGGGGTTGTCGTTTCTGAAGTATTTTCTGTTACGAGCGGCGGTGCTGCTGGCGGTGCTGCTGCCGACGTTTGGATTCTGCGTCGGGGCGATTCTCCAGATCGCGAGGCAGCGGTATGGGATTGAGTACCTGCACGACGATATCGGGACGGCGGGGATCTGGTACTGTGTGGTGCTGCTGGTGTGGGCGATTTTTTTCTTTCTGGATCTGGGGGCATCGCAACTGGCTCCTGACTCCGAGAATCGGGCGACGCCGCGGCGATTGGCGGCGATGGTGATGGTGCCGGTGGCGACGGTGTTGTCGGTGTATTCGAAGGAGAATGATTTCCGGGAGGCGGGTGGATTTTTTGCGCTAGGGGCGGCGCTGCTGACGGTGGTGCAGGCGATGAGTGAGCAACCGGCGCATTTGAGGCCTCTGGTGCTGCCGTTTGCGCGGCGTGGGTTTTTCGGGCGGATGGCGGGACGAGTGCTGCTGCCGGGGTGGCACACGGGGTTGATCTACGCGACGCTGTGGGTCCTTGCGGCGGCCGGAGTGACGGCGGCTTATTTGGCGTACAATGGCAGTGGGAGCCCGGTGAATCTGCGGGTTGAGGCCCTGATGATCGCGACGGGGTGCTGTGGCGCGCTGGGTTTCTTTGTCTTCCCGATTGGGCTGGCGGGGATTTTCCGGAAGCTGGCGGCGTGGAACTTCTGGCGGTGGCTGGCGGCGACGGCGATCGGGGCGGTGGTTTCGGGGATCGTGCTGGCGCTGTTGGGGCCGTTTCCGTCGAGGGGGCTGATGCTGCTGTCGATGGTGTGGCCGGGAGCAGGGATTGTGGCTCCGGCCATGGCGGAGGAAATGGCCGGGGACCTGATGCGGATGCGATTGGGCAGAGACGGGTACTACACGTCAGGGTGGTACGAGCTGAGACAGGGAATGGTGCTTGAGCTGATGCCGGCGGTGCTTTCTGCGGCGCTGATGTC
Organism: Verrucomicrobiota bacterium; assembly: GCA_003402705.1. GTDB lineage: Bacteria > Verrucomicrobiota > Verrucomicrobiia > Verrucomicrobiales > V1-33 > V1-33. The sequence goes on along the minus strand of QQNF01000003.1, from coordinate 100,076 downwards.
AGCAGTGATCTGGTGGCTGGTGGCGCTGTGGTTTGGGCGGCGGGAGTTTGGGAAGCTGCGGGCTGTGGAGCGGGAGATTGCGGCGGTTAGGGAAGGGGAAGCGCCAGCTCGGCTCTGAAGAAGGCGCGGGTGCTGCTGCCGATTGGAGGCTGGACGGTGGTGTTTTGCGGGGCGGCGGATGGGGACATGAGGCCGCCGCCGGGGACGGGTGTCCATGGGAGGATTCCGTCGGTCCATGCGAGGCGGTAGGGGCGGCCGGGCTGACCGTTGGCGGAGAATCCGAGACGACCGTCGGGGAGCGGCTGCAGGGAGAGGGCGAAGGTGCCCGAGGTGAGGTCTAGCGGGAGCGTGCCGCCGAGGTATTCGGTGTAGTTGCTGAGGCCGTCGCCGTCGGGATCGGCCGTGCGGTCGTCGGTGTTAGGATTGGTGCCATTGGAGGACTCCCAGGCATCGGGCATGCTGTCGAGGTCGGCGTCGGCGGGGGGTGGAGCGGCGGCGATGGTGTTACTGAGGGCGCTGCGTCCGTTGCCGATGGCGGAGACCTGAACAGGTCCGGCGGTTCCGAGGGTGAGCCAGCCGGTGAACTCGCCATTGGTGAGGGTGATGGTGGATGGGGTGACGGCGAGAGGAGCGGAGGTCTGCCATGGGAGGGAGAGCGAGGGGTTTGGAGATCCCCATGTGCCGCTGGCGGGGGCGAAGATTTCCCAGTCGGCGGCGCTGTCGGAATCGGCGGTGCCTTTTCGCTGGGCGGCGCGATTATTGAGGGCGGGGAGAGCGGATCCTTTCCAGATGGAGCTGACGGCGATGGATTTCTGGCCGATGACGATGGTGCCGCTGAGAAGGTCGGCGTCGGAGTGGGCCCATGTGATGAAGTCGACTGGATTGTTAGCGGCATCAACGATGAGGGCCCATGCCCTGCTGTTGGTGGCCCAGAGGAAGTCGCCGCCGAAGAAGACGCCTGGCAGGCTGCTGCTGGCGGTGTCGAGGACGAGGATGGTCTGGCCGGGGGTGAGGGTTGAGGGGAGACTCCACTGGACGTTGAAGTAGGAGGAGATGGCCTGATTGTTGTGGGAGACGAAGACGCGCCAGCCGGCGGTGCTGATGGTGCGGTTGGTGACGTTGGTGATTTCGAAGCGATCCGGGTTGAGTTCGGAGATCTCGCTGAAGACGATGGTGGAGGATGTGTCGCCGGGGATGGATGCGCTGAGGGCGAGAGAGCCCTGTTCAGCTAGGGCCTGACGTCCCTTGGAGTCGCGGGCGGTGATGCGGACGGGGAAGGGGAATCCGGCGAATGCGGCGCTGGGGGTGTAATCCCATTGGAGGGACTCGGCGGGACCGGATCCGGTGACGGTGAGCGTGAGGGTTCTGGTGTCGGAGCCGCCGGAGTTTTCGGCGGAGATCTGCAGGGGCCATGTGCCTGCTGCGCCGGTGGTGCCGGTGATGAGACCGGTGGCGGGATTGAGGCTGAGCCATGAAGGCAGGCCGCTGGCATCGAAGGCGGTCGGGTTGCGGGAAGCGGTGATTTGATAGGAGAATGCGTCGCCGGTGGTGCTGGCTGCGGTGAGGGTGCTGGTGATGGAGGGCGGGCCCGCGCTTCCCGGGGAGCCATCGGGTTGAGGTGAAGCGGACCATGTGGTGCGCTGATCCCAGTCGCGCGCGGCGGTGGTGGCGGCATCGACGGTGGTGAGCGAGTGTCCGGCGGTGGCGGCGAGCGGTTCCCATGCTGGTTCGTAGCGGAAGGAGAGGATGGCGGCGCGCCATGGGAGGGGGAGCGTGAGGGTGATGGTTTCGCCGCTGTTGTCGAGGGCTCCGGTGAACTGGCCTGGAGCGAGGATGCTGGCGGCGGACGGCCAGTGAGCGACGAAGATGTCGCGGCTGCGGCTGACGACGATGAAGCGGCCGGCGGCGAGCGAGGTGGCTGTGGGGAAGGTGTAGTCGATGCCACCGGTGAAGCGGACGCCGGAGAGATCGATGGTGGTAGCGCCGGTGTTCTGGAGTTCGACGAATTCGAAGTCGCTGCCGCCGTTGGGGCGGAAGAGGAGTTCGGTGATGCGGAGCTGATTGGCTAGGGCGGTGATGGTGGCGGGTGGCGCGGCATTGGCGATGCCGGGGGTCGGCAGGGAGAAGTCAGCCCATGGGATGCCGCTGTCCGGGGTTCGGCCGGTGGCGGTGTCCGGGTTCTGGCCGATGAGGTCGATGCGGTCGATGAGCGTGCCGTTCTGACCGGTGAGGGCGAGCCAGCCGAAGTTGGCGTCGAGGCGGAAGGGGAGATCGGAGGCTTTTGCGGGATCAGCGCTGCTGCCGAAGGGGCGGAGGAGAGTATAGCCGCTAGGTGGGGCAAAGCTGAGGGCGGGCAGCGTGTGTTTTGACGGTTCGTTGATGAAGTCGTCGGTGAGCCGGAGCCCGCCCATGGGGATGGGGCGGGTGGTGGCGTTGTGGAGTTCGACGAATTCGGAGGGGAGGCGGAAGTCGGGTGCGGCGAACCATTCGTTGATGCGGAGGTCGCGGGGGAGGCCGAGGGGGACTGGTGAGCCGTTAGGCTGACCGATGGAGGGGTTGGTAAGGGTCCATGTGGATCCGTCGGGACCGGTGCGGCTGAGGCTGAAGTCGGCTGGCTGGGGGCCGAAGGGGAGGGAGTCGAGGAGGGTCGCGGCGTTGTCGTGGAAGTAGACGATTTCGCCGCCATCATCGAGGGCGAAGCCGGTGTGGAGGCCGGGGGCGGTGAAGTCGCTGTCGGCGGAGACGATGAGGAGGGCATCCGGGGCGAGGACTGTGCCTGCCGGGAAGGTGAATTTGGTGCGGATGGCGGGATCGTCTGTCAGGGTGAATCCGCTGAGATCGACGGGAGCGGCGGAGGAGTTGCGGATTTCGATGACGTCCGGGAAGGTGGATCCGTTGGCGTGGGCGGCGGCGTTGGAGGCGAGGATTTCGTTGAGGATGGCTCCGGTGCGTGGCTGGGTGAGGGAGGAGGTGGCGGTGGGGGCGGCCGGGATGACGGCGGGGCTGCCGATGATATTGAGGAGATGTGACTGGCGTGCGGTCATGAAGGTTTTGAGGACGCCGCGCATGGCGGACGGGACCCAACCGGTGAGGTGATTGTCGATGAAGGCGTGGGCTGGCGGGACGGAGGCGGAGGCGGTGTCGGCGTTGAAGACCGATCCGAGGAGGACGCGGATGCTGCTGTGATAGAGCGCGCGGAAGCCCGGGTGTCCTGTGGTGGTGGAATTGCCGAGGAGAGGCAGGAGGGGTTTGAAGATGGAACTTTCGGCGGTGGCGTCGTAGAGGCCGCGGGCATTGGCGGCGAGGGGGCTGTCGCCCTGGCCGAGGATGGTGTCGAGGTCGTGGGGCAGCAGATTGAGGCGCCGCCGACCGGCGTTGTCGGGTGCGAAATAGACGGAGTAGTCGTCGTCCTGGCCGTTGGAGATGTTGGTTTCGTTAGACTGGAGGATGGTCATCATGGCGAACCAGCGGGCCCACTGGTTGGTTTCTGCGACGGCGTCGAGGGTATCGAGGGCATCGTCGGTGAATGGATTGCCGGTCCATGTGCCGGTGTCGGCGTCGTTGAGGGATTCGCCGTTGAAGTACGGGGCGGCGGCGGACTGCCATGCGAGGAAGAAGTTGGTGAGGTCGCTCCAGTCGTTGGCGGCGGAGTTGTTCTGTTTGGACCAGCCGTCGAGGAGACCGTCGGGCGTGGAGGGAGATGGCTGGGTGGCGCGCCAGAATTCGTCGGGGCGGCCTTTTTTGTAGAGATTGCCGGAGGATGCGAGGGGCCACTGGCGAGTGGCCATGTTGCCGTTGATTTCTTCCATGCGGACCCATTTGCCGTAGTCCTGAGCGCTAGTGGTGCCGCTGGATTGTTCGATGCCGTTGCGGCGGAGTTCGATGGGCAGGACGTCGAACGAGGCGAGGCCGGCGGCGCGGAGCATTTTCATGCCGATGAACTGGAGCCACGGGTATTTGGGATTGAGATTGAAGTCGGTGACGCCGTCCCACGGGTTGTCGTTGGGGATAGAGATGCGCAGTGGTTTGAATTGATAGTTGCGGCTGCTGTTGCCGCGGATCCGCATGGAGGAACGGTAGCGGACGGTGTGATTGCCGGCCTGCGAGGCGATCAGGGTGGCATTGAACTGGCGGTCGCTGGAGGGAGTGCTGGAGGCGAGGCTTTCGAAGGCGGCGTTTTCGGTGGCTGTGAGGATGAGGCGATAGAACGAGTCGGAGGGGCCGGGTGCTTCGCTGTCGACGAGGAACTGGCAGTTTGCCTGTTGTGCACCGTCGGCGGGGGCTGGCCATGTTCTGGCGGCGGTGCCGTCTCCGGCCTGGATGTAGAATTCGGCGATGGATTTGTCAGGGAGGCCGGGGATGGCAGCCGTCCATGTGCCGCTGGTGTCCGAGGTCATCGGGACGGCAAGGAACGGGCCAGGGGACGTGGTGGTGGCATTGCGCCAGAAGAGGGTGGCGGTGATGGAGGCCGGAGTTTCATCATCCAGCGTGCAGGTGATGGTGACGGACTGGCCGGGGGCGGGTATTTCCGGGCGGTGGCGGACGCTGCTGACGAGAGGGGCGACGTTGTTGGCGCGGACGCTGTTGACGGCTCCGGGGGTGGCACCGGCGGGGGCGGTGCCAGGGAGCCAGTTCTGGCCGTTGGCGTTGGAGTGGAGTGGATTGATGAGTTCCAGCGAGGCCCCGCCGCCGCTGGCGGCGGTGAGCCAGTCCCAACCATTGAAGGTTGATTCGCGGACGCGCTGGGCCCAGTCGCCCTCACTGGCGTAGGTGACCTCGTCGACGGTCACGAGAGAGCCTGCGGTGGTGCCTGGCATGGATAGCCTGATGCGTTCGCCGTTATTGGCGAGACCGGTGTCTGCGAGCCAGGGACCGAGGATGCCTGTCACATTCCACTGGGTGGAGACGGCGGTCGGATTGGCGGCGATGACGAGATAGCCGTTAGCTGGAAGGATGGTGCCGGAGGGGATGGTGTAGCTGATGCCGCTGGTGAAGCTCCAGCCGCCGATGGTTGCCGGGGCGTTGGCGGTGTTGTGGAGTTCGATGAATTCGAGTGCGGCGTTTTCTGGGAATGCGGTGCCTGGGCGGTAATGGATTTCGTTGATGACGACGGCGGCGGTTGCGGAAAACGGGAGCAGGAGGCCGATGGCACAAGCCATGGCGCAGGCGGAAAGTTTCATGGGAGATGGGGGCGCAGGCGGGGGAATTCCGCGGCAGCGTAGCGGGCGCGTGGCTGGGGGTCAATGATTCCCGGGCGGGCAGGAGTCAGGCTTTTCCCTTGCGTCTGGGCCGGTGTTCCGCGCGGTAATGGCCGGGAGGGCGACCGGTCTTGTTTTTGAAGACTGCGGAAAGGTATTCGACGTAGCGGAAGCCGGTACGGTCTGCGATTTCGGAAAGCGGCAGATCGGATTCTGCTAGGAGTTCCTTGACGCGCCGCAACTGAATGCGGGTGATTTCGTCGTGGGGGCTGCGTCCGAGGAGCCGTTTGAAGCGGGTTTCGAGAAGACGCCGCGAGAGGGCGGCGTGCGTGACGACGTCGTCCACGCAGATGCCTTCGCAGGCGTGTTCGCGGATGTAGCGGACGGCCTTGGCGACATTGAGGTCTTCGACGGCGAGGACATCAGTGCTTTGCCGAGTGGCGATTCCTGTTGGCGGGATGTGGCGCACGGGGATTCCTGGATCTTCGCCAGCCATGAGTTTTTCGAGGACGGCGCCGGCTTCGTAGCCGGTGCGCCGAGCGTTGGGTGTTACGCTGGACAGGGGCGGGAAGGCGAGGGAGCAGAGGAGTTCATCGTTGTCGATACCGAGCACGGCGACTTCGTCAGGGACGTGGATGGAGAAGCGGCGGCAGGCATCGAGCACCTCGCGGCCGAGGATATCATAACAAGTGAAGACTGCGAGAGGGCGCGGCTGACTGAGGAGCCATTGGCCGAGGGCTTCGAGGCCGGCATCTTCATCATCGCGGCGTGAGGCTGGCGTCGGTTCGTAACGTGCGACGGTGTGGCCGGCCTCCTTGAGAGCTGCCTCGTAAGCGTCGCCGCGCAGTCGGGACCAGACGAAGCGGGGGTCGCCGCACCATGCGAAGTGGCGGAAGCCGCGTTCGATGAAATGATCGGCGGCCATGCGGCCGACGGCGGCCTCGTCGATTTCGAGCATGGGGAGTTCTGGCAGCAGTCTTCCGGCGCTGAGATCGACTGAGGGAATGCCCAAAGCGGCGATGGCGCGGGCGATGGCTGGGTTTTCGATGCGGGCGATGATGCCGTCGCCCTTCCATTTTTTGAGCCAGCGGGGTGGTTGATCGCCACGGCTCTGCTCATCGAGGTACACCGACCAGGGGCGGTGTTCCCGGATGTACGCTTGGATCCCTCCGAGCAACCCGCGCGCGTAGGCGTTCGAGGTTTCGATGAGCAGTGCGACTTTGGGGAAGGCAGGCATCTGGGGGCGCGCCGCCCTGAGCTGTCAGGACGACAGCGTGAAGGCCGGCAGCTTGACGATCTGGCCGCCCTTGAGTGCGGATTCGTGGGCGCAGAGGCCGACGCAGGTCCAGTTGGCGGACTGACGGGCGTTTGGGAACGGGTCGCGGTCGTCGACGAGAGCGCTGATGATTTCGTGGGCGAGGTGCGGGTGGCTGCCGCCGTGGCCTGCGCCTTGGACGAAGCTGAGGTGTGATTTCTTGCCGAGATCGTAGACGCCCTTGGTGGTGAACGGCTGGATGGCTTTTGGCAGGCGTTTGGCGTAGTCTGGAGACTTGATCTGTTTGGGGATTTTGTGTTCCGGGAGTTTGGCGCGATGCATCACGAGGGGTTCGTGTTCGACGAGCGGCCATTCGACGGAGACTTTGTCGCCGTAGACGTCGATGCTTTCGCGGTACTGGCGCGCGGTGTCGAAGAGACTGCGGATGATGCGTGCGGAGAGGTCGCTGTTGCGGAACTTGATGTGGGCGGTTTCGACGGCGAAGGGACTGCCGTAGTGCTGCTGGAGTTCTTCCCGGACGGTGCCGGACCCGAAGCAACTGACGTATTCAGCGTCTGCGTCGGCGAGACCGGCGACTGGGCCGACGCAGTGGGTGGCGTACCACATGGGGGGAAGACCGGGCCAGTAATTGGGCCAGCCGTCCATGTCCTGCTGGTGGGATGCCTGGACGAACTGGAGTTTTCCGAGGATACCTTTGTCCTTGAGTTCCTTCATGTAGAGGTACTCGCGGGCGTAGACGACGGTTTCCGCCATCATGTATTTCAGGCCGGTTTTTTTGACGAGTTCGACGATTTGTCTGCATTCCTCGATGCTGGTTGCCATGGGCACGGTGCAGGCGACGTGTTTTCCGGCTTTCAGGGCGGCGATGGACTGCCAGCCGTGGTCTGGGATGGGAGAGTTGATGTGGACCAGATCGATGTCCGGATCTTTGAGCATTTCGGCGAAGTCTGTGTAGCGTTTTTCGATTTCAAAGGCGTCGCCGATGGCGTCGAGTTTGGCCTGGGTGCGCTGGCAGATGGCGTACATGTTTGCCTTCGGGTGGCGCAGATAAATCGGGATGAATTCGGCGCCAAACCCGAGGCCGACGATGGCCACATTCACTTTCTGATAGGTTTTTTTGGCTTTGGCTGGCATGGGAGGACTTGGGTGAGAGGGGGAGAGAATGAGGATTTGCGCTGAATCTGGCGCTTTCTGGAGAAGGAAACCAGTAATTCTTGCGCTTTTCGCATGAGAAAAAGCACGGGCTCCGGTGCGATGCTGCACGGGAGCCCGAGGCGGATAAGGGAGATCAGGGTTGGGTCAGCGGCCGCTTGCGGGTTTCGGCGGTGATTTCGGAGCGGCTTTTTTGCGGGGTGCGCGCTTGATTTCGACTGGTCCGAGTTCGCGCTTCATGATGGCGAAGAGGCGCTGCAGTTCGAGTTTCTTCGAGGCGGGAATTTCATTCCAGTGGGTGTCGGTGAGGGCGCCTTCGATGGCGTAGGCGGCGACGACTGAAACGGGATGACCGACCTGGAGCATGCGGCGGCAGACTTCGATGGCGCCGAGTTTGGCCAGTTCCGACTTTGTTTTGACTCCGGCATCGAGAAGCCACTGGGCGGTTTTCTCCCCGAGATTCTTCAAGGCGGCAAGCTGGCGGAGGCTGGTTTCGGCGTCTGGCATAGCCTGTGACTATATGTCGCCTTTTCGCATTTGTCAGCGAATCAATCGCAAACGTTGGAAAAAAAATTCCCGGCACATGCAGTGGCCTGGCACGGTGCATGCTAATTCACCCCATCTGCCGGTTCCGGACACTGCCGGACGGCCTTACAGCAACCAACCACCCATCATCCATGAAGAAGATCGAAGCGATAATTAAACCCTTCAAACTGGAGGACCTGAAGGAAGCGCTCCACGAGATCGGGATCGAAGGCATGACGGTCACCGAGGTCAAGGGATTCGGGCGTCAGAAGGGCCATACTGAGATTTACCGGGGCAGCGAGTACACGGTCGATTTTCTTCCCAAGATCAAAGTGGAGGTGGTGACCTCTGACGATCGTGTCGCCGGTGCGGTCGATGCGATCGTGAAGGCAGCCCGGACCGGCAAGATCGGCGACGGCAAGGTGTTCATTTCCCCTGTCGAATCGGCGGTGCGCATCCGGACCCAGGAGCGCGATGAGGCAGCTGTGTGAACCTGACAAACCAAGGAGAACTTCCAATCAATCCATGAAATCGATTTTCCGACTTCTCACTTTAGTGGTGTGCGCCCAATTCGGCACGCTGGTGACGCAGGCGCAGGACGCAGTGCCGCCAGTTGCTGAAGCTGCGCCGGTCGCGGCCGAGGTGGCCCCGGCTGCGGCGGAGGCTGTGCCTGCGGCTGCTGAAGCAACGCCGGCAGCGGTGCCGGCAGCTGAGCCGACGGCCTTTGAAAAGGATGTCACGGCGTATTTCGACAACGTTGCGGCGACCGGACCACTGGCTGGAAAGCCCGGGCCTGGTCACAACGCCTTTATCATGATCTGCGCGGCGCTGGTGCTCTTCATGACATTGCCGGGTCTGGCGCTGTTCTACGGAGGACTTGTCCGCTCGAAGAACATCCTGTCTGTGATGGCCCAATGTCTGATGATTTCCGGGCTGGTGACGATCCTGTGGTTTGCGTGCGGGTACTCGCTGGTGTTCGGCGAGCACGATCCTGCGGCAACTCCGAAGTGGGCGGGTTACCTCGGTTCGATGAAGTATGCTTTCCTTGAAGGGGTGGGCGGTGCGCCGAATGCGAACTACACAGGATGGCCATCGCATGCTGCTTTTGCGATGTACCAGTTGATGTTCGCGATCATCACACCGGCGCTCATTATCGGCGCGATTGCCGAGCGGATGAAGTTTGCGGCGATCATCACGTTTGTCGGGGCGTGGATGTTCCTCGTGTACTTCCCGATGGCGCACATGGTCTGGGGTTTTGACGGCAAGTTCAATGGCGTCTGGAACGGTGGCGCTTCGACGCCTGGGATTGACTTTGCCGGCGGTACGGTGGTGCACATGACGTCTGGATGGTCGGCGTTGGTACTCTGCCTGATCCTCGGCAAGCGCAATGGATTCGGCAAGCAGCCGATGGCTCCGCACAGCATGGTTCTGTGCATGGTCGGGACCGGGATGCTCTGGGTGGGGTGGTACGGGTTCAATGCGGGTTCCGCACTGGCTGCTGATGGGCTTGCTGCCACGGCGTTCATGACGACGACGATTGCTGCGGCGGTGGCCTGCTTCGTGTGGGGTGTGCTTGAGGGTGTCACCCGAGGGAAAGTTTCCGTTCTTGGACTTTGCTCCGGGGCGGTTGCTGGTCTCGTCGTGATCACTCCTGCGGCTGGATTCGTGACTGCCAAGTCGGCCTTCATCATGGGTGTACTGGCTGGCATTGTGCCGTTCTTCGCGTGCACCAAGCTGAAGGCCCTGATCGGGTACGACGATTCGCTCGACACCTTTGGCATTCACGGTGTCGGCGGCACGCTCGGCGCCATCCTGACTGCGGTCTTTGCCGATAGCAAAGTGAATCCGAACCTTATCTCGGATGCCTACGCCAAGGTGAACGGCCTCGCGAAGTTCTTCGGTGAGGACGGCAAGGCGAGTTCCGGGCTGCTGGTGAATCACGTGATCATCTGCGCGGGCACGATTGTGCTGTCCGTGGTGGTCACAGCAGTTCTGGCGTATGCGATCAAGTTCACGATCGGGCTACGCGCCAGTGAAGAAGCGGAAACGCAGGGTCTGGACGTCGCCGAGCACGGCGAAGAAGGATACCACGGGGCCTGAGCTCGGGTGGTGTCCCGCGTAAAATTCGGGGGTTGCTGCAAAACGCTGTGCCCGGGTCCGGTGAGTAGCCGGCCCGGGCACAGTCACGTCGAGGAACGGGCGTGACAGGGCAGGGGGGAGGCGCTATTGGGCTTGTTCCATGCGTCCGATCTATTTTCCAAAAGCTTTCCTGTGCGCGATTGCGATTGCGGTGAGTGCTCCGTTCTCCCGGGCGGACCTTGCGGCCTACCTTGCGAAGCCAGAGCCTGCCTATCGATGGAGCGAAATGTCACGGCCGACGCTGGGTGACTGCGAGGTGCGGCTGCTCAAGCTGGTTTCGCAGGAATGGCAGGGTATCACACGGGAGGATGATGTGGTGGTGATCCGGCCGTCGGGTGTCCCAATAAATTAATCCTGACTATATGAAGCCCCTCCGGATCCTTTCCCTCCTGCTGCTCCCGGCAGCTGCCAGAGCCGCTGAAATCCTTGTCGAAGCCGAGAGCTTTGCAAGTCATGGCGGCTGGACACTCGACACCCAGTTCATCGAGATCATGGGATCGCCCTATCTACTGGCGCACGGGCTGGGAAGACCGGTTGCTGATGCTGCCGCGAAAGTCAGGATTCCGGAGGCCGGGCAGTGGCGGGTGTTTGTCCGGACAAAGGACTGGGTCTCGCCGTGGCAGGCGCCAGGTGCTCCGGGAAAGTTCTCGTTGCTCATTAACGGCAAGGTGCTTCCCGAGACGTTCGGCACCAGTGGTGGATGGCACTGGCAGCCCGGTGGGACCGTGGAGCTTCCGGCTGGGGACGCAGCGATCGCCCTTCACGACCTCACCGGGTTCGACGGGCGCTGCGATGCCATTTATCTAACTAACGATGCCAATGCAGTGCCGCCGGCGACCCTCTCGGATCGGCGCAGGCTCCTAGGGCTTCCTGAACAGACGCCGGAGTCGGAGGAGTATGATCTTGTCGTCTGCGGTGGTGGTTATTCCGGCATGGGGGCGGCCATTGCTGCGGCGAGGCAGGGGCTTAAAGTGGCGCTGCTGCAGAACCGCCCCGTCCTTGGCGGCAATGGATCCAGCGAGATTCAGGTCTGGGCTCAAGGTGGTACCATGCGCGGGCTTTATCCGCATCTTGGAGAGATCATCGAGGAATTTGCCGATCATGCTGCCAATTCCCCCGGTGAGGTGGACGAGTATGGCGACGCGCGCAAGGAGGCCGCGATCCGGGCCGAGTCCGGCATTGCTCTGTTTCTCAATCATCACGTCATCGCTGCGGTACAGGGTGATGCATCATTGTCCGGGCACCGCATGATCCGCAGCGTGACTGCGCTTGATACACGGAGTGGGCGTGAAGTGCGTTTCCGCGGCAAGCTCTTTGCCGACTGCACCGGGCATGGATCCGTCGGAGCCCTAGCCGGTGCCTCGTTCACGATGCTGGAAAAGGGGCATCTCGGCATGAGCAACATGTGGAGCTGGCAGCCATCTGCGACGCCCTCGCCGTGGCCTGATACCCCGTGGGCGCTCCAGCTCGAGCCGGGTGATTTTCCGCCGACCCGCAAGGCCGAGAAGACGGCATCCCTGTTTCACAAAGGCGAGTGGTTCTGGGAAAGCGGCTTCGACCGGCATCCGCTCAACGACCTTGAACTGACGCGCGACTGGAACCTGAGGGCCGTCTACGGGGCCTTTGGAACGCTTCGCCGCACGGCGAACCCTGACGCTCATTTGTCATGGGTTGCGGCGATCGGGGGTACCCGGGAGAGCCGCCTGCTTCAGGGTGATGTCGTCCTCACGGATCGCGACATCGTGGAGAAGCGGCCGTTTCCCGACGGGTGTGTCCCGACCACGTGGGATCTTGATCTGCATTACCCCAAGGAACAGTATGCGAAAAAGTTTCCTGACAACCCGTTCATCAGCCGGGCGCAGTTCGGGAAGGGTGTGGACCGGGAAAATGGCTATCCGATTCCTTACCGCTGCCTCTATTCGAAGGATGTCGACAACCTCTTCATGGCGGGACGCTGCATCAGTGTCACTCATGAGGCGTTAGGAACAGTCAGGGTCATGCGTACCTGTGGAATGATGGGTGAAGTCGTCGGCAAGGCCGCATGGGTGGCCGTCACGCGGGGCACGACACCGCGAGGTGTCTATCAGAGCCACCTCGATGAACTCAAGGAACTCTGGCGGCAGCCGGGAGGTGCGCGCCGGGCGTCGCTCCGCGAGCCTCTTGCGGTGCCTCCGGGGTGGAAACCACCGGTGGTGGCCAAGCGGGCCGCGGGCGGGCTGGATCCGAAATCGCTGCCGGGGGTAGTGGTGGATGACAGTCAGGCTGCGTGCAGCGGCCCGTGGACCGAGGCCAGCGGGCTCCCGGGATTCGTGGGCAAAGGCTACCGTTACGCTCCGCAGGGCAGCGATGCGACGGCGCGGTTTGTGGCTACTTTGCCGACCGGTGGCACATGGGAAGTCCGGATGAAGTGGGCACCGCATGCCAATCGGGCCACGAACGCCCGTGTCACGGTCAGCGGACGGGATGTCAGGATCAATCAACGCAAGGCAGCGGACCGCCCGGATGGATTCCAGAGCATCGGCAGCGTCACCGTCAAGGCTGGCGAATCCGTCTCTGTGACACTCACGGCGGAAGGTGGCGATGGCTTCGTGCATGCGGACGCCATCTGGCTGGTTCCGGTGCCGTGACGGCACGAGGGCGGGCCGTTTCATCCCCGGCCCAAGGCGGTTTCATCCCGCGAAACCTGCGATTCGTCTCAAACGAAGCGCCGAATGCGCGGATTGTGGCATCCTGTGGCCATCAGCGGAACTATCCGCTGCACAAACAAACCCAACCCAAACCAAGACAATGAAAACAACCCTGATCATCGCTTCCGCGCTCTTCGGCGCATCACTGAGCCTCTCCATCGCTCAAGGCCCCGGCGGACGCGGGCCCGGCGGTCCCGGCGGACAAGGCGGCGACCGTCCGGCACCTCCTTCGCCAGCGGAAGCTGCCGCGGAACTCAGCAAGCGTTATGCGGCCCTCGCCGCTTTCGATGCCGACACGAGCGGCAAGCTTGAGGCTGCGGAACTCGACAAGGTCGTGGCGGCCATCGAAGACGGTTCCCTCGAAATGGGGCCTCCCGGCGGCCGTCCTCCTGGTGGACCTGACGGTGGCAAAGGTGGTAAGCCCCCTGGTGGACCGGAAGGTGGCAAAGGCGGCAAGCCTAACGGGAAGCGTGCGGCGACCGGAGCTGCGAAGCTCTTCGAATCCCTGGCACCTCATGACAAGGACAAGAGCGGCACGATCGATGAAACCGAACAGGCAGCGGTGGCCACTGCCATTGAAGACGGTTCCCTCAAGCTCCCGCGTGCAGGTGGTCGCGGCCAGGGTGATCCTGGCGGCCGCCCTCCCGGCGGTCCGGAAGGTGGTCCGAAAGGCGGACGCGGCGGACGTGGTCCGGGCCGCCCTCCTGGTGGTCAGTAAGCGTTTCAGCAGCGCTCCCGCTTCCCAACCCTGAAGCCCATGGCGCCCGCCGGGAATCCCTGCCCGGCGGGCGCTGTCGGTGATAGATTCCACGGTCATGACTGCGCTCCGTTCATGGAAATCCCTGGTGCTCGCCTTTGTGGTGCTGGCGTCCGTGTGGGGTGCGCTCGTGACGTTCTTCGCCGCGCAGTTTGTACTCACGGGTTCGCTCGAATGGACGGAAGCCCTGCGGCGTTCATCGGTCTTCTGGATGCCCTGGTTACTGCTGCTTCCCCTGACATGGGGAATGACCCGCTGGCTGCTCCATCGCGAGACTCCGCTGGCATGGAGTCTCGGTGCTCACGTGCTCGGCTGCACGACGGCGGTCATGGCCTGCCACCTGTACACGTCGGAACGCATGCCATACCGGGATGCCGAACGGCCCCGCGACATCCCCGGCCCGCCCGCGGAAATGGGGGAACGAGGGAATCGCCCGCGTGACTTTCAAGGACCGCCGCCCCGCGACGGTGGTGAACGCCCGCGCGAGTTCCAAGGACCGCCGCCAGGGGCGTACCGCAACGATGGCCCGGGGCCGCCACGGCAGGGACGCCCGCCCGGCCGACAAGGCCGTCCAGACGAACCCGGCCGCCCGCGCAACGGATTCGGGGCATTCGGATTCCGCACGGTCATCGACACTGTCATCTACGGGGGCGTCGTCAGTATGACCTGCGCGCTAGCCTTTCTCCGGCGGTCTCGTCAGCGCGAGCGCCGCACGCTTGAACTCGAAGCTAGCCTGTCCCGGGCACGACTCGATGCGCTCCGGCTCCAGATTAATCCGCACTTTCTCTTCAACACCCTCAATGCGGCTGCTTCGCTGGTCCACTCCCGCCCTGACGCTGCCGACGAGATGATCGGAAGCCTCAGCGAACTGCTGCGCGCATCGCTCCAGGGGACCGGCAGTCATGAAATCACGCTTACCCGCGAACTGGAACTGCTAGGACTCTACACGAGCATTGAACGCACGCGGTTCGGGGAACGCATTGAATTCAACGAGTCGATAGACGCCGAATGCCGTGCCGCGCTGGTCCCCGCGCTGGTGCTGCAGCCGCTTGTCGAGAATGCGGTGCGCCACGGTCTCGAACCGCGCCCAGGACCCGGCAAGGTTTCGGTCGACGCGCGCAGGGAAGGGGACCGCCTCATCCTGACGGTTTGCGATGACGGCATCGGATTTGATCCCGGCCGTCCGGCCCGGGGCAGCGGCATCGGACTTGCTAACACCAGAGACCGGCTCCGCGCGCTTTACGGCGACGCGCAGCACCTCACGATTGCGGCCGCGCCCCGCGGCGGCACCTGCATCACGCTTTCGCTGCCATGGCATCTCCCGTGACCCTTCGCGCCATCATCGCCGATGACGAACCGCTTGCCCGCGAGCGCGTCCGCCATCTTCTCCGCAGTCACCCTGACATCGAGGTTGTCGCGGAATGCGAAGACGGTCCCGCCGCCGTCACCGCTGTTGCTGAACACCGTCCGGATCTGCTCTTCCTCGACATCCAGATGCCCGGGCTCGATGGATTCGGCGTGCTGGAAGCACTGGATCCCGCGCACCTGCCTACGGTCATCTTCACGACTGCATGGGACCAGCACGCGCTGCGCGCCTTCGATGCCCATGCGCTCGATTATCTGCTGAAACCCTTCAAGCCCGCCCGCTTCAGCGAAGCCGTGCAACGTGCCCGCGACCTGCATGCGCGCCGCGACGCGGGAGCGGAAACCCGCCGACTGCTCGGTCTGCTGGAGCAGCGATCCGCCCGCCATCTCAGCCGCCTTCCAGTGAAGAACGGTGAGAAAATCACCTTTGTGAAGGCTGCGGACATCGAGTGCATCGAAAGCGCGGGCAATTACGTGGTCGTTCACTCCGAGGGCCGCGAGCATGTCATCCGGGAGACGCTCTCTGAATTGGAGGCGCAACTGGATCCTACCCGATTTCTCCGTGTCAGCCGCGGCGCGATTGTCAATCTCGACCATGTGCGCGAGCTGCAGCCGCTCTTCAAAGGCGACCATGTGGTCATCCTTCAAAGCGGCCGCAGCGTTCCCATGACGCGCGGACTCAGGGAAATCGAGCGGGCCCTGCGCTACAGCTGAAGCTTCCGCCGGTCCCTGCTTCACGCTAGGAATTTCGCGCGCAGGTATTCGAGATGATAGTCGGCACGGGTGGGTTCGCCGGTGGCGTGGCGCATCAGTTCGGGCGCGGACCAGCGGCGGCCATGCGCATGAACCCGGCTGCGCAGCCAGTTCAGCAGCGGGGCGTATTGCCCGGACGCCAGCGAGCTATCGAGTCCCGGATCGTCGCGCCGTGCGGCCCGCATCAGTTGCGAGGCATTGAGGTTCCCCAAGGTGTAGGTGCAGAAGTACCCGAAGCCGGCGAAACTCCAGTGAATGTCCTGCAGGCAGCCCCGGGCGTCGTCGGGCACGGTGAGTCCGGTCAGTTCCCGGAACCGCGCGTTCCATGCCTCTGGCAGATCCTTGACTTCGAGCCCGCCGTTGATCAGCAGGTTCTCGATCTCGAACCGCAGAATGATGTGCAGGTCGTACGTCACCTCGTCTGCATCCACACGGATGAAACTCGGGGACACCCGCCGCGCCGCGGCCGCGACCTGCTGCGGTGTGAAGGCGGCTAGGCCAGGGAAATGCACGGCCGCCCGCGGCAGCCAGTGATTCCAGAACGCTTCGCTGCCGCCGATGTGGTTTTCCCAGAGACGGCTCTGACTCTCATGAATGCCCAGCGAGCAGGCGTCACCCGCGGGGAGGCTCCACTCGCTTTTGTTCAGCCCCTGTTCGTAAAGGCCGTGCCCGGCTTCATGGAGCACGCCATAAAGCGACGACAGGAAATCCGCTTCGTCATAACGGGTCGTCAGCCGAGTGTCTTCAGGTCCGAGGCTGGTGCAGAACGGATGCGTGGTCGTGTCGATCCGCCCGGCGAAGAAGTCGAATCCGAATGCTTCGGCGACCTCGCGGTTGAAGGCCTGCTGCGCGGCAATCGGATAGTGTCCCGTCAGCAGATCCGCCGGAATCCGCGCGGAAACCTCCGTGGCGGGGCCGACCAGTGCGGCGATCTGAGGCGCGAGTTCGGCAAAGAGCGCGCTGATGTCCGCGGTGCGTGCGCCGGGTTCGTATTCGTCGAGCAGTGCGTCGTAACGGCACGCCTCCCAGCCTAGCAAATCAGCCTTCTGCCGGGTCAGCGTCACCAGTTTTTCCAGCATCGGGCGGTAGTGCGCAAAATCCGAACGGCGGCGGGCCTCGGCCCACACGTGAGTTGCCTCCGAGGTGGTGCGGGAAAGTTCCTCCACGAATGCCGAGGGGAGCTTCGCCGCGAGGTCGTAATCCCGTCGCCAGCCGCGCACGTTAGTGGCTTCGACCGTGTCCGCGGCAAATCCGGCGGCTTCACAGGCGTCGATGCCCGCCGCCGTTTCCGGTGCGGTCACGAGACGGTGGTGCGCCCCGGCAAGCCACGAGAGCTGCTCGCCGCGCCACGCGGCTGCTTTGTCAGGGAGGAACGTTTCCTGATCCCACCCGAGGACCGCCTGGATGGATTTGATGCGGGCGGCTTCGCGGAAGCGGGCGGAAAGTTCCTCGTAGGGTTTCATGCCGACACTGAGACCACGGGCAGCAGCCGCTGCAAGCGCCGGGCGAGGCGTTCCGGCTGCCGCGTTTCGCATTCCCAGATCACCGCTACGCGCCATCCCGCCTGCTTCAGGGCCGCGGTGTTCCGTCGGTCGCGAGCTGTGTTCGCATCGAATTTCGTCTGCCAGAAGGCTGCGTTCCCCGACGGTGTGGACGCCAAACGGCAACCCCGGTGCCGGTGCCAGAAACACCCGTGGACAAACAACACCAGCCGCCGAGGACCGAAGACAATGTCAGGCTTTCCCGGCAGGTCGCGCCGGTGCAGCCGGTAGCGCAGCCCCATTTCCGTGAGCAGGCGGCGCACGGCCAGTTCCGGATGCGTATCCTTGCTCCCGATCCGCGACATGTTCCACGACCGCCGTTCCTGAGAAAGACGGTCGCGGCTAGCCGATGGCGGGCCCTCAGGCTTTTTTACTGCGCGCGCTGCCATGGACGCGTTTGAGCAATTCCGTCTTCAGCGCGGCAATCCCGTCGCCTTCCTGCGCGGAAACCGGCAGGACCTTGATCTTCGGAAACCGGGCCTTGATCGCCGCGAGATTGTCCACCGCCTCCGGCAGGTCCGTCTTGTTTGCCAGAATGATCCACGGACGCTTCGCAAGGCTCTCATCGTAAAGCGAGATCTCCTTGCGCAGAATCGTCAGGTCGGAACATGGATCGCGGCCCTCGCTGCCCGCCGTATCCACCACAAACAGCAGAAAGCGGCAGCGCAGCAGGTGCCGCAGGAATTCATGCCCCAGCCCGATGTTCGCGTGCGCGCCTTCGATCAGCCCGGGAATGTCCGCTACGACCACGCGCTTGTACTCGGGGTACTCGATGACGCCCACCATCGGATGCAGTGTCGTGAACGGATAGGCCGCCACTTTCGGACGAGCCGCGCTCAGCTGCGTGAGCAGTGAACTCTTCCCCGCATTGGGAAAACCCACAAACCCCGCGTCGGCAATCTGCCGCAGCTCGAAATAGAAGTGCCCGCCCTCACCCTCTTCGCCGGGGGTGAACTCGTAAGGCACCCGGTGCGTCGGTGTCTTGAAGTTGTTGTTCCCTTTGCCGCCCTTGCCGCCGCGGCAGAGGATGAATTCCTGACCGATTTCTGTGAGGTCGGCCGCCAGTTCCAGCTCGTGACCGGCATCAATCCGTTCCTTGAGCGACCGGCGCACCGTGGCTGCCTCTTCGGTCTCACCGCCTTCTTCCTCATCCACCAGAAAGTCATCGCCGGAAGCGTCCGCGGCGCCGTCATCGGCCGGAACGTCCGCCGTCTTGTCGCGGTACACTAGCGTTCCCTGCGGCACGAGAACCACAAGGTCTTCGCCGCTGCGGCCGCTGCGCAGACGGAACCCGCCTTTTGCACCATGCTCGGCCTTGAGGTTCGGATTGTAGAAAAACGGCCGCAGGTTGTCGATGTGCGGATCGACACGAAGAACGACGTCGCCGCCCTTGCCCCCGTCGCCGCCGTCCGGGCCGCCTCGGGGGATGAACTTCTCGCGGCGGAAACTGACCGCACCGTCGCCGCCGTCGCCGGCCTGAGCTAGAATGCGGATGTGATCAATGAACATAGCTGGATGATTTCGGGAAATTGGCGCGCACTCAAGCGGCCGTCGTTTTGCGGAAAATGCCTGTGATGGCCTTCACGGTGAGGCTCAAGGGCAGGAAAACAATTTCAACCGACCGCGCAAATCCCTTCATCACCGGCCGCGCGATGGCAAACACAGGATTGAGGAGGCGCTGCAGGCCGCGATTGTTCGAATACAGAAAGGCGATAAACACAATCAGGATGATGCCGATGAACTTCTGCCACGACTCGACGTGCAGTTTGTGCCCGGAATGCAGCAGCGGCCAGGCTTCCTCAGCCAGCAGAATGCAGCCGACATACCCGATGAGCACAAAGGCCGCAGGCTCGAGAATCGGGAACCGCTTCAGCAGCTTGACCGCGTGCGGCGCAATCGCCTGCAGCGCCAGAATCGCAAACCCGACGCCCGCATAAATCGGCCACATGATATGCGATCCATCCGGTCGCTTCTCGCTGAGCCCCACCGCCGCGATGACATTGTCGATGCTCAGACTAAGATCCATCAGACCGATCTGCACCAGCACTGCGGCCAGGCCAGCCTTTGATATGGCCGCTTTGCCCGGCGCACCTGCGTCTCCACTGCCAGCCGAGCCGTCGGCTTCCTCGACCGCATGCTCCTCGCATAGGTGCGACGCCATCAGGTAAATCAGGTAGCCGGCCCCGAGCCAGCGCACCCATGTATTGCTAATGAGCCACGTCGCCGCCAGCAGCGCCAGCACGCGGAACAGATAGGCCCCCGCCATCCCGAGCCGGATCGCCTTCTTCTGATCGTCCGGCGGCAGGCCGCGCGCGAGCGCCGCAATGCCCAGCACGTTGTCCACGGAAAGAAGACCCTCGATGAGCACGAGACTGGCAATGACGGCGAGGCCGTCGAAGATTTCCTGAGAAGTCATGTCGAATTGAAAATGCCGGACGCGCCGACGGAAACAAGTGGCACCATGCGCCGCCCGTCTGCCGCCCGCCAGTGATAAAATCCGCGACTCTTTGGAGGCTGCTCAGCGCCCCGGGAGCGTCGGCGCGTCAGAATGATTGAGCGCGTCCACCCGGGCACCGGCCGCGTTCCAGCGGAACGGCCGCGCGATCGCTCCACTCACAAATGCCTTGGCATCCGCCACCGCGGTCCTCAGCGGGACTCCCGCCGCCAGCCCCGCCGCAATCGCCGCGGAATACGTGCAGCCCGTTCCATGGGTGGCCACTCCAGCCACGTACGGAGCCGTCAGTTCCAGCTCGCCATCGTCGTCGGCCAGCACGTCCACCGCCGTCTTCCCGCGCAGGTGACCGCCCTTGAGCAGCACCGCGCAGCCGCACCGTTCCCGCAGTTCCCGCGCCGCCGCCGCAAGCTCCCCGACCCGTGTCACCGTTCGACCCAGCAGCACCGCGGCCTCATCGAGATTCGGTGTCAGCAGCGTCGCTATTGGAAACAGCAGACGCGCACAAGTCCGCACCGCCGCCCGCTGCATCAATGGATCGCCGCTCGTCGCCACCATCACAGGATCCACCACCAGCGGCACCCGTCCGCTCCGCCCTATCGTCCCAAGGGCCGCCGCCGTCGCTTCGATCAGCGGACGGCTGTAAAGCATCCCCGTCTTCACCGCAGCCACCGGAAATCCCGCCAGCAGCAACCGCAACTGCTCCTCCAGCACCGGACGCGTCACCGGCAGAATCTTCGACACCTTGCCCGGAATCTCCGCCACCACACAGGTCACCGCCGTCAGCCCGTAAACCCCGAACGCACTGAATGTCTTCAGATCCGCCTGAATCCCCGCGCCGGACGAGCAATCGCTCCCGGCAATGGTGAGGGCGACCGGTGGACTAGAAAACTCTGGCTTCATGCGCCGACCGTTCGCGGGAGATTCCATTGACCTCAAGCGCGCCCTCGTTTACCCGGCGAATCGGTGAATCACTATTTCAAGGAACTACCAGGTCTCGAGGCCAGTGTCGACGAGGTCCTCTACATGCCCGGGCTCGACGCGCCCGACGACCGGCCGTTCCCCTTCGTCTATTACATCACCATCAGGAACCGCTCGGCTCACACCGTCACCGTCCGCGCCCGCAAATGGGTCGTCCGCCAGAAAAACGGTGAGGTCATCGTCGTCGAAGGCGATGGCGTCATCGGCCAGTTCCCCCGTCTCGAACCCGGTGCCGAATTTCCTTACAATTCCTGCCACACCGTCAGCCAGGACAGCCGCGCCGAAGGAGCCTACTTCGCTCAGACGGACGACGGCCAGATCTACATCGTCCCGATCCCGCCCTTCGATCTCAATCTCCCGCAGTGGGTCTGAAACTCCGCGGCCCCGCGCCGTTCACTGACTCTTCCGCACCGGAGGCGCACAGTGGCGGCCGCCGCAGCCCCCGCATCCCGGCCGCCCGCCCGCACCCCGCCGGCGGATTATCCTGACAAGAAACACCAGGGCCGTTCCCGCCACCACGGCGGCCGCTGTGATGCTCTGCCATTCCCCGTTCATGACGACAGGGTGCTAATCAGTTGGTACGCCGCCGTCGCTAACAGCCATGCTGTCCCGGTCATATAGGCCAGCTGAAACAGGGGCCATTTCCACGAGTGCGTCTCCCGCCTCACCACCGCAATCGTGCTCAAACACTGCATCGCAAAGACAAAGAACACCATCAGCGATGCGCACAGCGCCGGCGTGTAAACCGGGGTCCCGTCGGGCCTCCGTTCCGCCGCCAGCCGGTCGCGCAGCCGCCGCGTCCCGTCATCGTCGTCCTCCGCCTCGACGTTGTAGATCACACTCATCGTGCTGACAAAAACCTCGCGCGCCGCAAACGACGAGATCAGCCCGATCCCGATCTTCCAGTCCGCTCCCATCGGCCGGATCACGGGCTCGATCGCATGCCCGAGCCGTCCCGCCGCACTGTGGGCCAGCGCGGCCGATTTATCTTCCGACAGCGAGCCGTCCGCATTCCGCAGTTTCGGATAGGTCGATGCCCCCCAGAGCAGAATCGAAAGCCCCAGAATCACCGTGCCCGCCCGCCGGATGAACATCCACGCGCGTCCCGCCATCTGCCTGGCAATGTTCCCGAACGACGGCATCTTGTACGCCGGCAATTCCAGAATCATCGCCGACGGCGCGCCCGGCAGCAGCTTCCTGTTGAACAGCCACGCAAAACAGAACACCCCGGCAATCCCCGCCGCGTACAATCCTGTCAGGATCCCTGCCTTCATCGGGGCAGGGACCACCTTGCCCGGAACCAGCGCCGCAATCAGCAGCAGGTACACCGGCAATCGCGCCGAACACGCCGCCAGGGGAGCCACCAGAATCGTGATCAAACGGTCCCTTGGACTCTCAATCGTCCGCGCCGCCATCACCCCGGGCACCGCGCACGCATGCGACCCGAGAATCGGCAGGAAGCTCTTCCCGGTCAATCCCACCCGGCTCATGATCCGGTCCATCAGAAACGCCACCCGCGCCATGTAACCGGTGTCCTCCATGAAGCCGATGAAGAAGAATAGAATCAGAATCTGCGGCAGGAAAACAATCACCCCGCTCACCCCGGAAATCACCCCGTCAGTCACCAGACTGCGCAAGTCACCGTCAGGCATCCAGCCCGGAACTTCCGACGTCCCCGTGATCTTCGCCGTCAGCGCCGAAAACCCACTCTCAATCCACCCCACCGGAATCTCCACGACCGAGAAAATCAGGTAGAATAGAAACCCTAGCGTTCCCGCGAGCGCCAGCCAGCCCCACACCTTGTGCAGCAGCACCGTGTCCAGCTTGTCCGTCAATGTCGCCGAGGCACTCTCCGGCCGTCGCACCACGCTCTCCAGTGCCGCATGAATCGCATCGTACCGCGCCGCCACCAGCCGATCCTCCCATCCTGGCACTTCGCGCTCCAGCTGTTCCCTCCCTAACTGGATCATCGCCACCGCCGCCGGCGCAATCCCGTAATGCGTCGGATCGTGCCCGGAAATCAGATACAGCGGCTCCAGCGGGGACGCCGTCGCCGCCACAATCCCCGCCGCCGCCAGATTCTCCCGTGCCCGCACCAGCGCCCCACGCACCGGCACCGGCATCGCGTCCAGCAATGGCTTCGGCGATGGCAGTTCCTGACGGCTCATCGCCACCTTCAATTCCACCAGTCCCTTTTTCTGACTCGCTACCATCGGAATCACCGGCACCCCGAACCGCTCCGCCAGCCGCTCCACATCAAACCGCAACCCGTTCCGCTCCGCCACATCCACCATGTTCAGCACCAGAATCACCGGCACTCCCAACTCCAGAATCTGTGTGAACAGATAAAGGTTCCGCTCCGGATTTGACGCGTCCACCACACACACAATCCGGTCCGGCCGCGGCGTATCCGGCCGCCGCCCCAGCAGCACATCCCGCAGAATCGCCTCGTCCGGCGACCGCGCATTCAAACTGTAAGCCCCTGGCAGATCAATCACCCGCAGCCGCACCCCATGCTGTGAATAAAACTCGCCTTCTTTCCGCTCAATCGTTACCCCGGGATAATTCCCCACTTTCTGCCGCAGTCCCGTCAGCGCATTGAACAAGGTCGTCTTCCCGCAGTTGGGATTCCCCACCAGCGCATACACCAGCCCTTCGCTGTAAACAGTCGCCTTCATTTCCCGACCACCCTCTCCGTTTCCACCTCGATCAGGCTCGCCTCAGCATCCCGCAGCGACAACAGCGCTCCCCGCACCCCGATCTCCACAGGATCACCCATCGGTGCCCGCCGGATAAACTCCACCCGCGTCCCCGGCAGCAACCCCATCTCCCTCAATCGCGTCAAACTCGGCGCGCCCTCCGGCAAGGTCACAATCACCCCAGTCTCCCCAGGCAGCAGCATGGACAACGGACAGCGTCGCCGATTCATATTACTACTCCCTTCACATCACCGGTGCCACCAGCACCGCCGCCGCCATCCGTCCACTCAGGCATACCCGCGCATCCTTCACCTGCGCCAGCACCGTCGGACTCGCACACACCAGCCGCACCTCCGCCTCCTCATGAAACCCCATCTCCCTCAGCCTCCGGCAATCCTCCGCTCCCCCGTGCAGATGCCGCACCACCACCCGCTGCCCACGCCGCGCTTCCGAAAGCGGTTGGCAGATGCAGCCGTCTTGATGGCAGGCAGGGTCGTGTGTCATGGGTTCCTCGCTTCTGTTCTCTTCTGAGAACGCGTCTCAGTCGCAGCGTCGCAGAGGAAACGTCCGCCGCAACGCAGAAATTTCACCCCCGCCTCCCCTCGACCTTGCCATCCCCCCAGACCCGCAGGGCCCCGCAGGTTCACTTTGACTTTCCCATCTCCGGCGGATACCGTCCCAAAAATTAGTTAGGAAAGACCCGGGCATGCAATCATCTCCCCAATTCGTCGGCATCGATCTCGGCACCACCACCACGGGGCTCGCATGGATCAGGCCAGACGGAAATCCCGAGATCGTCCCCAATGCCGACGGCGAACGCCTCACGCCCTCCGTCGTCTATTTCGACCCCCATGAGGACGTCAAACTCGTCGGCGTCGCCGCCCGCGACAGTGGCGACCCGGACCGCACCGTCCAGCTCATCAAACGCCACATGGACGATCCGGAATTCACGGTCTCCATGGACGGCCGCATCTGGACCCCCGCCGAAATCTCCGCGATCATCCTCGCCAAAATGCGCCGGGACTGCTCCCAGATCATCGGCCCCATCGAAGACGCCGTCCTCACCGTCCCCGCCAATTTCAACGAACTCGCCCGCAAGGCCACTCTCGCCGCCGGCCGCATCGCCGGCCTCAATGTCCGCCGGATCGTCAACGAACCGACCGCCGCCGCCCTCTACTACGCCCACGCCCAGAAACTCCGCGGCCGCATCATGGTCTACGATCTCGGCGGCGGCACGCTCGACATCACCATCCTCGAAGTCGACGACCACGGCATCCGCTGCCTCGCCTCCGAAGGTGCCGGCCGCCTCGGCGGCTCGGACTTCGACGAACGCATCCTCGAACTCATCGCCGACGCCTATCAGAGCGCCCACGGGGTCGGGCTCTGGGAAAATGAACTCGAGCGCCGCCGCGTCCTCCAGAGCGGGGAAGACCTCAAGAAAATGCTCTCCAAACTCCGCCAGGCCAGCGAAACCGTCGGCAGCCAGCGCGGCGGCGTCGCCCGCATCGAACTCACCCGCGAGGTCTTCGAAGCCGCCGTCAGCCGTCTCTTCACCCGCACCATCCTCCTCGTCGAACAAGCCCTCGCCTCCGTCCGCTTCTCCCCTCAGGACATCGACCACGTCGCCCTCGTCGGCGGCGGCACCCGCATGCCAGGCGTCCGCCGCATGCTCAAGGATTACTTCGGCACCGAACCCAAAACCTGCGGCAATGTCGACGAATGCGTCGCCCTCGGTGCCGCCCTCTTCGCCATGAAAGGCGCAGACGTCGAAGAAGTCTGTAACCACAGCTACGGCACCCTCGCCCTTATCGAAGACGCTGCCACCGGCGCAGAAACCTACGCCAATACCATCGTCATCCCCAAAAACACCCCCATTCCCTGCGAGCAGAGCCAGACCTACGTCACCTCCGAAGACAACGAAAACCTCATCGAGGTCGAAATCACCCAGGGCGAAGACTCCGATCCCAAATACGTCGACATCATCGGCCGCATCGCCCTCAAAGTCCCTCCCAACCGCCCGGCCGGCTGCGAAGTCACCGTCACCTACCGCTACGACGAAAACCAGCGCGTCAAAGCCACCGTCCGCGACGAACGCTCCGGCAAAACCACCGAGGTCGCCATCTCCTACGAAGGAGCCGGTGTCCTCAGCGACAGCGAAGTCGAAGCCCGCCGCGAGGCCTTCGACTCCCTCCGCATCGAGTGAACCATCCCTCCTGCATCCCCACGCATGATCGAATTCCTCAAACGCCTCTTCGGGCTCTCCAAGCCCGCCGCTTCCCGGAACCAGCCGACCGGATCCGCCCCGCGTCGCCCCGCCGCAGCCCCCGGCCGCGCCACCGCCCCAGACCCCAAACCCCAGGGTGCCCGCGAACGCTGGGCCGAAGCCGCCGCCAAATCCATCGACGCCACCGCCTCCCCGGAAGCCCTCTGCGGCATCACCGAAGGCATGTCGCCCCTCGAAATCGATCAGCGGCTCGCCGAACTCCACCGCCGCCACAACCGCGCCGCCACCAGCCTCGACGCCAAACTCCGCGACGAAGCCGCCATCATGCTCGACGCCATCGCCGCCGTGAAGGAAAAGCTCCCGCCCTCCTGATCACACACCCGCCCGACATCGGAGGCATCCTCCGTTGCTTCACTCCCGTTTCCCGTTTAACCCTCTCCGCATGAAAGCTTCCCTCCTCCTTTCCGCCGGCCTGACGCTCTCGTTCCTGCCCAACCTCGGCGCACAAGTGACCGATCCCGCAAAACCAGCCGCTCCAGCAGCCGGTGCCAGACTCCAGCTCGACGCCGGTGGCACCGAAGAAGAAGCCCCGCTCAAACTCGACGCGCCATCCGACGCTCCGACGCCGGCCGCCGCTCCCGCAGCCCCGCAGCCGCCTCCCAATATCCAGATCCCCGGCCTCGAAAAACTCTCCGCCGCTCAACGCACCGCCGTCATGAAGGACCTCGGCGACGTCGGCACCTACATCCGCGGCGTCCGCTGGCAGGAAGCACTCGAAAAACTCACCGACGTCGCGAAGGTCACCGGCCCGTCCCACTACGTCGAAAATCTCCGCGGTGCCGTCTTCACCCGCATGCGCGACTTCAAATCCGCCCGCGAACACTTCACCAAAGCCGCCGAACTATCCAAAGGCATCGCCGGCGAATTGTTCCACCCACGCTTCAATCTCGCAGAAATCAGCTTCGTCGAAAAAGACTGGGACGCCGCCCGCGCAGGCTTTCAGGCCCTCATCAAGGAAAAAGCCACCGCGGACAAAGGCAGCCTCACACTCATGAAATTCAAAATCATGATCTGTGACTTCCAGCAGAAGAAAACCGACGAAGCCGAAGCCATCCTCAAAACCTTCGACCAGTACGACGACGCCACCCCAGCCTTCTACTTCGCCCAGGCCGCCCAATGCTTCGTAAACGAAAAGAAGGAAGAAGCCGCCGAATGGCTCGACTCCGCCAAAAAAATCTACCCCGCTGAACTCAACGAGGTCTACAACGACTCCCTCGTCGAGGTCGGCTGGCTCGAAACGCTCGGTCAGTAAGGCCCCTGCCGGCTCCGTGCCGCGCCAGCGCGGCTCCGTCCGCCATGCCTCCACCCCAACACCCATCGGCATGGAGGCTCGCCGCCGACCGCGGCGGCACCTTCACCGACTGCGCCGCCCTCACGCCCTCCGGCGAATTCAAACGCTGCAAGGTCCTCTCCTCAGGCATCCTCCGCGCCCGCGTCGCCGCCCTCACCAGCCCGCAATCCTGCCGCCCCGACCGCCCATGGGACGTCCCCGATGGTTGCTTCGTCGGCTGGCAGATCCGCTTCGCTGACGGTCCCCCAGCCACCATAACAAGCTGGCAGAACGGCACCCTTTCATGGGATCGCCCAGACCTCACGCCCGCCCCCGGCGACGTCCTCGAACTCTCCACCGGTGAACCCGCCCCGGTCGTCGGCGCACGCCTGCTCACCGGCACGCCCGTCGGATCGGCCTTCCCACCCATGGAATACCGGCTCGCCACCACGCTCGCCACGAACGCCCTCCTCGAAGGCACCAGCGCCCGCCCCGTCCTCTTCATCACCGCCGGATTCCCCGATCTCCTCATCATCGGCGACCAGCGCCGCGCCGATCTCTTCGCCCTCGGCCACCACCGCGACGCCCCGCTCCACGGCGAGGTCGTCGAGGTCACCGAACGTCTCGACGCCACCGGCAGGGTTATCGTGCCGCTCGACCGTGACGCCCTCGCTAGCAAAGCTGCCGCGCTCGCCGCGGCCGGTTGCCGCACCGCCGCCATCGCCCTCGCCCACAGCGATGTGAATCCCGCGCACGAACGCGCCGTCGCCGCCATTCTCCAATCCGCCGGATTCACCGCCATCTCCATCAGCAGCGAACTCGCCCCAGTCATCCGTCTCCTGCCGCGCGCCCAGACCGCCGTCGTCAATGCCGCCCTCGCCCCCGTCATGGCCCGCTTCGTCGCCGACATCCGCAGCGCCATGGGCCCTGACGTCTCGCTCCGTTTCCTCACCAGTGCCGGCGGTCTCGCCCCCGCCGACTCCTTCCGGCCCTGCGACAGTCTCCTCAGCGGTCCCGCCGGAGGGGTCGCCGGTGCCGCCGCTCTCGCCAACTCCTGCCGCGACCCCCGCGTCCTCACCCTCGACATGGGCGGCACCAGCACCGATGTCGCCCGCTCGGAAGGCCGCCCGCTCTATCAATTCGAACAGCGCACCGGCCGCTCCGTCATCCTCGCCCCGGCCCTCAGCATCGAAACCGTCGCCGCCGGCGGCGGCTCCGTCTGCGATGTCACCGCCGAAGGCCTCACCGTCGGCCCCCGCAGTGCCGGTGCCAATCCCGGCCCCGCCTGCTACGGCCGCGGCGGCCCGCTCACCCTCACCGATGTCAATCTCCTCCTCGGCCGGCTCGACCCGGACAGGGCAGGGCTCCCGCTCGACCCCGAACCCGCCCGCGTCAGACTAGCCGAATTGCGCGCCAGCATGGCCGCCCATGGTCTCCCTCCACCACCCTCCGACGAGGCCCTCCTCCGCGGTCTCCTCGATGTCGCCGTCTCCCGCATGGCCGAAGCCGTCCGCCGGATCTCCGTCCGCGACGGCTGCGATCCCTCCGAATACTCGCTCGTCGCCTTCGGCGGAGCCGGTCCCCAGCACGCCTGCGCCGTCGCCGACCAGTTAGGCATCCAGCGCGTCCTCGTCTCCCGTCAAGCTGGGCTCCTCTCCGCCTGCGGTGCCCTCACCGCCCCCCGCGAGGCCTTCGCCGTCCGCCAGATCCTCCAGCCGCTTCACGATTCCCTGACGCTAACGGATAACATCCTCGCCGATCTCCGCGCCGAGGCGCTCGCCGGTCTCGCCGCCCCCGGCACCGCCACCTGCTTCGCTCAACTCCGTCTCGCCGGTCAGGATTCCGCCCTCACCATCCCCATCGCAGCCGCCGCCGATTGCGCCCCCGCCTTCACCGCGGAATACTCGCGTCTCTACGGCTCCCCGCCGCCATCCGGCCGCGCCGTCGAACTCGTCAGCCTCCGCGCCGCCGCCGCCACGCTGCCCACGCCCTGGCCGCCCGAATCCTTCGACGACGCCTCCGTCCTCCACGGCCCCGACATCATTCAGGATGGCTTCAGCACGCTCGTCATCGAACCCGGCTGGGAAGCCCGCAAGGGCACCGCCGGATCATGGCGGCTCACCCGAGCCGCTAGCGATTCCCCCGCCGCCAGCCCGGAAGCCGAAGCCGCCGCCTCCGAATTGTTCCGCGCCCGTCTCCAGGGCATCGCCGACGCCATGGGCGAGCTGCTCCGCCGCACCGCCGTCTCCACCAACGTCAAGGAACGACTCGATTACTCCTGCGCTGTCCTCGACGCCGCCGGCCGGCTCGTCGTCAACGCCCCGCACATCCCCGTCCACCTCGGTGCTCTCGGTGAATGCGTCCGCCGCACCGCCGCCCTCCTCTCCCCGCAACCCGGCGACATCTTCATTACTAACGACCCAGCCTGCGGCGGTTCCCACCTCCCGGATGTCACCGTCATCTGCCCGGTCTTCACCGCCGACGGCACCCTCGCTGGCTACACCGCCAATCGCGCCCATCACGCCGAAATCGGCGGCATCACTCCCGGTTCAATGCCGCCCGCCGCGCGCGCGCTCGCCGAAGAAGGCGTTGTCATCCCGCCACAGCGGCTAGCCGAATCCACCATCGCCGATCTGCTCTGCCACCACCCGTGGCCGTCACGCGCCATCCCCGACAATCTCGCCGACCTCCGCGCTCAGGTCGCCGCCGCCCGACACGGAGCCGACGCCTTCCTCGACCTCTGCTCCCGCCACGGTCTACCCGCCGCCACCCGCCGTCTCCACGATATCACCGCCGCCGCGGCCCGCGCCATGGCCCGCCGCCTCGCCGCGTTCCCCGAGGGCAGGGAATGGCACGCCGCCAGCACCATGGACGACGGCACCCCCCTCTGCGTGCGCCTAACGATCCACTGCGGCCGTCTCTCCGTCGACTTCTCCGGCAGCGGCCCAGTCCACCCCGGCAACCGCAACGCCACTCCCGCCATCGTCCGCAGCGCTCTCCTCTACGTCCTCCGTCTCTGGATCGGTGAACCACTCCCGCTCAACGAGGGGCTCTTCGATCCCGTCAACCTCATCCTCCCGGAAGGTCTCCTCAATCCTCCGTTCGCTGACAATCCCGCCGCGTCCCCAGCCGTGGTCGGCGGCAACGTCGAAACCAGTCAGCGGGTCGTCGAACTCCTCATTCAGGCCCTCGGCCTCGAAGCCGCCAGCCAGGGCACCATGAACAATGTCATCTTCGGCAACGCCTCATTCGGCCACTACGAAACCATCGGCGGCGGCACCGGCGCAGGCCCCGCCTACGACGGCCTCGACGGGGTCCACTCGCACATGACCAACACGGCTATCACCGACGTCGAAATCATCGAACGCCGCTACCCGGTCCGTATCACCGCTTTCAAACTCCGCCACGGCTCCGGCGGCACCGGCCTCCATCGCGGCGGCGATGGCCTCATCCGTTCATGGCACTTCCTCGCGCCCCTGACCGTCTCGCTCCTGACCGAACACCGCACCGCCGGCCCTCAGGGCCTTCACGGCGGCACCGCCGGCGCACCCGGCCGTCAGTGGCTCACCCGCGCCGACGGTCACATCGAACTGCTCCCTGCCACCACCGCCGTCCTCGTCCAGCCCGGCGATACCCTCACCATGGAAACCCCCGGCGGCGGCGCGTGGGGCCTCTGATCCCTCAGGGCGTCTCCGCAGGCACCGGCACCGGCGCACTGCTCCGCTTCGCCTCCGCCATGCAGTAGTTGATCTTCGCCTGCAGTTCCATCCGGTCTAACGATTCCCTCGGGTAGCGGTGCATCGCCGCCACAAAGTGCGGCAGCGCTTCCGCCGGCCGCTTCGTGAACACAAGGTGGTCGCCATACTTGTGGTGCACTTCCCGCGACCCATTCCCCCAGCGCAGCGCCGTTTCAAACCACCGCCCCGCTTCCTCATACCTCTGCAGCGCATCGCACGACCTCCCTAGCCACATCGCCATGTACGGATGCGGCGGATACAGCCGGATGCCCTGCTCGAAATGCTCGATCGCCTTCTCCACATACTGTCGGCTGATCGCCGGCATCTCGTCCGCCGCCTTCAGATCCGCCATCCCCCAGTAGAAGTAAATATTAGGATCCTCAGGATTCGCCTCCGCCGCCTTCGCAAATCCCGCCGCCGCCTGCAGATAACCCCCTAGCCCATCTGCCCGCGTGAACACATTCACCGACCGCCGGAAATGATAGTCGCCCACCGCACGGTGCGGCGCAGACACCAGCAGCACCAGCGCCACCGCCGCCGTCCCCAGCAGCGCCAACCCGCCCGCCGCCCGCTGCCCGCGCTCGACCGGCACCCCCGATTGCCTTTCGTCAGGTTCCCCCGGATTCGCCAGAATCGCCAGCAGGATCGCCGCTGTCACCACATTCACCCCCACGTGCATCTGAAAATCTCCCGCACAGTGCACCGCAAACGCACACAATCCCGCCAGCGCCCCGACCACCAGCGACCCGCGGTAATCCGGAAACAACCCGCGGTGCACCCGTTCATGCCCAGTCTCGACTAGCAGAAATCCCAGCGCATTCCACGCATGCGCCAGCAGCATCACCACCACCAGCACCAGCCCGATCAGCCCGTAATCCGCCAGCACCTGCAGCCAGTCATTGTGCGCAAACACCGCGTCGATCTCCGTGTCGCTCCAGAAAACCCAGTTCGTCTTCAAGTCCCGGAAATACCGCTCATAATACTCGTAAGACCTCGCCCCCGTCCCCGTGAGCGGACTCAACTGCCACTGCTCGATCGCCCGTTCCCACATCCCCCCGCGCCCGTTTAGATTCTCAAACACCCGGCCCTCGCCGAACTTCGCCTCCAGCACCCGCAGCGCCACCACGCCGCCACCCGCTCCCAGCAGCAGCAATCCCGTCAGCACCGCCATCCCCGCCCGGTTGTTCGTCCGCCGCCCCGTCGACCGCCCCGCCCGCAGCACAAACAACATCCCCGCCAGCGCCACCACTCCCACCCCGAACGCCAGCCCGCCACGGCTAGTCGACATCACCACACACGTCACCGCCGCCGCAAACACGATCCAGCACACCATCCGCACAAAACTGTGCACCCTCGAAAAACACGCCAGCGCCAGCAGCGGAAACGCCGCCAGTTCCATGAACCCGCACAGGTGATTCGAGTTCGGAAACAACCCACCGAACACCGCATCCTGCACCGGCCGCCGCTGCCCAATGAACCACAGAGGACTCGCCGACGCATGCCCCGCCCACTGATACAACCCTAGCCCGAGATTCAGCATGATCAAGGCACCCCACACGCTCACCACCGAAAACCGCTGCCACGGCCGGTCAAACCGCACCGCCATTAAATAATACGCCACCGCCCCAGTCCCCGCAAAATACACGTCCTCCAGCGCCAGCGCCCGCACCCCGTGCGTCAGCGCCCGAAACCCGATCCACCCCACAAACACCAGCATCGCCCCCGCCGGCACCGTCGCCAGTCGCCCCCGAATCCCCCCACCCGCCGTCGCCACCACAAGGACCGCCGACGCCCAGATCAGCGGCGCTCCCAGCCACATCGGTGCCATCACCGTCCAGGTGCCGAACACCCCGGTCAGCAGTACCCCGGCAAGAAAAAGAAAGAAGGCAATGGATTCAAAGGCACGCATGCAAACCCAGCCTAATGGCTCCCAGCCACCGCAGCAAGCACGTCCGAACCTGTGCAAACTCCCGGTTTGACTCGCCCGCGCCTGTGCATAACTTCCGCCCCTCCTTCCCCGGACCGGGGTGATCCGTGCCAGTTCTCTACGGCCCAGTCTCGCCGTCCGTTTCTACACCAACCATAACAAACATAGCACACATCATGCCTGCCAAGAAAGCCGCCGCGAAATCCTCCGGCAAAGCCGCCAAATACGTTTACACATGGGGAGCCGGTAAAGCCGACGGCGACGGTTCCATGAAGGCCCTCCTCGGCGGAAAAGGCGCCAATCTCGCGGAAATGACCCGCATCAGCCTCCCAGTGCCTCCCGGATTCACCATCACCACCGAGGTCTGCACCTACTTCTACGCAAACAAGAAGTCCTACCCATCCGTCCTCCAGTCCCAGATGGAAGCCGGTGTCAAAAACATGGAGAAAATCATGGGCTGCAAGTTCGGTGACGCCAAGGGCATGCCCCTCCTCGTCGCCGTCCGCTCCGGCGCCCGCGACTCCATGCCCGGCATGATGGACACCATCCTCAACCTCGGTCTCAACGACCAGACGGTCCTCTCCCTCAGCTCCGCCACCAAAAACGAACGCTTCGCATGGGACTGCTACCGCCGCTTCATCCAGATGTACGGCGACGTCGTCCTCGGCGTCCAGAAACGCGAAGGTGAAGACCACGAACCATTCGAAGTCGTCATCGAAAGCTTCAAACACCACAAGTACGGCAAGGACATCCTCGACTCCGACCTCACCGCCGACGACCAGAAGGATCTCGTCAAGCAATTCAAGGCCCTCGTCAAGGAACGCACCGGCAAGGTCTTCCCGAACGACCCATGGGACCAGCTCCGCGGTGCCGCCGGCGCCGTCTTCGGCTCGTGGATGAACGACCGCGCCATCGTCTATCGCCGCAAATACAACATCCCCTCCGAGTGGGGCACCGCCGTCAACGTCCAGGCCATGGTCTACGGCAACACCGGCAATGACTCCGGTTCAGGCGTCGCCTTCACCCGCAACCCAGCCAACGGGGTCAACGAATTCTACGGCGAATTCCTCATCAACGCCCAGGGCGAAGACGTCGTCGCCGGTGTCCGTACCCCGGAACCCGTCGCCCAACTCAAGAACGAAATGCCCAAGGCCTACGCGGAACTCCTCAAGGTCCGCGCCACGCTCGAAAAGCACTTCAAAGACGTTCAGGACGTCGAGTTCACCATCCAGGCCGGCAAGCTCTTCATGCTCCAGACCCGGAACGGCAAGCGCACCGCCGCCGCCGCCCTCAAGTTCGCCTCCGACATGGTGAAGGAAAAACTCATCGACTGGGAAACCGCCATCCTGCGCAACCCAGCCGATCAGCTCGAGCAACTCCTCGCTCCTGACTTCGACATCACCGAACTCAAAAAGGCCACAATCCTCGCCTCCGGTCTCCCCGCAGGTCCAGGCGCCGCTTCCGGCGTCATCTACCTAAATGCCGACCGCGCTGCCGCCGCCGCCGAAAAAGGCGCCGACGTCCTCCTCGTCCGCAACGAAACGTCGCCGGAAGACCTCCGCGGCATGATCGCCGCCGTCGGGATCCTCACCGCAAAGGGCGGGGTTTCGTCCCACGCCGCGCTCGTCGCCCGTCAGATGGGTAAGGTCTGCATCTGCGGCGCCAGCGCCGTCGAAATCGACTACGACAAGAAGACGGTCACCATCGCCGGCCAGACGTTCCACGAAGGCAAAGACAGCCTCAGCATCGACGGCACCGCCGGCACGATCTACGGCGGTAAGCTCAAGACCGGTCCATCCTCCATCGTCATGGGCCTCCTCTTCGGCGACAAGGCCGCTCAGAAGACGGAGAAATTCGCCGCCTTCAAGGAACTCATGGACTGGTGCTCCAAGGCCACACGCCTCGCCGTCCGCACCAACGCCGACAACCCGGAACAAACCGCCCAGGCCATCGCCTTCGGCGCTCAGGGCATCGGCCTCACCCGCACGGAACACATGTTCTTCGAAGGCGACCGCATCGACGCGGTCCGCGAAATGATCCTCGCGGAAACCCTCGAAGCCCGCAAGGCCGCTCTCGCCAAGCTCCTCCCCTATCAACGCGAGGACTTCACCGGCATCTTCACAGCCCTCAAGGGCCTCCCTGCCACCATCCGTCTCCTCGACCCACCGCTGCACGAATTCGTGCCGCATGAGGCCAAGGCCCAGGCGGACCTCGCCAAGAAGATGGGCGTCTCCGCTGAGAAAGTGAAACACCGCGTCGAACAACTCCACGAGTTCAACCCGATGCTCGGTCACCGCGGCTGCCGTCTCGGCATCGCCTACCCGGAAATCACCGAAATGCAGGCCCGCGCCATCTTCGAAGCCGCCGCCGACGTGGCCAAGAAGAAAATCCCCGTGAAGCCAGAAGTCATGATCCCGCTCGTCGGGTTCAAAAAGGAATTCGACCTCCAGGCCGAAATCGTCCACCGCGTCGCCGCAGAAGTCATGGCCGAGAAGAAGATCAAATTCTCCTATCAGGTCGGCACCATGATCGAAGTCCCGCGCGGCGCCCTCACCGCCGACGAAATCGCCGTCAATGCCGAGTTCTTCAGCTTCGGCACGAACGACCTCACGCAGACCGCTCTCGGCATCAGCCGCGACGACATGGGTTCCTTCCTCATGCCGTACACCGAAAACGAGATCTTCAAAAAGAACCCGTTCGCCACCCTCGACACCACCGGCGTCGGTCAGCTCATGCAGACCGCCGTCACCAAAGGCCGCTCCGTCCGCCCGGACATCAAGCTCGGCATCTGCGGTGAACACGGCGGTGACCCGGACAGCGTCAAGTTCTGTCACAAGATCGGTCTCGCCTACGTCAGCTGCTCGCCTTACCGCGTCCCAGTCGCACGCCTCGCCGCCGCCCAGGCCGCCATCGAGGAAAAACGCGCCTCCGGCTCCAAAGCCGCCCCAGCCAAAAAGGCCGCTAAGAAGAAGTAAGCCCGTCCCGATCTGACGCTCACTGGAGCCGCCTCGGGAAACCGAGGCGGCTCTTTTGTTTTCTCCATGAAGCCGGTTTCCCTCTGCAATCTGAAATTCGCTGACGACAGACCCCGGGCAGTGCCTGCGCGGTTATGCTGGGTAACCACCCCAAAGGATTGGTCGTTTGTCGACGAGTGGCAGCAGAGGGCGGACCAAACCGAAAATCCGAATGATGCGGACTCGCTGGAGTTTGCGGTCATTGCCGGAGAACGCTGGCAATACCTGAGCAGCCGCGGTGAGTGTGCCCGGAGTCCGCAGGACGTGGAAGCCCGTGCAACGCAACATCCGAGGAATGAGTTTGGATTCGCCCTTCTGATGCAAATGCCAGAAGGCCGCATATGGCGCACGGTGGGCTTCAGTCATCTCCGGCGACTGTGGAGCGGAAATCTTTGTCTGGAATTTCTCGGCTCCATGGCTCCGAAGGGATGCAGCGGCGTTGGCCAGCAGATGCTCGCGTATCTCTCCCTGATAGCTCGAGGGGTGGGCGCCTCTGAAATCTGGGGCGAATGCACTGAGGGGTCGCGCGGTTTTTACCAGAGGGTGAAGACCGACCTCCTCAAAGCGAAACTCGACGAAGATCTGCGCACCAAATCGTTCACCCTCGCCGCATTGCAGCTGCCCGGGGCACTTCTCGACCGGTTCACATTTGGCGACAGCGAAATGAAGCTGCTCAGCGAGATGCGAACCATCAATGCCGCGCCAGCCAGTGAACCCTCAGCTTGACCTCCTCCCTCAAAACGAGTAGCAAACTGGTATGACGAAGGCCCAGAAATCCGCACTCTCTGATCGGCTCCTGTCCATTGAATTCACCCATAGCGCCGTGACAGGCTCCCGCGTGGCCAGCAAGCCAGGCTCCCCCGTTTCAGGCCGTCCTCGTCCGAAGCGTAAGTTTTCGAAAGCCCAGGTGGCGAGGATCAATGCGTTCTTCGACGGAACCAGCGTGAAAACGGTTTCCGTAGAATAACACCCAGCGATTCCACCGCGAGCCCTTCGGTCGCCCACTCCGGCAGCAGCCGTCGTCCTACGGTCAGCAATCGCCGGGGCGGTTGCTTTTGATGCCGATCAGGGCATTTCTCAACCGGATGACCCTAGGTGAAGAAGAACTGATCGCCCGCCACCTCCTCGAGCACCAGGACGAGATAGACGTCTGCTTCAAGAATAAGGAGTGGGCCAAACTCGCCGCCCTCGTCCGCTACGCCCGCAACGACGCGCCCAAGTCCCTCATCCACACCGATCCCGCCCTCTACCGCCACCTCCGCGAGTGCATCACCCGCTTCTTCCTCCGCGGCGGTGATGCCTTCTCCCTGGAGAAACTGGAAGCGCTAGCCAACTGACTTCTCCCTGACTCCAGCCCGCACAAGGAAAGGCCCCGCCATGCTGATGACCATCACTTCAACCCACGAGAACGCCACGGATCTCGGATTCCTGCTTCGCAAGAATCCCGCCCGCGCGCAGTCGTTCAGCCTTTCCTTCGGCACCGCGCACGTCTTCTACCCGGTCGCCTCCCCGGAATGCTGCACGGTCGCCCTGCTCGTCGAAGTCGATCCCATCGGTCTGGTCCGCGGACGTCGCGGATCGGCCGATAACGGCCGTCCGCTCGAACAGTACGTCAATGACCGCCCGTACGTCCCCTCGTCGTTCCTCAGCGTCGCCATCGCAGACGTTTTCAGCAGCGCCCTCGCCGGTGGCTGCAAGGAAAAGCCCGAACTCGCTGACCTGCCGCTGCCGCTGACCGTCGAACTGCCCGCTCTGCCGTGCCGCGGGGGCGAAGGCTTCCTCCGCAGTCTCTTCGAGCCGCTCGGCTACACCGTGACCGCCCGACGGCTCCCGCTCGACGAACACTTTCCCGACTGGGGAGGCAGTCCGTTTTCTAACGTCACGCTCGCCGCCACGCTGCCGCTCCATCTACTCCTCTCGCATCTCTACGTGCTCATGCCCGTCCTCGACAACGACAAGCATTACTGGGTCGGCGAAGAGGAAGTCCTCAAGCTCATGCGCCACGGCGAGGGCTGGCTCCCCGCCCATCCCGAGCGGAATCAGATCACGCGTCGCTATCTCAAACACCGTCCCAGTCTGATCGACGAAGCCCTCCTCCGTCTCGCCGCCGAGGACGGCATGGCTCCCGAAGAAGTCGCCGACCCACTAGCCGAACCTGATGAACCCAGCGGGCCGCGCCACCGTCTCAACGATCAGCGCCTCGGTTCGGTCATGGCCGTTCTCAAAACCTCCGGGGCCACCAGGGTGCTCGACCTCGGCTGCGGTGAAGGCCGCCTGTTAGGCCTGTTCCTGAAGGAACGGCAGTTCACCTCCATCCTCGGCATGGATGTCTCCTATCGTACCCTCGAAATCGCCAGCAATCGGCTCCATCTCGACCGGCTGCCTGCGCCGCAGCGCGAACGCCTCCGTCTCCTCCAGGGCTCGCTCATCTACCGCGACGAACGCCTCGCAGGCTTCGACGCCGCCGCCGTCGTCGAAGTCATCGAGCACCTCGACGCCCCGCGGCTCGCCGCCTTCGAACGCGTTCTCTTCGAATTCGCCCGCCCGGAAACCATCGTCATCACCACGCCTAACCGCGAGTACAACGTGAAATGGGAATCGCTTCCCGCCGGCCGCTTCCGGCATCGCGATCACCGCTTCGAATGGACGCGCGCCGAGTTCCGCGCATGGGCCGACGCCGTCGCCGCACGCTTCGGCTATGAAGCCCGCTTCCTCCCGGTCGGCCCCGAGGACGCCGAAGTGGGTTCACCGACACAAATGGGGGTCTTCACCCGATGAATCTAATCATTCCAGATCTCTCGCTCGTCGTGCTCGTCGGTGTCTCCGGCGCAGGCAAAAGCACGTTCGCACGCCGCCACTTCAAACCCACCGAAATCCTCTCCTCGGATTATTGCCGCGGGCTCGTCTCCGATGACGAGAACTCGCAGTCCACCACCCGCGACGCCTTCGAAGTGCTCCACTTCATCGCGCGGAAACGGCTTGCCGCAGGCAAGCTCGTCGTGGTCGATGCCACCAATGTCCAGCCGGATGCCCGCAAACCTCTCGTGCAGCTCGCACGCGAGTTTCACTGCCTTCCCGTCGCCATCGTGCTCGACCTCCCCGAGCGCATCGCCGAGGACCGCAACAAGGTTAGGCCCGACCGCGACTTCGGCGCACATGTCGTCCGGCAGCAGGCGCAGCAGCTCAAACGTTCGCTCCGCGGGCTCCAGCGTGAGGGCTTCCGGACCGTTCATGTCCTCAAGACGCCTGAAGAAATCGACGCCGCCGTCATCGAGCGCCAGCCGCTCTGGAACAACCGGCGCGACGACCACGGTCCGTTCGACATCATCGGCGATGTCCATGGCTGCTACGATGAACTCGTCGCGCTCCTCCGGAATCTCGGCCACGAGGTCGATGCCGCCGCCGCCACTGTCAGGATCACCTCCGGCCGCAAACTCCTGTTCCTCGGCGATCTCGTCGACCGCGGTCCGAAAACCCCCGACGTCCTCCGTCTCGTCATGAACGCCGTCGCCAGCGGCGCCGCACTCTGCGTGCCCGGCAATCACGACGTCAAACTCATGCGCAAACTCCGCGGCCGCGATGTCCAGGTCACTCACGGTCTAGCCGAATCCCTCGAACAGCTGGCCGCCGAATCCGACGCCTTCCGCCGCGACGTCGCCGACTTCATCGACCGTCTCGTCAGTCACTACGTGCTCGATGACGGCAAGCTCGTCGTCGCTCACGCCGGCATGAAGGAAAGCATGCAGGGAAGGGGCTCCGGCACCGTCCGCGAATTCGCCCTCTACGGCGAAACCACCGGCGAAACCGATGAACTCGGCCTCCCCGTGCGCCACAACTGGGCCGCCGAATACCGCGGCCAGGCCATGGTCGTCTACGGCCACACACCAGTCCCCGAACCCGAATGGCTTAACCGCACGGTCGACATCGACACCGGCTGCGTCTTCG
This sequence comes from Verrucomicrobiota bacterium, assembly GCA_003402705.1. Classification (GTDB taxonomy): domain Bacteria; phylum Verrucomicrobiota; class Verrucomicrobiia; order Verrucomicrobiales; family V1-33; genus V1-33. The sequence goes on along the minus strand of QQNF01000003.1, from coordinate 60,374 downwards.
GCGGTCGTCTCACCGCCCTCCGTTATCCGGAAAGGGAATTCGTCGCCGTCGACGCCCTCCGCACCTACGCGCAACCTAGCCGTCCTTTCCTCGCCCCCGAGGTTCCCGGTCCCGTCCCATCAGCCCAGCAGCAGCACGACGACGTGCTCGATATCGAGGACGTCATCGGCAAGCGGATCGTTAGCACGAAATGGCACGGCAATGTCACCATCCGCGAGGAAAACGCCGCCGCCGCCCTCGAAGTCATGAGCCGCTTCGCCGCCAATCCGAAATGGCTCATCTACCTCCCGCCCACCATGTCGCCGTGCGCCACCAGCAGCAGCGACGGCTTGCTGGAACACCCTGCGGAAGCCTTCGCCTACTACCGCCACGAGGGCGTCGCCCGCGTGATCTGTGAGGAAAAACACATGGGGTCCCGCGCCGTGGTCGTGGTCTGCCGCGACGAAGAAGCCGCCCTCCGGAGCTTCGGCGTCAAGGGCGAGGGCATCGGCACCTGCTTCACCCGCACCGGCCGACGCTTCTTCGACGACGCAAGGGTCGAAGCGGACTTCCTGACCAGAATCCGCGATGCCGCCTCCGCCGCCGGCTTCTGGGACGAATTCGAAACGGATTGGCTCTGCCTCGACTGCGAACTGATGCCGTGGTCCGCCAAAGCCCAGGAACTCCTCAAGCAGCAATACGCCGCCGTCGGCACCTCCGCGCGCTCGACCCTCGCCTGCCAGGCTTCCGCACTCGAATCCGCCGCCGCCCGCGGCATCGATGTCGCCGACCTCCTCGCCCGCACCACCCGCCCGCAAGGACATGGTCGCCGCCTACACCGATGCCTACCGCCGCTACTGCTGGACGGTCGATTCCGTCGACGATCTCAAGCTCGCTCCCTTCCACCTCCTCGCCACCGCCGGAAAGGTTCACACCGATCAACCGCACGAATGGCACCTCCAGACACTCGCCCGTCTCGCCGGCGGCATCATCATCAACACTCCCTACCTCATCGTCGACCTCACCGATACTAACAGCGAAGCCAAGGGCTGCGCATGGTGGGAATCCCTCACCGCTCGCGGCGGGGAAGGCATGGTCGTGAAACCGTCCGACTTCATCGTCAAAGGCAAGCGCGGCCTCATCCAGCCAGCCGTCAAATGCCGCGGCCGGGAATACCTCCGCATCATCTACGGCCCGGAATACTCCGCCGAGGAACACCTCAGCCGTCTCCGCTCCCGCAACCTCAGCACCAAACGCTCCCTCGCCCTCCGCGAATTCGCCCTCGGCATCGAATCCCTCGACCGCTTCGTCCGCCACGAACCCCTCCGCCGCGTCCACGAACCCGTCTTCGGCGTCCTCGCCCTCGAAAGCGAACCCGTCGACCCTCGCCTCTGACCCCACCCGCCAGACCAGTGACCGGGAAGCGTCGCGCCTCGCGTTGCGTGCCCGCAGGACGCTCGGTCCGACGTGTCCGCCAAAACCCTTGGGCTCGTGGTGCGGCAGGGGTGGCTTCTGGGAGCCGATGACAAGAGGTGACCTTTATGCGCGGCCATGAGCCCGAGGACGTTTCTTCAGCCGGAAAAACCACGTTAATTTTGATAAGATATCGAAAGCAATTGACTTGAAAAGTGATGGCGATGGAATACGATGGGAAATGGAAGAAGCATCCGACGCATTCGCCCACATTGTCGGCCGGGAGGCATTCATCGCCGACACGTGGGCCTCGCTTGTTCATAAAAGCCTCTACATGAACGATCTGCGACGCATCGGGAAGACGCAGATCATCCGGAAGATGCACGCCGAACTCCCGTCTGGATGGGTGGGTGCGTTTTCCGATTTGGAGGGAACCCATACGGCCGAAGAGTTTGCGGCACTCGTGTACAAGGACTCGGCTCGGGTCTTGTCCATGAAGCAGCAGGGGCTCCGAAAAATGACCACGCTGCTGGGGAAGGCGGGTGGGACCGAAATCATGGGTGTCCTCAAGCTGCCGGACGGGCAGCCTGCCCCATGGAAAGAAGTGCTCAGGGCTACTTTCGACGATGTGGTTGAGGCGTTGGGCCACCTGGCTCCGGGTGCCCGCATGGTGTTTTTCTGGGACGAAGTGCCCTACCTCCTGGAGAACATCGCCAGCCGGCAGGGAAAGGACACGGCCATGCAGGTTTTCGACATCTTGCGGGAGTTGTCCCAGCGGCACGACACCATCCGTCTCGTGCTCACTGGCTCCATCGGCATCCATCATGTGCTCCGGAGCTTATGGGGGGATGGCTACAGGGGCGCTCCTCTGAATCACATGGACCTCATTCAGCCGGGACCTCTGCTCCCGGAATCTGCGGCGGCGTTTGCGGAATCGGAGATCACCCGTCGCGGCCTGCTATGCGCCCTTCCGGATCAATGTGCGGCCGCCATGGCTGAACTTGTCAGCAACGTTCCCCACTACATCCAGAAGCTGGTCGCCCGACTGCCCCGCGGAGTGAGCCTTACGCCCTCAGTCATCGAGGCGGAACTGGACCGCGAACTCCGCTCGGATACCAGCGACTGGGATCTCGACTACTATCAACGGCGTGTCCGCACGGTCTTCCCGGAGAACCGGAAAATCGTGCTCGCGATCCTCGACGGGATTGCCGCTAGCCCTCTCCCGGCCATGACGTTCCAGGAAATCCGCGCCCTCGTGAGCGCCCGGATGGAAGTCGACGACGAGGTCCTCCGCGAGCACCTGAAGCTCCTCTGCATGGATCATTACCTGGCGCGGGACGACTCCAATGCCTACCGCTTCTACCTCTCGATCATCCGCCGGTGGTGGCAGATCAGCCGCAACCTGTAATCAGCCAATCCATGAGCCGCGAGCGTCCTTTCCTGAGCCACTTTTCCCCGCAATGGACCGATCCAAAGTATCTTGAGGACATCCTCGTGCAGCGCGGGGATCTGCTCGCGGAAAGTGTCGCCGTCGTGAGGGACTGCGTGCTCACGGACCAGCGGCACCACCTTCTCTTCATCGGTCCGCGCGGCGCGGGAAAGACCCACCTCGTCACCCTCATCCAGCACCGGCTCAGTCAGGATGCGGCGCTCAAGGACCGCATGCGACTGGCGTGGCTGAATGAGGACGAGACCGCCACTAGCTTCCTGCGTCTGCTCATCGCCATCTACCGGAGTCTCAGCGAGCGATACCCAGAGGAGTTTCCCGCCGATACCATCAGCAAACTGGCCGGCAAGGACCCCGGCGCAGCCGTGGAGCAGCTCACCAGCGATCTGCTGCGCGACCTCCATGGGCGCATCATCGTTTGCCTCATGGAGAATCTCGACAGTCTCTTCCGTAGCCTGAGTGTAGCAGAGCAGCGGAACTGGCGCGCCTTTCTCCAGAATCATCCCGTCATCGTCACCGTGGGCACCGCGCAGGCGCTCTTCGACGGCATCGCGGATCAGGATGAACCCTTTTACGGCTTCTTTGACACCCGGCACCTGAAGCCCCTCTCAGCGGACGAGGCTCGCGACCTCCTGGAGCGCGTTGCCGTGTTGCACGGGCGCACGGACCTGGCTGATTTCCTGCGCACACCCACCGGTCGCGCCCGAGTCGATGCCATCCGGGCTCTCGCCGGGGGAAACCCGCGCCTCTACCTAATCTTCTCCGATTGGCTAGTGAATGCCGCCGCGCTGGATGACCTCGTGCGCCCTTTTGAGGAGATGGTGGATCGCCAACTCACCAGTTACTATCAGGAGCGTCTGCGCTGGCTCAGCCCGCAGCAGAGGGAGATTGTGCAGTTCCTCTGCCGGGCCAGCAGTCCCGTGTCGGTGAAACACATCGCCGATGGCCTCTTCACCTCGACCAATTCCATCACCGGTCAGCTCAGGCAGCTGCGCGACTTCCGTTATGTGGACAGTCACCCGCTGGGCCGCGAGGCGCTCTACGAACTCGCCGAGCCGCTCATGCGTCTCGCCCTCCAGGTAAAGGAAACCCACGATCGGCGCCCGCTCGCCCTCATCGTGGACTTCCTCCGCATCTGGCATGAGCAGCAGGAATTGGCCGACCGCCTCGCCAGCTCCCCCTCGGATTCTCCAGCCCGCGCCTACCTCGAGAATGCGAATCGCCTCATGCTCATCGGGCCTAACCTGCGCTACGAACTCTTCCGCCGGGATCTCGATCTTGCCGGAACGGATCAGTGCGATGACGTCGCACTGGAGAAGGCCCGCGCTGTAGCCAACAGCGGTGAGGCCGCCGATTTGATCCGCCTAGCACGTATCCTGAATGCCCGCAAAGAATGGGAGGAGGCGACCCGGATCTTCACGGTCCTTATCGAAGGCGACAAAGCCCACTCGGTAGATCAGATCGCGTGGGCGCTCGTCAGCCGGGGGGCGGCGCGCGGACAAGCCAGACGAACCGAGGAGGCCATCGCCGACTGGACGCGAGTCATTGAATTGCCAGAGGCTCCGCCGGATCAGGTCGCTTGGGCGCGCGTCGGCTTGGGATTCACACATCGGTCAGCGGGCCGGACGCCGGAGGCCATGGCCGACTGGACCTTGGCCGTCGATTTGCCCGGGGCTCCGCCCGAGCCAGTCGCCATAGCGCTCTTGGTCAGAGGTGCCATGCACGAGAAATCTGGACGGATGTCGGAGGCCATCGCCGATTACACGCGAGCCATTGAGCTGGCAGGTGCTCCACCCGATCATGTCGCGACGGCGTTCTTTAGCCGGGGTGTCGCGTATGGGCAAGCCGGGCTGACCTCCGAGGCTATCGCCGACTACACGCGAGCCATTGATCTGCATGAGGCTCCGCCCGCACTAGTCGCCAAGGCGCTTTACAACCGGGGTGTCACATACGGGCAAACTGGACAAACCGCAGCGGAGATCGCCGACTACACGCGCTGTATTGAACTGGCAGGCGCTCCATCTGATCACATCGCCAAGGCGCTATTCGCCCGGGGGGCCATGTATGGGCAAGCCGGACAAACATCAGAGGCTATCGCCGATTACACGCGCGCCATCGAATTGCCAGCGGCTCCGCCCGAGCAGGTCGCCTGGGCGCTCCTCAACCGGGGTCTCATCTACGGACAAGCCGGACGGATCGCGGAATCCATCGCCGACTATACGCGAACCATTGAGCAACGGGGGGTTCCGCCCGAGTTGGTCGCCAGCGCGCTACTATGTCGGGGTGTCAGGCTCGAGGAAGGCGGACGGACGTCAGAGGCCGTAGCTGACTTGAAGCGCGCCATCGAACTTCCCGGGGCCACGCCCGAATGGGTTGCTAAGATGCTCGTCCTGCTGGGCGAGCTGAACTCGATAGTCGGACAGACCACGGAGGCCATCGCCGAATTCACGCGAGTCATCGAATTGAGGGATGCTCCACCCGTGCAAGTTGCCAAGGCGTTAGTAAACCGAGCGGTCTGCTATGGAAAGCAGGAGCAACACGATGCGGTGCTGAGGGATCTCGTCCAATTGTTCACGCTGTCGGATGAGAAGGCCACTCAGGAGGCGCTGTCCGGCCAATTCCATCATCAGGCTCGCAGGGTCGTCACCTCTGTCTTCGCCGGGACAACCGACCCCGCCCGATGGGTGCAACTGCTCACGCAATTCACCGGCCACTTTGCCCGGTTCGGTGGGTTGACGGGACTGGGTGAAGCCGCGGTAAAGCACCTGCCGGCCATCGGCACCAGCCCGTTGAACCATGCCGCCTGGGACGCATGGGCGAATGCATGGGAGTCCGCCCGAGCAGCCTTGCCCTCGGAACATCGAGACCAGCTCGACATCCCCCTGCGCCTCCTGCGCGCAGGCATCGCATGGCTGAAATCGAAGGACGACGCCCATCTCCTGACACTGCCCCGCGAGGAACGCCGCATCCTCCGCGAGGCCCTTGAGCTCCCGGCCGAGAGGGTCTGATGTCCAGATCCTCCCATGCACCAGCTCTGCGATAGATTCTCCAACGCCAGCTAGGCAGTTGCGGTAAGGGGGCGGATGGTGCGCCTACGAAGGGCCGCCGTTTCCGGTGGCGTGTGCCATCCCTTGGATCGGACGCCCGCTGGCTTCTCCTACTCAGTCCACTCATAGCGGTAGAACATGCGCCCGCCCGGAGAAATGGGTTCACTCCAGCTTTCGGTAGGGGCGGTCGCGGTAAATCGGCGGGCCTCTTGCCAGCCGGATAGGGTCGGCGACCGCATCACGCTGTACTCCCTACCGGAAAGTAAGTTCGATAGCGAAAGTTGAGCGGATCCGGCGACCAAATCAACAGCGAACCGGGGTGGATCTGGCATCACGGTATTGGCGCTGATGAAAGCTCGTGCGGCTGTTGTCGCAAGATCGATACCAAAGGTGAAGCTGTTGCCAGCACCAGACGTTGCCATAAAGGCAATTTCATTGTCGGAAACGAATCCGCCAGCACCCGAGTCGCCAGCGCTTCCACTCCCGGGTAGAGACAATCCTAAACTGACACTCGCGAAAGTCGCACCATACATGGAATCATCAAATTGTGAAGTGGGGTTTGTCGTCACTCCGCGGAAGGCTCTCAATGAGCCGTCATGTGTGGTTGCAGAATCGAAAGAAAGTCCAGGCATCCCATATCCGGCATAGGTAATGGTGACGCCGTTTGCCACAGGATTGATAGCAAGCTTCGCAAATGGCCCCTGCATTGCCAAGGAAGTTTTGAGAATCGCCATGTCCATCACGGAGCCGCCAACAGAGTTGCTTCCGGAAACATAGGTTGGATGGGTGGCATAGCTTGCCACGTCTAATGTTCGCTGAGGAGAAAAGAAATTAGTTCCGATGAGCACCTTTAGTCGTTCCGGTGGCCTGAATCCAGAAAGAGAGTCAATGACATGAGCCGGTAGCAGAACGTGATACGGTGTCAGTTTAATCCCAGTGGCATAGCTGATGATCCCCGTAGCGGAAACCCTCCTGATCGCGACGATTCTATCAGCATACTCAGCCCCCTTGTCAATGTAAGCCTGTCCCGGCAAAACCGTTCCAGGGGCCAGCATCACAGCCGCATTCACATGATTAAATGGCGCAGCGAAGAGAAATAGAATGATTAGCGCATGCGTATTCATTTCGAGAGAAAGGCCTCAATTCAGAAAATCGCGGTTGATAGAGTCATGTTCTACAGCCGAAAGCCGCAAAGGTTCCCGATGATGTCATCAGGACGGGTTGTTGTCAATCTGGAAAGCTGGTCTAGGCGCTAGCGGTCATGCGCGGGATCGCGCTCGTGGATGATGCGAGTTCGCCATCCTCGGAGCCGCTCGCTGCAGCGCCGAGCTGTGAGACGCTTCGGCGGCTGAAATGGAACTGTCCATCAGTCGCCACCGCCTCCGCCTCCATCGCCACCGCCTCCATCGCCGCCGCCGCCGGAATCACCGCCACCGGAATCACCAGAGCTGCCGGAATCGGAATGGCTGTCGCCGCCGCTGAACCAGCCGCCTCCGGAATCGTGGTGCGAGGATCCGGCGTCGATGGCGGTCTCGGCGCTGAAGCTCGTGTCGCCGCCGAAGTGGGTCTCGGCGACTTCCGCGCGCATGGAGTCGTAATCACAGTGCTCGCCCGTCTGCCGGTGATGGTGGTCGAAGTCGTCTTGTGAGCAGTAGATGCAGTAGGCGTAGCAGAAGTGACCAGGTTGAGCCCCGACATCACGGCCTGCGTGCCGCACCTCTTCGGGTGAATAATGACGTTTGCGACCGAAGCGGCGCTCGAGCGCCGGGCCAATTTTCCGGATGTACGACCTGATTGCTCGACGCTTGCGGATGGCTGCGAACATGGGGTGCGGGTAGGGTGGGTTAGTTGAAATGGCGCAGGGCGGCCTCGCTCCTCGCGGCCATACACTCCTGAACGTTCGGCGTTTCGTCCATTCCGGAATTGAGGATTACGCCCCTACTCCACAACGACACTGCCCGATGGAATCCCGCCAATCACACGACCACTTGGGGAGAGGTGCACGGGAGCCTGATTCATGGTCGTCGTCGTCGAGGTGGCATTTCCGACCGAGTAACTGCGCTCAGTCTCGGTACGGAACGATGGATTCGATGAGGACCGGTTTGCGGGGAAGCTGGAGAGGCTGCCGGAGATCATCCGTGAGGCGCGCGCAGCCATTCGTCATGCAGAGCCATTGCTTTAGCGGCGCAGGACGCCAAGGTTGAGAGGAACAAGACGATAGAGATCGGATGCACCTCCTCTTCTGCGATGACTTCTTCAATCCCCGCGAGCCGGACGAGGTGTACGCGGCGGAATTTGCGGCGGCGCGGGCTGTGGGGTTTTCGTGCGGGCTGGTGAGTTTTGAGCGGCTGACGGGCGGTGAGGAGTTTGCCCGATGGGCCGGCGGACCGGTGGCGGGTGAACGGGTTGATGGATGGTATCGCGGGTGGATGTTGAGAGGGGAGCAGTATGCGCGGCTGTTTGCGGTGATGGCGGAGCGGGGGATAGATCTGGTGGTGACGCCGGAGGCTTATGCGCAGGCGCATTATTTGCCTGAGGCGTTTCCAATGGTGGCGGAGGAGTCGCCGCGGACGGTGTGGATGGAGGGGACGGATATGGATCGGGCGTGGGAAATTTCGCGACCACTGTCGGGCGGGGCCATGATCGTGAAGGACTGGGTGAAGTCGGCCAAGCACCGGTGGGAGGAGGCGTGTTTCATTCCGGCAGGGTCGACGCGGGAGAGGTTCGCGGCGGTGGTGGAGGCATTTGTGAGGCTTCGCGGGGAGGCGCTGAATCGTGGTCTCGTGTTCCGGGAGTTCGTGGATCTGATGCCTGCAGAGCGCGACATTGCGGGCGGTCGTACAGTGTTTGAGGAATACCGTCTGTTCTTCTGGAGGGGACAGCTGTTCACAGCGGGCGCGCACGATGATGGCAGCGGCGTGTGGCATGAGTTTGCGCGCTGGGAGCAGTATGCGCAGAGGTTTGCGAGTCCGTTGATCACGATCGATGTGGCGCGGCGACTGGACGGGAGATGGATGATCGTCGAATCGGGCGATGCGGGGGTGAGTGGTCTGCCGGCAGTGATTGAGCCGGGAGATTTCTATGCTGCTCTGATGGCGGCGGTTGGCAGCGGGCGTTGATCAAGGTCGGCTGGCGCTGCGTGAAATGATAGGCGCGTTTACTTCTTCGGAGGTTTGGCGGGGGCGTCGGGGGAGAGGATGGGGCGGAGCCAGTCGGGGGAGGCTGGTGGTGTGGGGGCGTCGAGGCGGGCGCGCCATTCTTTGTCGGTCAGGTGGGTGTCGGAAAGCTGGGAATGGAAGGGGATGATCGCGCCGCGGCAGAGGATTTCCCTGCCCTTCCATGGGTAGAGCACGCGGATTTCGCGGGGCCTGCCGGTGCCGGCGATGAGAAACTGGCCGCCGGCTTGGTTGAAGACGGACGAGGCGAGGGGCGCATCGTCACGGGGTGAGTGATAGGAAGTTCCTTCGTAGAAGAGGATGCTGCCGAGGTCTTCCCCGTAGTTCTCGATGAACTCCTCCTCGGCGTAGTCTGGCTCGATGCCGCGGAGTTGGCGGTGGGCGCGGTTTTCCAATGTCACGGTTAGGGAATGCAATCGCATCCACCGGCTGCGCAGGGTGGGGGTTTGCCGTTCGCGATGCAAATTGAGGAAGGCTGCTTCGTACTTGCCGGCAGCGGCTTCGCGCAGACTCGCGAGGAGCTTATCCACATCGACAACCCCGCTGACAGCATCCCCTGGGGTAAAGTACCACACCCCTTCCACGATGGCAGCGGCGGGCCTGAGCGCTGCAGCGAGGTCTTCCGAAACCGCACTGTCCTTTTCAAGCTGAGCCAACTCGGCCTCGGTGAGTTCACCAGCGTCGGGGGAGCGATTCAGCCATGGTTTCATGCGGCGACGCAGGCCGTCGGCTTCGCGCTCAACCATGGGGATGAGCGCGGCAGCATCCGAGGCAAACAGTTGCGGCGAAGGTGCCAGGGCGTCCAGTTCTGCAAAGCGATCCATGGTCTGCAGGATCAGTTGACTGAGCGCGTGGAAGAATGCCGGCAGCGGTTCCACAAAGCCGGGATAGGGCGTGCCTGCGGGTAACAAACAGGCATCCTCCTTCGCCTGGAGCGCCCACGTGTGGCGCATGAGTGCCCAGCCGGATAGGGTGGTATTGAGTGATTTCCGCTCCCATGTCGGGGTGCTCATGAATGGGGGCGCGTCGGGTTCTGGAGGCTCAAGGAGTCGGGCGAGGCAGCCCAGGTAATTCCCGTAGAGCGTGTCAGAGTTTTCCCGCTCCGGTTTCGCGGCGATCGCCTTGAGCACGGCGTCGCCTTCGGTTTTCAGCAGTCGGAGAGCGAGCGGGGAACCCAGCCATGCGCCGACATCCATGGGGTCTGGATAGGGCCGTTGGGGGCTTGTGGTGCGGTCCATCAGCTTGGCGTCCGGAAGGGCAGCGGACGGGAAGATGAAGACCTTGTCGGCCTCCCCATCGACCTCTCGGTTCGCGGCTTCGACGAGTTGTTCTGACGACCAGCTGGAAGCGTACATGTGGGTCAGCGCGGGAGCGGCGGACGCACCGCTCAAGCTAATCCACTGAGAAGCGAGCACTGGGAGCGAGCCCTCTTCACTCAAAGCCGCGCCCAGCACTCGTGCAGCCGCGAGTTCCGTCGGATCCTGCAATCGCAGCGCCACCGTCTGCATCCAGCGGAGTGCCCGGAAATAGCGCTGGAGTGACGCGCTGCGGGTGTAGAAGCCCGCGGGTTTGAAGACCCGGTAGTCGATTGAGACGAGCCCGTGTCCGGGTTTCATCCATGCGGGCAGATGGAGCCCTTCCGCGGCTTCGACGCGCTTCACCTCAGTCGCGATGGCCGCGTCGATGGCGGTGCCTTCTCCCCAGTGGCTGCCGGCGAGTCGGGCGGCGGTGCCTAGCAGCAACCGCGCGTGCTCGACCGCTTCGGGAGGCACTCCTTCCACAGTTTCGGGTTTGATTTGGGCGAGAACGCCCTCCAGCACCGTGGGCATGCGGAGCGCCTGCTGCGATTCCATCTGCGCGACCGATTCCTCGAGCAGGACATGGTAGGCATGGAGCACGGAATCGGAGGTGATGAACACCGGCTGACTGGCAAAGATGTACGGGGTGAAGATCTGCCGCCATGTGTTGTCGGTGACGATGATCTTGTCCTGATCCAACTGCCTCTGCTGCTCAGGGGTGAGATCGTCCGGCTTCGCCGAGAGGACCACGGCGGTGTTGGAGAGAGCGATCAGAGCGAGCAGCAGGGATCTCATGGCACAGGTGATAACTGCCAGGTCAGTGAGTTTCCTGGGGGCATTTCGATGGATTCGGGGATCGCGCAGGCTGACCGCGGTGATTTCCTGCCGGACTAGGACTCTAGTCCTATCGCGGATCGGGCGGGTGGCGGCGATGAGAGAGCGAAGTCCGCATTCCCCGTGATCCGATGAACCAGAAACTGAGTCTCATTTCCTTCCTGTTGCTGACAGCCGCCATGGTCTGGCGGTATTGGCAGGGTCCTTCCACTGAACCTTCGGGGCGACCGTCGGCCGGTGTGGCGCTTGCTTCCGTGGAGGCTGCCGTGGCTGAGGAATTGCCGCCGTGCTGCCGGGAGGCTGCGGAGGCGGAGAAAGCGGCGGAATCCAAAGCGGGACCGGATGCGGTGGCATTGGACCCGGACGGACCCCTGCCGCAGAACGTTCTCTGGGAAAAGGTGGAGGCACCCGCACCCATGGCGGCGTTCCGCCAGTGGGCGAAACATTACGTGGCCGCCCCGTCGGCCGACATGGTGGCGGAAGGGGTGAGGCTCGCCGCCGACCGCCGCGCGGCGATGGTCGATCTGATTGAGCAGAATCCGGAGAAGGCCCTTGAGAATGGTGTGCCCGAGTCCGTGCGCCGGGCCATGCCTTCCGAGGTTGTCAGCCTCCTTGAAGAAAAGGTCGATGGTGTCGGCGATCTCATCGCGACCGCATTCAACTATCCGGACCAGCGGGTTCCGGCCGGCAAGCGGCTAGTAGAACGCTCGGTCGAAATGGAAGACGGGCGCAGTTTTGCGGGCTTTGTGTACGGAAACCGCGAGTACCAGCCGTCACGTGACGTGATTCCGATTCACGGCGTTGCCATCGATGGCAAGATGGCTCTCAGCCAGTGGCCCGGGCGCATGCTGGAACCCGTGGAACTAGCCGAAGCGCGTCAGGCGGTTGCCGAGGAGCCGGTCTGTCCGGTTTCGGAGGCCCCGATTGCCGCGACGGGAACCGCGACCGGCGTGGTGGTCGGCAAGAAGTTCGAATTCTTCTGCGGGCCGCGCCACGCCCAGGGGTCGTTGCAGCAGGGGGCGGCCGGGGAAGCGGTCCGTCCGCCCGGGCTTGGATACAGTGCGACGCTGGAGGCGGCATCCAGCGGCGAAGGCACGACTGTACCAGCCTTTGCGCTTCAGGGGAATGCGTCATGGACCACCGGTACCAAGCGACTCATGATGGCCCGCATCAAGTTCAGCGACGGCAAGGATTACACGGATCTGTCCGTTAGTGACTGCACTGCGATCGTCAGCGGCATCCGCACAACATTCGAAGACTGGTCGTACGGACGCTACATGGTGAGCGGGGTTGGTGCCGGAGGGTCTATTGTCAGCCCGGTGCTGACCATGAAGAAGCGGGCGGATCAATATACAGTAATTGGGGACGTGTGGAAGGAAGTGCAGGCTGATCTGAAGAGCCGCGGCCTGGGGAGTGGATTTGATATACTTGTGGTGCTGGCTGGCGATGCACCCTTTCCTGATGACGATGAAGACGATGGCGTCGTGAAATGGGGTGGCGTTGCGCATATCGGTCTCGGCCAGACCATCCTCCGCACGAACGGAACCGGATGGAATACCGCGGACCGGATTGAAAGCGGCATCGGTACCGGCATTCATGAGATCGGCCACAATCTTGGACTCTATCATGCCTCGAACCTCTGGAATCCGAGCGCCAAGGACATGTCGGCACCGGAGATCGGGGCGGAGTACGGTGACCGCTACGACCGGATGGGCACCGGCGGTCGGGATTACAACGTCCGCTTCAAGAGTTGGCTCCGCTGGCTTGACCCTGAGAGCGTCCCCATGGCCAACACGGTGGGTACCTTCACGCTGAAAGAGCATGACCTCAATCAGGGGAGCGGCCTCCGAGGGCTCCAGATTCTGTCGTCGAAGTTCAGCATTTTAAAAACCTATCACTTGTTTGCCGAGTATCGACTCCGCGGGGTGGAGCCTGCGACCGACAATCTGCGGTATGTCGATTACAACGACACCCTTGCGGCATATGGTGCCCAGATCCGCGTGGGCGATGTGTTTCATCCCAAAACGTGGCTGCTGGATGCCACTCCTGAGACGACCAACACTGAACCCGAAGGTCCCGTCTCAAAGGATATCGATGTATCCGGAAACGTGGATTCGCCGCTGCTGCCTGGCAGGACATTTTCGTACACGCGTGACGGCATCACCACCTATGTCACAAACCTCGCGGCTGATCCCGCCACCGGGGAGCTGGAGATCGAGCTGCAGTACGGTCCGGTTTACGGCAACAAGCCGCCCTCCGGCCTGATTACCTCCACCACGATGTTCAGTCTGATGGCGGAGGACCAGACCGTCCTGTTCACGGCCGATGCGGAAGATCCCGATGACACGGATTTTGCCTATCACTGGCGGATTCCCGGGATGGATGCCAGCGAGGTGCGGCCTGCGGTATTTCCGAATGAACGGACGATTGCGGTACGGTTTCCTTCGATGGGCCACTGGATCATGTATTGCACTGTTTCCGACAAGCACGGCGGTACGACGACCATCAAGCGTGATGTGATCGTCGGGAGCAACGAGGCACCATCGATTTCCGTCGTGAACAACCGGGCGTTTGATGAAGACACGAGTCACGCGGTTCATTTCACAGTGGACGATCCGACGGCGGATCCCGCTCTGCTTGTGGTTACTGCGGACAGCACGAATCCCGAGCTGTTTCCGGATGGCTCCTTTGTCCTCAGTGGAACCGGAGCCAACCGCATGCTTGTGATAACGCCGGCACCCAATCGTCATGGCAATGCCCGGGTGACGCTTTCGGTGTTCGACGGTGGTCTGACGTCAGTGGAACAGTTTGATGTCACGGTCCGCCCGGTCACTCCGGGAGTGATTCTCAGTGCCGCGGGCAGTGACGGCTGGCGATACTGGGCGGAGACGGCGGCACCGCCTGCTGGTTGGTTCGCGCCTGGATTCAGCGACGGGGCATGGGCCATGGACCGGGCGCGCTTTGTGAACCCTGCGCCGGTGCTGAACTTGCTCGACTGGACTGTCATCCCGGGGAGGCCCACGCGATACACCACTTACTACCGCCGCACGTTCAATGTGCCGGCCATCCTCGACGGTGCGCCGATGATCCGCCTGCTGTGCGACGACGGTGCGGTGGTCTACCTCAATGGCACGGAAGTCCACCGTCACAACATGCCGCAGGGACCGATTGATCACGGTACCAAAGCAACGACCGCGGTGGAGGGGGTGCTAGAGGGCAGATGGATCACGCTTCCGGTGAGTGCGGCGAGCTTGGTTCTCGGCGGCGTCAATACGATCGCGGTGGAAGTCCACGATGCCGGGGCGATTCGCGGTTCTGGCGATGTCGACTTCGATCTCGAGTTCAGCACGCGCCCTGCTCCGCTTGTCAGCAGTCTGCCTGACAGGGTGAGCCCGGAGAATGAGGTTGCCGGGTCATACAGTTTCACCGCCACTGATGCCGAGTCGCCCCAGGGGCCGTTGTCGGTAACGGGCTTTTCCTCGGATCAGTCGATCGTATTGAATAACCGGATCCACTTTACTCACGATGCCACTACCGGGATTCGCACGGTGTCCTGTGTGCCGCAGCCGGATGCCAACGGTGTCACGATCATCACGGTCCGGGTCAGTGACGGCGTGGCGGCGACCTGGCGGAGTTTTGCGCTGACGATTTCGCCGGTGAACAGTGCGCCGGAAATGCTGCCGCTGGCTGACAAGACGACAACGGTCAACGAGGCGGTGTCCGACATGATCATTACGGTCGGTGACCGGGACTTTGATCCGGCGCTGCTCGACGTGACGGCTTCCAGCCGCGGAGTGCTGTCGTTCCGGAGCATTCAGGTGCTGCCTGGGCCGACGCCCGACACACGGCGTCTGAGGATTGTTCCGACGCCGGGGATGGCGGCCACAAGCACTGTGAATGTCAGTGTGAGTGACGGTACCCACACGGTCACGCAGACCTTCAACCTCCGGGTGACGGCACCGATGGCGACGACCAGTGCCGAGGTCGGGCTGATCCGGAGCCGGACGGATCCATGGCGCGTGCTGGAACGCGATCTTCCGGAGAAGGATGGATTGCCGCTGGACTTCACCGCGGTCGATTTCGACGACAGTGCATGGACTCTCCTGACAACACCGTGCAGCTTCGGTGAACGGGACGCGGTGGCCAATCTCTCGCCGACTGCCTATCGCATGACGACTTACTTCCGGCGGTCCTTCAATGTGCCGGATCCTGCGGTGGTGGGCGGTTTGCAGATGCGCCTCCAGCGGGACGACGGTGCGGTGGTGTATTTGAACGGCCGGATGGTCTGGTCCAGCAACATGCCGGAGCGGTTCGATGCGCAGACGCCCGCGGGTGCTGCCATCGAAGGCAGCGACGAGGCAGACTGGCACTTCATGGAACTGCCATCGGGCCTGCTGCTTCCTGGCAAGAATGTGGTCGCCGTCGAACTCCACCAGAGCGACAAGCCGACGCCTGAGGAGCCGGGCGATCTGCGCTTTGATCTGGAATTGTCAGGCGTGGCCGCGCCGCCTCCGCCGCAGGATGTGCTCATCGCCGCCGGAGATGCGTGGGCTTACTGGGATGGTGACAGCAGCACGGATGTCGGGGAAGCTTGGACGAAGACCAACTTTGTCGATTCGCCATGGAAGCAGGGGCTCGCCCGTCACGGTTATGGAGTCGCCGGAGCGGCGACTGGACTCAATGCCGGGAGCAGCGGCGATCCAACGGTGGCGAATCCCTCAGCCCTGTTCCGCAAGTGGTTCGATATTGCCGATCCGGGTGCTTATGGCGTCCTGCACGTCTTCCTGCAGGTGGACGACGGGGCGGCCGTCTTCTTCAACGGCAACCGAGTCTTCGAACACAACGTGGCAAAGGGCGCGCGCGCCGACAGCCCTGCGCTCAGCGAGATTCCTCTGTCGGATCAAGACCAGTGGCGGCATTTCGTGATCGATTCGAGCCGCCTGATCCCGGGGAGAAACCTCATCGCTGTTTCGGTGCATCAGTACTCGCCGCTCGTGGCCCGCAGCGATCTTCAGTTCGACCTCCAGCTAACCGCCGACCTCAAGACCGAGCCGAATCTCTTCCTGCGCCCGGTCGGTGAGAACATGGAACTGAGCTGGTCCGGAGCGTTCAACGGCTGGAAACTGATGACCAGCACGGACCTTGAACGTTGGACGGCGGCCGATGCCGATCCGGTGCTTCAGGATGGCTGGCTCTATGTGGTGCGGCCCAGTGTCACCCGCGAGTTTTTCAGACTGCAGCCGGCGGCAGACGATCGCGCTGGGCCATGACGCCGTCCCGGCGATGTCGCCGGTGACGACTTGCCACGGTGCGCAGTCTGAAAGTGATGCCGCCCCGGTCAGCGATGGCCGGGGCGGTGCCGTTTTGTGGGGGGAGATGAAAATTTCTGCGGAGGGAATGTCCAAAGTCAGGGGCCGGCGGTACGGCGCCGCACGTCGGTCTGGCGAATGCATCCATGTTGATAACCTCCGGCTCAGGCTGAAAGTTCAGCCGCTGCTCCATCCATGAATGCCACCATCACCTTACTGATTGCCGTGCTCGCTCTGGCATGGCCTGCCTTTGCCGTTGAGTATCCCTATCCTCCGTTCCGCGAAGGCAGGATGGATCCGCAGGCGACTGGATGGCCGCTGACGGAGGAGGAACGCGCCTTTGTTCTCAAGGCGGAGCACGAGCGCCGCCCCGGCCGGGAGTCGAACAAGCACCTTCCGGAAATCTGGCCGGTGATTCCCAGCGCCGGGTTCTGGGGTGGCACGTCATGGCTCGATACGCACGAGAAGCTCGTTGATTATGTGAGGGCGAATCCGGGTCCGTGCGATGTGCTGCTGGTGGGCGACAGCATCACCCAGCAATGGGGCAGCCCCCTCGACAAGGGCGTGCTCAATGCCGCATGGCAGAAGCACTTCGCCAGCTACCGGACCATCAACCTCGGAATCGGTGGCGACAAGTCGCAGAATGTCCTGTGGCGACTCGATCACGGTGGCGTGGAGGGATTGCAGCCGAAGGTCGTGGTCGTGATGATCGGCAATAACAACATGTTCTTCGCGCCGGAGACAGGCGTGGAGGCGGCTGCCAAGGGCGTGCAGATGTGTGTGACGAACCTCCGCGGAAAGTTCCCCGACGCGGAAATCATCGCGGCGAAGATTCTTCCGTGCCATGCTCCGGGCGTCGATTTTTACGAGAACATCAGGAAGACCAATGCCGCGATCGAGACGCTCAAGCTCGGGAGCGACCCGAAAGTGCATGTGCTGGATCTGTGGGGTGATTTCACGAATGCCGATGGCAGCATCCGGAAGCCGCTCTTCGGATCGGACAGTATTCACCTCTCGCTCGATGGCTATGCCGTCTATGCCGCGCGATTGAAGCCGCTGCTCGATCAGTTTCTCGGCGGGAAAGGACTCGGGGGCAAAGTCAACCTTCCCGCGAAGTAGCACAGCACCTGAATCTCGGACCGGAAGCCTACGCGGTGTACGCGTCGCGTCTGAGGGAGGTATTGCAGCCGCTGCTCGAGAAGGCAGGCCGTTGATGGCTGTGGGCGGGCGGAATTTTCCGCGGAACCGGCGTCATATTCGGGCTGGTCCGGCTTAAGCATGGGTGATGTCCGATGTTTCGAAGGTCCCGATCGAATTTGTGCAGCGGCTGACCGCGGCACAGAGCGCGCTGTATGCGTTCATCTGCGGCCTCATGGGTGGACTGGAACAGGCGGCGGACGTGCTTCAGGAAACCAACCTTGTGCTCTGGAATCGCGCGGCCGAATACGACCCGGACCGTCCGTTCATGCCGTGGGCCTATACGCTGGCCCGGTGGCAGGTGATGGCATGGCGGAAGAAGCAGCAGCGTTCCCGCTTGGTGTTAGATGACGATCTTGTCGCGAAGGTGGCGGCGGAAATGGAATCCGGGGCGGGGGCGGGCGCGGCCGAAGCGGAACTGCGCGCGCTGGAACGCTGCCTTGCCGCCTTGCCGGGAAGGCAGCGGGAATTGATCGCGGCGCGCTATGAACGAGGCGAGACGGTTCGCGCCATGGCCGCGCGGCTGGGCCAGCCGGAGAATGCGCTCGCGGCGGTGTTCTACCGCATCCGACGCGCGCTGCACCATTGCATCACGACTAGCATGGCGACGGAGGAAACCGCATGAGTGAGCAGATACCGGAGCTGGAGGACCTGATCGATGGCGGCTTCGATGGGGATGCGGCCGCTGCATCCCGGCTGCGTGAGCGATTGCGCGACGACCCGGCGGCGATTGCCGAGTACGCGGCGCAGATGCGAATGCACGCATTGCTCACATGGAAACACGGCGGCGCGTCGGTCAAACCCGTGCGCCCGGCGGTGGCGGCGCGGCGTTGGATGGGAATTGCCGCGGCGGCGGCGGCGATCATCGCACTCTTTGTAGTCATGATGCCCCGGTCTGCTCCGGCGGCGGCGGCCGCAGCGCTTGACCGCATGCTCGCAGTGGCCCGACGCGGCGGCGACCGGACGTATGTGTTTTCGGTCCTAGCGGGTTCGCGCGGCATCGTGGTGAAGGGTGGGCTGGTGTCCTTTGTCGATGGAGCCAGGCTGCATCTGGGTCCTCGGGGCGAGTTTCTGTATGACAGTCCGCTGTCCGATGGCACGCGGCGGCTGACTGGGTCGGATGGGCGGAGTTCGTGGGAGCAATGGGGAGATGCCGCGGCTCGAGTCAGCAGCGATCCCGGTTTTTTCCGACATCACATTCCTGGCGAGCGGGAACACTTCACCCTTCTGGATCCTGCGGCGGGTCTGGCGCTGCTGCGGGATGGTTATGAAGTGACCCTTGATGAATCCGGCGGCAGCATTCAGCGGCTGACCGCGGTGAAACGCCGCCGGGAGTTCCGGGGGCCGCGCGAGGCGCGCGTCGCGTTCGAGAAAGATTCCGGGACGATTGTGGAGATGGAGTTTGATGGCTTGCCGCAGGCGCGCGGCGGGCCCTCCGCAGTCCGGCTGACACTTGAGTCACGGGAAGCGCATCCTCCCGGGTTCTTCAGCCCGGAACATCATCACTGAGACCGCGCCGACGATCTTAACTGTTTCCCGTCAATCAACCCGTCATCAATGTTATGCATCTCTTCCGAACCCTGATCGTCCTGATCGCCTGCCATGGCCTGCCCGTCCGGGCGGAAGCCGCGGCACCACTCAATGTTGTGACCATGGTGGCCGATGATGTCGGCTGGGGCGACATGGGGTTTCACGGCTCGAAGATCCGGACGCCGAGCCTTGATCGGTTGGCGGCGGAAGGCGTGCGGCTGGATCGATTTTATGTGAATCCCATCTGCAGCCTGACGCGCGCTGCGTTGATGACGGGGCAGTTCACGAGGCGCACGGGCGTCAACAATGGGAGCGGCCTGCCTCTGGACTATCGCACGCTGCCGCAGGATTTCCGCGAGGCGGGATGGCAGACGTGGATGTGCGGCAAGTGGCACCTTGGCGGGACCTCGGACAATGCCTTCACCGGCCGGGAGTACCACCCTGACAAACGCGGGTTTGATCATTTCTACGGGCTGCTCGGCGGGGCTGTGGGTTACTACGAGCACATCAATCATCAGACCGGCGAACTGGACTGGTGGCGCGACGGAGCGCCGGCGAAGGACGAAGGTTACTCGACCGATCTGCTTGCGGATGAAGCCATCAAACGTCTCAGGGGCCGTGACCGGGCCAAGCCGTTCCTGCTGCATCTCGCGTTCAATGCGGCGCACGGCCCGCTGAACCTCCCGCCCGGGAAGTCGGCGTCGCGCGGCGCGGCGACGTACGCCGCGGTCGTCGAGTCCATGGACGCCGCGATCGGGCGTGTGATGACGGCCCTTGCGGAAGAGAAGCTAGCGGAATCGACCGTGGTGCTCTTCTTCTGCGACAACGGGGCGCAGGAAGGACGGGGCGGCAGCAATGCGCCGCTCCGCGGGGCGAAGGGCGGGGCCTACGAGGGAGGAGTCCGTTCGGCGGCGGTGGTCCGAGGGCCGGGATTGAAGGCGGGGACCGTTTCGCAGCAATGGATGTTCGCAGGCGATGTCTGGCCGACTCTTGCGGCGGCTGCGGGAGTGACTCCGAAACCCGCAAAGCCTTTCGACGGCGTCAATGTCTGGGCCGCCCTGACAAAAAGCGAAGTCATGCCGCGTCCAGGATTTGAAGTCGGTGCTCGGGATCTCGCGTGGCTTTCCGTTCCATGGAAACTCGTCCAGCAGACGGATGGCAGCCGCGAGCTGTATGACCTGACCAAAGACCCGAGCGAAACGAAGAATCTTGCCGCGGACCAGCAGGACATTGTGGCGAAGCTCGCGGCCGAATGGGAGAAGACCATGGCGGGCGTGAAGCTCAGAGGCGGTCCTGGCAGACCGGGTCCGGGCCGGAAGGGGAGGCGGCGAAACGTCACACCCTGACAGCCGCCGGGTCAGCGCGGCGGATCACTTGAAGTGCCGGAAGAGTTCGGGCAGATGGTCGGCGTAGCGCTGCCATTTGCCGATGGAACCGGTGTGAACGGGTGTGCGGACGGCTTCGTAGCTGGGCGAGGCGACGTGGCGGTCTTTCCCGGTATCCTGCCATACGGCCTGGGCTGGATGCCACTCGAGTCCGGTGAAACGGGTCACGCAGGCGGCATGGTGTTCGAGATCGTGACAGAGGTCTTCATAACGGATCTCCATCCAGCCCGTCTCGTCGCCGAGGCAGTCGCGGAGGCGTTCCCAGACGGACATCATGGAAACGTAGTCTGCCACGGCGTCCGCTTCGCGCAGCCAGCCGACATTGCCGGATTCCGGCACCACCGGCAGGCGGTAGCAGCTGAGCAGGACATCGCGGGGATCCCGCCGGGCGATCACCAGCCGCAGGCCGGGAAACGGGCGGAGCAGAAATGGCAGGAGATCTGTGAAGTTGGGGTTCTTGTCCAGAATGACGGAGCTGGGACCGGGGTTTGAGCCGAGCATGGCCAGCCGCCGGAGGTAGTCTTTCCTGACGGCGGCCAGTGAGCTGCCGGAGGCATTTTCCAGCGCCGTGATCTCCGGGCCTCCCGGAGCGGCGGGGAAAAGTGTCTCCCGCAGGGCGCAGGCCATGGCGTCCTTTTCATCGATGTCGAGAATGTCAGGATGTGCAGCGAGCACCTGCTCCAGCAGCGTGGTGCCGCTGCGCGGGTGGCCGGCCAGGATGACCACGGGCGGGATGTCCGTTGCTGGCGGCTGCGACCGCCAGCGGCGGATGGATTCCGGTGTGAGATCGGAGACCAGCCGCCGGTTCTGATCGATTGCTTTTGCCCGCACGCGGCGGGCCAGAGTCACCTGTGACGGCCATGCCTGTTCCATGCAGCGTTTGGCCTCGCGCCACGCGGCTACGGCGGAAGCTGGGTCGTTCGCTTTGTCGTGCAGCTCACCCAGTTCGTAGAGTGC
Organism: Verrucomicrobiota bacterium; assembly: GCA_003402705.1. GTDB lineage: Bacteria > Verrucomicrobiota > Verrucomicrobiia > Verrucomicrobiales > V1-33 > V1-33. The sequence goes on along the minus strand of QQNF01000003.1, from coordinate 38,802 downwards.
GGAAGCTCGAATGGCTGGCGGCACTCCCGGCGCGCTGCATGGTTCCAAATGCGCCGCGGCTTCCGACATTCTCCCCTGACGCCGGGCGATGCATCCGGCCCTGATGCGGCTCTGTGCATCCCTCGGATTATTAGCCAGCGCCTTTGCGCTCCATTCCGCAGCCTCGTCCATGCGTCCCGCCCGTTCGGCCAGAGATGCTAGTCCCAGCCATGCCGCTTGGTTCTGCGGGGATTTCTCCAGACGGAGCCATGAGGCACGGGCCTTGTCCGGCTGGCCGCAGAGCAGGAAAAGATCCGCCGCAGCCTGGACGGCCGCGGGTTGGGCGGGAGCCAGTGCCAGCAGTCTGTCGGCCGCCGTCAGAGCGGTGCTGAACTCGCACACGGCCCACGCCAGCTTCATCAGGTCTGCCTGCACCCCCGGCAGCATCGCCGCCTTCGCGGCCAGTCGCCGCATGGCTTCGCAGGCCGCGGCAGCGTGATTGTCCTGCGCATAGCGGGCCATGATATCCCGCCGCTGCTGCTCGAACTTGATCCATTTGTCAGGGCTCAGCTTCATCGCTTCATTGCAGGATCGCCCGCAGGCGGAAAATGCAAGGCTCGGGATATATGACGGGTGCCGCGATGATAGCCTTCTAAGCCGCTGCTCTCAGCGGCTGTGGCCAGCCGCGAAAGCCACAGCCGGAGTGATCGTGCAGGCACCAGCTACTGCCGCTTCACGCGGAAGAACTGCTTGTCTCCAGTCCCTGCGGGAACGGAGTCAGTGGTGGCGGCACCCTGACTGGCGATGTTTGCCTTCACATCCGTCCATGTGCCCGCGGTCATCGAAGGGCTGCGCTGGATGGTGTAGCTGGTGGCAGGGGTGGATTCCCATGTGAGGGTGACGGTGGTTAGATCGGGGCTGAGTGCGATGGCGGTGATGCTGCCGATGGGGCCGGGGCCGGAGGTGGGCAGTTGCAGGTCAGGCAGGAAGGTTTTGCGGGCTGTTGGCACTGATGCGCTGGTCTGGATGTCGAGGACGACCCATGCGGTGTTGTCGTGGCTGCCTTCGATGCGCCAGCTGACCGGGTCGCGGCCGTCTGAATCATTGGCGGTGGCAAAGCGATATCCGCTGACCTCGGTTGCGGTGCCGAAGTCGAGGATGAGGCGGGCGTCGGTCCTGCTGAAGTTGAGCCACTTGGTGTCGAGGTCGTTGTCGTTGCCCTCTGCGGGGCCTTCACCGCCGGGTGAATCCGCAGGCGTTTCGCTAGCGGTGGCTCCGGAGAGGCGATTGCCATTCAGCAGCATCTGGAATTCGGCGATCTGCACGCTGTTGTCGCCCGGGTCACGAAGGGCGGTGGGGACAAAACGATAGTAACGATACGGGCCGGGCAGGGCCACGCCGACGATAACGTCCGCCGTGGTGGTGCCGTGCGGGCTGGTGGCGGTGAGTGTATAGGTAGTGGTGGCCGCGGGTGATACCGACCGGCTGCCGCTGGCTGCGAGTCCGTTCCCCACGCTGTTGCTGATGCTGATGCCGGTGGCGCCGCTGACGCTCCACGTCAGGGTGCTGGATTCGCCGGGGGCGATCGTCTGCGGGCTTGCGGTGAACGAAGCAATGACCGGTGCGGAAATGGTTACGGTGGCAGTGGCGGTCACGGCGCCGGATCCGTTGCTGGCGGTGAGCGTGTAGGTGGTGGTGGTCGCGGTGGGAGAAATTTCCACACTGCCGCTGGCGGCAAGTCCGCTGCCGATTCCCTGACTGATGCTGATGCTGGTGGCACCGCTCACTTCCCATGCCAGCGTACTTGTTCCGCCCATACTGATGGTGGCGGGAGCGGCCGAGAAGGAGGCAATCTGCGGCAGGCTGCCGACACCGAGGTTGCCGGGAATCCTGACGGAATCCATGGCGGACCACGCCCATGATCCATGATTCGAGTCGACGAGATCGAGGGTGTAGGCAGCGGCCTGGTCGAGGGCTGCGAGTTCGGCTGCGGTGAAGCCGACCTGCTGGTAACTGTTGCCGCCCTCACCGTCAGGCCCGGGGCGGCGAGCGGAAAGCACATACGAACCGGTGTTGGCATTCCGCAGGGCGACGCCCTGGAAGCCGCCGTTGTTCACCGAATTGGCTGGCAGGGCGGCGACTGCGGTCCCAGCCAGGCTGGCGACATTTCCGGAACCTCCGGCGAGCCACGCGATGAGATCCCCGCTGCCATTCAAGAGGAAGGACGGTGAGCGCAGGATCATCGTCGGATGCGAATTGTCATGGTACTGCGAGCGAATTGAGTTGGTGCCTTGGTAAACATCACCATGGCCAGTGGTCGTGGACCAGCCCTGCGTGCCGGTATTTCCAAGCGAGACATCTGTCCAGCCCTCGAACGTCGCGTCGTCAAAGTTGTAATGCAGCGGCAGTCCTGCCACGACCTCCACGGTGACCGATTGACTTTTTGTAACGCCGCTGCCGGTGGCGGTCAGGGTATAGGTGGTAGTGGCCGCTGGCGAAACGGATCGTGACCCGCTGGCGGGCACGGCACCGATGCCCTGATTGATGCTGATGCTGTCGGCAGTGGCTCCGGTGACATTCCAGTTCAGAGTGGCCGAGCCGCCCGTCACGATTTGCGGGGCGCTGGCAGTGAAGGTGATGGCTGGGCCTGTAAACGGGGCGATGGGAAAATCGGGCAGGTAAGTGTTGCGGGCAGTGGTGGTGGCATAGTTGTTTTTTTCATCCACCAGAACCCAGTTGCTGCCATCGTGGCTGCCTTCTACCCGCCATGATACCGGGTCACGATCCTCGGAATCATTGGCGGTGCAGATGCGATAGCCGGTCACATCCTGAGTCACGCCGAAATCGTATTGCAGCGGCGGCATGCCGGAATCATTCCATTTTGAATCGCCCTGGCTGGTGTTTCCGGCCTGACCCGAAGCGACAAAAGCGGGGCGATTGTCGTTGGCCTTTCCGGCACCTTCGCCGGCGCCGACTGCGCGTGAAGCGCCAGGGGAGGTCACGCCTGCGGCTGGACAGGGCACCCACGTTCCGTTGAACAGCATCTGGAATTCAGCGATCTGGAAATCCTCGCCGCCGCTGCCGGGAGGGGTGCCGCCGGTCCGATCCCTTGTCGGGACGAAACGATAGTGACGAAACGGTCCCGGTCCGATCACGGTGGCCAGAGCGGTGGCGGTGCTGGTACCCTGAGCGTTCGTGGCTGTCAGTGTGTAGGTCGTGGTGGTGGCGGGGGAAACATTCTGCGTTCCCACGGCGGAGACCGTCCCCACGCCTTCGGAGATTGTGACGGTGGTGGCATTGAGCACATTCCATTCCAGCGTGGTGGATCCGCCCGCGGGGAAAGCGGCAGGCGAAGCCTGGAACAGCCCGATGGCCGGAGCGCCGTTGGGTCCGGCCGGGCCGAGCACCAGTTGTTCGGTGATGTATGTCTGGCGGTCCATCGGGACGGCAAAGTCGAACTGCTCATCCAGAAGTGTCCACGTGGTGCCATTGTTGCTGCCTTCCACTTTCCAGCTCACGGGATCACGCTCGTCGGAGTCATTGGCCGTGGCGAAGCGGTATCCATTCACGGACTTGATCTGACCAAAATCGAGGACCAGCGGGCCTTTGGTGAAGTCAAGCCACTTGGAGTCGAGGTTGTTGTCCACTGCCTGGAGCGGTCCCTCGCCGTCGGTGACCGGCTTGCCGCCGGGATTCGTTGCTGTGGCCCCGGGGATGGGGTTTCCTTCCATGATCATTTCGAATTCGGCAATCTGCACGCTGTTGGCACTGGCGTTGTTGCGCAGTTTCGTGGGCGTGAAGCGGAAGTAGCGGTGAAATGCGGTTCCGGCCAGACCCACGGTGGCGGTGGCGGTGCGGGTGCCACCGGCGCTGGTGGCGGTTAGCGTGTAGGTCACGGTGCCGACTGGGGAGACTTCGGCACTACCCACGGGAACCACGGTTCCGATGCCATTGGAAATGGTGACGGTGTCCGCATTGTTGACTTCCCATGCCAGCACCGACGTGCCGCCTTGGGTGACGATGGCAGGTGAACCGGTGAAGGCGACAATGGAGGGCGGCGGCGATCCGGTTGCGTTGAACGTGTAAGTTAGGACTGGACGCTTCGCCGAATCCGGATGGTTCGCTGAGGCAAATCTGAAGCCCCGCTGATGGGAGGTCGGATACAGCGCATTAGGACTCAGCCGCATGAACACATACTGTCCGCCTTTGGCGCCATCGGCGTAGGCGGTGTTCAGCCAGTTGCTCAGAGCGGCATCGACCACGCCATTGGCTGGGGTGGTGTAGGCGGTATTGCCGGTGGAGGTGGAGGTGAGAAATGCCGCCATGATGCGCGTCCCGGTGCTGCGGTGGTCCGAGGCACCCCGCACGTCCGATGGCAGCGTGGCGCTGGCCGCCCGGGCCTCTGGCGTGGCGTATAGATTCACCTGATTGGCCGTATCGATGTCGGTGGTATTGAACGTCACCGAAACGTCGGAAAACGTACCCGGTCCGAGGTCTGGAAGCTGGAAGGGCACGACGTAGTGGTTCGCTACATTCGCATAATACTGGCGGCCGACATACAGATCAGAGCCGGAGACCGCATTTGGCCCGCCCGCCATCGCACCGCTGCTGTTGGTGTTGAATTGCGCGTCATCGCTATGGCCGTATATGATATCCGCGGCGGCCATGCCGGGAATGATGCCGGCAAGCAGGAGAATGATTCTGCTGAGGCGGGAGGTGGCGCGTGGTTTCATGGGCGGGATGAGGGCGATGATTAAAATCGCTGTCTAAGCGCCGGCTCGGAAAATGTCCACGCATCCATAATTGTCTAGTCTGTGGACATTTCCTCTGCCATCCGGCCTGTCGCCGGTTCCGGGAACTCATCAACCGAGACTCTCTCCCGGCAGAAAATCCGGGGTCAGCTTCCGCCTTCGAGGGCGGGCACCAGGCTGCCGCAGGAGCTGCAGCATGAGCCGCGACGCAGTTCTTCCGAGGAGCCGGCCGTCAAGGTGATAGCGCGCGATGGAGGGTACTGCTGTTTCGAGGAACAGATCGTCTCCGCGGGAAATGACCGCGGCATCCTGCGGGATGCGGCGTCCTGCGAGGAGCAGGACATTGATGACAGGCCAGACGGAATTCGGCTGCGCGACACACCATGCGGTGGGAACGTCAGTCCGCTTCAGCACCTCCTCCATGCGCTGACGCAGATCGTTCGCCGCCGCCGAATAGGTCAGCGTCGTCACTCGGCCGCCGCGGGTTGCCGCTGCGGCCATCATCCCGGCTTCCACGCTCAGGTCGCCGGGGAAATCATTGTCCGGCCGTACAAAGGCGAGGTGCCGGTGGCCGCGCCGGAGGAACTGCAGGCCGGCGTGCCTGCCGATGCCGGCTGTATCATATTCCACGGTAAGCAGGCGGGAATTCACCGGCGGCGTGCCTAGCGTCATTGCCGGCAGCCCGCTGGCGGCAGCAAACCGCTGGAGGAGGTCCGCACTGGCCCAAACGGGCATCCAGCCGGCCACGGTCTGCGCCGACGTCAGCCGGCGAAACGCCGCCTCTCCCGTGGCCGTTGCCAGCCCGGCGCGATACTCAAACCGAAAGGTGAATCCGGCTGCTTCCAGCGCCGCGTGCACTTCATTGATGGCATCCCGCGTCACTCCGACGATCTGCGACAGCGGGAGCCCGCTGACCATGCGGACCTCCGTGCCCCTGCTGCGCGGTGCCTCCGCCGGGATACTGAGAATGCGCGTCCGTTTCCCGCTCCCGCCACGCTGAATCCAGCGTTGGCTCTCCAGAATGTCCAGCGCGCCGCGCAGCGTCATCCGGCTGACCTGAAGCTGGGCGCACAGATCATGTTCGCCCGGCAATTCCTCAAGCCACTTGCCCTCCTCGACTGCCTCCCGAATGGAGGCGGCCACCTGATCGACGAGAGAACTGCGCTGTGGCATTCTGGGCATCAACGGCAGAACCCAGCCTGCAACAGGATGTCCAGGGCGAAGACATTCATTCAGCCGTCGCGGACCGGGGAACACCCGGCAGGCGTGATTCTCACCACCCGGCCCTCAGGATGACGCCAGTGGAGGGAATGGCCATGCACCGCAGCCTCTGGTCTGTCATCGTTGATCCCGGCATGTTTCGTTTCGGTCATTCCTGAAGGACCGGCCGCCGGAACTCCAGCGAGACCCCAGTACCAGCAATGAAAACAACGGCGATCCACGACGTTCAGGTCGAGCGACTGGTGCTTTCAGCGGCCTTTGCCGGAAAAGAAACCTCTTGGCACTCAATTGAAGACTTCGTTTGATGAATCGCAGAATGAGTCCGCATTTTCCAACCTTGCTCGCCTTTGCTGCCGTTTCGGTCGCGCGTGGTGCGGACTTGTATCCGGACGAGGTTCTCAAAGACGGGCCGGTTGGGTATTTTCGATTCGAAGGAGGGGAGACAGAAGGAGGGAGGGTTCGCAATGCTGCTGCCGCGGCAGTTCGGGGGGGCGACGGGGTGATTGGTCAGGGTGTGCAACTCGGGGCGGGCGGAGTTGTCGGGAAGGCGGCGTCGTTCGACGGGCGTGGGGTCATGAAGATTCCGTCGCATCCGGCGTTCGATTCGGAGATCGTTTCGGTGGAGCTGTGGTTTCGAAGCACGCAAGCGTTTGAGCGGCCCTACTGGCCGGGCAGTGCGTCGCTGGTTTCCAAGGTGACGCCTGGCAATGGTTCCGGCGACTGGTGCATTCTGGGCGGGAGTAAAGATGGCGGGAGAAATGACGGGCAGATTCTGGTCGGGATTGGTCCGAAAGGCGGAAGCGATCACGTTCTCGAGTCGGCGACGGGCCTCAATGACGGGCAGTTTCATCATGTGGTCTGGACGCGCGGCGAGGATGGACAGAACCGGCTCTATGTGGATGGCATGCTCAAGGTTTCGCTGCATGATGGCGGCGGGAAGATAGGCAATACGAGGGCGATCCATGTCGGTGGAGAGATGATAGAGCCCGGGGGGAGTTTCTTTAAGGGCGAGATCGATGAGCTGGCGATCTATGCGGGCGTGCTTCCCGAGGATCGCGTGAAGGCGCACTTCGCGGTCGGCAGGGTTGATCCGCGCCTTGCTAAAGGGGCAAGCCATTGGTCGTTCAAGCCGCTGAAGCGACCGCCGGTTCCGAGACGTGAGGATGCGTGGGTCACCTCGCCAGTGGACGCCTTCATTCTCGAGAAACTCGACGCTGCGAAGCTGAGTCCTGCTCCACCTGCGGACAAAGAGGCGCTGCTGCGGCGTGTCTCGTTCGACCTAACTGGGCTGCCGCCTTCACCGGAGCAGATCGCTGCGTTTGCCAGTGATACGAGTGCGGATGCCTTTGCGCCGGTCGTGGACCAGTTGCTGGCGTCGCCGGCGTATGGCGAGCGATGGGCGCGGCACTGGCTCGATGTGATGCGTTATGCGGACTCGGGCGGTTATGAGACGGACATTTTTTACGAGCAGGCATGGCGCTTCCGGGATTACGTCATCCGGAGTTTCAACGGGGACAAGCCATATGACCGATTCCTGATGGAGCAGGTCGCGGGGGACGAACTGTGGCCGGAACGGGCTGATATGCAGGACGCGGTGGCGGTGTGGACGCTGGGCGAATGGCAGAACGCACTGGACGCCTTTCCGGACATGCTGGAGTACGTGCGGCGGACGGATCAGGTGAGCCTGCTCAGCGAGGCGGCGCTGGGACTCACGGTCGGTTGTGCAAACTGTCACAATCACAAGTTCGATCCGATTACGCAGCGCGATTATTTCGGGATGGAGGCGATTTTTGCCGCCAGTGAAACGTGGAACCGGAATACGGGCGAGAAGGCATGGGGCAAGGGTGAGCGGACGGCGTTTCGAGCGATGCGCCATGCGGAAAGGCCGATCCCGATTCATCTGCTGACGCGCGGTGAGCTGACCAAACCCACCAAACTCATCGCGCCCGCGCTTCCTGCGTTTCTGCCAGGGGGCGGTGCGCTGCCGGGCGGGCCGGACGAAGCGAAACAGCGCCGAGCCCGGCTGGCGCGCTGGCTCGTATCGCCTGAGAATCCCCTAACGGCGCGCGTCATCGCAAATCGAATCTGGCAGTGGCACTTCGGTCAGGCGATCGTGTCCACGCCGAACGATTTCGGTACGCAGGGAGATCCGCCGTCGCACCCTGAATTACTCGAGTGGCTGGCGACGGAGCTGTGTGAGAATGGCTGGAGCCTGAAGGGCCTGCACCGGCGGATTCTACTGTCTTCCGCCTATCAGCAATCGGCGATTCGCGATGCGAAGGCGGTCGCGGCGGATCCGCAGAATCGATGGCTGGCGGGATTTCCACGGCGACGCCTCGAGGCGGAGGAAGTGTGGGATCATCTCCATGCGGCGGCCGGGACGCTTGATCTGAAGCGATTTGGACCGCCCTTTGTGCCGAAGCTTTCGCCGGAGGAATTGCAGGGGATGTATGATCTCGAGAACAAGCCGGAACTGAAATGGCCCGTCACGCATGAGCAGGACCGCCGGGCGATTTACATCTTGAATCGCCGCTCGTTTCGGTTCCCGTTTTTCGAAGCGTTCGATCCGCCGAACATAGCGACCAGCTGTCCGGTCCGGCAGACGACCACGATGCCCACTCAAGCGCTCACGCTTCTGAACAACCGCATCGTCGGCGAACAGGCGCGAGCCATGGCCGGGCGGCTGACCCGCGAGGCGGGGGGCAATGTCGGGTCGTTTGTGAAGCGTGCGTGGCTGCTTGCTTACAGCCGAGCTGCTAGTGAAAGCGAGTTGAAGCTCGCCGTGAAGTTTATTGAGGAGGCAGAAGCCGCGCGCGCGAGGTCCGGAGCGACAGACGCTCACGCGGCGGCGCTGGAGGAGTTCTGTATGGGCATCATGAACACCACCGAATTCATCTACACCAACTGATGTCTCCGCACTTCACCGACAGCCGCGCGGTTTCGCGCCGCGAGCTTCTGAGGAAAGCTGGGATGGGGATTGGCTCGCTGGCGTTGCTGGATCTGATGAGCCGGGAAGCGACTGCCGCGACGAATCCTTTGGCTCCGCATGCCCTGCATCATGCACCCCGGGCGCGGGCAGTCATCTCGCTCTTCATGCATGGCGGCCCCAGCCAGGTGGACACCTTTGATCCCAAACCATTGCTGGCGAAGTATGCCGGGCAGACCCTTCCGGAGAGCTTCGGAAATCTGAATCTGGAGTTCACGAAGACGAGCACGGCGAAGGTGTTGGCGAGTCAGCGGACGTTCAGGAAGTGCGGTCAATCCGGCGTGGAGATTTCGGATATCTTCGAGCACCTGCCGAAGGTCGCCGATGAACTGGCGATTGTCCGCAGTTGCTATCACACGGAGTTCAACCACGCGCCCGCCCTCTACATGGCGCATTCCGGAACGCGTCTGATGGGGCGTCCGAGTCTCGGGGCATGGGCCATGTATGGCCTCGGGTCGGACTCGGAGAATCTCCCGGGCTATGTGGTGATGCGTGACGGACCGCTGAAAGGCGGGCCGATGACCTACGGCAATGGCTTTCTTCCCGCGGTCTATTCTGCCACGGAATTGCGCACGAGCGGTGCGCCGATTCTTTATCTCGATAGACCTGATGCGATGAGCGCGGGCGACCAGCGGCGCATCCTTGATTTCTCGCAGCAGCTCAACCGCCGGTATCTCGCCTCGCAGGATGAGGACAGCAATCTCTCCGCGCGGATCGCCGCCTACGAACTGGCCTACCGGATGCAGGCCGCTGCGCCGGATGCCGTGGACCTCAGCAAAGAGCCGGAGAGCGTGAAGTCGCTCTACGGGCTGGACAACGACATCACGCGTCCGTTTGGAACGCAGTGTCTCAATGCCCGGCGGCTCGTCGAGCGTGGTGTGCGGTTTGTGCAACTCTATCACGGCGGCGGAGGCGACGGCTGGGACACGCACGGTGGCAATGATGCGAAGCACCTGCGCAACGGCAGGCAAATCGACAAACCGATCGCGGGGCTGATCATGGATCTGAAGGCACGCGGTCTCCTCGATTCCACGCTGATCATCTGGGGCGGGGAATTCGGGCGCACGCCGACATCGGAAGGCTCCGATGGCCGCGACCACAGTCCGTATGGCTATTCCGTATGGATGGCCGGTGGCGGAGTCAAAGGCGGCACGGTGTTTGGAGCGACGGACGACTTTGGATTCAAAGCGATCGAGAACCCTGTCCAGGTGCGTGACCTGCATGCGACGATTCTGCACCTGCTCGGCCTGAAGCACGACAAGCTGAGTTATTACTTTCAGGGTATTCAGCAACGGCTCACGCAGATTGATGGCGAGAGCCGGGTCATCAAGGAGATCCTCGCCTGAGCTTCCGCTTCAAGTCACCTTTCACCTCGAGGTCGGAACGGCTCAAAGGTATCCGAAGCGGCTATGGCGAGAGCCGAAGGGGAGTTTGCGTGCGGCTTTGCGCTCGCTGGGCTGAGCCATAAAAAAGCACAGCCGCCCCTGGGGACGGCTGTGCAGTTTGTTCAGAGGATCTGCTTACTCGCCGAGAACGGAGTCAAAGCGGAAGAACTGTTTGCCAGGAAACTGGCTTTGATCGAGTTCAAGGAACAACTCTCCGGCAGGGGACCAGCCGCCGAGGTCGCTGGATTTTTCGACGGGGAGTTTGAGGGAGACTTTGTTGTTGGCGGCCTTGATGAGGAGGTTGCCGGTGCCGCGGAGGTCCTGGATGGTGGCGGCGGTGTAGAGGTTGAACAGCGAGGGATTGGCGACCACGGCGTCTTTTCCGCGTTGTTCGGTGGCGGTAAGGATGGACTGAAGGCTGTTCGGGGTGCGAGGATCGAAGCCGAAGAGGACGTTGGCGAATTCGCTGCTGTCGTTCACACCGTCGGCATCGCTGTCGGCGATGGTGGAAGAGGTGCCGGAGACGAATTCGCGCCAATCGTTGAGGCCATCGGAATCAGCATCCGGCTCGGTGGTGTTGCTGGGTGACCCGATGGTGAGGGCTTTGGCATCGGTGGAGGTGATCGGCTGGATTTTCCACTCGTTGCCGTTGCGCTCCCTGAAGTGGAATTTCGCGTCGACGCTGGTGGGAGTGAACGTGACGTCGAGGTAGCCGCGGTTGGAGAGGTTGGCGAATTTCAAGCCTGGGCTGTAGCCGAGGAAGAGATCGCGGAGGATGCCTTCCTGGCCGGGGAAGTATTTTTCAATGCCGGGGGAGGAAACGCCGGGGGTGGCGAGTTCGATGCCTGCGACGGTGCCTTGCGGGGCGACTCCGGGGCCGGTGGGTGAGAGGGTTTTGAGTTGGTTTGCCCATGCGTTGTGGGTGTCGCCGGAGAAGACGACCAGTTTTTTGTTCAGCCCTAGCGCGGTCTGGAGGATGGTTTCACGTTCTCTGCCGTAGCCGTCCCATGCATCGGAATTGTAGGGTAGTGGGCTGGCGTTGTTATAGGCGGCTTGTTCTGCGGGTGTCAGCGGGATGCCGTTGGCGAGTTTGAAGATGGGTGTGGCGTATTTCGCGATGGTGGCGGATTTGACGCTGTTGGTGGCGAGCTCGATGAGGATTTCGGCGGGCATGGTCATGTTGCCCATGAGCACCTGCTGGCCGAGGACCTGATAGGTGGCGGTGGAGGCGGCCATTTTGCCCTGAAGCCATGCGAGCTGGGTGGCTCCGAGGAGGTTGCGATTTCCCGAGTACATGGCCGTGACGTTGGCGACGACCAGCTGATTGAAAACGATAGGGCCGAGCGCTGTGCTGAAGGCGGTGATGCCTGCGACGTCGGTGGGGCCGGTGGGTGGGGTCAGCGAGTAGGTGGTGGCGTATTGGACTGTGAGCGCCGGGCTGCTGAGGATTTCCGTGATGCGTGCTCCGACTTCTGCGTTGGTGGGGGCGAGTTCCAGTTGTTTGTCGCGTGCGACAAGGCGGGTTTCCAGCATGTGGAGGGAGAGCAGGTCACCGAAGTTGTAGGTGGTGTAGGCTTCCTTGCGGTTGCCGCTGAGTGGCTCGCGCACGGGGTTCCACTCGTAGTATGCCTGGAGGGCGACGGCGACGCGGTCTTCCCATGAGCCTTCGGTGGCGGGGTTGTGGTTCTCGGCACCGGCGGCATAGGCATCGTTGGCGGTCTCATGGTCGTCCCAGATGCAGATGAGGGGAGCGGAGGCGCGGGCGGCTTGCAGGCTGGGCTGGCGGTTGTATTGGGCGTGGCGCAGGCGGTAGTCGCTGAGGGTGGTGCATTCCCTTGCCGGCTCGAAGCCGAAGCGGGCGAAGTTGTCCTCGGCTTGCGCGTAGCCGCCCTGGCCGTATTCGTAAATGTAGTCGCCGACGTGGATGAGCGCGTCGTAGTCGCCGACGTGTGCCGCTTTGGCGTAGGCATCAAAGTATTCGGCGGTAATGTTGGCGCAGCTGAAGACAGCGAATCTCGCCTCAGTGGTCGGGCCGGTGGGGAGAGTCTTGGTTTTTCCGACCGGAGAGACAACGGCGCCGCCGTTCACGCTGAAGCGGAAGTAGTAGGTACTGTCTGCGGTGAGGCCGGTTGGGATGACTTTGACGGTGTAGTCCTGTGCGGACTGAGCGCTGACGGTGCCGCTCGCCTGGAGAGAGGTGAAGGTGCTGGTGGTGGAGAGTTCCCAGCTTACGGAAACGGGATTGGCATCGGCAGGGGTGACGCGCGTCCAGAGCACGATGGAATCGGCCATCGGAGCACCGGAGGCAACGCCGTGGACGAAGGTGGGATCAGCCGCAAGGGCAAGGGAACAGCTGGTAATCAACAGGGTGGAGGAGAGCAGTTTCATGGAAAAACCATGCTGCTTCATCGGCCACTGGGTTCAATGATCGTGCGGTGACGGTTCCGCTACGGGCGGAATTGTAGCACTACAGTTTATCGTTCAACTTTCGGGGAGATTCCATTTCCCGCAGTGTGCGAGCAGGAACGGCTAGATGATTCAGGCCCTAGAATTTCAGCACCCCTGATCCCTTGATGAACTGAGGGGCGCTCTTCGCATCATAAGTGCCAGGGGGTTGCGGCTTCCCTCCGATGCTCAGTTTCCCGATGCGCATCTCACCTTTGAAGTCCAGCTGCAGCGTTGCGCCTTCAGTGATATCCACTTCCGTTTCGGCGTTCAGGCCTTGGGCGTTCGTGATTGCGAGGGTTCCTTGCGTCAGCTTGGTTGGTCCGGTGAAGGTGTTCGCGCCCGAGAGGATCCATGTGCCGTTGCCGGATTTGGTGAGGGAGGTTCTCGCTTTGCCGGTGCGGTCGTGAGGATCCGTGAGATTGCCTGCGAGTTCGCCATTGCCGGCGGTGTCGCCTTTGAGTGCGATGGTTTTGTCTGCGCCGTAGCCGGAGATGAGGATGGGGCTGGTGAACTTCAATGGGCCGGTGCCGGATTGATCGAACGTCACGGTGTCGTTCCTTCCGGCAAGATTGATGACACGGTCGGTGCTCTCGCCGGTGCCGGTGTAGATGAGCGCGCAGTCGCCGTCCTTGCCTTCTTCACCGATAACAATCTCGCCGCTTTCGATGTCCATCGGCGCGCCGAGGCTGCTGCCTGGCTTGCGGTTTGCGGGAGAGAAACTGTTGAGGGAAGCGACGCTGAGACGGCCACTCTCGAGGATCGTCTGTCCTGTGTAGGTGTTATTTCCGGGAAGCCGCATTGTACCGGTACCGCATTTCTTGAGAAGAAACGCGCCGCCGCCGGGGCCTTGGGAGTCTCCGAGGTTGGCCGCGATGGTGACGGGTTCCGTCGCGTTTGCCGTATCGAGACAGAGGAAGGAACCGCCCATCATTCCGTTGTCGTTGACAGTGTGCGTGAGATTTCCCAGCAAAGTGCCGACTTGTTCGCCTGTGAATTCGCCGGGGCCGCCGACATTCAGCCGGAGCGTCGCGGCTTTTTGGATCGTGATGTTGGCGGCGGTCCATTTCGAGGCGTCCGCGTTGTAGAGTGAGGATGCGGTTTTCACGACGAGCGTTCCCGGAAAGATGTTGGTCGGCCCGGAGTAGGAGTTCGCGCCGGAAAGCGTGACCGTGCCGCCGGGAATCATGCTGAGGTAGGTGCCGTTCGTGCCGAACATCGTGAAGCCGCCGGGTCCGCTCATGCTGCCGGTGATGGTGCAGTTGCCGATGAGGCCCGCGTTTCCGTCCAGCTTGATGGGGCCGCTCAGGTTGCAGTGGAAGAGCGTGCCTTCGTTGATGGCGACCGGATTCGCGAGTTCTTGCTCCGTGGATAACGTGCCGAAGTTGTCAATGGTGACCGGGCCTGTGCCGAGACCATCGCTTTTCCGCACGTTGATTTTACCACCGTTGATCAGCGTGCCGCCGCTGTATGTGTTTGAGTTGGTGATTTCCACCACGCCGAAATGCACATCGTGGAAATTGATGCCTGCGACGTTGGGATCGCCCGAGCTTTGCAGAATCAGCGCGTGCGGCCCGGAGATGACTTCGTTGAAGGTGATGAAGCAGTTGGGATCCTTGTCCGGAGAAGCGACGACGGTGAGGTCGTGTTGAAGGGTGACGGGCACATTGATGTTCACGATCCCGCACTTCGTCGCACGAATCGTGGGTGGGATCTGGTTGGTGGGTTCCTTTGTGAAGTTGACTGCGTCGCCACTGAGGGTGAGTCCGCCGGAGCGCTCGCCGAGCACCAGTTGGTTCAGCAGAAACCCGGCACCCAGATCATTCGTCGCCGTGCATTTGCCGCTCTGGTCGAACGTGAGGATGCAGTCCGGCGAACCTGATTTCAGTGGTGCGGCAGCGCTGTCAGTCCAGCGTGAGGCATCGCTCCAGTTCCCGTCACCTGCCTTCATCCACTCGAAGGCGCTGGCCTTGTCGGTCTTTACTATTGCCACCGTGATCACTCGCGATGATCCATCTTCTGCGGTGATCTTGTAAGTCTGCGGTTTCGTAAAATCCCGCGACGCACCCGAAGCAGGCTCCGCGGTGGCAAACGGTGACAGCGTGAATGCCGGAGTCAGGGCCTTCACATCCGTGCCCTTCGGCACGGAGACGGCGATGCGATGCTGGGAAACGGCAATGGCCCGAGCACCGGGAACCGTGAACGTGAGAATATCCGCGGCATGGCTCACTGGGGTCTTCTTCACGGCGACGACGTAGGGTTTCACGGCCCCATCGCGCGCTGTGACTGTGTAGGTCTGCGGCTTGGAAAAATCACGCACGGTTCCCGACGCCGGAGCAACTGTCGCCTCGTTGGACACCGTGATTTTCGGCGCGAGTGCCGCGACATCCGTGGCGAATGGGACAGTCACGGTGATCTCACCTTTGGTAATCCTTGCGGGAGCCAGATCGGGAAAACGGAATTCGCGGATGTCAGCGGTAGGCGGTGCGACGAACGGAATCTCGTCTTTGAGGCGCTCAAACGGCGGCGCGTCTTTCAACTCATCCACCGTGAGTGGCAGATCCACCGCCTTCGACACATTGATATACTTAGCCAGATCGCGCATCGCGATGCACTGGTAGTGGTTATCCTTCAGATACTGCATCATCGCCCGGAATGTCGCCGGCTCCAGACTCACCGGCGGGTGTTCCATATCCGGCACCCCGTGAAATGTCAGCACCACCACTCGGCCCCTGCACGCCTGCTGCACCGCTTTGACGAAGTTCTCGCTCGAGGTGCCATCCGTCATCGAGAACGAGGGCACATCAAAAGGATGGTCCACCGTCGGCCGGTAAGGCCGTTCATGCCCTCCGCGTCCAAACAGATAGCGATACTGCAACAGACGCGGGACAATCGGCCACATCACGTGGTAGATCGGCCAGCACACCGTCGTCATGTTCGGCCCGCCATTCGCCATCACCTCATCCTCCATCCGCAGATAATTCTCCAGCCCCCCGCCATGCCCGTAAGTGTGATTCCCGATCTCCAGACCATCTGCATGCATCGCGTTCATCTGCCGGTATGTCAGATACCAATCCTTGCGCGTCTTGAACGAATCGAAGTTGCTCACATAAATCGATCCGCCAAACCCGAGCGATTTCAGAATCGGTGCCACCACCGTCGCGTGACTCGCGGGAGCATCATCAAAAGTCAGCACGACAAGCCTGTCCGGGATCGACTGCAGCAGAACCCCTTTTGTATCCGGGTCGACTGCCTGCCCGGAAACAAGGGCCGGGAAGCCCAGCGCGACGGCGGCGAATGAAAGGATTCTTAGTTTCATGTGCGTAATGTTTCTTTCAGCTCCGGGTTCTCATGGCGGAGGGCTCGTGGTATCGTAGGCGCAGATTTCCGTGAGGTGGCCGTGGTTATTAGTGGTGTTGCCTAGCGGATGGAAGCGGAGGAAGCGGACGTTCTGCGCGTCGAAGCGGTGCCTGTAGCCCTCCGGGCTGGAGGGTTCGGCGTTCTTGCTCCAGTCGACGAGCTGCTTCCACGTTTTGCCATCCTCGGAACCTTCGACCGTGTAGCGATACGCGCGACCATCGCCCCACCAGCAATAGACATGGATCTCATTCATCTTGCGAGGGACTGCCGTCTCGATCGTGAGCGTGGCTTCGCCGATCCCATTCCAGTGCTTGTCGGGATCATTGGCCTTGCCATCGCAGACCAGATTCGGGTCGCCGACGTGATTCTTCGCGTCGGTGGTGATTTTCACTCGGTCGTTCGTGAGGAGGTTCTGCTTGTAGCCGTCGTCGCCAACGGTTGTCTGGAGCTGATAACCTTCGGCACCGACGATGCCGACCCAGAACCGGGTCGTCTGGTGGATCGTGATCGGCCCTGTGTATTCCATGTCAGGCTTGCCGTCGGGCGGGGTGGTCCGATAGCGCAGCTTCGCGTCGCCGCTGGTGGAGAATTTCACGACAGCCTTGCCGTGGAAGGACCTGCCCCGACTCCGGCCCAGTTCGTCGTATTTCTCGTCCGCGCCTTCGACTTCGATTCGAATCGGAGTGCGCTGGAAGATCTTGACGTATTCTCCGCCAACCGGCTTGCCTGTGGCGTCGAAGCATTGGGCGCGGAAAATGCCTTCCGGGTTGGTGATGGGCCCTTCGTAAAGCTTATTGTCCGGACTCTTGCTGGTGGGGCTTGGGCGGTTTGGTGACCAGATGAAGTAGGGGTCGGTGAGGGTGTAATAGATTTTCACATCCGGCATGCGCGGTGTCATCGTAATGCTGAGTTTGTCAGCGAAGCACACTGTGCCGGCGGCCCAGCGGTGATCCAGCGGCAGGAACGACACGTCCTTGATCGCTCCATCCACTTGGACGCCCATGGGGAACTGGATTGCAGAAAGAGCGGCCATGGTAGGAGCGAGGCGGCGGTTGAAGTCATCCCATGTCCGGCCCGCTGCTTCGTTCCAGCAACGTTCTGCCATCGCTGCGCCGCGATCGCCCAGCAGTTCCATGTGCCCGATCTCGGTGCCCTCCCATGTGGACAAGAGCGGCCCGAGGAGGCGGTCGCTTTTTGGGAGGGTGATATTGATGTCTTCAGTGATGTTGTGGCGGACGATGTTCGGACTCCATGCGTAGATCTCGGGGGCGGGGTAGCCGCCGACGGTATAAAGCGGACGCCATGCTGCGTTCAGGACGCGGTAGCCATCGGCGAGCATCTGATCCGATGGGTAATACCACGTCTGATAGGCGAAGAAGGCGACGTCTTTGGGCAGGTTGACCTGAGCTGCGGCGCTGCGGCTGATGCCTTCGAACGCCATGGTTTCCTTCCCGTGCTTCTTGTTGATTTCGTAGAGCCGCTTGAGCAGCCACGCCCACACGTCGCCGGAGCCGCGTAGGTCGTTAGCCTTCATGAACGCGTGGTCGGGGGCGGTGTCCCAGTGGCCCGTCTCGCCGTCCAGCGCACCGACGTGAAGGTACTCGGTGGTGGAGAATACCTCCGCGAGCTGCCGGCTCATGTCGTCGATGGCCTCCCAGAACTTCGGGTTGTCGAGCAGGGTCTCTTTGGCTGGATCGAAACTCTTATAGTCGCCGAACTGCCGCGCCTTGTAGAACCACTGCATCATTTCGCCGGGCATGGCGAAATCCGCCGGTCCCCACTCGGGCATGATGACAACGCCGCGCTGCCGCGCGTACTCGACGAGGTCCCGCATCTCTTCCAGTGAATAGGTGTCTCCGCCGTCGGAGTTGCCCTTTGGTAGCGGGTTCTCGCGGAACGGCGGGCAAAGCATCCACAGCATCTGGTAATTGCTGGCGTGGAGGGCGAGTGTGTTGAGTTTGAATTGGCGGCACAGATCCACGCCCTGCTTGATCTTGGATATAGAGTGAATCTGATGCTTGATGCACATCTGGATGGCGCGCATCCGATAGTCCGGCTGATCGCTGACATTGATGAGAGGAAGGCGCAGTTTTCTGTCCTGTGGTTGCAGGGCCTGCTCGAGGGTGACACTCGCCATCGCCACCGATTCGTATCTGCCACCCTTCGCGACGGCGCGATCATTGATCTCCAGTTGGTAGGCTTCCCCTTTGAGTTGCGGGTCGATCACCAGTCCGATGTCACCAGCGGCGGCCGTGCCGGCGGCGACTTGCAATCGGATGCCGCTCAGCAGAAAAATCTCGTCTGAGACAATTCCGGCAAGGGTTTGGAGCGACGAATCGCCGAACATGATCCGGCTTTTCTCATCGAGAACCATCTCGCCCGGGGCTTGCCGGATCGACTTCGGCAACGGCAGAAGATTCAGCGGTGCGTGGGCAGGAGACTCATCGGCAGCGAGTCCGAGCGAACTGGCTGCGAGGCAGACGACGAGGAACAGGAGTCTGTGGAATTGAGCGAGCGGCATAAGCGGCAGGTCTATTTTGCTGATTCGATGTTCACTGCCGAGAACGCCAGCGCGGCGATGCCGTTGGTGCCGTAGAGCAGTTTGTCAGGCATGCCGTCCCAGTGCGCGCCGTTGATGTATCCGATGGACTTCGCGCTGACGGGTGCGCTGAGTTGGACGGTGATGGTGTTGTCGGTCGCTTTGCCGGAGGTGATGGGGGCGGCCGTCCGGTCGAGTTCCAGCCATGCCTTGAATTCGTCTTTCCAGATCATCGGCTGGTCGAATTCCAGTGCGACCTCGTCGTTTTTCGCTGTGGTGAAATACGCGCGTCTGAGGTTCGGGGCGGTGAGGATTCTGGTGCGGTCGAGGCCGTAGTTGTCCTGCTCGACGACCGGCTGCATTAGGTCGGCGATCTGGGCGTAACCGGCTTCATCGAAATGGCAGAGCCCGCGGCCGCTCGATTTGCTGATGATACCGAGCGTGGACATGATGCGCATGTTTGAAAACAGATCTGGCAGGGTTCGCTGGGATTCGAGAAGCATGTCTCCGGCGGGAGTGCCTCCCATGCTGCAGCCGCTCGGCCAGATTTGATAGATGTAATAGTGGCGGACGTTCGGGAAGTCCTCTTTCCATGCAGCCGCCATGTCGACGAAGTACTGCTGATACGACTTCCAGTTGTAGTCGCCGGTGGGGGCACCGCTGCCCTGATCATTTTCGCCCTGGTGCCAGAAGATTCCGCGGATGGCGTGGGTGAGGCGGGCGGCGGTGACCCGGGTCAGGAGGCCGCCGTAGATTTTGTAGGGGCTCTGGTAGAATTCGCCGCTGGTGTCGAAGTGATTGTCCGGATTCCGCTGATGCAGATAGATGGGCGTTCCGCCATAGGCACTGTTGATGATGCAGACGGGGATGCGGTGTTTCTCTACCAGATTGCGCGCGAGGACCATGCCCCACGTTCCGATTTGCGCGGAACCGTAATCCGGCTGTCCCCAGATCCGGGTGCGCACCGCGTTGGTCCATCCGCCGCGCACGCTGCCCTCGTGCTGATTGCCGTAGCTGCGGATCCATGAGCTTAGCGGGGTTTCCGGGTCGAGGGCAGGGCCGTTGTTCGGGCCAGTAGCCTCTGCGTTGGACTGGCCGTCGATGATGTACGCGTCTCCACAGATGAGATTGCTCACCGTCCGCAAGACTGTCTCCCTGCCGTCCGAGATGGTGCCAAACTCCACATGGTATTTGATGAGCCCAGGCTTCAGCTTCGTGGTCAGCGCATACCGCCCGTCATCCGCCGGCTTCTGTGTCACGGTTGTCAGAAGTTTGTCGTCGGCATAGAGCTTGAGGAATACTGAATTGGCCGGCTGATCCAGTTTGCCGTTGTAATGAAGGGTGCCTTCACCCCGATCGTCGCGAGCGTAGAACTGGTTGTCTTCCGGTTGTTCATCGGCGGCCGGAGTCCGCTCGACCCAAGGATCGGTCGCTGGTTCCGTGACGATGATTTCTGCGGTGTCATGAGATTCATCGCCTCCGTTGCCTGCTGTCGCGGTGATGCGGAGCTTGCCTGTGTACTGCGATCGATTGAGTGTCAGGGTGTCGCCAGCGACAGCTTTAAGGACCGCGCCACCGGCGACCGACCATGTGATTCTGGTTGGAGGAGTGCCCTCGACTGGTGGGCCTTCCCTCAGCGATACGGAAGCTTTTACCGTGATTGAATCCCGGCCGTTCCAAGTCGGGGGCGCGGAGACCTTCACTGTGGGTTCGGGAATGTGTTCCCTGATGGTCACGGGAATTGTAATGGTCTTTTCGCCCTCGGCGAATACGGCCCGCAGGCGCAGGACGGTTGAAGTGGTCGCGGTGACCCGCGGCGCTTTCAGGGTGAATGAGAACTGGTCTGCTGCTGCCACGCCGACCTCCAATGGCGCTTCCGTTAGCCAGTAGAGCTTCAGGGCCCCACCGGCTTTTGCGTTGAACGTGACGGACGATCCTTCTTCCACGAGCGCCTGCGCTGGTGCGACGGCAAATTCATTACCCGGCTGAACGATCGGACCGGCCAGCGTCTGGTTGTCTTTCTGATTCTCGAAGGCCAGCTTCATCCAGTCATTCGACCTTGCGACGTTCGAGATTCGCACCTCATCGATGTCGCCAGTGAAGCGATAGTTGCCGTTTCTCATCCCTCCGATGTCCATGCAGACATCTTTGACGACCGACATTGCCGCGTTGTGCTTTGATTCACCATCGAGTTTTCCGTTCACGAAGATCCGGCTCATGCCGTTTTCATACGATGCCGCCACGTGAAACCACTGTCCCATGCGCGGAATCGTTGCGCCCCGAGCGCCACCCGGGCCGTCGGATGCCCAGCCGAGGCTCGGTGGCGAACCGATGCTGATGCCGACTTCATTGCCGACGCCGGTATTGCCGTTCAAGCGAGTCGCGTAGCGGCCATAGTATAGCACGTACGCATCCGCACTGTCACTGCGGAACCATGCCTCCGCCGTGAATGGATTGTCGCCATGGGGATATCCGTTCACATGATCTCCACCGCTGATGCCTTCTCCTTTCGCGAACCGGCGGGCCAGACCGATCATGCCCGGTCCAGGTGTGGTGCCTTGGTCCTTTGGTGTAATCACCCCGAGTTCATCCTTCAGTGCTTCATCCATGTGCAATACGCTGACAAATCCATTGTCGGCACTGAAGACGGCGGATCCATTGGATTCAGGGGCAGCTCCCGCCTTTCCCCAATGGATCTGCACTTCCTGACGAGCATTGCCCGCAATCTCCGGCACCCGGACCCAGACGGTGCCGCGGCCATTGGCCGGATCCCATTGTTCTATTTGAAATGCCAGCGGCCTGCCCGACGCCGTGGAGAAGCGGAGATCCGCTCCCTCGGGCGCGACTTTACTGAAGTCGAAGAACTCACGATTCAGTCGCAACAGGACGGGGAAATCCCGTACGATTGATCCCGTGGGAAGATCGGCTCCTTCCGGAGTGGTGAGGAGCCAGATGGAGCCGTGGTGCTGCCACTCACGATATGGTTGCGCGGATGCGCTTTCAGCGATGAGTGTGCTGACGAGGAGAGCGAGGGGGAGTGATCTGGATAACATAGCAAATTGTGATCGGAGCGGATGAGCGGGAGTTTCCGTCAGCCCCTGGGGCAGGATGTGAAGCGTGGCAGGAATCCGAGAAATTCCGACAGTTTTCCTCAAGAAATTTTCCGGCTGGGGTGGCCGTATTCCGTATCACCTTTCCCGTCCGCCATACTCATGCCCCCGGGGAATGTCAATGTCAGCCGTTTTGCAAAGGGCGGCGATCTGGTGGTGAAGCAGGTGACGGCATGGCGGATGGAGTCCGATTACGAATCAGCCGGGAAGGAATGAGGTGTCTGTCGCGAGGGACATGATTCGCAAGTTCATTCCGGGAACATTCGTACTGACGACGAGACCGAATCCAGATCCATGAGAGCCCAGACCCAGTTGATCGACCGACGCCGATTCCTGCGCAATGCAGGCGTCGTCATGGCGTTGCCCGTGATGGAATCGCTGATGCCGCGGGCGGTGGCGCAGGCAGCGGCGAAGCGGCCGGTGAAGCGCTTTGTGTGTCTGTCGAACAACTACGGGGTTTATCCGCAGGCATTTTTTCCGGCGCAGGGTGGACGGGATTACGTGTTGCCGCCGACGTTGAAGTCGCTGGAGCGTCATCGCGGGGAGTTGACGGTGTTTTCGAATCTGGACCATGGGTTGGCGGGCGGTCATGCCTGCGTCCCGACACTGCTCAGTGGCGTGATGCCGACGGTGGCGGTGAATTATCCGGAGATGAACATGAGCCTTGATCAGCGGCTGGCGGAGCATGTGGGTGCGTCGACGCGATTTCCCTCGATGACGCTGCAGGTGAATGATGCGAATCTCATCAGTTTCACGCGCAGTGGCATTCAGGTTCCGGCGATCGATTTGAAGGGAATGTACCGGGCGCTGTTCGTGGATGATGATGCGAAGGACAAGACGGCGGCGCGGGAACGTTTCGCGCGGCATGGCAGCATTCTGGATGCGGTGATGGACGAGGCGAAGGCAGTTGAGAGGGCGCTGGGCGCGTCAGACAAAGCGAAGTTCGCCGAGTATCTGGAGGCGGTGCGCGGGATGGAGCGGAAGATTGCGCAGGACGAGCCGTGGCTGGATCGGCTTAAGCCATTGGCTGCCCGGTCAGAACCGGATCAGGGCAAGGGAACCGAGCATGACCTGAAGGCGATGATGGAACTCATCGCGCTGGCGATTCAAGCGGACTCGTCGCGGGTGTTCACACTGACGAGTGGCTTTGTGAATGGCGACTTCGGGCTGAGTGGTGGCTATCACGGGTTCTCGCACCACGGTGAACGGGAGCAGGAAGTCGCCGCGCTCAAGGCTATCGAAGGGTGTCAGGTTGGGATGATGGCGTACCTGATTGATCTGCTGAAGGCGCAGGCCGACCCGGTCAATGGTGGGACGCTGTTCGATCATACGGCCATTTTGTATGGTTGCGGCATGGCGACGGGCCAGCATGCCACCAGGAATCTGCCGGTGCTGCTGGCGGGCGGGGGATTCAAGCTAGGAGAGCATCGCGTGCTGCCTGAGGGCAAGACCGAGCGACTGCCTGCGGCGAATCTGCTGCTGAGTATTGCCCAGAACTTCGGGGTGGAGGCGGAGCGGTTTGGGACGAGCACGGGAACGCTGAGGGGATTGGAGGCAAAGGCGTGAAGGCACACTGGTTGCCGTTTCGGTGTGGTGTGTTGCTGGTCCTTGAGGCGACCGGCGTGCTTGGGGCGGCTGATGGGACGGCGGCATTCGGCGGGTTTCTGAAGGAACATTGTTATGAATGTCATGGGGCGGAGAAGCAGAAGGGTGATGTGAGGCTGGACACGCTTGGGAGCGATTTGGGGGACGAGGCGGTACTGGGGCGATGGCAGGACGTGCTGGAGCAGGTCCGGTCGGGCGAGATGCCGCCGGCGAAGCGGGCGCAGCCGGATTTGGCGGAGCGCGCGGGGTTTGTGGAGCGGCTGACGGCGACGCTGGCGGGCGCTTACGGGGAACCGCACGACGCGGCGCTTCCGGTGATCCGGCGGCTCAATCGGATTGAGCTGCGGAATACGCTGAGGGATCTGCTGTATCTGGAGCAGCCGCACTTTCGGAATCTGGGAGTGCCCAAGCCGGAAGATGCGAATGGGGATGGCAGTGTATCGCGCCGGAGCGAGGATCCCATTCGTGAGTTTCCTGCGGATGAGATGGTGGAAGGCTTCGACAACATTGGGAGTCGTCTGGTGATGTCGGATTTCCTGCTCCGGCTCATGGTTGGTGCCGCGGAGGAGAGCCTTGCGGCCGCGACCGTGCCCGGGGACATGCCGGAAGTGAAGGTGCGGCGGTTCGGGGGGTGCATCCGCAGAGAGGGGCCGGGTGGGCTGGAGGAATGGTCGCGGCGGTTCAACAAGGATTACGATGTGCTGATGGAGCGTTACCGGGAGCCGGGAGCGGCGACGAGCATCGGGCGGGTGGCACCGTCGGAGATTGCCGGAACGGGAGTGGGCGTCAGCGGGCGATACCGGATTACGGTGGAGGCGTCGGCGCATCACCAGCATCATCCTTGGGGTGAACTGATTCGCAGCCGTCAGGAGGAGCCAATGCTGCTAGGGATGCATCTCATTGACGCGCGTCGCGGTGCGTTCAATGAAGGCAATCCGAACACGGAGATGCTGACGCAGTGGGCCTTGCCGGACGACGGGCAGGTGCACGCGTATGTTTTCGAGGCGTGGATTGATGCGAAATGGGTGCCGTGGCTTGGCTGGGAGAATGCGCCATATGAGCGCGGCTTGTCGGTGGAGAAGCTGGTGGAGAAGTATGTGCCGGGGGAATTCCGGCCGCGCCCTGTGGAGGGTGCAGGAGAGCAGGAGAAGAAGGACTACGCTGAAGCGATGGCCGCGGCGCTATTCAATGCGGGGTATGCGGGGCCGCACATTCGGATTCACAGCCTGACGATTGAACCGGCGTTCGATGCGTGGCCGCCGCGCAGCCATGTATTGCTGTATGGAAAGGACGGGACGGAGCCGGTGGAGGAATTAGTGTTGCGGTTTGCGAGCCGGGCGTGGCGGCGGCCTGTGGTGGCGGGGGAGGTTGGGCGGTATGTGGAGTTAGTGAGAGAGCGGATGGCTGCGGGAGCGTCGCGGGAGGAAGGCCTCCGGACGGCGTATGCGGCGATGCTGGTGTCGCCGAATTTCTACTACCTGCGGGACAGCGGGGCCGGGCGGGATTTCGCGGTGGCCTCGCGGCTCAGTTATTTTCTGTGGGCTTCGATGCCTGACGAGGAACTGCTGGCATGTGCGGCGGCGGGCAGACTGGGGGATCCGGAGGTGCGGCGCGGGCAGGTTGAGAGGATGCTGAATCACCGGAACGCAGCGGCGTTTGTGCGCGGGTTTACGAAGTGCTGGCTGCGGTTGGACAAGCTGGGATCGATGCCGCCGCCGGGAGGGTTTTATTTTCATCGTCAGATGGAGCAGGTGATGCTGAGGCAGACGGATGCGTATTTCGCGGATTTGTTGCAGAGGAATGGCCCGGTGCGGGATGTTATTGAGAGTGACTACACGTTTCTGAACGAACGCTGTGCGCACTGGATTTACCAGCGGGACGATGTGTGGGGGGATGCGTTCCGGAAAGTGCCGGCGATGCCGCCGTATGGCGGCGGGATGCTGACGATGCCTGCGGTGATGACGGCGACGGCGAATGGCGTGGACACATCGCCGGTGGTCCGGGGCGTGTGGATGCTGGAGAGCGTGCTGGGGACCCCGCCCAAGCCGCCGCCGCCTAACATTCAGCCGCTTTCTCCGGATCTGCGCGGTGCCCGGACGATTCGCGAGCAATTGGAAGCGCACCGGGCACAGGAATCCTGCCGAAGTTGTCACGATAGGATCGACCCGTTGGGATTTGCGTTTGAGAACTTTGATGAACTGGGGCTCTGGCGGACGCATTACAAGTCGGAGGGCAAAGCGCTGGCGATTGATGCTGCGTCGGAGCTGCCGGATGGACGCCGGGTCGCTGGCATTGCGGATCTGAAGCAGGCGTTGCTGGGCAAGGAAGAGCAGGTGGCCCGCGTTGTTACTGAGAAGATGCTGATCTATGCGAGCGGGAGGCTGTTGAGTCCCCGGGATCGGGGCGAGGTGGACCGGATTGTGAATGAGTTGAGGCCGAATGGGTTTCGTGTGCGCGATCTGGTGCACCGGGTTGCGGGCAGTCGGATGGTGACTGGGGAGGGTGAGGGGCGCTGATGGGGACGAGGAATTTTCGTCATACTGAGTTCCCGGGCGCTCAAACTGTATGATGCACTGCCGATTTCTCCGACTCTCAGTACTGGTTGCCGCCTGTTTTTCCGTTTCGACGGGGAGGGCGGAGGAACGGCTCAATGTCGTTCTGATCCTTGCGGATGACATGGGCTGGAACGATGCCGGATTCAGCGGCAGCAAAGTCATCGACACGCCGAATCTGAATCGGTTGGCAGCGGAGGGGACGGTGTTTGCGCAGGCCTGTGCCAGCGCGCCGAACTGTGCGCCGACGAGGGCTTGTCTGCTGACGGGGCAGTACCCGCCGCGGCACGGCGTGTACACGGTGGTGGACGAGCGCCATGCGCCTGGTTCGCCGCACCACCGGATTCTGGCGGCCGAGAGCCGGGAGTCGATGCCCACGGAATCGGTGACCCTAGCCGAGGTGCTGAAGCCTGCGGGTTATGTGACGGGGATGTTCGGGATGTGGAATCTGGGGCGGGGTCGGAGTGGGCCGACGACGCCGACGGGTCAGGGGTTTGACGAGTTCACCGAGCCGAAGGAACTGGGTTTTGCGAAGGATGCCTACAGAGATGCGGCGGGGCGGTATTCGCCGGATGTCCTGACGGATGGGGCGCTGCGGTGGATGGAGTCGGTGAAAGGGCGGCCGTTCTTTCTGTATCTTCCGTTTCACGACGTGCATGCGCCCTATGATCCCAAGCCGGAGTTGCTAGCCAAGTACGAAGCCCGCAAGGGAGTGGCCGATCCGGCGCATGCGGCGACGGTGGAAGCGATGGATGCGAATGTGGGACGGGTCATGTCGGCGATCGAGGCGTCCGGGGCGGCGCGGAGGACGCTGGTCATTTTCACGTCTGACAATGGAGGGACCCGGCAGTATGTGGCACCGCTGCGTGGAGGGAAGGGAACGCTGTATCAGGGCGGGGTGCGGGTGCCTGCGGTGGTGCGGGGACCGGGGATCAAGGCGGGAAGAGTCTCGCAGGTGCCGGTGCTGAGCATGGATTGGTTTCCGACGGTGCTGGCGCTGACGGGCGTCAAGGCTCCCGACGGCGTAAAGGCTGATGGACTTGATCTGGCACCGGTGCTGACCGGTGCGGGCAAGGTGCCTGGGCGCGATCTGTTCTGGCACTTCCCGTGTTACATTGGTGGTGGAGGCCCGTGCAGTGCGATCCGCAGCGGGGATTGGAAACTGATCGAGTTCTTTGAATCGAAGACGACGGAACTCTATCATCTTGCCGATGATCCCGGCGAGCAGCGTGATCTTTCCGAATCGAGAGCGGAGATGGCCCGGGCACTGCTTGAACGATTGCGGGCGTGGCAGAAAGCGACGTCTGCGCCTTGTCCCGGCGAACCTAATCCGGAGTACGATCCGAAGGTGGCTCCGCGGCGGGGCCGGGAGGAGCGGGGTAAAGGCGGCGGCAACGGGCAGACAAAACAAACGAACAAAGAATCAGCAAAGCCATGAACCAATCGAGACTTCTGAAGTGCGCCGCGATGGCGGGGCTGATGTTCCTGCCTTGCGGGGTTGATGCGCATGATGCCGGGCCGGTGTGGATCACGCCGAGCGGCTACCGTTTGACCGGGGAGGATGCGCGGCGGGAGATCGAGGCGGCGGCGGATCGGTTGCCGGAGGGTGACGCGGGATGGGAGTTCGTGGCGGTGCCGCGAGTCGATGCGCCGCCGCAGGCTGCGGCGTTTGCGGCCTTTACGCCGGCGGTGACGACGCGGTGGGATGATCAGTTCCTGTACATTGAAGGCAACGGGATGCCGTCGCACCGGATGATGGTGGGGATCACGGCGTGGCAGCAGCAGGTGCCGCTTCCGCAGCGCTACACGGGCGAGAACGCATGGCGGATTCCGCTGAAGCCGACGCCTGCGAAGGAGCCGCAGATGGTGAAGGGCCGGTTTCTCCGCGGGGCGATTGCGATCGCGGCGAACGGGATCCCGATCTTCAATCCGCAGAACAACCGCGGTGAGATTTCGTACGAGATCGGGGAACTCGACCAGTGGGGCGGTCACTGCGGCCGGGCGGATGATTACCACTATCATATTGTGCCGATGCATCTCCAGAAGACGCTGGGGAAAGACAAACCGGTGGCCTATGCGCTCGATGGGTATCCGATCTACGGGCTGACCGAGCCTGATGGATCCGTGCCGAAGGGTCTTGATGCGCTGCACGGGCACAGCGCTGCGGGGATTGGTTATCACTATCACGCGGCTGAGAAGTACCCGTACGTGATTGGCGGGTTTCACGGTGAGGTGACGGAACGGGACGGGCAGGTGGATCCGCAGCCGAGGGCTCAGCCGGTCCGCGAGGCTTTGCAGGCATTGCGCGGAGCGAAGATCACGGGATTCGAAGCGACTGGGGGCAGTCGATACCGGCTGAGTTATACCGTCGGCGGAGATCAGCGGTCGGTGGCGTACGAGATCAAGGCGGATGCGACGTATGCGTTTGAGTTCGACGATGGACGGGGTGGGAAGCGGCAGGAGACTTATCGCGCCGGGGCGGGTGGCGGTGGTGGGCGCGGCGAAGGACGTCCGCCGCGTGGAGAGGGCGGGGCCGAGGGCGGAGGGCCGCGGCGGCACCCGCCGCCGGGGCGGGGCGGGAATGGTGGAGGGGAGCCCGGAGCTCCGAAGTTGCCGGATCAGCCCCGCAGCAGTGACGGGACGTTTCTGCTGACCAGTCCGGTGGTTGAGGATGGCGCGGAGCTGCCGGTGGAGTTCACCGGGGATGGCGATGGCGTGACGCCTCCGCTGGCATGGAAGGGGGCTCCGGCAAAGACGAAGGAGTACGCGCTGCTGATGGATCATGCCGATCCCGAGGGGAACATGAAGTGGTACTGGACTCTCTATCGCATTCCGGCTGCTGCTAAGTCATTGGAGAAGGGCGACCACACTACCGGAACCATGGGAACGGGATTCAAGGGTCAGGTCGGTTATGAAGCCCCGCATTCAAAAGGGCCTGGAAAGAAGACTTATACGATCACGCTGTATGCGTTGGCGGAGGCTGTTGCGCTGGACGATCCGAAGGCGGTGGACCGGGAGTCGCTCCTAGCTGCCATGAAGGGGCGGATTCTGGCGACGTCGTCGCTCCGCGTGGTCTACACAAGCAGGGGGAGCGAGCCGCAGCAGCCGGGTGCGGCCAGTCAGGGCCGGAAGCCGGAGCGTCGTCCGCAGCAGCCGTGAACTGGAGCAGCGGGCGGGTGGGGTGAGCGCGGCGTGAGGAGCCGGTTGAAATGGTGGCGATCCGGTGATTAATGTCAGGCGTTGGGTGCTGCGGCTGAACTGTGCATGAGCCGGTGACGCGAGGCCGAAGACATTGGGAGATGAAACAAGTTCACCATGAAAAAGACAGCGATTATTTCTACTGTTTTACTGGCAGGGGTGTATTTAACGACACCGTTTTTTACCGGGCTGATGGGTTATGCGGACTGTCGAGGTCCGCGAATTTATCCCGAGGGGTGGCATATAAGTCTTCATCGCTTGGGATACGAATTCATATACGAAACAAAGCCGAGGTTTGGCATTGAAGAAGTTGAGAGGGGGTGGTTTTATGATACGAAGATTTTTGGTGGTGAGAAAAACAGGTGAGTCAGGCATGGGATGTGAGGACACGACTCGGAGGGGGGCCGTTTCCTTGTCACGCGGCGGAAGAGAGGCATGTCGGTCAGCGGTGGACGGTGGGGGAATTGCCTGAGTGGACGGATGTGGTGCGGCGGTGTGGGCCTGAGGCGGGGCTGGAGGAGCCTAGCGGTGATTGGGGTGGGAGGGAATGATAGGACGCATGGGGCTGATGGGACCAATGGGCTTGTGGGGGAGGGGTTGGGTCGGAGAGGGGGCGTATGCGAAGATGCGGGGGGATAGGGGCATGAATGGAGAGTGGTCCACTTCGCGGCTGACCGTGCTCCTGGTGCGGCAGAGCTCCTTGGCAGTGGCTGGCGGTCCGTACTCACGGTTGTGCAAAAGTTCCAACTGTGCTTTATCTGTGATCATGAGGAGACCGTGTTTTTTCAAAGTCAGGGATTGGTCTCGTCACGTCCCTTCATTGGCCTGCGGACTACCTCACACCAACCCCGTTCCGCTTGGAAGTTGAAACCGCCCATCGTATCCCTCCGCTAGTCCATCACGCCCGATGACTTTTCAACCCTCCTTCCCGCGCCGCGGCACTTGGTTCCTCAATGGTTTCCGTCCTCCCCTCCGGAGTTTGGCTGGCTTCGCGATCGGCCTACTGCTCACCTCTTTTTCCGCCCAGAAAGTTTCCGCCGCCACCAGCGGGCCGGGTGCCTTCGGCTACCGCGACAAAGACAACGCGGAGCCGGGCGGGCCCGTTTTCAGCTTTGAGGGTATTTCCGGCAGCGGAGCAGTCCCAATTGACAGTGAGGATCTTTTTGCCACACCATCCGTGCAAATCCGCGCGGTGTCGGATCATTTTTCAACGCCTAGTCCTTCTCAGCCATGAAAATATTGACTTCAATTACCGGTCGCCGCGCCTTGGGCACGCTCGCCGCCTGCCTGCTCCCGCTGATGCCGAACGAGGCCGCGGCGCAATTCTCCGGGCTGTTTGCGCCGGGCAACTGGACGCTGGACAACGAGAACGCAGATGGCTCGGTGGACACGTCGGGTGCTCCGACATCCATCTCGCTCACGTCGGGGAACTCTGGCTCGAATAGTCCAGGCGCGACGACGTGGTCGCGTCTTGCGCCGACGAACGGGCGCGTGGCGTTCGCGTGGGATTTCACCACTAACGATCTGAAAGGAGAGTTTGATCCCTTTGGCTACGTGGCCAATGGAGCCTTCGTCCAGCTGACGAGTGATGAGCTCTTGGCGCAGGTCGGCACATCCGGTTTCTCGATCCTCTACGGGCAGCAGATGGGTTTCCGCGCGCGAACGAAAGACAACACCTTCGGCGCATCCACGACGACGGTATCAAACTTCGTCTTCAGCGACCGGGTTTTCTGGAAGGGAAACACGAATGACCTGTGGAACGCCGCGAATTGGACGCTCGATGCGGCGGGCACGCTTGCTACGGCGATCCCGGATGCGCCGATGCATGTGGAGTTTTCCGCCTCCGGCTCGGCCAACAGAACGACGACACTCGGTCAGAATTTCATGATTAACGGCCTGACGATTTCGGACCCAGCGGCGGTGGCCATCGGAGGCAACGTGCTCACTCTCGGAGGCGGCCCGGGCACTGGGATCACAGTGGCGGGCGGCGCGGGACCGTTGTCGATGACATCGAACCTGAATTTGGGCACGGCCGACACATTGAACGTGAACAACAGCGCGGGTGCGGTGCTCGGCGGCATCATCAGCGGCGGTAATCTGATCAAGTCCGGGACTGGTCAGGTCAGACTCACCGGCAACAACACCTACTCCGGTGCAACAACCGTCAAGGCAGGCATCCTACAAGTAAATTCGAGCAACGCGCTCGGAAACGGCAGCGCCACCAACACGCTGATCCTCGATGGCGGGACATTGCGGGCGACCGGGGCAATCCAATCCCCGGCCACGCGCGGTGTTGCGGTGGGCGTCAACGGAACGGTTGACACGAACGGCAGAGATTTGAGCTTCGGAGGGACAGTCACTGGCACTGGCATCTTGACGAAGACCGGCGCGGGCATGCTCACGCTCAGCGGTGCGAACACGGGCACCGGCGGTGTGGCGGTCGCCGCCGGCACCCTGCGGATTCAGAACGCGACCACCAGCGGCTTCGGGTTCAATGGAAACGGCTGGACGCTCAATGGCGGTGCTTCGGCTGTGGAGAATGTACTGACTCTCACGACCAACGCTCCCAACCAGGCCCGCAGTGCGTTTCTCAATGCGAAGGTATCCACCAGCGGGTTCACCGCGAGCTTCACCTACACGGCCAGTGGGGACAAAGGCGCCGACGGCATCACGTTTGTCCTGCATAACGATCCCCGCGGCCCCACGGCGCTAGGCGCAGCAGGCGGAGCCCTGGGCTACGGCGGCGCAGCAAGCCCGATCGCGCCGAGCGCAGCCGTCGCGATCAACATCTATAAAGTCGAAGGCATAGGTGCCCGATACTCGACGAACGGGGCGACCGGGCGTCCCTACGCTTCCGGAACCGTGGTTCCGTCCAGCGGCAATCCGATTCAGGTGAGCCTTAGCTACGACGGGACGAACATCGTCAGCCTGACCCTGACGGAAACCAACACGTCCAATGTTTATACCACCACCTACGAGGTCGGCAACCTCGCGACGGTGCTCGGCGGCAGCACGGCGTTCATTGGTTTCACCGGCGGCACCGGCGGCGAGGTGGCGACGCAGACGATCACCAACTTTACCTTCACCTCGACCCCGACACGCAGCGCCATGCCCGTGACCTTGAGTTCCGGCACCACGCTCGATCTCACCGGTGTCAGCCAGGAGGTCACCAATCTCGCTGATGCTGCGCCGGGGAGCACGACCGGCCACCAGGTGAATCTCACCAGCGGCGCGATGACGGTCGGTTCCGCCGAATCCACGACCTTCACCGGGCGGATTTCGGGCGCGGGCGGTTCGCTCACCAAAACCGGCACCGGCACACTCACGCTCGCCGGAGACAATTCCTACACCGCAGGCACCACGATCAACGGCGGTGCGATCACCACGGCGGGCAGCGGCCTCGGCAGCGGCGGGGTGAATGTCGGAGCCTCCGGCACGTTGAACGTGGGCGGCGTCGCCGGGCTGGCGGGGATCTATTACAACCAACTGCCTCTGAGTGCGAATTTCGCCTCGCTCGATCTACTCGGCGCACATCTGGGTCCGCTCACCCCAGCACTCCTCACCAACGCCCCAACGCTCAACTTCGGCACGAGCGGTCAGGGCTTCCCCGCACCTTACAACAGTGGTGCCTCCAACATGGAGAGCTACTACTCCGGCATTCTCAACGTCACCAATCCCGGCACCTACACCTTCAATACCTCGTCCGATGACGGCAGCATGCTCTGGATTGATGGTGTTCCCGTGGTGAACAACAACTCCTTCCAGGGTGTAACCACCCGCACCGGCAGCATCTCCCTCAGTGCCGGTGCGCACACCATCGCCGTGGCTTTCTATCAGGGTATCGGTCTCTACGGCATGAACGCGCAGATCAGCGGGCCGGGCAACACGACGATGGAGGACATTGATTCAAGCATGGCCAATGGCCTCTCGGTCACGTCGGATCTTGTGGTCGGTTCTCTGAGCGGCTCGGGGAACGTGAGCTTGCAAGGAGGCGGCCTGATCGTTGGCGCGGATCCATCCAGCAGCACGTTCACCGGGACCATCTCGGCCAGCGGTTCCGGCGCTGCGGTGGCGGGACTGAACAAGTTTGGAGGCGGAACGCTGACGCTCGGCAATTTCAACTTGTACAACGGCAGGACGACGGTCAACGGCGGCATCCTCCGGCTAGGGCACCCGAATGCCCTCCAAAACAGCACGCTCCGTCCCAATGCAAACAATGTGGTGCGGTTCAACACCGGCATCGGACTCTTCAACATCGGCGGGCTCGAGGGATCAGGAAACCTTGTGCTGGAGGGTAACCCGGGCGGATCCATGGAGGTCCGTGTCGGGGCAAACAACGCGTCCACCACTTATTCGGGTATTCTCAGCGGCAACAGCTTTCTCCGCAAACGGGGTGTCGGCACGCTGACCCTGGGCGGTGCCAACACCTACACGGGTGGCACGAACATCGACGCGGGCACGCTCGTGGTTAACGAGCCGATCGCCGCGGGCGCGAGCGCCACGGGCACTGGAGCAGTTGTCGTTGCGACTACCGGGACCCTGGCCGGCGGCAACGCCACAGGCACTGTCGGCTCGGTGCGCAATGAATTGGTCGTGGGATTCGGCGGCAAACTGTCGCCCGGCATTGAGGGCGCGGGCATTTTCACGGTGAACGGAAGCACCAGGTTCCAGAGCGGCGCGACGTTGCAGCTCGACATCACCGGCACCACCCTTGGCAGCCAATACGATCAGGTGAAAGCCAACGGCACCGTCGCGCTCGGCGGTGCCACGCTGGCGCTCACGGGCAGCTTCGTCCCGACGCAAAGCCAGGAATTCGTCATCATCAACAACACCGGTGCTGCTGCGGTCTCCGGCACCTTCGCCGGGCTGCCCGAAGCGGGCACGATCACATTCAACGGCGTCGGGCTGGTGATCAGCTACGTGGGCGGCGACGGCAACGACGTGACGCTGCGCGCGCCGTTCATCGTCACCAATGCGCTCGCCAGCGGTGCGGGTTCGCTGCGCCAGCAGATTCTCGATGCCACGGCGAATGGCCTCATCACCTTCAACCCGTCGCTCGGCGGCAAAACCATCCCGCTCGGCGGGATGCCGCTGATCATCAACAAAAACCTCAACATTGATGCCACCGCGCTGACCTCCCCGCTCACGATCTCCGGCGGTGGCACTTCGCGCGTGATCGACCACACGGCGGGAACTGTCAAAATGACGAACCTCATGATCACCGGCGGCAACGCCGGAGACTCGTTGGGCGGCGGTATTCGGTCAGCAGCCAATCTCACGCTCGACCGGTGCACGATTTTCGGGAACACCGCCATTGGCGGCGCCGGGCTCGTAGTGAGCGGTGCTGGGGCCAACTGCCTGTTGAGAAACTGCACCATTGCCGGAAACACCGCTGTTTTCGGCGGCGGCATCTTCAACTCTGAGGGTGCGCTTTCGCTGACTCATTGCACCGTGACGGAAAACATCGGCACGGGCGGCAGTGGCGGTCTCGTTTTGGGCGGCGGCACCGCCACGCTCAGCCGCTCCATCGTCGCCGCGAACTTCGGCACCGCCGATCCCGATCTTGGCGGTGCCGGCAGCACGCTGACGACCACCCGCTGCCTGATAGGGAACAACTCGGGCAACTATGGCAGCGGCTCACTCGCCGAAGGCCTGCCGAATAGCGATGGAAACTATGTGGGCTACCCGCTGGAGCCGATTGATCCGCAACTCGCTCCGCTCGCCAACTACGGCGGCCTCACGCACACGATGCCGCCGCTCGTCGGCAGCCTCGCGATCAATCCGACCGGCGGCGCGACCACCTCGACCTTACCCACCGACCAGCGTGGATTCCCGCGCGTGGTGGACGGCAAGACTCCCAACGGCGCGGGCTCCGCCATCGCGGACATCGGCGCGGTCGAGGCCGGCCCGGTCACGCTGGTCACGGACTCAGGTAACAGTGGCGCTGGCACACTTCGCGATGCCTTCAGTATCGCCACCGCGCCCGGCGCGCGGATTCTGTTCAAGCTCCCATCGGCCAGCAGCGTCATCACGCTGACGAGCGGAGAGATCGTCGTGAATCCCGGCCGGACGATCTTCGTGGACGCATCGTCGAGCCTCGTCACCTTGGACGGTAATGTGGGAAGCGAGCCGGATCCGATTCGACCGGGTTCCCTCTTCATTCCGCGCGGTGTGACGGTCAGTGGCAACAACTCCTCCCGCGTTTTCAACAATAACCAGCCCACCAGCAACGTCGCGCTGTATCGGGTGAAGGTGAATGCGGGCAATTCGACTTCGCACGGAGGCGGAATCTACAGCATCGGCAAGCTGACGTTGGTGAACAGCACTATTTCCGGGTGCGTCGCCACGGGCCGGGGCGGAGCACTCTTTAGTTTCGGCGACGCGACGCTGATCCAATCCACCGTGAGCGGGAACCAGTCGGGAGACATTGGCGGCGGCATTGATAACGAGGGCGCTTCTCTTGTCCTCAGAAATTCGACGGTATCCGGGAACACAGCGACGGGCTTGGGCGGTGGCATTTTCAATTTTGCAGCGATCACTCTGTTGAACTCCACGTTGGCCAACAACACGGGCACCTCCGGCGGCGGCATCCGCACGCAGAATGGCTCCGTCCACCTGGAAAACACGATTATTGCCGGCAATACCGCCACGTCTTCTGAGCCCGATCTCTCGCAGTCCGCAGCCAACACGTTCACCACCGTCGGCGGCAATTTCATCGGCAGCAACTCGGGCGTGACCGCCGCGTTTGCCGCCGGCTCGCCGAACGCGAACGGTGATTTCGTCGGCACCAGCGCGGCCCCGCTCAATCCCTTGCTTGGCCCGTTGGCCAACAACGGCGGCCCGACGCAGACGATGGCGTTCCTGGGCAACAGCCCGGCGATTGATGCCGGCGTCGTCTCGGTCCGCACGCCGATCACCGACCAGCGTGGCTACACGCGCGTCCTCGCGGGCGGGATGGACATTGGCGCTTATGAAACTGGCACGAAAATGTTCAACGCGGACGGCCTGACCGTTTATGCGAACGTCCCCGCCTCGGCATTGTCCGGCTTTGGGGTGGAGTTTGAAATTTCCACCGACCCGAATTTCCTCGCGGTCGCCAGTACGTTGGCGGGGACGGGTGCGGTCGGCACGACGGATGCCCTTGGGGTGTCCGCTGGGTTCAGTTATCCCGCGGGTGTCGCTCAGGATTCGTTGGGCAACACGTTTGTCGCCGACACCGGCAACAATCGCATCCGCATGATCACGCCGGACGGCACGGTGAGCACCATCGCCGGGACGACCTACGGCTTCGCCAACGGACCGGGAGACGTTGCCAAATTCGCCTTTCCGGCGGGCATCGCGGCCGGGCCGCACGACGACAATGTCTATGTCGCCGACACCTTGAACCACCGGATCCGCAAACTCACGCGCCCCGCGGTGAGTGGGTTGCCCTGGACGGTGACGACGATTGCGGGCACTGGTTTCTCCGGGCGGGTCGAAGGCGCGGGAGCCGTGGCGCGTTTCAATCACCCGCACGGCTTGGCCGTGGACAGCACCGGCAATATCTATGTGGCGGATTCCGTCAACCACCGCATCCGGTTGATCACCCCCGGGGGGCTGGTAAGCACATATGCCGGTTCGACCAGTGGCATCCTCGAGGGGGCAAAAACCACGGCGAAATTCAATTTCCCCTACGGCGTGGCAGTGGACGAATACGGCGACGTGTTCGTGGCCGACCGTGACAACAACCGCATCCGCAAGATCGAGGCAGGGACGGGCGGGCTGGTGAGTACCTTCGCAGGCGGTGCCACCGCTGGTTTCGAGAACGGCAACGGAACGGCCGCGCGATTCAACATGCCGGTGGCGGTGGCAATGGACGACGAAGGCAATTGCTTCGTCACCGATCAAAACAACCACGCCATCCGGAAAATTGATGCCATTGGCGATGTGACAACCGCCGCAGGCACGGGAAATCCGGGAGCGCAAACCGGCAACTCGACCGTGGCAACGTTCAGATTCCCCACGGGCCTCGCCGTCTCCCCGGTGGACGGAAATTTGATCCTCGCCGACACGGATAATCATCTCCTCCGCCGCATCGTGATTCACCCGATCACCGTGCAGGCGGTTGCCGGCACGGTGAATTCCTTTGGAACGGGATTCAGCGCCGTACTCGATGCGGCGGAACTCGGACTGGACCCTAGCATTCCCTACTATTTCCGCTGGCACGCGGTTAACGACGACTTCGACAGCCGGCAGATCCTCGGCCAGAGCTTCGCGCTGGTCCCGTTTGCATCGGTGACGACTCTCGCCGCCGACCAAATCACACCGACTTCCGCGCGGCTCAACGCGAGCGTGAACCCGAACGGCAACCCGGCCAACGTGACATTTGAATACTCGACCGACCCGGCATTGGCCGGCGCGGCGACAGTGTCCGGCGGCCTGGTCAACGGGAACTCGGCGGTCACGGCTTCGGCGGTATTCCCCGTCGTCCCCGCGCAAGGTGCGACCTATTATTTCCGCGCCATCGCGGGTAACGGGCGCGGCACGGCTACGGGCGAAATCCTCAGCTTCACCTTCCCTCTCACCAAAGTCGTGACCGAACCCGCGACCAACCTCACGCGCACAACGGCGCGGCTGAACGCGACGATTGATCCGAAGGGCAGCGCGACCACGGTGAGGTTCCAGTATTCGACCGACCCAGCACTGCTAGGGCCCTACACGGTCACGACGGTCGCCGGCTCTGGCGTGACTGGCGCACTGAACGCCAGCGGCGCGAGCGCGCAATTCAGCTCGCCGCAGGGAGTCGCGTTCTCCGGCACCGACACCTTCGTCGCCGACCGTCTCAATCATCGCATCCGCAGAATATCGGGCACGGGAGTCGTGGAGACGTTCGCCGGTTCGACGGCTGGCTTCACCAATGCCACGGGCGCGGCTGCGAAATTCGATCATCCCGCCGGCGTCGCCGCAGACGGCTCGGGGAACATTTACGTTGCCGACGAGTATAACCACGTCATCCGCAAAATTACCTCCGGCGGTGTGGTGACAACCTTCGCGGGTTCGGGCCTTTCGGGGTTGGC
This sequence comes from Verrucomicrobiota bacterium, assembly GCA_003402705.1. GTDB lineage: Bacteria > Verrucomicrobiota > Verrucomicrobiia > Verrucomicrobiales > V1-33 > V1-33. The sequence continues at coordinate 615 of QQNF01000003.1, read as the reverse complement.
GAACGGCGCTGCGGGCACGGCGCGCTTCCTTTTCCCAGCGGGCCTCGCGGTCCTCGGCGGCGATCTTTACGTCGCGGATTCAGGAAATCACTGCATCCGCAAAATCGTCATCGCCACGGGCGTCGTCTCGACCGTCGCTGGCACCGGCATCGCGGGCATCACCGAGACTGCGACCGGACCGGCGCAGTTCAATTCGCCGCGCGGCGTGGCTGCCACTGCCACCAGCATTGTGGTCGCCGACACCGGTAACCACCGCATCCGCCAGATTGTCGGCGGCACAGTGACCACTCTCGCTGGCAGCAGCGCAGGATATTTCGACGATACGGGAGTAAGCGCGCAGTTCGCATCGCCCACCGGCGTTGCCGTCGCGACGGACGGCTCGGTCTTCGTCACGGATCACGGCAATCATCGCATCCGCCGCGTTGATCTGGATGGAGAAACGACCACCGTGGCAGGCTCCGGTGCGGCAGGCTTGCTCAACTCGCCCGCCACCGGGCTGCATCCCGCGACGGCGACGAATTTCAACCAGCCATCCGGTATCGCCAACGGCCCGACGGGCGCGGTCGTGATCGCCCAGGAGGGCAACCCGGCCGTGCGCAAACTCGCACGCACCGC
>QQNF01000002.1 GCA_003402705.1 Verrucomicrobiota bacterium | reverse complement strand
CCCTCCTGTACCGCCGCCACTCCGCAACCCCCGCCTGCACCTCGTTCACCTCCATCACCGGAAACGCCTCCTCAAACACCGGCATGAACGCATCGCCCTCCGCGGGCCCCGCCAGCACCGTTAGATACACCGATTCACACCGCTCCAGCAGCAACCCGTAAACCTCCGCTCCCCCGATCACGAACACATCGCCCTCAAGTCCCAGCCCATCCAGCGCTTCCACCGACCCGACCACCTCCGCCCCCACCGCCCTCAGCATCGAACGCCGCCTCGGCCCACACTGGCGCATCAGCGCACGCTCCGGCCTAGCCTTCGCAGGCGATATCGAATTCCGCGACTCCTCCGCCCGCGTCCTCTCCTCCTCCAACCTCGACCCCGCCCCTTTCGCCGCCCTCGCCCTCAAATGGGCCTTCTGAATCACGCACCGCTCCGCCTCAAAAACACCGTACCGGTACCGCACCAACGCATCAGGTAGGGCTCCCGCCCCACCTCAACCATCACCGTTAGTCCGTCCCCTTCGAAACACCTGCCCAATAAGGCGCATTGATTACCTCGTCCCATGCGCCTTACGGGCCTCTGCGTACTCCGCCGACAGATCAAATCCGATATCGACGGATGGATCCACCAGCTGGAAACCCACGTACTCGATGCAAAGCAACTGGAGCCCGGAAAACGTTCCGGAAACAGAGGTCAGCGAGTATTTCTGCGCCGGATCATTCACATCCAGCCCCCGCCTCCCGAGCATCGCGATCTCGAAAGTGATTTTCTGAATCTCCGATTTCGGCATCCCTTCGAATCTTTCCAAGGCACCGAGGCAGTAGGAAAAGGCGTCCGCCCGCAAATCTCCACCGCGTCCACGAAAGGTCTTCTCGGCGATCTGGCTCCGACCCCTCTCGGCGCGCTGACCGATCTGCCCGGTCGGATCGAGGGCGATCACCTTCAAATAAGCTTCATCAGCCTCCGCGAGTTCGTCATCGTCCTCAAGAGCCAGACCAAAATTGAGCCAAGTCGCTGGATCCGAAGGGAGCAGCACGGTCGCGCGGCGTAAATGCTCGATACCTTCCGCGCGGGCTCCGGAGCGGGAGAGAATCGCGCCCAGATTCTTGTGCGAGTACCCGTCATTCGGATTGAGCGCCACCGCCATACGAAGCGCTTCGATGGCATCCGCATCGTTGTTCTGGCGAGCATGTGCCACCCCGAGCGCCACCCAGGCTTGCTCGTGCCTCGGGTGATCCGCTAACAGTTTCCTCAATAGCTCCACCGACTCATCCACTTCCCGTTGGTCACTCAGCGCCATAGCCAGATTGAACAGCGCGTCCGCATCCGCAGGATCTCGCTTGAGCGCCATTCGCAGCGTTGTGATTCCCTTCTTGTAGTCCCCCGCCTTAAGGAACTCAATGCCACGCCCGGTCATCGGTCCGGCTTCAGCCGTATCCACCCAGCGGATGATGATCCGATCACCTGTGATCACGACCTCGGCGGCTCCAGCTCCGTCGATGAATTCGGCTATCAAATGATCCTGCACCGCGCGACGAAATTCATCACCCCGCAGATCACGCTGGGATTCGGGCAATTGACTGCGGTCGAACTCGGCGAGCGACAAATGGACTTCATGAAGATGGTCGGCCATCAGGAGAATTGGTGGGTCTGAAAATGGAAACAGCCGCCCAACCCGAGCGCTTTGGCCCATCCTGCGATCAGGGTCCGATCGGAGCGCGGATCGTCGGGCGTCTCTTCCAGCACCTCGATCAACTCTTTCGCCTTCCCGCCGTATCCGAGAGCCTTGAAGGCGATTGAATGGCGTGGATCCCCCAGAATCTCCCCCACACCATCGCAAAGGCGGCGTTCATCGCCGTGTTCGCATCCACCAGCCCTTTCGGAAACATCTCTCGGATCTCCGGTGCGAGGGCTTGGGCGTTCTCGGCGAGCTGAGAACGGATCGCGTGCTCCTGCTGTTCCCTCAACCCTGGACAATGGCTCCGGATCCACTGGTCCACTCGAAATCCGACAGAATACGTGCGCAGTTGGACTACGATCTGGTCAACCATGCAGTGAGCGAAGTCCGCCGGCAAACCACCGAGTCCAAGAGCTTTCATTCCTTCTTCCTGCTCGGCGGGACTCGCCATCACCTCGAATCTCTCCTCCGCAGGGCAGGAAAACAACCGGACCAGAAACCCGAGCTGGTATGCCACAAGGTAATCCACGGCCCGCGTGCCCGGCCGATAGCGCAGAAAGTGCGCGGGTGCGGCTCCGCGGGCGGTGGTGATCGTCGCCATCACCTTTAGCTCCGGATCCTCCGTCACATGGACCATCCGACCGGAAAGGCTTTCGACCGCTTCGATCATCTGTTGGGATTCGGGGTGCAATGGCATCAGCAGATGAGACTCCAACCAGTGATCGGAAAACTCAAGAGCCAAGAAGCTGCCACCCGCCGGAAGCAACGTCACTGCAACTTCGTCAGCCAACCGTTGCCCCCGTTACTCAGCAGGCATCGACCATCTCGACGGGCCCTTGTGGGCTGTGCTTCGAACCATCAAACGGAATTGCTTGTGGACTCGTCTTCAATCAACTTCATGTCGAGGGCACCCGTGCCTGCCTCCGGAACGAGATCGGCACCGTCAGACCTCCAGCCGACAAAACTCAACGCTGCACGAATCTCCGCCGTCTCACTCATTGGCTGGATCGCTGCCTAGCCGGATGAATAGTCGATCACGTTCATCGTCGCTTTTCTGTTAACAAATGATCCCGACAAATTCACCGACCACACGGAGGTCATTCACCGCTCCAGCATCAACCGCCATTGGCTTGAACCTGGAGTCCATCGAATCCGGTTCGAGCCGGATCCCGAGATGGGTCCACGAGTCTTGCGTCTCGGTCTTTTCACTTCGATAGATTTTCACCGTGTACCTTCCGCCGGTGTCCGGGTCCTGAATGTCCCGACTCTGGACGATCACCACCTTGCCGTTTCTTGATCCACCGGACGGCTCTCGGAAGAGGCACCATGATCCATTAGGTATGCGCCGGTTCATGGATTCGCCGATGACTTGGGCGATGAAGAATCCGGGTTTTGCCGTGAAGTGGTCGGGCAGTTCGGCGTATTGGCAATCCTGCAGCCACTGTTCCTTGCTGAAATCTCCAGCAGCGATCTTGATGTCGAAGATGGGAACGGCATTCGGGCGATTGGCTGCCTCTTCCGGCGAGAGGATGGGGAATAGATAGGCTGGAGGTGTTTTTGGAGTTTCGGCTTCTTCGAATTCCGGCTGGAGGGCACCTGCGCCTTGAGTTTGGAGGTAGAGATTGGTCTCGGGATCGGTGGAATAGACGTAACAGCCCTTGGTTCCCCGGGTCATCAGGGTGCGGTAGGTGTTCTTGATAATGAGGTCGGCTTTTTTGCGGGCGGCCGCGGAGTCGGTCTTGAGCAGCCCTTTGTAGCCTTTGATGGAGGAATCTCCCTTGGAACGTTTGGCACCGTCGGTGATCACCTCGCCGTCGCGGACGACGAGGTCCGGACCGATGATCACGCCCACGTAATCGAGCTCGAGTCCCTGGCAGGTGTGGATGCAGCCCACCTCGCGGACGGAGTCCGGTTTCATGATCCAAAGCGGCCCGTCATCGCTCAGGTTCCACCTTGCCTTGAATGCTCCGCCGTCGAGTTGGAAATCGAACGCGGCCGGAGTCTTCTTGGAGGCCCAATCCCAGCAATAGCCTGCAACCATGCGCGCCTTGTTGTTCACGCGGTTTCGTCGCTCAATGACATCCTTCAGCTCCGTGGCGGAATCGCAGACCTTAAACTCGTAGTTCGCGCCCTCGAGGTGGGTATTCGCGGTTTCCCGGACTTGGAGCACGCGGTCGATCCAGGCGAGGTAGCCGTCCGAGCCATTGCAGCGGAACTGGGATTCAAGGTCCATTTCGGTGACCGTGGCTCCGAGGGATGAGGCCCATTCGCGAATCTGGCGCTTGTCCCCGATGTCCTTCCAATGGATCCGCTGGTCCTCATCGAGGAAGAAGATCGTGAACGTGGAGGCGTGGATGAGTTCCTTGATCTGGTTCTCGCCGAGATGGCTGAACAATCCGGATTTCTCGTTCAGTCGATGGGCTTCGTCGACGATGAGTCCACCAAAGGTATTGGCGGGTGTCTCCGTGAACGCCCCCGAGCCGACGAAGAGATTGGAGATGCGGGATTTCTTAAAGGTCTCCGTAAGCTTGTTCTCGTAGACGGCGCGAGGAGCGCTATTCTTGGTCACATATTGGGAGACAAGACCGCGGTTGGTCAATTCGACAAGGAGGTTGATGGCGACCACAGTCTTGCCAGTGCCCGGGCCGCCGTTGACGATGAGGACGTTCTTGTTCGTGGCGGACGACGATTTGGCAAGATGCAGGGCGGTTTCGTAGACGGTCTTCTGTTCATCGATCAGGTAGAACTCTCGGTTGCCCTGAATCAGCGAGGCTAGATGGTCCGCCAAGTTCTTGGATGGCCGGAGCTTGCCGTCGCGGATCCGATACATGGTTTCCCCGCCGTCGCCGTATTTGACGTGAGCCTTGATGAACTCGCGCAGCTTCTTCGCATCGTCCCGGAGGAAGGCCGGGGCGAGCTTCGTGTGCGCAGCGTAAAACGGCGCGTGGATCACCGATCCGGAATCGCAGTTGTGAAGATAGGCGCAGGGCCGGAGGTGGATTGGGTCCTGCCGAACAGTTTCATTGAAGTCCTCAATCAGCATGGCATAGGACCAAGCCTGATAGGATGGGTGATTCACCTCCCGCTCCCGGCCGCCGACAAAAGTGCTGACGATGGCGTCCTTATTGGTGGCCTTCGCATCCTCCCATTGCTTCAGCTCGACAATCACGGCGGTGCGCTGGCGATCCGAGCGGGTGCCGGTGATGATGAAATCGACACGTTTGGCGGTTTGCGGGATGTTGAACTCGATGGCGACTCCGGCGTTGTGAGGAATCTCGCCATCTTCCAACACCTTGTCCATCTGCAGCAGAGAATGCTTCCATGAGTTCAATTCGCTGGCACCCACGGATCTCCCCATTTGGCGCTGGAAAGACTCGTGGACGATCTCCTCAATCCGGTTGGAGAGGATGTCCTCTCTGAACTGAGCTTTGTTGGCAAGGTAGACGATCATCTTTCTTGGTCGGAAGGGAGGAAACGAATGCGCGGAGGAAGGAAATGTTATGTTCCTGCGCGTGACTGGACCGGCACACGATTCAATAGCTCAACCCATGCTGCAAGCCATCAAGAGTGGACCAACCCCCAAAGCCGGGCTCCAGATCGAACGAGCAGATGAGGGCATTCGCATCAACGAAGCGCATGACGTTCGTGGAGTTCGTCGCGGGATAGACTGTGCTCGGCCTTCAGCCCGCGGCCACGGGCCCCGAGTTCGGCGCGAAGTTCCTGCTCCTCCCGGGCGAGGCGCTGGAACTCGGCTTCGGCAGATCCCTCGACCGTGAGGCGGATCAGATAATCCCGAAACAACGCCGAGATCGAGGTGCCCTGCTCAGCAGCCTTCATGCGCGCCCGCCCATAGAGGTCGTCATCAATGCTGATGGTAATATTCTTCACTCCAAGTCAGCCTCTCACCGTTTCACAGTCTTAGCAAGCCGACGCCAGATCCTTGTCATCGTCTCGCCGCCTCTGGCACCAGACTCTTCCACCGCCCCTCAACACCGACCAATCCTCCAGTGACAACCCCGGCAGCGGGGACTATGGCAAGGCATGCGAGCCTTCCTGTTTTCTGCCGCGCTTCTGGCATCCGCTTCGTGTGCCCGTGCCGATGATCCCACCGGGCCGCCACCCGCGGCGCCCCAATCCCCATCGTCCCCCACCCGTCCCGACCCCGCAGCGCTCGCCAAACAAGTGCGCCCCGCCCTCGTCGCCATTCAACCAGCCGGCCGCGATGGCGAAACCGCAGGCATCGGCAGCGGCTTCGCTATTTCATCCGACGGTCTCATCGCCACCAATTTCCACGTCATCGGCGAAGGCCGCGCCCTCAAAGTCGAAACATCCGACGGCCGCGAACTCGAAGTCACCGGCGTGCACGCATGGGACCGCCATGCCGATCTCGCTGTCCTGCGGGTCGCCGCCAAAGACCTGCCTTTCCTCAATCTCGCCGACTCCGCCGCCGTCCAGCAGGGCGAATACGCCGCCGCCATGGGAAATCCGCTAGGCCTCCGCTTCAGCATGGTCGAAGGCATCGTCTCCGCTCTCCAGGAAGTCGAAGGCCGCCGCATGCTCCAGCTCTCCATGCCCATCGAACGAGGCAACAGCGGCGGGCCCGTCATCAACCGCGATGGCAAGGTCACCGGCATCGTCGCCCTCAAAAGCACCCTCACCGAAAACCTCGGCTTCGCCGTCCCCACCGCCCAGTTGCAGTCGCTCCTCGACCGCCCCACGCCCGTCGCCATGAGCGCATGGCTCCGCATCGGCGCCCTCAATCCTAGCCTCTGGCAACCCGACGGCGGCCGCTGGTCCCAACGCGCCGGTGTCATCCGCGCCAGAGGCCGCCGCGCCGACGCCTTCGGCGGCCGCACGCTCTGCATCCACCAGCCCGAACCACCTGCCCTCCCCTACGAACTCACCGTCCGCGTCCGCCTCGACAGCGAATCCGGTGCCGCCGGTCTCATCTTCTGCTCCGACGGCAAAGACACCCACTACGGCTTCTACCCTAGCAGCGGCGGCCTCCGCCTCACCCGCTTCGAAGGCCCTGACGTCAATTCATGGACCATCCTCGCCCAACTCAGCTCCGACGCCTACGAACCCGGCAGCTGGAACCAACTCCGCGTCCGGGTCGAAGCCGATCGCATCGTCTGCTGGGTCAATGGCCGCGAAGTCATCGTCTGCGACGACCGCATCCTCCGCACCGGCCGCGTCGGCCTCTGCAAATTCCGTGACACCGAGGCCGACTTCAAAGACTTCCGCACCGGCACCGATCTGTCAGGATCCACCGGCCCCGCCGACGCCGTCGCCGCCATGATGGCCCGACTCGCCGCCGGCGAAACCCCCGCCGACGCCGACCGCTCCCTCATGCAGCAGGATCCCGCTCTCGCCCGCGACCTCGCCGCACGCGCCGCCTCCGATCTCGAAAAACGCGCCGCCGCTCTCCGCCGTCTCGCCGACAACGCCCACGCCGCCCGCACCGCCGCAGACCTCGCCTCGATCCTATCCAAACCAGACGAAGCCCCCGGTGATCTCCCCCGCGCCGCCATCCTCATCGCCCGACTCGACAACCCGGAAGTCGATCCCGATGCCGTCATGGCCGAAATCGACCGGCTCACCTCAGAACTCGAAGCTTTCCTAACTGACGAACACCGCGCCTCGCCCGAAGCCAGACTTTCCGCCCTCAACGACTGGATGTTCCGTACTAGCGGCTTCCACGGCAGCCGCGACGAAATGGAAAGCCGCTCCAACAGCTACCTCAACGAAGTCATCGACGATCGCGAAGGGCTCCCCATCACCCTCAGCATCCTCCACCGCGAATTCGGCCGCCGCATCGGCCTTGACCTCGTCGGCGCACCATTCCCCGGTCGCTTCATGACCCGCCTGCGCCTCAACCCCGAGGACTCCCCCAGCGGCCCCGTCATCGATGTCTTCGACGACGGCCGCGTTCTCACCCCGGACCAGGCCGACGCCCTCATCATGGACCTCACCGGCGAACTTCCGGATCGCGACGCATGGGCACCCGCCACCCCGCGCGCCACCGTCCTCCGCATGCTCAACAATCTCTGCGCAGGCGCCGCCGCCCAGCGCGACGACGACCGTCTCCTCCGCTACCTCGACGCCGCCCTCGCAGTCGATCCCGACGCCGCTTCCCAACGCCTCCAGCGCCTGCTCGTCCACGCCAAAAACGGCCGCCGCACCGAAGCCCTCGCCGACGCCGCATGGATCATGGAACACCAACCCCCAGGCATCGACCTCGATCGCCTGCGCGATCTCACCAACACCCTCGAAAAGCGCCCCTGATCCTTTCTCAGCGCCGCACCAGTCTCAACCACCAGTCTCAGCCCTTCGGCCGCTTCTGCAGGAACTGCTCCACCCACCCGATGTTGTACTTCCCGGACTTGAAGTCCGAATTGTCCAGAATCGCGTGCTGAAACGGAATCGTCGTCTTGATCCCCTCGATCTTGAATTCCATCAGCGCGCGCTTCATCCGCGCGATCGCAATGTCCCGCGTGTTGCCAGTCACAATCAGCTTCGCAATCATCGAGTCGTAGTACGGCGGCACTTCATAGCCCGCGTAAATGTGGCTGTCGATCCGCACCCCGCGCCCGCCCGGCGTGTAGTAACTGTGAATCTTGCCAGGCGATGGCGCAAAATTGTTATACGGATCCTCCGCGTTGATCCGGCACTCGATCGCATGGCAGCGCGGCACTCCCTTCCTCACATGCTCCGACAACGGCTGTCCCGCCGCGATCCGGATCTGCTCCTTGATCAGGTCAACCCCGTACACTTCCTCCGTCACAGGATGCTCCACCTGAATCCGGGTGTTCATCTCCATGAAGTAGAAGTTCTCCTGGTCATCGACAAGATACTCGATCGTCCCGGCATTCACATAGCCGATTTCCTCGCACAGCTTCACCGATGCCGCGCACATCTTCTTGCGCAGCCGGTCGCTGATGAATGGCGACGGACATTCCTCAATGATCTTCTGATTGCGCCGCTGCAGCGAACAATCCCGCTCGCCAAGCGCCACCACCGTCCCCTTGCTGTCCGCAATCACCTGAATCTCAATATGGTGAGGATTCAGAATCAGCTTCTCCATGTACATGTCGCCATTGCCGAAGCACTTCTCAGACTCCGACTTCGCACTCGCAAACGCCGCAGAAATCGCCGCCTCGTTGTGCACCGGCCGCATCCCGCGCCCGCCACCGCCCGCCGACGCCTTCAGCATCACCGGATAACCAATCGCCGAAGCCGCCTCCAGCGCCTCCTTGTCCGTCTTCAGAATCCCGTCAGTCCCCGGAATGATCGGCACCTTGTAGCGCCTCGCTGTCGCCCGCGCCATGTTCTTGTCACCCATCATCTCAATCACCTCGGCACTCGGCCCGATGAACTTGATCTTGCAGCTCTCGCAAATCCGCGCAAACCGCGCATTCTCTGACAGAAAACCGTACCCGGGATGGATCGCGTCCACATTCGCAATCTCCGCCGCCGCAATGATGCGGTCGATCATCAGATAACTCATCGAACTCGGACCAGGCCCGATGCAGATGGCGTCATCCGCCAGCTGCACGTGCATGGACTTCTCGTCCGCTTTCGAATACACAGCCACGGTGCGGACACCAAGCTCCTTGCAGGCTCGGATGACCCGCAGCGCAATCTCGCCGCGGTTGGCGATCAGAATTTTGTTGATCATGGGGACGCGAGGATCAGGCCGGCTCGATCTCGAACAGGTGACTGTCGAACTGCACTGGCGTGGCGTCCTCGGCGACGATGCGCTTGATGACCCCCCGCTTCTCCGCCTTGATTTCGTTCATCACCTTCATGGCCTCAATGATGCACACCGTGGTGTTCTCATCCACCGTGTCGCCAATGCTCACAAAGAGCTTCTCGCCGGGGCCCGGCGATCGATAAAACGTCCCCACCATCGGCGACGTGATGAACACTCCCGTGGACGCAGCCACCGGCGCCGCGTCCGCATGGGCAACAGGCGCAGCCGCCACCGCCACCGCCGCCACCGGTGCCGCCACCGGCGCAGCCGGGGGCACGTCAAAGTCGACGCCCTTGCGGAGTTTGATTTTAAAACCGTCGCGCTCGAGGTGGAACAGCGACAGTTCATTGCGCTTCATCAACTCGATGATCTGTCTGATTTCTTTAAGGTCCAAGGCGGTGTCAGGGTGAAGGGTTGAGGAGGCTCACTCACGGCCGGCCCGCATCCAGGGGACGGACACGGGACCAGCGCAGGGGAAGGCGCACACACCCCACCTTTAGGTTCTTTGCGCCAGGCGTCAACCAGCGGATGAGCGCGTCACACATACTTTCCCACCCCTTCACTCAGCCCCCCCGCGCCATCTCCCGCCGCAACCCCGCCCGAAAATCAGGATGCGCCAGACCCACCAGCGCGTCCGCACGCTGCCGGAGACTCATCCCATGCAGATTCACCGCCCCATACTCCGTCACCACCCACTGCACGTGCCCCCGCGACGTCACCACCCCAGCCCCGGGCGTCAGCTCATGCACAATCCGCGACACCTTCCCGCCCATCGCCGTCGCCGGAAACGCCAGCATCGCCTTCCCGCCTCGCGACAGCGCCGCCCCACGCAGAAAATCCATCTGCCCGCCAATCCCCGAATAGATCCGGTGCCCGATCGAATCCGCACACACCTGCCCCGTCAGATCAATCTGGATCGCGCTGTTCACCGCCACCAGCCGGTCCAGCTTCCGCAGCAGGTTCGTGTCGTTCGTCCGGTCGCACGGGTGAAACTCCACCAGCGGATTGTCGTCCACAAAATCAAACAGCCTCCGGCTCCCCGCCACGAAACTCGTCACCGTCCGCCCCGGATGCACCGCCTTGTGCGCGTTCGTTACCACTCCGCCCTCCATCAGCGGAATCAGGCCATCTGAAAACATCTCCGTGTGCACCCCAAGCCCCACCTTGTTCCCAAGCCGCGCCAGTACCGCATTCGGAATCGCTCCAATCCCCGTCTGAATCGTGGATCCATCCTCTACAAGCTCGGCAATCAACTCGCCAATCCGCGCCGTCACCGGCGTCTCCGGCTCAATCACCGACTCATGCAGCGGCCGGTCCGTCGCCACAAACGCATCAATCCGCGCCAACGGCAGCGTCGCCGCACCATGCGTCCGCGGCATCCGCACGTTGATCTCCGCAATCACCATTCCCGCCTCGTCCACCGCCGCACGCGCCGCATCCACCGACGTCCCCAGCGAGCAAACCCCGTGTCGGTCCGGCGGCGACACCTGCACGATCGCAGCATCCAGCGGAATCGCCCGACTCCGGAACAACCCGGGAATGTCCGACAGAAACACCGGAATGAAATCCGCCCTCCCTTCCGCAATCGCCGTGCGCACCGCCGCCCCCGCAAAAAACGAAACCGAACGCACCCGCTCCTCCACCCCACGCTCCGCAAACGGCGCCGGTCCCTGCGTGTGCAGATGATACAGCAGCACTCCCTCAAGGTCCATGCGCCCGCACAGCGCCTCCACCAACGGCGTCGGCGTCGCCGCCGCCCCATGCAGAAACACGCGCATCCCCCTGCCAATCCGCGCCACCGCCTCCTCCGCACTCACCGCGCGGGACTCCCAGCCAGAGGCATCGACAGATCGGATAGGCTTCATGAACCCCCAGTCATGCCGCTGTTTCCACCGCCGTCAAAGCCGGGACCGCCATTTGCCAGGTTCCGCTCAGTGAAACGGAAGCCATGCGTAGCCGCACCCCAAACACTGACAGAATGTCATCCCGTGGGATGCCAGACATCCCCCGATCCACCCCCACCCCCCAACCAAAATGATCCATCAAGTCACCGGCGACATTCTCCTCACCAAAGCTCAGGTCATCGCCCACGGCGTCGCCCCCAATGACGATTTCCATTCCGGCCTCGCCCTCGCTCTCCGCGAACAATGGCCCGCCCTCTACAAGGACTTCCGCCACTTCCACCATCAGGAACACCCGGACGCAGGCACCCTCTGGATGTGGGGCACCACCGGCGGTCTCCGCATCGTCAGTCTCTTCACCCAGAACGCCGCCACCCACGCCGGCGGCCACGCAGGCAAAGCCAGCATCGAAAACGTCAACCACGCCCTCCGCGCCCTCCACAAACTCGCCGAAAAGGAACAATTCACCAGCATCGCCCTCCCTCGACTCGCCACCGGTGTCGGCGGTCTCGACTGGCCAGACGTCGAACCTCTCATCGAACACCACCTCGGTAGCCTCAACATCCCCGTCATCATCTACTCCACCTACGCCGCTGGCAAACAAGCCTCCGAACCGCTTACCTGAACCATCCCACCCTATCCACTCCATCCCGGCCGGTGCGCTCCCCAGCGCCCCGGCCGTTTTCTTTCCCCCCTCACAAAAAAAGAGCCCCCCCGCTCAGTCGAACGGGAGGGCTCTCGTTTGAATTCGATTACGAACTCAGTCCGTCATCAGGGATTCTCACGAACCCGCATGTACAGACGCGGCGGATTGCCAGTCGGGAACAGCGCCGTAAGATTCACCGTCACCGTCGTCGTCGATCCACCAGACGGAATCGTATCATTGATGCGGTATGGCCATGGATCTTCGGTCAGGTTCGAACTCGCTTCCAGCGTGTACACCTTGCCGACCTTCGAATTCCACGTCAGCGTCGCCTGATTCGTCGCCGCATCGTAACTCACGTTAGACACTTGGAACAATGGAGGCGGAGGCGGCGGATTCGTCGCCACCGAGATCGGCGACTCACCACCAGCCAACCGCGCCACATTCTCTTCGCTGAGGAACTCCGCGAAGACCGCAAAGTCATCCATCAGCCCCTTCACCGAATTGTTGCCGCTCGAACCGTTCGGCTCAGCACCGATCGTCAGGCGGTTGATGTCCGCAGGCAGTCCCGCCGCAGAATCCGTGGACAGGATGAGCGCACCGTTCTTCCACACTTCCTTGCGCGGGCCCTTCTTCTGATACACGAAGTGCTCCCAGACTCCCGTCATGGCGTCGCCAGGTCCAGCCGTCCGCTGCAAACCGTCCGCACAGCACCCAGCCGAGTCGAAGTAGATGTTCCCATCACTCCATGGCGAGTGCGCCTGGAAACCGCGGAAGTTGTTGTTGCTCGAAGGCGATGACGCCCAGAACGCACTGCTATTCGCAATGCTGTCCAGTTTCTGCCAGAACGAAACCGCCACCTGGTCTTCCGGAAACGGCCCAGGATTCGAGTTCGTCATGCGCCAGTAACCCACAGGATTCGAAGCCAGCACAAGGCTGCTGTAGCTCGGCGCACCAGGAACGGAAATGCCACTGTTGTAGTGAGCAGCAATCTCCGCATCGGTCAGCACCGTGTTGTAGAACGCCACTTCATCAGCGTCACCAGGCCAGCCAAACGCACCGTCTGCACGGGTACCGACCCCAAATCCGCCAGCGATGCCGGGCACGTAGGTCTTCACATCGCTCGTGATGCGCAACTGGCCATCAACATACACTCGGGCTCTCGAACCATCCCATGTCGCCACCACGTGCGTCCAAGCACCCGGCACCGGAGGCGCACCGTTGTTCCCGGTAATGTTCACCGCCGTCGCGAGGCCGTCGCTGTAGTACGTCCGCAGGTTCCAGCCGCTGTCGCTCTGATAGATTAGCCATCCCTTCCGCGGTGCAGCAAAGTCACCACAGGATAGCGCACAAGTAAGTCCTCCCGGGGCGTTCGCCTCCGCAGGCTTGAGCCACGCTTCCGTCGTCCAGAGCGTCGGATTGAGCGCCGCATTGAATGGAGTCAGCGTGGTTCCCACCCTAGCGAACGAGGCCGCCCCGTCCGTCGCCGCCGGAATCCCAGGCGCTTCAAAGACCGCCTGCGGTGCCCGCAGATCGCCATCGCTGCCGAGCGAACCGAGGTTCGAAACGGTCGCGGCCGCATTCGGAATCGCCAGACCAAACCACTTGGCGTTCTCCACGTGCGCCCCGTGACCAGCATTGCTCAGGCCGAAGTCAATTGCCTTGTCCGTAGCCCCGCCGCTGAAGCCTTGGCCTGTCGCCGTGCGGGTCGTGTCGGCTCCGAAGAACTTCGCGTCGAAGCCGTGGATCTTGTCAGCCTCGGCACCAGCCGTGCTGCCGTTGAAGTCCCAATAAGCCAGCAGGTCGAGCTTCGTCGGATCCGGATTGAGCGTCGGCACCGAAGTTTTGAGGGTCGGATTCGACGGCCACTTGATTTCCGTGAGGTCGTCCCACTTGTCGCCATCGCTGTCGAGCTTGTTCGGGTTGGTACCCGTATTCGTCAGGCTGACATACGTTCCGGTGTTCGTTTCCACGTTGTCTCCGAGACCATCACCGTCCGTATCCGTCTTCAGCGGATCCGTCCCCGTGTTCAGCGTGCTCACCCACGTGCCAGTCTTCGTTTCCACACCGTCCCGCAGCGTGTCACCATCCGTGTCCGGATTGTTCGGCTTCGTGTTCGCGAGGTACTCGCTGATGTTGTTCACACCGTCGCTGTCGAGGTCGAGGAAGCGGTCGTCAGCGAACTTGTTAAGGCCATTCGCATCCTCATACTGGTCCTGCATCCCGTCCCCGTCCGTGTCGGCATTCGGCGGCACCAAAGCCGGATCGTTCGGACGCATCCCACCAGCCAGCAGCGCAATCTGCGCGTCCGTCAGGGCGTCTCCGTACACCGCCACGTCGTCCATCAGACCAGCCATGTTCAGGCTGCCGGCATCCGTACCAATGAAGAACCTCGTGAAGTTCTTCGGCAGATCACTCGTGTTCGTGCCCTCGCGGACCTTAACACCATTGACCCAGATCGCCTTCGTGTCGCCGTTCTTGTTGATCACAATGTGCTCCCAGACCCCCAGCGAAAACCCGCCGGCAGTGTCAATCCGCTGCGTGCCGCCATCACAGCAGCCCACCGAGTCAAAATAGACATTCCCGTTCGACCACGGAGAATGCACGTTGATCCCGCGCTCAACATCAAGCGAGT
Organism: Verrucomicrobiota bacterium; assembly: GCA_003402705.1. GTDB lineage: Bacteria > Verrucomicrobiota > Verrucomicrobiia > Verrucomicrobiales > V1-33 > V1-33. Next base: position 151,976 of record QQNF01000002.1, on the reverse strand, counting down.
TGGCGTAGATCGACGAAGAATCCGGCGTCGCATACAAGTTCTGCCACCACGAGATCGCCACCTGATCCTGCGCCGACGCAATGTTCAGGAAGCCACCGCCGTCCACGACGACGCCAGTCCCGAAATTGCCGGAGCCACCCATATCGACGGCCTTGTCGCCAACGATACCCGTGCGGCCCGCTGCATCCGGAGAGAACACGGTCCCCGCCTTCAGCGTGCCAGGGAAGCCCTTCACCTTGTCGAGCGTCTTCGTCGGATCCGTGTCCGTGTTGAAGTCCCAATACGCAACCAAGTCCAATTGACCCGGACGCAGCGGACGCGATGCCGCATTCGTCGGATTCGACGTGCTGTACAGCGCTTCCGCTGCATCGGAGAATCCGTCACCATCCGTGTCGGTCACATGCGGATTCGTCCCCGCACTGGCCGCACTCAGGAAGATCCCATTATTGGTCTCCGCCCCATCATTCAGTCCGTCGCGGTCGGTATCCGCAATCAGTGGGTTCGTGCCCGTATTCGAAGCACTCACCCACGTGCCAGTCCCCGTCTCCGCTCCGTCAGCAAAGCCGTCAGCGTCGGAATCCGTGTTGTTCGGCTTCGTCCCCCTCGCGAACTCATTAGCATTGTTCAGGCCGTCAACGTCAAGGTCGCCGGCGGCCGTCAGTACTGTAAGGTTCGGCGCAAAACGCAGTTCCCAAGCGTCCGCAAGTCCATCGCTGTCGGTATCGTTCGGGCCGACCAGCGACGCAGGCGACGCTCCAGTCGCCAGATTGGAAACCTCCAGCGGCGTCAGTTCCCGCGAGAAGAACGCCACGTCGTCCAGCCGCCCGCTCACCGCTTCCCCCTGATTGACAGAATTCCCGATGAACAGTTCCGTGAAATCCGTCGGCAGCGGCGCGGTATTGACGCCAGCCAGCATCTCCGAGCCATTCACATAAATCCGCTTCGTGTCCCCGGCCTTGACGAGAACAATGTGATTCCAGGTGGAAATCCACGTCGCCCCAGGATTCACAGAAACACGGTTGAGCCCGCCATCGCAGCAGCCACCGGTATCCCAGTAGATCGACCCGTCACTCCACGGGGTGTGCGCGCTGAACGCACGTTCCACCGTCGCAGAATTCGCAAAGAACGTCGTCTGGTTCCGCTGTTCGCCAAGGTTCTGCCAGAACGAAATCGAAAGCTCGTTCGTCAGCCCCGCCGCATTCAGAAACGACGCGTCCGTCACATGCATCCGGTGTCGGTCGTTCCCGAACAGCATTGCACGGTCAGTGCCGGCACCAGTTCGGCCGCTGGTCACAACGTCGAATTGGGCACCATTAAGCAAAACCCCGACGTTCCCGGCATGGGCGTCGATGGAGAGGCCCGCGCCCACGTTGTCAAAGTTCCACCACGCGATCAGATCGCTGGCGTGTCCGCTCTGGGCAAGGCCCAGTAACAGCGGCGGCAGTAGGTTTAAGAGTGGTTTTTTCATGGGGATGACAGTGAATCCTGCCGAATCGGTGATTTTTTCGACAGTTACATGCAGGTTAGCGGATTCTTAATGTTCATGTCACGACAAAACCGCGCCAGTTTTCCCAAAAACCCCACCCAATCCAACGCAAAGTCCCGCTTTTCCGGCGCTCCTCACAACTCCCTAGTGTCGTCGACCTCAGCTCATCTCCTTCCAGTGATGCCGCGGATACCGCCGCTCCATCTCTTTTTTGATCGCCGGGTAATGATTCTTCCAGAATCCCGCCAGATCCCGCGTGATCTGAATCGGCCGGTGATTCGGCGCCAGAATCGTCAGCACCAGTGGCACTCGTCCAGCCGCAATCCGCGGAGTGTCCTTCTGCGTGAACAACTGCTGCATGAAAACACTCAGGCTCGGCTCCTCCGGGCGCGTGTAGTCAATCTTCACCTTCTTCCCCGTATCGATCTCCACCCGCTCCGGCGCATGCCGGTCCAGCGCCGCCGCCTGACTATGACTCAGCCACCCATGCAGCGCCGGCAGCGGATCCAGATCCTTGATGTCACGGAACCCGCGGCTCCCGTGAAACAATTCCTCCAGCACCAGCCGATGGTCATCCTCCCCAAAAACCGGCAGCTCCAGCTCCGGCATCGCCGCCCGCAGAAAATTCAGCCGCGCCATCCACTGCAGCACGTTGTCAGACCAGTTCGCCAGCGCCAGCCGCCCCCGCAGCACTTCCTCCGCCAGAATCGCCGCCGCCGCATTCGCCTCAGGTTCGCCACTCTGCCGCTCCCGGATCACCAGATCGCGGAACCGCACCCTCTCGCGCTGAATCACCCGCCGCTGGTTCGCATCGAAATACGGTGCCTTCTCCAACTCGAAATCCTCCGGAAACAACTCCCCTAACCAGTCTTCCTCCAGCGACGTCAGCAACTGCAGCGTCACCTGCAATTCACGACCCTGCACTTCGGTGATCTCCGCCGCCGCCAGCAGTTCATGCCCGCGGCACACCGTCTCCGCCGCCGCACTCCCGCGCCGCCCACCCACCACATCGCAGGCCGCTCCCCCGGAACTCGTCCGCCGCGCCACCTGATCACTGAACCCAGTCAGCACCACCCGCGCCAGCACCTCGCCACTCGGCGGCTCAGGATCCGTAAACCGACGCTCGCCCGCAATCGCCGCCAATCGCTCCGCCAATCGCGCCGCCTCCGCCGCCGCACGACCATTCAACCCCACCGCCCCGCACGCGTCCGGCTGAAAATTCCGGTCCGCCGCCATCCGCCACGCCCTCAGCAGCGGCTGAAAATCACTCCGGTCGTCAGGATGCTGCCACGGCCCCACCGCCCCACGCGTGAAAATCGACCGCCCCTGCAGCAGCGCCACCGCCATCGCCACCGCCGCCACACAATCATGCGCCTTCGCCGCCTCCATCAGCCGCGCATGCCGCGGATGCAGCGGATACCGCGTCAGCGCCCTCCCCGTCTGCGTGATCCCTCCCCCGCCATCAATCGCCCCTAACTCCCGCAGCAGCACCACCGCTCGCTCCATGCTCCGCGGATCCGGCCGCTCGAACCACCGGAACGCCTCCAGATCCTCCACCCCCGCAGCCTTCAGCGTCAGCACCACCTCCGCCAGATCCAATCTCAGAATCTCCGGCACTTCCGCCGCCGCCCGCCGCCCGTGCGCCTCCTCACTCCACAATCGCCAGCACGTCCCCGGAGCCGTCCGCCCCGCACGCCCCGCACGCTGGTCAGCACTCGACCGCGCCACCGGCTGCACCGTCAGGGTGTTGATCCCACGGTTAGGATCCCACGCCGCCATCCTCGCCAGCCCCGCATCGATCACAATCTGCACGCCATCAATCGTCAGCGATGTCTCCGCCACATTCGTCGACACAATAATCCGCCGCGGCCCCCCCGCCCGCACCGCCGCATCCTGCTGCGACGGCGGCAACTCCCCATGCAGCGGCACAATCTCAAACGCCTTCGCCCACTTCTCCCGCCCTAACGCCTCGATCGTCTTGCGGATCTCATACGCCCCCGGCATGAAAATCAGCGCGTGTCCCTCCCTCCGATTCGCTAGCGCCTCCCCGCACACCCGCGCCGCGTGATCCCACAGCTCGCCTTTGATCGCGATCTTCTTCGGCGCATACCGCATCTCCACCGGATAGGTCCGGCCCGCCGATACCAGATGCACCGCTTCCGGCCCCAGATACGCCCGCAGCGCCTCCGTCTGCAGCGTCGCCGACATCACCAGAATCCCCAGATCCGGCCGCTTCGTCACCTGCAGCTCCAGCGCCCGCGCCAGCGAAATGTCCCCGTACAGATGCCGCTCGTGAAATTCATCAAACACCACCGCCGCCACTCCCCTCAACTCAGGATCATCCACCATCCGTCTCAGCAGAATCCCCTCCGTCACAAACCGGATCCGCGTCGCCCGCCCAGCCACATTCTCAAACCTCACCTGATACCCGACATCCTCCCCTAACCGCACCCCCATCTCCTCAGCCACCCGCCTCGCCAGCATCCGCGCCGCAATCCGCCTCGGCTGCAGCACCACAATCTCCCCGCCTCCCGTCAACCCGCCACGATCCAGCATCTGCGGCAACTGCGTCGACTTACCAGACCCAGTCGGCGCTTCCACAATGAATCGCCGACACGGCACAGCCCCGCCCCACGCCGCCGCCAGCGCAGGCTCGATTTCATAAATTGGCAGTCGGAATTCCATGCGGAAACCCTACAGAGCAGCCCCGCGCGGCGCTCACAAGCGCCCCGGCACGGTTTTTACGATGGCCGCCAGCCCGCCTCGCACTCGACGCAGCACCAACTCACTTCGCCGCCGTCTCGGCCGGAGCCTTGCCGTGCGCCAGTTCCTTCGCCTTCGTCTTCGCTTCCTCGCCTTCCGCAATGATCTTGCCAGTCGCATCCAGCAGCTTGTAATTCGGAATCCCCTTCGGCGCCATCGCCGCAAACACCTTCTCCTTCTGCCACTTGCCCTGCGGCACCCCAGGGAAATTGAACTTCATGTCCTTCATGAACGAAATCATCCCCGCTTCATCCTGGTCACAGCTCAAATGCACCACCTCAACCGTCTTCGATGACGCAATATCAGAATCATACGCCTCCGCAAGATGCGGAGCCGCCGCCCGGCACGGTCCGCACCACGACGCTCCCCAGTAAATCAGATAGTGCTCCGGTGCCTTCTCCGCAAAAATATCATGCTTCTTCAGCCGCTTGCCGTCGAGCTTCACCGTGTTCCCCGCCAGCGCCTTCGCAACCTCACCAGTCTTCGCCTTGTCCGCATTGTCCGCCGCAGCAGCCGCCGCCGCCTTCTCCTTGTCCTGCGCCGCAATGAAATCCCGGTCTTCCTGACTCAATTTCTCCAACGGCACCGTCACCGCCTTCCCGTTCTTCATCTTGATCGTCGCCTTGTCAGCCTTCACCCCCGTCAACTCACCCTCAAACGACTTGGATGCATCGTCAGCACTCGTCCATTTGCGGATCGCAGCTGGCGCAGAAACGGCAATCGCCGCAAAGACAATCGAAAGAAGAATGGTTTTCATTTGAATCAATCTGCGCCCTCTCGCCCATTTCCGCAACCGCGCGAAAGCGGATCCCCGAACCCGCTTTTCGCATTGTCCCCGCCCGTCGGCAGCCACACCTTCCTACCCCACTCACCTCCACTCCCGTATGCCCCCCATCGCCTTTGTCACCGGAGCCAGCCGCGGGCTGGGCCAAGGTTTCGCTCTCACCCTCGCCCGCGCAGGCTACGACCTCATCATCTCATCCCGCAACGCCGCAGACTGCGCTGCCACCGCAGACGCCATCGTCGCCCTCGGCCGCCGCTGCACCGCCGTTTCCCTCGATGTCAGAGACTTCAACAGCATCCAACTCGCCGCCGCCACCGCAGAAGCCGCCTTCGGCCGCATCGACGTCCTCGTCAATAACGCCGGCTGCAATCGCCGCAAACCAGCCCTCGAAGTCACATGGGACGACTGGAACACCGTCCTCGAAACCAACCTCCGCGGCACCTTCTTCGTCAGCCAGGCCGTCGCCCGCGGCATGATCCAACGCCAGTCCGGCCGCATCATCAACATCGGCTCCGTCACCTGCGTCGCCGGTTACGCCGGCCTCGCCCCATACGGAGCCAGCCGCGGCGGCGTCAAACAACTCACCATGAGTCTCGCCTCCGACTGGGGCCCCCACAACATCACCGTCAATTGCCTCGCCCCAGGCTGGTTCCGCACCGAACAAAACCGCGTCATGTACGACGACGCAGGCTGGGTCGACTACCTCAGCGAACGCATCCCTCTCGGCAGACCCGGCAAACCCGGCGATCTCGACGGCGCCCTCCTCTTCCTCGCCAGCGAAGCTTCCGCCTACGTCACCGGCCAAACCCTCCTCGTCGACGGCGGCATCTCCGTCGGCCAAGTCCGCGCCCTCCCTCAGGCCCCGACTCCTCCCGCTCCTTGAAAACCACCGTCTGTCACAAATTCGTCACCACGCACTGCATTGCCTGATCACCCGCACAGCGTCTCTTCATCCCACATGCATACTGTTCTAGTGGTCGATGACGAGACAGACATTCTCGAACTGGTGGTCTTCAACCTCGAACGCCAGCAATTCAAGGTCCTCACCGCTGACAACGGCATCTCCGCCGTCCAGATCGCCAAAGAAAAAATCCCGGACCTCATCGTCCTCGACCTCATGCTCCCAGGCATGGACGGCTTCAGCGTCTACCGCGAACTCCGCGCCGACCCACGCACCAACAGCATCCCCGTCCTCATGCTCACCGCCAAAGGCGAGGTCAATGACCGCATCGCCGGCCTCGAACTCGGTGCCGACGACTACGTCACCAAACCCTTCAGCCCGCGCGAACTCCTCCTCCGCGTCCGCGCCCTCCTCAAGCGCACCCGCAAGGTCACCGCCGACGCCAGCCTCAAATCCGGCGACTTCCTCCTCGAACGCAATACCCTCAAACTCTTCCTCGCCGGACGTCCCGTCGACCTAACCGCCACAGAATTCAAACTCCTCCGCCTCCTCGTCGAAGCCAGTGGCGAGGTCCAGGAACGCGACGCCCTCCTCCGCGAGGTCTGGGGCTACTCCGACACCATGCTCACTCGCACCCTCGACACTCACGTGAAACGCCTGCGCGAAAAACTCGGCAAACACGCCGAATGCATCCAGACCGTCCGCGGCGTCGGCTACCGCTTCGTCTCCTCCCCCACCCCGGCGTGACCCCTCGCCAGGCATGACTCCGCTCGAACTCCTCCTCATCATCCTCTGCCTCCTCCTCGGCGCAGGCTACCTCCAACAGCGCCGCCGCCGCTCCTCCCAGCCAGCTTCCCCAGGCAGCGAAGCCGACCGCGCCGGCGTCCTCGAAAGCGTCCTCGAAGGCCTCGGCGACTCCTGCCTCCTCCTCAACAGTCAGCACCACATCGCCTTCGCTAACCACGAAACCCTCGACCTCTTCCAGGTCGCCGGCGACCTCCGCGGCCGCCCCCTCTCCTCCCTCATCGGCGACGAACGCATCCTCCAGTTCATTCGCCGCCTCGATACCTCCGGAGCCAAATGGGCCGAAGAAGAATTCCGCAGCCCCATCGTCCGCGGCAACCTAGCCGATGAACGCTTCCTCGTCGTTTCCGCCGCCCCAGTCCAACTCTCCGGCGACGCCCCCGGCCGATACCTCCGCGTCGTCATCCGCGACGAAACCGACCGCCACGAAACCGAACAGATCCGCAAAGACTTCGTCGCCAATGCCTCCCACGAACTGAGGACCCCCCTCTCCATCATCAACGGCTACCTCGAAAACCTCCTCGAAGGCGACATCGACGACCCCGCCATGTCCCGGAAAGCCCTCATCACGATGCAGAAACACGGCGAACGCATCGCCCGCATCGTCGAGGACATGCTCACCCTCTCCAAATTCGAATCCGTCGGCGAAAAAGGCATCGCCGGCCTCCGCGCCGTCTCCTTCTCCTGCCGCGAATGCGCCGAAGACGTCATCGAACGCCTCGCCCCTCTCGTCGAAGAAAAACGCGCCCGCTTCCGCCTCGACTTCCCGCCAGACGGCGCAGACGACATCAAAGGCGACCGCTTCTACTGGGACCAGATCTTCTTCAATCTCATCGAAAACGCCCTCAAGGAAAATAAACCAGGCAATCTCGAAATCGCCGTCACCATGGCCCGCGAAGACGCCGCCTCCGTCATCCGCATCGCCGACAACGGCATCGGCATCCCCCGCGCCGACCTCCCCTTCATCTTCAAACGCTTCTACCGCGTCGCCAAACACCATAGCCAGAAAATCAAAGGCACCGGCCTCGGCCTCTCCATCGTCCGCCGCGCCGTCGAATCCCACGGCGGCACCATCTCCGTCGACAGCACGCTCGGCCTCGAAACCGTCTTCACCATCCGCCTCCCGGACTATCTCCCGGATCCGGAACCGCAGCCGGCCGCTCCAGCCGACTGACCCCTCACTCCCCGCGCCGCCGCTGCAGCAGCGCCACCACTCCTAACGCCGCAAACGCCAGCCCCATCAGCCCCAGCGCCGTCGTCAGCGCACGCTCATAACGCATCGCCTGCACATCGTCATACAGGGTGATCGACAGGGTCCTCGTCACCCCGGGAATGCTCCCCCCGACCATCAGCGCCACCCCGAACTCACCCACGCTGTGCGCAAAGGTCAGGACCATCCCGGACACCACTCCCGGCCACGCCACCGGCACCGCCACCCGCAGGAATCTCCGCCACGGCGACGCCCCCAGACACGCCGCCGCTTCTAACTGATCCCGCGGCACCGCCGCAAACCCCGCCATGAACGGCCGCACCGCAAACGGCAGGTTGAACAGCACCGACGCCACCAGCAGCCCCGCAAAACTGAACGGCAATGGCCCGCCCGTCCACTCCAGCCACCGCGCCCCCACCCAAGTCCGCGGCCCCAATGCCATCAGCACAAAAAAACCTAACACCGTCGGCGGCAGCACCAGCGGCAGCGCCGTCACCGCCTCCACCACCACCCGCCACCTGTTCCGCGTCGTCGCCAGCCACCACGCCAGCGGCAACCCAGCCACCAGCAGCACCAGCGTCGTCGCCAGCGCCAGCCTCACCGTCAGCCAGAGCGCCGTCGTGTCCATCACCGCCTAACTGGTGTCAGCCCTCCACGCCTCAGCACCACCCCGCCTTCCGGCCCACACAGCCACTCGCTGAACGCCCTCGCCTCCTCCGCCTCCGCCGTCCGCTTCATCACCACCCCGGCATGCACCAGCGGCTCATGAACCGTCTCCGGCACCATCCACGCCACACCCTCCGCCGCCATCGCCGGACTCAACGTCAGCGACCACGCCACCAATCCAGCCTGCGCCGACCCCGACGCCACATACTGCGCCGCCTGCGCCACATTCTCCGCAAACACCAGCCGCTCCCGCACCGCGGCTTCAATCCCCGCACGCCCCAGCGCCTCCATCGCCGCCCGCCCGTACGGAGCCAGCTCCGGATTCGCCACCGCCACCTTCTTCACCCGAGGATCCAGCAACACCCGCAACCCCTGCCCCTCCACATCCAACCCGCTATCCTTTCTCACCCACAACGCCAATCGTCCCTCCGCAAACCCGAACGGCGCCCCGCCCACCCCCGCCGCCGCCAGCGCCGCCGGCCCCATCTCATCCGCCCCCAGAAATACATCAAACGGCGCACCCTCCATCGCCTGCGCCTGCAAGGTCCCGCTCGCCCCATACGTGCACCGCAACTCCACCCCCGGCCGCACCGCCCCATACTTGCCCACCACCCCCTCCATCACCGACCGCAACGACGCCGCACACGCCACCGTCAACCACCGCACCCGCACCTCTTCCTTCCGGCAGCCCCACGACACCATCGCCACCGCCACCGTCAGCAACATCATCGCTCGTCTCTTCATCCCCACCGTCTTGCCCTCAATCCTCCCACCCGGGAAGCGCAAATTCCTGCCCCTCTCCCCCAGCGCCGGATTCACGGTCGGATTTCCATAGCCACAAGGCAGGAAATCCGCTTCACTCCCCCCAGAGTATCTTTGCCATGAAACCACTTTCCTTCAGCCTCGCCTGCCTCGCCATCGCCCTCCCAGCTGGCGCAGCCCCCTACGCCTCAGGCGTCACCATCACCGGACTCGACGTCAGCTTCACTCTCAACGAACCCGCCGACAGTCTCCTCTACTCCATCAACGGCGGCGCGTTCCAATCCCTCGACGGTTCCTCCAAAGGCTCCAAACTCTTCAGCCTCGGCGCCCCCACAGACACCTTCACCATCCGCGCCTCCAAATCCGACTCGGTCGGCTATTCCATCCCCACCGGCTCCACCATCACCAACCCAGCCTCCAACGGCCTCGGCCAACCCACCGCAGAAGGCGGCTTCCGCCTCCTCTCGGACGACTCCAGCAGTCTCGTCCGCTTCAACAGCGTCCGCGGCGTCGCCGTCGTCACCAACCCAGCCGCCCCTAACTTCGGTAACGCCTACATCTCCAACAGCGCCGCCGGCAACTCCACCGTCGTCGTCCGCACCCTCGGCGACGGGCTCTACTCCCTCAAAGCCGACCAGAGCGACGCCTTCGGCTACGGCAACTCCGCCAGGGCCGGCACCTCTAACCAACTCATCTTCGGAGCCAGCGCCAACAGCCCGTTCCGCATCACCGCAGCCAGCACCGGCGAAATCTACATCGCCGACTTCTCCGACGCCAACGGCCAGGTCGCCAAGGCCTCCCCGGACCTCTCCTCCTTCTCGTCCGTCCTCCACAACACCGTCACCACCAACTCCGGCTCCTTCCCAGTCCCCACCGGCCAGAACCACGGCTCCACCACCGCCGTCCACGCCCTCGTCACTTCCGCCGGCCTCACCGTCTACACCCTCGACGAAGACCTCACCACCCTCGCCGCCACCGGCGCAGGTTCCAACACCAACCGCAACTCGCTCTGGCGCTACGACATCGGCAACGGCTCAACTCCCTACTCCGGCTCCGCCACGCCCCTCGCCTCCGTCCTCCTCTCCGGAGCAACCTCCGACCTCGACGTCGGCACCGACGGAAAATTCTACCTCATGCAGAACCGCTCCGCCGGCGCCGAAGCAGGTCTCACCGTCCTCGGCAGCGACGGCATCAGTCTCTGGGACTCCCTCTCCGCCTCCCGCACGCTCCTCGGAAACCCAGCCGCCACCGACATCCTCCGCAATGTCCAGGGCGGTGCCGTCTCCCTCGACCAGAAATGGATCGCCCTCGTCCTCAATAACAGCGACGTCGCCGTCGTCCCCATGACCGCCGGGGTCCCAGACCTCTCCAACCGGCTCCTCGTCAACACCGGCACCGACATCAATTCCGGTCGCGACATCACCTTCGACGCCGCCGGCAACATCCACTACGTCAGCAGCGGCCAAGGCCTCTACCGCGTCCTCTCTCCAGGCGGCACCACTTCCTTCGACACCATCTGGGACGGCACAAAACTCTCCTTCGCCCCCATCCCGGAACCCGGAGCCGCCTCGCTCGCCGCAATCTCCGCTCTCGCCCTGCTCCGCCGCCGCCGCGCCCGCTGAACACGGAAACTTCTCCGTTGGCCGCGCGCCCCGCCCGCGCCTACGGCCAACCATGCCTTCGTTCCGCCAACTGGCCGCCACCCTCGCCGCACTCGCCGTCTCCACCCTCCACGCCCTAGCCGATCCCTTCCCTCAGCCGCCGTCCATCAAGGGGCTCCAGGTCCAGATGAACGACGACGCCCTCGCCCTCGGCATCCACCACGCTGGCATCAACGTCAATCTCAGCGGCATCGTCGACTTCGCCGCCAGCAAAGGCTCCGGCCCCTCCCGCCAGTGGGCCTTCAACGACGCCTATCTCAAATCCCTCGACGCCCAGATCCACCCACTTTCCGCCAAGGGCATCGTCGTCTACGCCATCCTCCTCGTCTATCCAACCAAGGACGCCGCCCGCGACGCCGTCCTCATCCACCCCGGAGCCCGCAAGGACTACAAATACACCGTCGGTGCCTTCAACGCCGAAACTGACGAAGGCAAAAGCTGTCTCGCCGCCACCATGCGCATGCTCGCCGCTCGCTGGAACGGCAAACACCCGGAACACGGCACCGTCCGCGGCTGGATCGTCGGCAACGAGGTCAATTCCCACTGGCTCTGGTACAACCTCGGCCTCGCCTCTCTCCCTAACGCCGTCGCCGCCTACGAACGCGCCTTCCGCACCGTCGCCTCCGCCGTCCTCGCAGAATCCCCTAACGACCGGCTCTACATCCCCTTCGACCACCACTGGGCCATCAGCATGGCCGGCATCAGCCCTAACGAATCCACCCCCGGCCGCGACTTCCTCGACGCCTTCGCCGCTTGCATCCGCATCAACGGCGACCTCCCGTGGCACGTCGCATGGCATCCCTACCCGGAAGACCTCGGCAATCCGCGCGCATGGGCCGACAAATCCATCACCACCACCGACGACTCACCCAAGGTCACCTTCAAAAACCTCGAGGTCCTCACCCGCCATCTCGAAAAACCCGATCTCCTCCTCGCCGGAAAACCCCGCCGCGTCATCCTCTCCGAACAGGGCTTCCACACGCTCCTCACACCCGACGGCGAACAACTCCAGGCCGCCGCCTACGCCTACGCATGGGAAAAATGCCGCCGCCTCCCCACCGTCGATGCCTTCATCTACCACCGCCACGTCGACCACGCCCACGAAGGCGGTCTCCGCCTCGGCCTCTGGCGCAATGCCCCTAACTCCGTCGCCACACCCCATTCCAAAAAACTCATCTGGGACCTCTTCCGCAAGGCCGGCACCCCCGAATGGGACGCCGCCGCCAAGCCTTTCCTCCCCACCACCGGCCTCCCCTCATGGGACGCCCTCGCCCCGCGCTGACACCCCGCCATGCCCACGCGCTTCGCGCCCAGCCCCACCGGACTCCTCCACCTCGGCCACGCCTTCGCCGCCTTCATGGCATGGGAAGAAGCCGCCCGCTCCAGTACCTCCTGTCTCCTCAGACTCGAAGACATCGACGTCTCCCGCACCCGCCCCGAATTCACCGACGCCATCTTCGCAGACCTCGCATGGCTCGGTCTCTCATACCCCACCCCAGTCTGGCTCCAAAGCCAACGCATGCCAGCCTACGCCGACGCCCTGACATCTCTCGAACGCCTCGGTCTCCTCTACCCCTGCTTCTGCACGCGTCAGGATCTCCTCGCCATCGACGCACCCCAGGGCCCCGATGGCCCACTCTATCAAGGCACCTGCCGCTCCCTCTCACCAATGCAGCGCGATGACCTCATCGCCTCCGGCAAACCCTTCGCTCTCCGTCTCGACTCCACCAACGCCATCTCCCTCGCCGGTCCCCTCACATGGACCGACCTCAACGCCGGCCCCCAATCCGCCAACCCCGCCCTCCTCGGCGACGCCGTCCTCGCCCGCAAGGACATCCGCTCCTCCTATCATCTCGCCGTCGTCATCGACGACGCCGCCCAGCACATCTCCGTCGTCACCCGCGGCGATGACCTCTTCGCCAGCACTCACCTCCACAGGCTCCTCCAGGAACTCCTCTCCCTCCCCGTACCGCTCTACCGCCACCACCGCCTCATCCGCGACGACCTCGGCCGCCGTCTCGCCAAACGCGACGGCGCTCGCTCCCTCCAATCCCTCCGCCAGAACGGTCTCTCACCAGCCGATATCCGCCAGCTTCTCGGGATCCTCTGATTCCCATCCGCGATCAGAGTGATTCTGAAATGCGATTTCCGGCATCACCATTCCATGGCATCTTCCCTCATGGTTTCTTCCGCCTCCCCAGAAGTCGTCGTCATCGGCGCCGGCCCAGCCGGGCTCAGCGCCGCCGCCATCCTCGCGGAATACGGTCACAAGGTCATCGTCGTCGACCGCGACCGCTTCCCTCGCTACCGCGTCGGCGAATCCCTCATCCCATTCACTTACCACTCCCTCGAACGGCTCGGCCTCATCCCCAAAATGCGGGCCTCCGCCTTCCAGAAAAAATACAGCGTCTCCTTCGTCCAGCCCGACGGCCGCCAGTCCGCTCCCTTCTACTTCCACACCCGCTACGACCGCAATACCATCGCCCAGACATGGCAGGTCCTCCGCTCTGACTTCGACCAGATGCTCGTCGACCACGCCCGCGAGCGCGGCGTCGAAGTCCTCGAAGAACTCACCGTCACCCGTCTCCTCAAGGAAGACGACCGCGTCACCGGCATCGAAGTGAAGGACAAAGACGGCCACCTCCGCGAAATCCACGCCGCCATCACCCTCGACGCCTCCGGCAAGGAATCCTTCGCCTCCGTCCGTCTCGGCTGGCGCGAACGCGATCCTTTCCTCAACAAGGTCGCCGTCTGGACCTACTACAAGGGCTCCCAGCGCGGCACCGGCGACGACGAAGGTGCCACCACCATCGCCTTCGTCCCCGAAAAAGGCTGGTTCTGGCACATCCCCCAGCACAATGACATGGTTAGCGTCGGCATCGTCGCCGAAGGCAAATACCTCACCCGCGACGGCGTCCGCGACCTCAAGGACATCTTCGACCGCGAGGTCACCCGCAACGCGTGGATCAAGGAAAGGCTCAGCTCCGGCACCCAGACCGGTCCCTTTCACGTCACCAGCGAATACTCCCACCACTCCCGCCACTGCGCCTGCACCGGTCTACTCCTCGTCGGCGACGCCTTCGCCTTCCTCGACCCAGTCTTCAGCAGCGGGGTCATGCTCGCCTTGAAGAGCGGTGTCCTCGGCGCTGAAGCCGTCCACGAAGCCCTCGTCGCCAACGACCTCAGCGCCTCACGCTTCGAAGCCTACGGAGCCACCCTCCGCGAAGGCATCGAAAACATGCGCAAGCTCGTCTACGCCTTCTACCACCACGACTTCTCCTTCAAAGACGTCGTCATGAAATACCCGGAACTCGCCGGCGAACTCACCGACTGTCTCTCCGGTGACGTAAACCGCGACTTCTCCGCCCTCTGGGAAAAAATCCGCGAATTCGCCCCCATCCCAGACTCCCTCCCCTACGGCGTCCCCGCCCCCGCCGCCGCCTGACATCTCCGGAACACTCCCTAGCCAGCACACTGGCACAGGCATCCTGCCTGCGACTTAACACCACAAGCCTCTAAATCAAGGCCGTCCCCGCCCTGTCCTCAATACCAGCATCCCCCCAATCCCAACGGGATTGCGTCCCAAAGCCCAGGGTTGGACTGCGGCACGCAGGCCTACCCTGGGTCTCCCCCACAACACCCCACAACCCCAACCGGGGTTGCGTCCCTAGCCACATCCGCCCCGCCCTTACCCCTTGCGCACCTGCTTCTCCAAAACACTCCCTAGCCAGCCGCCGAGGTCGCCAGCTTCTCGCACGCCTTGATGTCCAGCTTGCCGCTCGCCAGAATCGGAATCTGCGCCACCGGCACCAGCCGCCGCGGAATCCACAGGCTCGGCACGCCCTGCTCCAGCAGCGTGTACCGCAGCTGAATCAGTTCCTGCTTCACCGTCTCCCCAGCCACCGTCGACAGCAGCACCAGCGCCTCTCCCTTGTCAGGATCCGGCACCCCCACCACCGCAATCCGCCGCTCGCTGTCACTCTCCAACTCCAGCGCCCGGATGATGTAATCCTCCACCGTCTCGTGCGGCACCATCTCGCCCCCAATCTTCGAAAACCGGCTCAACCGACCCTCGATGTGCAGAAAACCATCCGCATCCAACCGCCCCACGTCACCCGTGCTGAACCACCCGTCCCGCAGCACTTCCTCCGTCTTCCTCGGCTGCTTCAGATAACCCGTAAACACATTCGGCCCCTTCATCCAGATGATCCCGCTCCGGTCCACCGGCAGCGCATCACCCGTAATCGCATCCGTAATCCGCACCGCCAACCCAGGCATCAATTGCCCGGTCGACCCTAACCGCCGAGACGCCAGCACCGGCAGCTTCCCGTTCGACGCAGGATCCGGCAGATTCACGTTCGTCACCGGACTCGTCTCCGTCAGCCCATACCCCTCCATCACCGGTTTCCCGAACTTCCGCCGGAATTCCTCCTCCAGATTCAAAGGCAGCTTCTCCGCCCCCGTCACCACATACTTCAGCGTCGCCAGTTGCTCGACCTTCACCCGCCTCAGATACCCCCGCAAAAACGTCGGCGTCGCCAGCAGCAGCTCCACCCCATGCTTCTCTATCAATTCCGCCAGCTTCGGCGGCTCCAGCGGCGTCGGATACGTCACCAGCGACAATCCCTCAATCAGCGGATACCATAGGGTAACCGTGCACCCGAACGAATGAAATAGCGGCAGACACCCTAGCAGCTTGCTCGTCTCTTTCAGATCCAATCGCGCCGCAAACTGCGTCACGTTCGAAATCAGATTCCGGTGCGTCAGCACCACCCCCTTCGGCTCCCCGGAACTCCCGCTCGTGAACAGCAACGCCGCCTCCGCATCCCCGCCAGCCGACGGCAGCTTCAGCAGCGAACACAACGCCGGCACCGGCAGCAACCGCAGCAGCAGCTCCCACTTCAGTATCCCCATCTTCATCCGCGGCAGCAATCGCTCCACAAAGATAATGTCCCGCGTCGATGGCCACGGAAAGGTCTGCACCTTCCTCACTATCTGATCCACCGTCACAAACCGATCAATCCCGCTCTGCCGGATCGCACTCTCAATCGCATCCTTCCCAGCCGTGAAATTCAAATTCACCGGCACCTTCCCAGCCAGCACCACCGCCAGATTCGCAATCATCCCCGCTCGACCCGGCGGCAGCACAATCCCCACCCGCGATTCCTTCGTCTCCTTCCGGATCACTCCCGCAAGGCACGCCGCCGCCGCAAACAACCGCGCAAAACTCATCTCCGATCCATCCAGCCCGTCATGCAGCACCGCGCCCGCCGCATGCTTCTTCAACCCCGCCACTAGCAATCGCCCAAGGTGCTCCCCGAAAGTCGCCCGCGTCGCATACGCCTCCGCCGCCCCCTCAATCAGCGCCGCCTGCACCAGCGGATGCGCCGCCCGACCCGCCGGAATCACCGGCATCACACACAACACCACCTCCGGAAACGACCCCGGCGACTCTACACTCAGACAATGCTCCTGCGGCAGATCCACCCCGATCGGCTGCACCGGCACCCCGAACCCGCACAAATCCTCGATCACCGCATGCGGCACCCGCACATTCGTCGCCCGCAGCGACGCCACCGCAGGCGTCACCGCAATCACCGCCGCTCCCGCCGCCACCGCCTGCGGCACCGCCGCGTGCGAGGACATCTCCGTCCGAATCAATCGCGGCAACCCGCTCGACCCTACCGCCTGCCGCATCTCCGCACCCAGCACCGCATCCGTCTCCGTCAGCAGCACCACCTTCCTCCCATTCAATCCCTTCAACAGCCGCGTCAGCACCGCCGGTTGACTTTGCGAACACAGGAACAGCACACCTCGATCACTGAGGCGTTCGGAATGAAGCAGGGTGGAAACAGACATGTCTACCAGTGGAAACTCGACATCCCGCGCCAGACACAGCGTCCAGCACAGGAACTCGCCTCGCCTCTATGGCCCACCCGCCGGTTTCTCAATGGAAAGAAACACCATTGGCAAACACGCACCCCCGGTCATCCATGCCGCCCCCCCGACCATGCCCCCAGACCAGCACTCCGACGAAGACCGCGACTCCGCTCGCCGCAGCGCCGCCGCCTACCGCGACTACCTCGCCGAACGCGACGAAATCCTCCGCCATAAATGGATCCTCAGCGAAGCCGCAGGCCTCGACGTCGGCTTCGAAGCCGCCCTCCTCGACTGGGTCAACTCCACCCGCACCACATGGCGCCGCACCCGCTCGAAAAAATCCGCCGACGCCTGACTCAACCCATCCCGTAACCAAGATCCGGATCCTCCGGCAGTTGCTCCACCGGAATCGCATAAGTACGGTCCGCACACTCGAACCACACCCGCCCGCCCGAGAAACCAGTGCACGTGGAGCGAGGCGAAGGGGGCCCCACCCTTTCCCGATCCGGCAGGAGAAACACCCGGGTCCGCCACGCCCCGTCCTCCCCGGGGGTCATCGCCACAAACCTCCTCGTCGACCAGTTGTGTTCCTCGTCGATCAGCACCCCGCCGTCCACTGGATCTACCCACACCCGCACGTGCTCCGGAACTTCGGAATCGCCCGCGTCATCACTCGCCATCACGCTCTCCGCCGTCGCCAGCACGCCACCGGTCCTGTCCACCAGCCGGTACCGGGACTCCGTACGGAGGCCTGTCGCAGACTTGTACCGATCACCTAATACAAGCTCAAGACGCCACCCGTCCGCCGTCACCAGCACATTCCGCTGCCTCAACCCGCCGCGCCGCACCGCCTCCGTCAGCACACCGCCGCTCTCGCCAACCGCTTCCCACCGCGCATACTCCCGCCGGAACGCAGCCGCGCAGGCTTCATCGCGCTCACGCCATTCATCCAGCGGCTCCACCAGCGGCTGCGGGCCACGGCATGCCGCCAGCACCGCACATCCAGTCAGTATCCATGGTCTCATCTACCCGGCGATAACACCACCTCCCGCACCCTCAACGGCAAAGCCCGCCTTTCCCCTGTCCGCCCCCACACGAAACCGGAAGCAATCCCCGGACACCTCTCGTCCCATCCCCCCATCCACCCACTCCACGCCATGATCCGCCCCCTCGCCCTGCCCCTAATCGTCTCCGCCCTCACCGCCCTCTCCGCCCACGCCCAGGATTCCACCCCACGACCCAAAGGCGCTCCCCCCGCCGAACCCCGCATCCCCCGCGGCAAAGCCGAGCTCAAAGAAGACGATAAACCCGCCTTCCCTCCTCCCGACCAAGGCTGGGACGCCGTCCGCGACTCCCTCCCCCACGGAAAACTCGAACTCATCACCTACGAATCCAAAACCGTCGGCACCACGCGCAAACTCAACGTCTACACACCTCCCGGCTACTCCACCGCCCAGCGCTACCCAGTCCTCTACCTCCTCCACGGAATCGGCGGCGACGAATCCGAATGGCAGCGCTTCGCCAATCCAGGCAATCTCCTCGATAACCTCATCGCCAACGGCAAGGCCGTCCCCATGATCATCGTCATGCCCAACGGCCGCGCCCAGAAAAACGACCGCGCCGAAGGCGATGTCTTCAAAGCCGCCCCTGCCTTCGCGACCTTCGAAAAAGACCTCCTCGACGACGTCATCCCCACCATCGACGCCCGCTACAGCACCCTCACCGACAAAGACCACCGCGCCCTCGCCGGTCTCTCCATGGGCGGCGGCCAATCCCTCAACTTCGGCCTCGCCCACCTCGACACGTTCTCATGGATCGGCGGCTTCTCCTCCGCACCTAACACCAAAAAACCAGAAACCCTCATCCCCGACGCCGCCGCCCTCAAATCCGCCAAACTCATCTGGCTCTCCTGCGGCTCCAAAGACGGTCTCCTCGGCATCAGCCAGGCCATGCACGCCCGACTCAAAGACCTCGCCATCCCCCACACATGGCACGTCACCGACCACGCCCACGACCCCCCGGAATGGAAACAAGCCCTCTACCACTTCCTCAAACAACTCCACTTCCCCACCTCCACTCCCCCAGCAGATAAACCAAAACCCTGACCCCGCTCCGTCCGAGGCCCCTCCCCACAAGCCCTTTGCACCTGCGCGCTGAGGGCCAGCCCGGTACCGTCCCAACAACGGCATAGGTCCCATCAGCCCCATACGTCCTATTCTCTCATCCCACCTCAATCGCAGCCTACGCCCGCCTTCCGCCCTCGCTCCGACCCACCATTCCGCACACCGTCCGTCCACTCGGGCAATTCTCCCACCGTCCATCGCCGACCGACATCGTAGGGTTTCCATGTCATCGGCCTGCTCAGCAGACCCAGACCCAGCCCAGCCGCAGCATCCCACACATCACATCAAACACCGGATCCCCACCATTTCAACCGGCTCCTCACCTCCCGCTCACGGCACCTCCGCCCCCTCGGACCGCTGCTGCGGGCGACGCTCCGGCTTCCGGCCCTGACTGGCCGCACCCGGCTGCTGCGGCTCGCTCCCCCTGCTCGTGTAGACCACTCGGAGCGACGACGTCGCCAAAATCCTGCCCTTCATGGCGGCTAGCAGCGTTTCCCGGTCCACCGCCTTCGGATCGTCCAGCGCAACAGCCTCCGACAACGCCTCTCCCTCACCCCGGAATAACCACCCTCCCGGCCCCTTTCAGCGTTCCTTCCGCGCCACCACCTTCTCAGCCGGCCGCAACCCGACCTCCACATCCGTCCGCCAGCCCTCCGGCCCTCCCCCCGGCCGCCGCAGCCTCGCCGCAATTGTCAGCGGCTCCCGCCCCGTCGCCCCCAGCGGCCACGCATAAACCTCCAGCGACCGGCTCCGGTCCCCCACCAGCACATCCGGGACACCGTCCCCATTGTGATCCGACAGCACTTCATCCCTCGGCCCCGTGAACAATCCGTCCCCGTCCCCGTCCACCGCCAGCAATCGCGTGCTCGGAAATCCCGCTAGGCTCTGCTCGTCCCCGTCAAAAATCTCCAACCGGCACGGCCCCGATGCCTTGAACCCGAGATCCTCGATCCTGACACCTCCCGTCCTCTGGTTGATCTCATGATAAAACGGCACCGGCCACCCCGGCACCGTCGTCAGATTCCCGCCACTCACCACCGCCGCCGCCGCCGCCGCATCCGTAAAGAAGAAATCGCTCGTCGCCGCCACACCCTTCCCGCCGTCCGCCTGCCACGCCAGCGTCACCACGTCGTCCGCCGCCGACGGCAGATGCTCCACATAAAGACTTAGCGTCTCACCGGGCCGCAAACTCAACGCACGCGTCGCGGCCACCGTCCCTCTCTCACCCGGAGGACTCACCGTTAGGGTCTGTCCGGACTCATCCGCCAACCACGAACCCGCCCGACCCGCCCGCGGCGTCGCTGTCAGGCTTCCCCCCAGCGCCTTCACCGTCGGATTCGACAGAAAAATCCGCGTCCTCCCGATCTCCTGCTGCGGCCGCGCCACCAGCGCCGACGCCTCCGGCGGATTCAGCACCGCACCCGCCGGTCCCCGCCCCAGCGGCGGCAATCCCGCCAGCACCGGCTGCGCCGCCAACCGTTCATCCGCCAGCAACCGCCGCGTCTCCACATCCAGTTCCCGGATCCGCCCCGCCAGCATCGTGTCAATCCTCACCCACTGATGCTGCAACCGCCACGGATGCCGGTTCTCCCGGCACAACCTCGCCATCGCCACCAACGAAGCCGCCCCGCGATTCAGCAAGCCGCCCCCTAACGCCGCCTGACTCGCCCGGTCATGCGCATGAAACGCCGCCAGCCATTCCCCCGCGCCCTCAATCAACGCCGCCCGCCACGTCCAGATCCTCGCCTCCTCCCGCGGCAACCCCCACTCCCGCGCCCGCCCCGCCAGATCATCCAAAGCATCCCCGGCATCCGCCTCCGCATCCGCCATCGCCAGTTGCAACCACCCGATCTCCGCCTCCACACACACCTCCCGCTGCCCAGCCTCCAATGCCTGCCGCGCCAACCCCGCCAGCGCATCCAGCGCCGGCCCCGGATCGTCCGCCGCCAACCCATCCCGCACCCATTGCGAAATCTCCAGCAACTGCCCCGCTCCCCCTAGCCAGCCCTCCGCCGCCAACCGGTCAGCCGACGTCCCGTCCTCCGCAGCCACAACCATCCCCGCCCCAGCTAGGAGCACGCAGACAGTCACAGGATTCGGTCTGATCATCTCGGAAGTCTCCGGGTCTATAAACCAAGCGCCGCCAACCGCCACTTTCTTTCCGGGATTATCTTCCCCCCATCTTCATCCTCACCTCACTCACCGCGGCACCACCACCCCAGCCCCCTCAGCCTCCGATCCCTCCGCCCCCGCATCAGGTGCCTCCGTCACCGGTGCCGCTCCCGGCGCAGCCAGCTTCACCGGCGGTTCCGGCAGGTACCCGGACACCAGATCCACGTAAAAACGCCACGCCACCGAGTCCATCAGCGTTTCCCCCTCACGCCGGAACGTCACATAAACCTGACACTCACTCGTCCGCAGCGGCTCCCGCACCTGCCACGCAATCACCCCACCCGCCGCATCATACTCCGCCGGCACCTGCCCGTATCCCGCAATCTTCATCGTCACCGTCGCAGCATCAATCCCGCTCAGCCGACTCACATCCACCGCAATCCTCGGCCGCCTCACCGCCACCGTCGCATCCGGCGCAGGCGCCGTACTCACCAGCACCTCTCCCCCCTCTTTCCTCAACAACTGCTTCACCACCTCCCCCTGCGATGTCCCCCGCGAACTGATCGCCCGCCGGAACGCCGCATCCGTCGCATCCGTCCCAATCACAATATACCGCCCCAAAGCCGCCGCCGGCGTGTCCCACGTCACCCGCGCCCCATTCACCGTAAACATCGCTTCATACCCGCACTCCTTCCCCACCGCTTCCTCCCGCTCACTGTGATATCCCCCGGGGTACGCATAGGTCGTCACCATCTGCCCGGTCAAATCCTCCAGAAACTGCCGCGAATCCTTCATCTCCATCCTCAGAAACGCCTCGCCCGCCGGCGCCCCCTTCCGGTACGCCGCATCAATCCGCTTCCGGTAAGGATGACTAACACTGTGGCTCCCCACCGTCCCGCCCGCCGCCATCAACTCCCGGATCTCCGCCGTCGTCATCGACTTGCTCCCGCCATTCACAAACCGCTTGTACAGAAACACCGTAAACGGATACCCGAACTCCCGCAGCACCGGCAGCGCAATCGTGTGCACGCTCTTCCACCCGTCATCCATCGTGATCAGGATCGACGGATCCGGAATATCCTTCTCCCCGCGCCGCCACGCCAGAAACTCCGGCATCCCGATAACCTTGATCCGCGCATCCCGGATCACCTGCATCTGCGCCCGGAACTGCTCCTCACTCACCTGCATCGCATTCCCCGGCTTCCCCTTCACAAAATCATGATACCCCAGCACCGACACCTGCGCCGATTTGTTGATCGTCAGCGCAGGCACCGCCGGATCCAATGGCGGCGGCTTCCCCGCCACCACCGGCTCCCCAGCCTCGGCCACAATCTCCGGCAGCACACCGGCCGCAGGCACCACCTGCACTTCCTTCTTCTTCCGGCCACACGCCGTCATCACAACCATCAGCGCGGCAGTAAGGATCAGTCGGTTTGCAATCATGCTGTTTCCACCCCGCTTAATCCCGCTTCCGCCTCCGCGCAATGCGTTGCCTCACGCAAACCGCATCACCTTCGATAAAAACCGCCGCGTCATCTCCTCCTTCGGCGCAGCAAACAACTCCCCGGACGGCCCGTGCTCCGCCACCTTCCCCGCCGCAATGAACGCCACATGCCCAGCCACCGCCCGCGCAAATCCCATCTCATGCGTGCTCAGAATAATGTCCTGCCCGCCCGCCGCCAGCTCCCCGATCAACTCCAGCACCTCCGCCGTCATCTCCGGATCCAACGCCGACGTCGGCTCATCCAGGATCAAAATCTCCGGCCCCGACGCAATCGCCCGCGCCAATCCCACCCGCTGCTGCTGCCCACCTGACAACTGCGCCGGAAGCTTGTGCCCGTGCGCCGTCAGCCCGAACCGCTCCAGACTCTCATCCGCCACCCGCTCGGCCTCCGCCGCCGTCCGCCCATGCACCTTCTCCAATGGCAGCGTAATGTTCCGCCGCGCCGTCAGATGCGGAAACAAATTGAACTGCTGAAACAAAAACCCGTTCCGCCTCCGCCACGCCAGCAACTGCCGCTCCTCCGCCGTCAGCACAGTCCCGTTAATCGACACCTCCCCTTCGTCCGCCCCCTCCAATCCTCCTAGCACCCGCAACAGCGTGCTCTTCCCCCCGCCACTCGGCCCTATCAACGCCAGCACCTTCACCCGCTCCACCTCCAGCGTCAACCCGTCCAGCGCCGCCAGCGCCCCGTACCGTCTCGTCAGTCTCTGCGCGTCAATGTCCATAACTACATCTGATAACGGAAATGCCGCTCCATCGCATGCGCCACCCCCGCCAGCGGCAGCGTCAGCAGCAGATACCCAGCCGCCAGCGGCAGAAACGCCTCAATCCCACCATACGTCGCCGAATTGAACGCCCGCGCCTGCGCCGTAAACTCCTGCACCCCAATCACACTCAACAAAGACGAATCCTTCACCAGCGACACAAACTGCCCAGCCAGCGCCGGCAGCACCCGCCTCAATGCCTGCGGCATCACCACCCACCGGAACACCTGAAACCTGTCAAAACCCACCGCCCGCGCACTGTCAATCTGTCCCTGCGGAATGCTCTCCAACCCGCCACGCAGAATCTCACTCAAATACGCCCCCGTAAACACCGACAGCAGCGCCGCCCCAGTCCACAACTTGCTCCCCACCCCAAACCGATCCAGCAACCCAGCCACCTGGCTCTGCGCAAACACCACATAATAACCAATCAGCACCAGCGTCAGCAGCGGCATCCCCCTAACTAACTCCACAAACGCCCGGCTGAACCACCCCAGCGACCGATACCGCGTCCGCTGCCCCGCCACCAGCAATCCAGCCACCACACACGACCCCGCCAGCGCCCCAGCCGACAACTCCAGCGTCACCACCCACCCGCGCCAGAGCGACTGCCGGAAATCCCACGCCCGCGACCATCCCCACGCCGTGTCCAGATTCGAAAACACCCACCAGAACAACGCATACACCATCGCCGCCAGCACAAGGCCCAGCAGCAGATCCCATCCCAAAGGCGCTCGCTCGGATCGTCGTGCCATCAGCGATTCTTTTCAGTCATCCTAGCGAAAATACTTCTTCGCGTCCACCCGCCCCCGCGGCGGCTTCCCTTCCCCTTCACTCTTCTCCTCCTCCGTTTTCTCACCCGGCTCCGCCTTCTCCCCTCCCTTCTCACCCTCGCTCCCCTCCTTCACCCCAGCCGCCTCCCCCGTCACCTTCACCTGCCCAGGCTCCCGCAGCTTGATCTCCAACTGCCCCTTCGACCCTCCGTCCTTCCCCTTGTACTCGAAAATGTCGCCCGTCACCTCAATCGTCTTCCCCTTGTACAGCTTCGCAGGACTACCCCCCTCGAACTTCCCATAACTCTCCTTCCAGCACACCACCGTGAACTTCCCGCCCTCCAGCGTGATGAACGTAATCCCCTTCTCCGATTCATGCGTGTTCGAAACCCGCCCGCTCACCACAGCCTTCCGCCCCACCAGCTTCCTCACCTCCGCCTCCTTCACCGCCTCCACCTTCGGCAACTCCTCCGCCTCCTTCTCTTCCTTCGCCGCAGGCTTCTCCTCCTTCTCTTCCTTCGCCGCAGGCTTCTCCTCCTTCTCTTCCTTCGCCGCTCCCGCCCCCTGCGCCTCCGCAGCACTCGGCTTCCCCACACCAACCACCGCTGCCACCACGGCCGCACGCATCAGGACAGTAAGAATCAGGCGTTTCATCGCCACCATGCCTCGCCCCTCACCCACGTCCGCGCAATCCCCTTTTGCCTCCCTTCAGAAATCCACCGCCAGCCTCGTCCCCACCACCATCGCATGCCCCACCTTCGGCAGCGCCGAATCAATATACTGCGCATCCAGCGTCAGCCGCATCCACCGCGCAATCGACACGCTGTAAAACACTTCACCCCCATTCTCGTTCCCCAACCCCAGCCGCCCCAGCAACCCGTGCCCGGACAATTCCTGGTGATACACCCCCACACCCCACCGGTCCCGATGCCGCCCCGGCAGCAACCCCGTCCCGCCAATCCCCGCCGACCCATGCATGCTCACCGGACTCGGATCCGCATCCGAAAAACCCAACCTCGCAAACACGCCCCACCCACGCTCCTCATTCCCGCTCACATACTGAAACCCATTCCAGAACACCGACCACGCATCCTCCTTCGTCTCCACCTCCCCAGTCTCCTCGTACTCCTCCAGCACCACCCGCGGATCTCTCGTGATCCCCAGCCGCTCCTGCCCCACACTGTACGCCCCGCTCAAACCCATCCCTCCCGGCTTCCCCCCGACCTCATACTCCCAATCCACCTCGCCGAAAAACGTCGTCCCCTCATAATGCGTGAACGGATTCGTCCCCGCCGTCTCCTCCGTCCCCATCGCCATCAGCGACGCCGTCACCTTCTCCGTCGGCTTCCAGATCACCCCGCCCCCCAAGGCCGACTGCGGCACCTGCCCCACAATCACCGGCGACATCACAAACCCAGTATTCATGAAGTGACTCGTCGACTGCAATGACCCGGAAATCGGATTCGCATCCCCGCCAGCCGTATTGATCAACCCGCCCGTCACCGCAAACTTCGGATGCAGAAACTGCGTGAACGTCAACTCCGGCAACGCCCACGCATTATCCCCCAGTTCCCCCTCATTCAACGGCAGCAGCGCCGCATTGTTCACCGGCGACACCGTCCCCGCCCGCAGAATAACCGCATCCCCCTGCCTCACCTGCATCCGCATCGTCAGAAACCCGCCGCGCCACAAATCCGCCTTCTCCGTGTCCAGCCGCGCCACCACATTCCCAGTATACAGATTCCCCCAGTCATGCCCCGCCGCACTCCCCCCGGACACTACCCCCTGCAGCGTATAGACCCCCGTCCGCTCCACCGTCACCCCGTGCTCCGCCATCCAGTCCCGCCGCCCCCACATCGATCCCAGCAGTCTCTCCCGCTCCATCAGCGACCCGCCATACCCAGTCCCTGCCCCTGCCTCACCTCCCACTTCAACACGCGGCCCCACCACCGGTTGCCCGCCAGCCAGCGCCGCCACCATGCCAGTAAACCCAAACGCACAAACACACGAGATCGATTTCATAAAGCTCACCTTCCACCAGTATTCTAACTCACAAACCCCTCATTTCGGAAACAACAGCACCAATCCAGCCCGGATCCCCCACTCAGGCCCGCCACTCGGTCCATCCAGATAGTACCGCCCCCCCACAAATGCCTGCATCGGCTGCTTCCCGATCTTGAACAACTGCGACACCACAAAATTCACCGGCATGTTCCACTGGCTCCGGCTCCAGTCATACGTCGACTCCGAATTCACCGTGAACGTCGTCTTCGTCTTCGTAATGTAGGAACAGAACGGCTGCACAAAACTCGCATTCACATCCGGCCGGCTCCCGTCCCCAGCCACCGACCACAAATGGTTCACCAGAACCCCGTACGTCCACGGCCCGTCCTGCTTCAACGCCAGCCCCGTCGGCCCCAACCCCCACTTCTCTCCCCCTAACTGCGCATCCGTCGCCGTCGGCCACAACGCCACCGGCCCGCCCGCCAGAATCCACCCGCCCACCGGTGCCTTCGGCGAAAAGAAAAAACTCTGCACCGTATCCCCCAACCCAGACGCACTCGCCACCCCCGGCGCAGGCGACTCCGCGTCAATCACCGGCAGGATCGTCCGCACAATCAGATTCCAGTCATCATTCAAACTCATCGGAATCACCGGCTGAATGTTCAGCGTGAACCGCGTCGCATCATTCACCCCAATCCCGAAATCCCAGTTCGCCTGAAAAGGCACCGAAATCAGACTCGCCACAGGATTCGCCAACTGCTGCGCCAGATCAGCCTCCGGAACCACCGCCGCCGCATTCGACAGCGGATCCGCAGCCGCCGCCTTCACCACCACCACAGCAGTCACCGCCGCTACTAATCTCGGAAACAGTTGGATTCTCATATTCTTCAGTTGGAAAATGTTAGCTCTCAGGAGCAGCCATCCGGCACAAACCGACAGCAGCCCTCCCCTTCTAATGAGAATTCCCCCACCTGCCAAACGTTATCTGCACCACCACCCGCTCAGTACAGAATCGCCCGCCGCCCGCGCAGCTTGTCATTCACATTCTCACGCTTGTCGTAGTAATCCTCCACCCGGTCCGCTGGCCCGTTGTAATGCCGCCGGTCCACCCGGTCCTCGCGCCGATCCACCCGATCCTCCACACGGTCCACCCGTCCCGCCACACACGACGAAAAAAGTCCCGCCACCGCGGCAGCCAGCATCAGCGCATTCGTGAATCTCATCGCGCACCATCCGCATCTCCCCCTCCCCTGTCAATCCGCGCAACCACCTCCCCCACCTGCACCTTCGTTCAATCGCCATCCCCCAATCCCGGCGACGCATCCCCGTTTCCCTCGACGATGCGGACTCCTTTCTGCTAAACACCGCCCCAGCGCTACCGCTCCCATGACCCCGCCTCCTCTCCCCACCCGCCGCCACGACCTCGATGCCCTCCGAGCCTTCGCCATGCTCCTCGGCATCGCTCTCCACGCCGCCCTCTCCTTCGCAGGCACCCCATGGACCGTCCAGGACTCCCGCTCCAGCCCCGCATTCCACCTGTTCTTCGAAGCCATCCACGGCTTCCGCATGCCTCTCTTCTTTCTCCTCAGCGGCTTCTTCACCGCCATGCTCTGGCGGCAGAAAGGCCTCCGCGCCCTCCTCGCCCACCGCTTCCAGCGCGTCCTCCTCCCCCTCCTCCTCGGCCTCATCACCTTCATTCCCCTCACCAATTGGATCGCCGCAACCGCCGCCCGATCCGCCGCCGCCCTCCCACTATCGGTCGCCGCCAACGCCGCTCCCAATCTCTGGTCCGCCAGCTCCGACGGAAACTCCCCCCTCGTCACATCCCTCATCAAAGCCGGCGCAGACCCAAACGCCCAGGACCCCGTCTCCGGCATCACACCACTCAGCTTCGCCGCCATCCAAGGCCATCCCGAAACCGTTCGCTTCCTCCTCGCTCAAGGCGCAGACCCGCGCCACCCCAACCGCGACGGTGCCACCGCCCTCCACGCCGCCGCCTTCTTCGGCCACCCCGAAATCGCACGTCTCCTCCTCGACGCCCACGCCGACCCGCTCGCCACCAACCTCCGCGGCGAATCCGCCCTCAACGCCACCACCGCAGACCCACCCACCACAGAATTCATCGCCAATCTCCTCAAGGTCTCCCTCAACCCAGCCGCCGTCCGCGATGGCCGCAACGCCATCCGCGCCATGCTCGGCGCTCCCCCCATCGCTCCACCATCACCCCTCGCCGCCATCTCCCAATTCCTCCGCTTATACCCGCTCCTCCACCACCTCTGGTTCCTCTGGTTCCTCTGCTGGATGTTCGCCGGCTTCGCCGTCTGGACCCGCATCGCCAACCGCATCCGCTGGCTCCAGAAACCACGGCCCGCCCTCGACTCTCCAATGCCCCTCCTCTGGCTCATCCCACTCACCGCCATCCCCGCATGGTTCATGGGCCGCGACTTCCCTTCCTTCGGCCCTGACACCTCCACCAGCCTCCTGCCTCCTCTCCACCTCCTCGCCTACTACGCAGTCTTCTTCGCCTTCGGCGCTCTCTGGTTCGACAGCCGCGCCTCCACCCAAGGCATCGGCCGCCTCTGGAAAATCTCCCTGCCCCTCGCCCTCTTCATCATCCTCCCCGCAGGCCTCCACGCTACCTTCACCGCCCCCTCACGCCCCGCCGCCGTCCTCCTCCAGGTCACCTACGCATGGACCATGTGCTCCGCCATGATCGGTCTCTTCCACCACTTCGCCTCCAGCCAACGCCCATGGGTCCGCTACCTCTCCGACGCCTCATACTGGATGTACCTCGCTCACCTCCCACTCGTCCTCGCCGCCCAACTCCTCGTCCGCGACTGGCCACTGCCGCCCGCTCCAAAATTCCTCATCGTCTGCTCCTCCGTGTTCATCATCCTCCTCGCAACCTATCAC
The DNA here is from genome assembly GCA_003402705.1 of Verrucomicrobiota bacterium. GTDB lineage: Bacteria > Verrucomicrobiota > Verrucomicrobiia > Verrucomicrobiales > V1-33 > V1-33. The sequence goes on along the minus strand of QQNF01000002.1, from coordinate 122,866 downwards.
CTCCTCGTCCGCTACTCATGGATCGGCGCCCTCCTCAACTCCAGAAAATCCCGCCCCACTCCAGCCCCCCATCCCTGATCCACACCCAATCCCTGCTAGACGCTCCCCGTCTCCGCCGTTAGCCCTGAATTCCAACTCCGCTCCCACCATGCTCCGCCTCCTTTCCGCCTTCATCTGCCTCTCCCTAGCCTCCAACGCCCTTGCCCTCACCCCCGACGAAGTCCGCGCCATCGCCAAAGAAGCCACCACCTACGGCTTCCCCATCGTCGACGGCTACCGCGTCCTCCACGCCTACGCCATCAACAAACAAAGCCCGGAATACAAGAACTCCCTCAACCACCTCGGCAGCGTCGGCCGGGTCTTCACCCCCGAAGACACCACCATCCAAACCCCCAACTCCGACACGCCCTACTCCATGGTCGGCTTCGACCTCCGCCGCGAACCACTCGTCTTCTCCATCCCGCCCATCGACAAAAACCGCTACTTCTCCATCCAGTTCATCGACGCCTACACCCACAACTTCGACTACGCCGGCAGCCGCACCACCGGCAACTCCGGCGGCCGATTCCTCCTCGCCGGTCCCTCATGGAACGGCAAAACCCCACCCGGCATCACCAAGGTCTTCCGCTGCGAAACCAACCTCGGCATCGCCATCTTCCGTACCCAACTCCTCAACCCGGAAGACATCGATAACGTCCGCCGCATCCAGGCCGCCTATAAGGTCGAACCACTCTGCGCCTATCTCGACCTCTGCGCTCCTGGCCCGGCCCCCGAACTCTCCTTCCCCTCTCCCCTCAGCCCCGACGACCAGAAATCCTCCCTCCAGTTCTTCTCCCTCCTCGACTTCATCCTCGACCACTTCTGCCCGGTCCATCCCTCCGAAAAAGACCTCCGCGCACGCTTCGCCTCCCTCGGCCTTGGAGCCGATGGCCCCTTCGACCCATCCAAAGCCGACCCAGCCATCCAGCAGGCCATGAAAGACGGCATGGCCGACGCATGGAAAGACTTCTCCTCCCTAACCACCGATTTCGCCGCCGGAAAAATCACCTCCGCCGCCATCTTCGGCTCCCGCGATCACCTCAAAAACAATTACTCCTACCGCTTCCTCGCCGCCGCGGTCGGGCTCTGGGGCAACTCCCCCGCCGAAGCCATCTACCCAGCCAACCGACTCGACTCCGCAGGCCAACCACTCGACGGTTCCAAATACCGCTACACGCTCCGCTTCGCCCCAGGCCAATCCCCGCCCGTCCACGCCTTCTGGTCCGCCACCATGTACCAGCTCCCCGCCAGTCTCCTCTACGCCAATCCCCTCAACCGCTACCTCATCAACTCCCCCATGCTGCCTAACCTCAAATCCGACCCCGACGGCGGCATCACTCTCCACATCCAGCACGAATCCCCAGGCCCGGACCGCGCATCCAACTGGCTCCCCTCTCCCTCCGGACCGTTCTGGATCTCCCTCCGCCTCTACTGGCCCAAAGTCGACGCCCTCAACGGCTCATGGAAACAACCCCAACTCGAGGCCGTCAAGTAACGCCTCCCCCTCCGCGATCACGTCCCGGACGCTTCCTGAGCCAGTCTTAATGTAAGCGGAATCCTCGTTCCGCCCATGCACTCTCCCCAATCCTGCCAAGGCTACCGCAACGCCCGCCTCCTTCAGCGCCGCAGCCTCCTCCAGATCGGCGCCCTCTCCGCCGCCGGTCTCTCGCTCGCCGACTTCTTCCGCCTCTCCGCCCGCGCCGACCAGAAACACTACCAAAGCCGCGAAGGCAAAGCCAAGAGCGTCATCCACATCACCCTCGGCGGCGGCATGTCCGCTCAGGAAAGCTGGGACCCCAAACCAGAAGCCCCGCTCGAATACCGCGGCCCGCTCGGCGTCGTCAAAACCGCCCTCCCCGGCGTCGTCTTCAGCGAATCCCTCGCCAGCATGGCTAAGGTCGCCGACAAAATCACCGTCGTCCGCAGTCTCTCCGGCCGCGAGGCCGACCACGGCCGCGCCTCCTACACCATGTTCACGGGCTACCGCATGAGCCCTGCCCTCAAACACCCTAGCATCGGCAGCGTCGTCTCCCACGAATTCGGCCCCCGTAACAATCTCCCAGCCTACGTCTCCGTCCCAGACTCCCGCGAATTCGCAGGCACAGGCTACCTCAGCGCCAAGTACGCCGCCTTCGGCGTCGGCAGCGACCCCGAAGGCAACCGCTTCAAGGTCCGCGACCTCTCCCTCCCCGAAGGCATCGACACCGCCCGTCTCGACGCCCGCAAAGACATGCGCTCCGCCGTCGAAGACCACTTCCGCTCACTCGAAACCAACGCCGACGCCCTCGGCGCCATGGACGAATTCTACCAGCAGGCCTACACGCTCATCAGCGCCCCGGAAGCACGCGAAGCCTTCAACCTCTCCGCCGAATCCCCCGCCTCCATCGACCGATACGGCAAATCCACCGCTGGCATGCGCCTCCTCCTCGCTCGTCGTCTCGTCGCCGCCGGCGTCCGCTTCGTCACCGTCTCCTACGACGGCTGGGACCACCACTCCGGCATCGCCGACAGTATCAAAAAACAACTCCCGCCCCTCGATAAAGCCCTCGCCGCTCTCATCTCGGACCTCGACGAACAAGGGCTCCTCGACAGCACTCTCGTCCTCGTCACCTCCGAATTCGGCCGCACCCCCAAAATCAACAGCTCCGCAGGCCGCGACCACTTCGCCCGCGTCTTCTCCACCATGCTCGCAGGCGGCGGTATCACCAAAGGCCACATCTTCGGCAGCACCGACGCCACCGCCTCCGAACCCGATCTCAACCCAGTCACCGTCGAAGACGTCATGACCACCGTCTACCACCAGCTCGGCATCGTCGCCGACAAGGAACTCATGGCCCCAGGCAACCGCCCTATCGAAATCATCGACGGCGGCAGGCTCATCCGCGACATCATCGCATGACACCCTAACACCCATCGCCATGCCCCGCTCCTCCCATGGGCATCGTCTCGCGCTGCCCGCTCTCATCGCTACCGTTTCCTCACTCGCAACCTCCCTCCACGCCGCCCCCGTCTTCCCCGGCACCCCCGGCTTCGCCTCTCTCTGGCCCCGCGGCGCTCAGGCCGGCACCTCCGTCACCCTCGAAATCACCGGTCAGCAGCTCATCAACCCCCGCTCCATCCTCGTCGTCTCCACCGACAAAATCCGCTGCACCGCCATCTCCCCATCCGCCCCTCCCACCGACTCCCGCGGCCGCAGCCGCGCCGAACCGAACTCCACCGCCTCCGCCACACTCGAAATCGCACCCGATTGCCCTAACGGCATCCACGGGCTCCGCATCCTCACCGCAGCCGGCCTCTCCGACCTCCGCCTCTTCTCCGTCGGCCGTCTCCCCGAATCCCCGGAAGCGGAACCCCGCGACGCCCAGGCCGACTCTAACGGCTCCCCAGACCGCGCCGAACCGTTCACTCTCCCCACCACACTCAACGGTCAGCTCGCCCTGCTCTCCTCGGGCATGGAATCCGACTGCTTCCGCGTCACCCTGACCAAAGGCACTACCTTCACCGCTGAACTCGAAGCCGCCCGCCTCAACCCCCAGGACCGCGACGACGGCTTCGAAGCCTCGCTCGCCATCACCTCCCCGGACGGCAAACCCCTCGTCTCGTCCGGCCCCACTCCCTTCCTCCTAACTGACCCCTTCCTCTCCTTCACCGCCCCCGCCGACGGCGCCTACACCATCACCGTCGCAGCCGCCCTCCCACCCGACAGCTCCCGCCGCGTCCCCTACCGGCTCCACCTCTCTAACGCCCGCCGCCCCACCGCCATCTACCCTCCCGGCGGCAATCCCGGCACCCCACTCGAGGTCTCCCTCATCGGTCTCCCCGATGGCACCCCCGCCAGCGCCTCCCTGACTCTTCCCGCCGAATCCGGAACGTTTCCGTGGCTCGCCGACCCTCACACGCCTTCCCCTAACTTTCTCCGCGTCCTCCCCGGTCCCTCGGTCCTCGAATCCGAGCCCAACAACTCCCCGGACGCCGCCAACCCAGTCCCCGACACCTCTCTCCCGCCCTTCGCCGTCAACGGCATCCTCCAATCCAAAGGCGACTCGGACTCGTTCCGCTTCTCCGCCAAAAAGAACCTGCGTCTCAATGTCCGCGCCTTCTCCCAGGCCCTCGGCTCACCCGCCGATCTCCGGCTCTCCATCGCCCCAGCCAACAGCAAGGGCTCCGAACGCAGCGACGACTCCACCGACGACCTCCTCGGCCTCATCGACTCCGGCACCATCCGCGAAAAACTCGACCCCGCCCTCGCATGGAAGGCCCCCGCCGACGGCGACTACATCCTCACCATCTCCGACTCCCGCAGCATGGGCGGCCCGGACTTCGTCTACCGCGTCGAATGCACCGCCCCAGCCGACGCCCTCCTCACCAGTCTCGCCTTCCCTGACAATCAGTCCCGAACCTCCCGCAGCACAGTCTCCGTCGCCCGCGGCAACCGGTTCCTCGCCATGATCACCACCAGCCCCGCCCCCGGCACCGACCCGCAGGGCGAATGGGAACTCCGCGCCGAAAACCTCCCTCCCGGGGTCCACATGCTCGCCGATCCCTTCCCCGCTTCCTCCCGCCGCGTCCCCGTCATGTTCTCCGCAGACGCCGACGCCACCGTCTCTGCCGCTAGCATCCGGCTCCTCGCCGCCCCACGCGGTCTCCCCACCCCGCCCGACGCCGCCTTCCGTCAGTCCATCCCGCTCGTCCTCCAGGGCAACGACGCCCTCACCCAATTCCTCCAATCCGCCCTCTCCCTCGCCGTCGCCGACCCGCTCCCTTTCTCCATCGAGGTCTCAACTCCCCCCGCCGCCCTAGCCAGAGACGGTGAACTCGACCTCGACGTCTCCGTCACCCGCCTCGACGGCTTCAACCAGCCCATCGACATCCTCCTCGAACAACCTCCCCGCGGGGTCATCGGCCAGCAGGGGCTCTCCATCAACCCAGGCGTCTCCCGCACCACGTTCCGTCTCAGCGCCCGCAGCGACGCCGCCCCAGGCCATCACCGCGTCGCCCTCACCGCCCGCAACCGCGAGGGCGATAACCGCTCCGGAGCCGGCAGAATGTGGGCCGCTTCCACCTTCTTCCCGCTCGAAATCAGCGACCCGTGGCTCCGCATCAAATTCGCCCGCACCCGCATCGAACAAGGCCGCTCCACAACCCTCTCCGGCACCATCGAAAAACTCCGCGGTCTCCCCGCCCCCACCTCCGCCTCTCTCATCCGTCTCCCCCGCGGCATCTCCCTGACGTCCCCGGTCTCCATCTCGGATTCCGGCACCGTCTCCTTCTCCATCTCCGCCGCCCCGGACGCCCTCGTCGGCTCCTTCTCCGGTCTCGCCTGCGAACTCTCCTCACAACTCGACGGCCGCTCTCTCAAACAGATCGCCGGCTACGGCTCCCTCCGCATCGACCCAGCACGCGCCGCCTCCACCCCATGAAGTCTTCCCATCTAACTCTTCTGGCCTTCATGGCCTCCCTCGCCGCCGCCGCACCCGTCGCCGCCAGCCTCTCGGTCTTCCCTGACACAATCATCCTCGACGGCCCCGGCGCCCGCCAATCCATCGTCGTCCAGCAATCACCCGCGAAGGACGCCCCCGCCACCGATGTCACCACCTCCGCCGCTCTCTCCGCCGGCCCGGAAATTCGCATCGACGGCACCTCCCTCGTCGCCCTCGCCCCCGGCTCTTCCTCCCTCACCATCTCCGTCGGCTCGGAATCCCTAACTATCCCTGTCGAAATCCGCAACGCCCCTTCCCCTCGCCCAGTCTCTTTCCGCCTCGACGTCGAACCAGCCTTCATGCGCGCCGGATGCAACTCCGGTTCCTGCCACGGCGCTGGCCGCGGCCAGGACGGCTTCCGGCTCTCCCTCTTCGGCTACGACCCCGCCGGCGACTACTTCCGTCTCACCCAGGAATACGTCGGCCGCCGTCTCGACCTCGCCTCCCCAGCCCAATCCCTCCTCCTCGAAAAAGCCACCGCAGCCGTCACCCACACCGGCGGCGAATGCTTCAAACCGGACAGCCCACTCTACCGCTCCATCTTCAATTGGATCGCCGCCGGTGCCCCCGACGACCCTCCCGACTCCCCCGCAGTCACCGGCATCCGCATGCTCCCGCCTCAACTCACACTCAAAGCCTCCGCCTCCTCCCCGCCCTCCCACCGCACCATCGTCATGGCCGACTACTCGGACGGCTCCGTCCGCGATGTCACCTCCCTCGCCCTCTTCCTATCCAATAACGACGGCACCGCCTCCATCTCCAAAGAAGGCACCGTCACCGCCTCCGCCAGCGGCGGCGCATGGGTCTTCGGCCGCTTCGACAAATTCACCGCCGGAGCCGAAATCATCGTCCTCCCCGAATCCAACGCCTTCACATGGCCCGACGCCGTCACCCCGCTCAACTTCATCGACGACGCCGTTTTCTCACGTCTCCGCCAGCTCCAGATCCCTCCCTCCCTCCCCGCCTCCGACGCCGCCTTCCTCCGCAGAGCCCGCCTCGACCTCACCGGGCTCCCGCCCTCCCCGGATGAACTCGCCGCCTTCTCCACAGACCCCAATCCTGACAAACGCTCCGCCCTCGTCTCCCGTCTCCTCGACTCCCCGGAGTTCACTGACCTCTGGACCATGAAATGGGCGGAAATCCTCCAGATCCGCGCCAACAATAACAATAACCTCGAATCCGGCCGCCCCCGCCGCGCCGCCCACAAATACTACCTCTGGCTCAAAGCCCAGATCGCCGCCAACCGCCCGTTCAACGAAATCGTCCACGACCTCGTCCGCGCCGACGGCAGCAATCTCTCCAACCCGGCCGCCAACTTCTACACCACCGCCTTCGGCAACCCGCGCAAACCCATGGAACGCGCCGAAGACACCGCCCAGCTCTTCCTCGGCACCCGCATCCAATGCGCCCAGTGCCACAACCACCCGTTCGACCGCTGGACCATGGACGACTACTACGGCTTCTCCGCCTTCTTCTCCGGGGTCTCCCAGAAACGCGGCGCTGCCCCCACAGAAGTCTTCATCTTCGCCCAACCCGACCGCCACTCCGCCGAACACCCGGTCGACGGCCGCAAGGTCGAACCACGCTTCCTCGGCGGCCCCGAACCCTCCCTCGAAAACCGCGACCCGCGTCTCCTCCTCGCCGACTGGCTCACCAGCCCTGACAACAAACCCTTCGCCCGCACCCTCGCCAACCGCGCATGGGCCCACTGCTTCGGCCGCGGCATCATCGAACCAGTCGACGACGGCCGCATCTCCAACCCGCCCAGCAACGAAGCCCTCCTCGCCGCCCTCGGCGACCGTCTCATCCAGTCCGGCTTCAATATCCGCGCCCTCCTCAAGGACATCACCTCCAGCCGCACCTATCAACTCTCCAGCTCCACCGTCCCAGCCAACGCCGCCGACGACCGCTGCTTCTCACACGCCTTCGTCCGCAGGCTCCAGGCCGAGGTCCTCGCAGACTCCATCGCCGCTGTCACCGAGGTCCCCGCCGCCTTCTCCGGCCAACCCGCTGGCACCCGCGCCACCGGCATCTTCGACGGCGGCGCAGATCGCGACTACTTCCTCAAAACCTTCGGAGCCTCCCGCCGCGAGACCGTCTGCGCCTGCGAGGTCCGCACCGAACCCACCCTCACTCAGGCCCTCCACCTCATCAACGGCTCCACCACCGACTCCGCTCTCCTCCGCAGCCCAGTCCTCAACCGTCTTATCGAAACCAGCACGCCTAACGAGGAAGCCATCACCGCTCTCTTCCGCCGCGCCCTCTCCCGCGAACCCACCGGCTACGAACTCTCACGCTTCATGGATCGCGCCCGCTCCCTCGACCCCGCCAACCCCAAGGCCGCCCGGAACTTCCTCAGCGATGTCTTCTGGGCCCTCCTCAATTCCACCGAATTCACCTTCAACCACTGACCCATGTCCGCGCGTCGCCTCTCTCTCCTCGCCGCGGCCCTCGCTTCCCCAGCCCTCGCCGCCGACCCGCCCTCATACCAGGACGACATCCTCCCGGTCTTCCGCGACCACTGCAACGGCTGCCACAACCCTGACAAACTCAAGGCCGACCTCGACCTCACGTCCTACGCCACCACCATCAAAGGCGGCAGCAGCGGCCCCGCCGTCAAACCCGGCAGCCCCGACTCCAGTCTCCTCTATCGCGTCTCCGCCCACCTCGAAGAACCGGAGATGCCACCCAAAAAACCAAAGCTCCCAGACGCCACCCTCGATCTCCTCAAAAACTGGATCGCCTCCGGTGCCCCCGAATCCAAAGGCGCTCCCGCCGCCAAACCCCGCGACGCCGCCCTCGCCATGGCCGCCGCCCCCACCCCAGCCTCCCATTCCGGCCCGCCCCCGCTCCCCGAATCCCTCCTGCCTCCCCCGGACGCCGCCGTCCTCTCCGCCCCCGCACCGGTCCTCGCCCTGGCCGCTAGCCCGCGCGCCCCCATCGTCGCCGTCTCCGCTCCCTCAGGCATCGCCATCTACAACACCTCCACGCTCTCCCTCTCTGGCTTCCTCCCCTTCCCGGAACGGCAGCCTAACGTCCTCCGCTTCTCCCGCGACGGCTCGCTCCTCCTCGCCGCCGGCGGCCGCGCCGCCCACTCAGGCCACGCCGTCCTCTTCAATATCCGCAACGGTTCCCGCGTCGCCACCATCGACTCCAATTCCTCCGACGCCATCCTCGCCGCCGACCTCAGCCCTGACCTCTCCCTCATCGTCTGCGGCGGCTCAGACAAGTCCGTCCGCATCTTCTCCTCAGCCAACGGCCAGCTCCGCCACACCATCCGCAAACACACCGACTGGGTCACCGCCGCCGCCTTCAGCCCCGATGGCTCCAAACTCGCCACCGGCGACCGCAACGGCGGTCTCCACCTCTGGGACCCGCTCACCGGCACCATCCTCTTCACCCTAGCCGAACACCAGGCCCGCATCACTTCCCTCTCATGGCGTCCCGACAGTCTCGTCCTCGCCAGCGCCAGCGACGACGGCAAACTCATCCTCTGGGACACCTCGGAAGGCTGGGCCGCCAAATCCTTCTCCCCTCACGAAGGCACAAGGGAATCCAAAGGCCGCAAAACCTTCCTCCTCAAATCCCCAGGCGTCCTCAGCGTCGACTTCGCCCCCGACGGCAACCTCGTCACCTCCGGCCGCGACCGCTCCATCCGTCTCTTCAAAGCCGCCGCCCAGCCACTCGCCACCCAGAAGGACCTCCCCGCCCTCCCCACCGCCGCCGTCTTCCTCCACGACGGCAAATCCATCGTCTCTAGCGATTTCCTCGGCACTCTCTCCATCTGGTCCCACGACGAAAAACAACGCCGCTTCAACGCGCCCGTCCACCTCCGCGCCACCACAAAACCCTAACCCCTCGGCTTCCTCAACCGCCCCGCTTCCCCCTCCGGCCACTCCGCACCCTGCGCAATCCACCGCTCCAGAATCCGCTTCTCCTCCCCAGTCAATCGGTTCCCCACCGGCGGCATCGCCTTCACCGGCGCATGCATCACACTCAGATTCCGGATCATCAGGCTCCCCCCGGGATTCCCCGGAATGATCCGCGGTCCATACGGCCCCGCCGTCATCGCCGTCGCACGCGTCCGCAAATCCAGAAACCGCGGCATCTCCTTCCCATCATGACACGGCAGACAATTCACCTCCAGCACAGGCTTCACATGCCGCCCGAAATCCACCCGCCCACCCAACGCCGCCGCCACCTCCCGATCACTCAACACCGACGGCCCCACCGGCGAGGTCTCCGCATCATCAGGCATCACCTGCCGACATCCCGACACACCCATCACCATCATCAACACCACACTCAATCTCGCTCTCAGTCGCTGCTTCATCCCCCACCGTATCACCTCTCCCCCATCCCCGCCACCCACGAATTCCTCCCCCCTTTCCCGTATTTCCCTCCCCCATTCCCTTGCCCAACCCGGGCACCCACCTCTCAGCGCGCCATACATGATTCAGTATCTGGCAAATCCACATTCCTGGTAGTATTCAGAAATTTAACGCCAAACCCCGCGCTAGGCACTCTTCTTGCTAACCCTCCAGCCAACCCTTCGCTGCCATGAAAAAAAACCTGCTCCTCTCTCTCCCCAACCGTTTCCTCGGCACCATCCTCGCCTCCGCCGCCCTCCACCTCCCCGCCGCCACCGCAGGCACATTATTCTGGGACACCAATGGCCCGACCCCCGGCTCCGGCAACACCGGCGGCCCATGGGACTCCACCTCCAACTGGTCTCCCTCCCCAGATGGCGACGTCGCGCCTCAAGGCTGGCTCGCCGGCGAAAGCGCTGTCTTCTCCGCAGGCACAGACGGGATCACCGCCAAAACCGTCAATCTCTCCGGCACCATCGCCACACCTTCCATCCTCCTCGAGGAAGCCGGTGCCGTCACCCTCGCCGGAGGCTCCATCGACATCACCGGCGGCTCCCAGTTCAACACCTCCGCCCTCGGCATCCTCACCGGCAACCAGCTCCTCTGGACCTCCGCCATCACCGGCACTGGCCCGCTCACCCTCGCCGCCCACGGCAGCACCAGCGACTCCGGCGACGGCAGCAACAGTTTCCTCGCCCTCACCGGCACCAGCTCCTTCACAGGCAATATCACCGTCACCTCAGGCGTCGTCCGCGCCAACTCCAATCTCGGCCCGCTCTCCAATACCGTCATCCTCAACGGCGGCGGCGTCATCGACCCCAACCTCAACATCAACTTCCCCTACCCCATCCGCATCGACGCCGGCCAGACCGGCATCTACCGCACATGGGGCAGCGTCACCACCGGCAGAGCCTCCGGCCCCATCCTCGGCGCAGGCACGCTCGTCCACACCGACGGTGGCACCCTCACTCTCTCCGGAGACGGATCCAACTTCACCGGCACCATCAACAACGCCCGCGGCAGCCTCACCCTCACCACCCCTAACTGGAACGGCACGCGCTTCCTCAACGCCGACGGCACCGCCCTCAACTTCAACGCCCCAGGCACCACCACCATCGCCTCCTACGCCGGTGACCGCGATGTCTTCATCCCCGCCGGCAACCGCCTCAATGTCGCCTCCGGCAGCATCGCCGTCGTCAACGGCACCACCGTCAACGCCTTCGTCTTCCAGCCAGCCTCCGGCGGCGGCACCCTCACTTCCTCCTCAGGCACGCTCACGCTCGACTGGGACACGTCCTTCAATGTCCAGGCCACCCAGTCCATCAGCGTCCCCGTCGCCGACTTCAACGCCGCCACCCCGCTAACGCTCATCAAAAACGGCCCCGGAGCCCTCTCCGCCTTCAATCAGGCCAACACCTACTCCGGCGGCACCACCATCAACGGCGGCCGCATCAACGCCCAGAACGCCTCCGCCTTCGGCACCGGCAAGGTCTCCGTCAAAGCCGACCCAGTCTCCACCATCGGCGGTCAGGCATGGCTCAGCCTCTCCAGCGCTTCCTTCCCCAACGCCTTCGACATCGAAGGCAGAGGCCCCACCGAAACCGCCGGCAACCTCGGTGCCATCCGCTTCGAGAACAACACCACCGCCACCGGCCCGGTCACCGTCACCGGCAACGCCCGCATCGTCGCCTACAGCAACGCCTCCGGCACCATCTCCGGCCCCCTCTCCGGTTCCAGCGACCTCGAAATCAACTTCGCCAGCAACACGCTCGCCAACGGCACCGTCAGCCTCACCGGCCCCAAATCCGCCTTCACCGGCAAACTCATCGCCTCCCGCGGCACCCTCAATATCCCCTCCGGATCCGTCGGAGGCAGTCTCGTCGTCGATGACCCCGCCACCTTCTCCGGCAAACCTTCCTTCGCAGGCAATGTCTCCCTCGGCTCCACCTCCGGTGCACGTCTCCTCTTCGACGGTGCCACCACCGGCAACCTCCACACCGCCGGAAATCTCTCCCTCATCGGCCTTACCACCATCGTCGCCTCCAATCTCAAACCCGGCCTCAATACCATCCTAACCTACGACGGCTCGCTCACCGGCGACGCCACCAACCTCGCCCTCTCCGGCAATCTCTCCACCGCCCGACCCGGCACAGGCTTCGACTTCTCCCAGCCGGGCAAAGTCAATCTCAACTTCGCCGCCGCACCCCTCCTCTGGTCCGGCAACCAGAACAATCTCTGGGACAACACCGCCCTCAACTGGCTGAATGGCCCGAACCCCGACGCCTTCTACGATCTCGACATCGTCACTTTCGGCGAAAACGTCAGACCCAGCCTGATCACTAACCTCCCCTCCACCAACGACGACCTCGTCTTCACCGCCCGCTCCACTGGCGACGCCGGCACCGCCATCACCATCGAATACCTCACCCCTCCGTCCTCTAACTCTCCACTCTCCGTCGGCGTCTCAGGCTCGGCCATCACCGTCAGTCTCGGCATCGACGCCAACGGGCTCTTCATCTCCACCGCCGCCAATGTCAAAACCGCCATCGATAGCTCCCCAGCCGCCTCAGCCCTCGTCAATGCCACCCTCGCCCCAGGCAACGACGGCTCCGGCCTCGTCGCCCCCTTCGGCCCTCTGAACCTCACGCCCTCCACCACCATCTCCATCGCCGCAGGCCTCGCCGTCGCCCCTAGCTCCGCCACGTTCGACTTCCCCTCTGCCGTCGGCTACCTCCTCTCCGGTCCCGGTACGCTCGCCAATACCCCCATCCTCAAGAAAGGCTCCGGCACTCTCACCATCGGAAATCCTAACGACTACACCCAGTCCACCGCCATCGTCACCGGCACCACTCCATTCGTCGTCGAAAAAGGAAATCTCGCCTTCAGCTCCCGCACCGCCCTCGCCGCCAACCTCCCGCTCGTCCTCGGCAACCTCAACTCCACCACCGATCCCACCATCCTCGAGGTCCCTCGCGCCGCCGCCGGCGATCAGGTCGTCCTCACCACCGCCCTCACCCTCGGCACCCTGCCCCCGGGCTCCACCTCCGAAGCCATCGTCCGCTACACAGGTCTCTCCAACGGCAGCACCGCCACCACCGGCGCCCCCTCCGTCAACGGCACCGTCAACCTCAACCGCCGCGACCTCTTCCTCGAAAACATCTCCCATCTAACCGGCGGCGCCGGCCGTCTCTGGAACTTCCAACCCGCCATCACCGGCCAGGGCAATGTCCGCGTCCGCGCCGGCACCAACCCCGACGGCAGCAACAACGGCACGCCACGCATCCGCATCCAGAGCACTTCCAATGCATGGGTCGGCGACCTCTACCTCGTCAGCGGCGAACTCCAGATCGGCTTCACCGGCCAAGTCATCCCCGATAACGCCCTCGCCATCTTCTCCCCAGGCACACGCCTCAGCATGGGCAACACCGCCGAAACCATCCGCGGCCTCCGCGGCGGCGAAGCCACCGAAGCCCTCCCCTTCACCTCCGACATCGCCAGCAATACCGGCAACACCAGCACCGTCCGGCTCACCCTCACAGACACCAACGCCGCCAATACCCACATCTACGGCGGCCGTCTCTCCAATGGCAGCCCGGGCTTCTTCGCCCTCACCAAAACCGGCGCCTCCACCCAGGTCCTCAACGGCCCCGCCACCTACACCGGCTCCACCCTCCTCAACGGCGGCAGGCTCGTCATCAATAACTCCTTCACCTCCCCCATCACCGTCGCCGCAGGAGCCACCCTCGCCGGCAATCTCTCCTCCACCGCAGCCATCACCGCCACCGCCGCCGCCGCTAGAATCGCCCCAGGCGACTCCATCGGCACCCTATCCGCAGCCAGCGCCAACCTCACCACCGGCGGTATCCTCGAAATCCAGGTCAACGCCTCCACCCCAGCCATCAACGACAAAATCGTCACCTCCGGCGTCCTCAACATCACCAACGCCACCCTCAGCGTCTCCGTCACCGGATCCGCTCCACCCGTCATCATCCTCGCTTCCTACGGAACCCGCACCGGATCCTTCGCCACCACCACAGGCATCCCCGCAGGCTACTCCCTCGTCTACGACTACAACGACGGCATCTCCTCCAACAACATCGCCCTCGTCGCCCCAGCCGACCCATACCTCGCATGGCTCGCCTCATGGCCATCCCTCACCGGCCCTAACCGCGCCCCAGACATCGACGCCGACAGCGACGGCCTCGCCAACGGACTCGAATTCGTCCTCGGATCCAACCCCACTTCGCCGTCCTCCACCGGCACCATCACCACCACCCTCACCGGCTCCTCCTTCAACCTCGCCTTCCAACGCACCGAAGCCGCCAAATCCTACGCCCTCTCCGTCGAATCAGGCCCCAGCCCAACCTCATGGACTTCCTCCATCCCCATCCCCACCACCACCACCGCCGGCCCACCAGTCACCGTCACCGACAACGGCGCCAGCCCAGATGACATCACCGTCGCCATCCCCATCCTCCCCGGCGACTCCACCAAATTCGCCCGCCTCAAAGTGAACATCCCCTTCACCCCCTGATCCCCTCCTAACCCTCACAACCCCTCTCACCCCACCACACAGGGAGAAGGTCGCCAGACCTTCTCCCTGTCCCTTTCCCACCCCACACCCCCTTCGCCCGCCACCTCAGATCACCCCGTCAATCAGGTCAATCAGGTCAATAATGTCCTATCTTCGCACCCAACCAATCCCTCCCACACACCCCAAAATCCGGCCATCCCTCTCCTCCACCCATCCCCCATCCCCCATCCCGTCACCTCTTCACCAATCTCAAATCCCCCTCCCTCACTCCGCCGGATTCGTCCAGACCGCCCAGAACACATCGCCATCCCGTTTCCCGAAATACTTGTCCACGATCCCGCCGAGGTAATGCTCGTCCATCCCCGGTTCCAGCGCCATCCGGTGCCGCTCGTCCGCCCGGAATCTCCGCAGCGTTCCGCCCACATCCTTCACCTTCCGGTCCGCCGCCTCCGCCCGAGGCTTCCATGGATTGTAATGCCCCACATGAATCACCGCCCCGCGCTGAACGTCTCCGCGATGCACCTCCGTCACCTCATACTTCAACACCGTCGCATAATCGTAAAGATCGCGCTGAATGATCGCTCCTTCAGGCACCTCCAGCAGCTTCGCCGTCACCTCCACCGTCCCGCGCGACCCTAACTGCGGATCAGGCACGACCGGCTTCTTGCCGCACGCGACCATTCCAATCATCGCCAATAACAGAAAATACCGCGTCTTCATTTCGTGAAAGCAATCTCGTGATACGTCCAGCACGGTTCCCAGCCCTTAGGCAGCACCAGCACCGGGCCCCGCTTCGCTCCCGGATGTTCCTTCCTCAGCAACGCACTGTCCCCTCCAATGATCGGCGCATCCGCCACCCGCATCAGCCCCATCGGCGCACCCCCGTTCGCTGGATCCCCGTCCTCCTGAGGATTGCCAGTGAACACCACATACTTGCCGTCCGGCGACACATGCCCCCCGTAAATGTGCCGCCCGTCCTCGGCATACACCAGCCGCGCATTCTTGCCGTCCGCCCCCGCCATCCACAATTGCGTCCATCCCGTCTTCCCTAACGCCACATCCGACGCATGACGGTTCGAGAAAATCATCCGTCCACCATCCGGAAACCAGTCCGGCGTGCAGTTGTCCGTCAGGCTCACCCCATTCACATCCCCCGTCTTCACATGCATCCGCGCCACACTCCACCCGCTCCCGAACGCATTCGATACCCCGCTCAGCCACTCGCCATCCGGCGACCACGTCAGTTGCTGAAAGAACCCGCTCCGCTTCAACACCCGCGTCACCTTCCCCGTCGCCGCATCCACAAACGTAACGCCCTTCAGCGCCAGACACGCAAACTCCTTCCCGTCAGGACTCCAGCTCGCCCACGGCAGCTCCCCCTCGCCCCCTAGCACCTTCTCACTGCTCCCGTCACTGTTCGCCACCACCGGCACCCCCTGCACCCCGTAATCATTCCCGCTGATCGTCTCCCCGCGACCCAACCGCCGGAACAACAGCCGCCGCCCATCCCGCGAAAACAACGGATACGCCTCATTCGACCCCGGCGTCTTCGTCAGGTTCCTCACCCCAGACCCATCCGGCCGCATGACATGCAAATCCCAATCCCCGCCCGACGTCCGCGCCGAAAACACAATCCACCCCAACCCCCGCACCTCCGCCGCCAGCGCCTCTCTATCCTCCGCCCCGACCACTCCCGCCCCAATCACCACCACCACCGCAGCAATCGCTGCGACCCCTCGCCCAAACTTCAATGACGTGCCTGCCATCACCCACCATCCCCCGATTCCCCCTCCCGCGCAACACCACACAAACCCCCACAATTCCCCCAAAAAACAAAACGCCGCCGGAATTCCTCCCGGCGGTGCTTGCGTTGATCTCAAGACCCTTCTCACCTCACGGCTTCGCCGCAGGTGCCTCGGCAGCCGCCGCCGGAGCTTCCGCAGGCTTCACCTCCGCCGCCGGTGCTTCCACTGGCTTGACTTCCGCCGCCGGAACCTCGGGCTTCACTTCCGCAGGCTTCACTTCCTCCGCCTTCTTCTCCTCAGGCTTCGCCGCAGGAATCTCCACCGAAACCGGCGGAGTCACCGCTTCAATCTTGCCAGGCTGCCCCGCCGGAACCGACACCGCAGGAGCCGCAGGCGCAGCTCCCGGAATACCTCCCGGAACCGCTCCCGGCGCCGCCGGCGTCGCCTTCTCCTTCAGGAAATCAGCCCGCTTCTTCATCACGCCATCCAGCGTGTACTTGGTCACCACAAAGATCCTGTCCTTGTGCGCCTGCTCGGCCGCCAGCTTCTCCTTCTTCTTCTGCAGGTCCTTCGCAAACGCTTCGTCAGCCGCCTTCTTCTGCTCCTCGGTCTCCGTCGGCTTGCCGTCCTTGTCCGGCGCAGGCGGCGTCCGCTGCTCCGCGAGCTTCCCATCCGCACTGAAGCTCAGATAGTAGTTCTCCGCCGCAGCCGCATCCGCCGCAGCGGCCGCCGCAGCCTTCGCCCCGACTTTGACAGTGTAAGTGATCCCATCAAACGTCTCGATCACCGCCGTGTGCGTCGGCTTGTCGAGCGCCGCCTTCTCCTTGTCCGCCGCAGGCGCAAGATCCTCGAACGCCGCATACGCAAACGCCCCGCCGGGACCAGCCGCCTTCGTCGCATCAAACTCTTCCCCATCCTTCGCCGCATCCAGCTTCAACTCGCCACCCTCAGCCTCGCGGAACACTTTCCAAGATTCCTCAGGCGTCGGCCCCGTCACCGCAATCGACTTCAGCTTCTCAACCTTGAAGAAGCTCTCCTTGTCGAGCCACGACTTCACCGTCGCATTCAGCGAGGCAAAACCCTGCACCGCCTGATAGACAATGCCGTCCGTCCCCTTCACCCGCACAAACTGCGGCCGCGGCCCGGCATTGAAATTCATGCCGCCATCGCTCTTCGGCTCCGACGTCTTCCCGGCAAAGAACGTGATCGTGTCCTTGCCCGCACTGTCGCGGAACGACACCATCTTGCTGCGCTCCGCTTCCGGCACATCGCTCGCAGGCTCACGCAGCTGCAACCGCCCCAGCTGGCTCGCGCCCACGTTCTGCACCGACAGCACCTTCAACTGGTGCGCCGCGTCCCGCAGTTCATTGACCGCCGTCAGGCTCGCAGGGAACCCGTCCCGCGACGGGAGCACCCACTTGCCGTCCTTGAACGCGACCTCGACGGAATCCTTACCGTCCGAAATCGTGATCCCAGCCACCCCTTCCGGCTCGAAGCCCTTCAGGATGCGGCTGCCCACTTCCTGCGGCTTGCCCCCGATCGCGGCGTCACGACTGCGCATCTTCAGCGCAGCCGCGATGCCGGCGGCTGCAAGAATGGCGACTAGAATGATGAGTTGCTTGCTCTTCATGGCGTTGAATCAATGAGCTGCAGTGCGGGATTTGCGGACAACGAAGACGGTCAGGCCAATCGCCAGCCAGATCAGCGGCGGTATCAGCAGGTTCCGACGCTTGATCCCGAGAATCACACTATCATACTCCTTCCGGGCTTCCTTCTGCTTCTGATAGATCTTCTTGTTCAACGCAATCTGCTGCTGCTTGAACTCGTCCATCCCCTTGAAGATCGCCGCATTCCGTTCCTTGCCGCTCTTCTTGGAATTGATCTCCTCCTGAATCTTCGTCAGCTCGCCCTGCATCTGCTCAACGTCCTTCTGAATCTTCGAGTTCGCGTCGTCAGAAATCTTCTTCAGCGCCGAAAACGGCCGAATCGCAGACCCGCGACCACGCACCTGCATCAAATCAGGATCCCCAGCGGCCTGGTCTATCATGTTCATCGCCAGCGCAAAGTCGTGCGAATTGAACACCGGACCCACTTGGTCAAAAAGAATGTCCGAGTCAGCCACCAGATACACCACACCTTCCTTCTTCGATTCCTTCAAAGGCGCATCCGCAGGCGGTGCCGCAGGCGCACCCGGAGCCGCCGGTACCGCAGGCGCTCCCGGCGCAGTCGCCGGATCAGGAGTCACAGGCAATGGCGCCGGTCCCGTGGCAGCGGGTACCGTCCCAGCCGCCGGAGCCGTACCAGCTGCCGTCGCCGTCGCCGGCACCTCAATCACCGGAGTCGTCGCCGTCGCCCCTGGAGGCGTCGCAGGATTCTTCACCGCCGTCTGGTCAGGCTTGATCTCAATCGCAGGCGTCACCGCCGTCGCCCCACCAGCAGGCGCTGCAGGCGCCGTCGCTTCAGGCGCGGGCGCAGCTGGAGCCGCTGGCGCCGCAGGACCACTCTCACCCTGGGCCCCTTGTGGCCCGCCCGGCAATCCACCAGGAAATCCTCCCGGCAACCCACCAGGAAATCCTCCGGGCTGCGCCCCAGGATCAGGCTTCGGCGCCGGCGCTGGCTTCCCTTCAGGAAACGCCGTCTTGAACATCCCCTTCAAACGCAATGCCAGCAGCCGCTGCTTGCCTTCCGGCTTCAGCTTATACGCCAGTTCCTGCATCTGACGAATGCTCTCCGGCGACCCCGGATTCTGATTCGCATACGAGACCGGCACCATCGAGTGCTTGTCCGATGTCTTCAGAAACACCGTCTCCGTCAGCCCACTCGCAGGCGACCCGCTGAACGCTCCAGAGTAAATAAAGAAGAAATTCGTCAGCGACTTCACCACGTCATCGTTCTTGTCGCCCACCGCGTCCGGCCCCAGCTCCATCACCACAGGGAAACTCGTCCCCTGCATGTTCATCCCATAAGCAGGATCCGCCACAATGTTCGTCGTATCCAGCGAATAACCCCACGCCCCCAGCAGCTTGCTGATATTGGAAGCCGGCTCAACCGCCCCAGGTGCCATGCCTGGCGGCATCCCCGGCTGCGGACGGCTCGTCGCCGCCGCCGCAAGGCTCGACGAATCAAGGAACGCCACCACCCGACCGCCGTTCAGCAGGTACTGCTCCACCGCAAACTGCGTCTCGTCGGAAATCCCCGCCGGGTGAATCAGCACCACCACATCCAGCGTCGGATCAATCGTCGACGCCGTCGCCTCGATCGTCTTCACGTCATACTGCGACTTCAAAGCCTGATAAATCGCCCACGGCTGCGCACCACCAAACGGATTCCCCGTGATCTGCAGCGGCGTCAGCAATCCCAGCGTCTTCTGCTTGCTCCGGTTCACCTCGCTGATCGCACGCGACAAATTGTACTCGATCTTGTCGTCTTCCTTCCCGTCGCTCGACAACAGATCCGGTACCCAGTCAATCAACGCTGACTTGTCCAAGCTCGTCACCGCGACCCCGAAGTAGAACCGGCCGCCCCGCGGCTCAATCCCCGCAGCCTTCGCCGCTTCTTCCTCGTCCGTCGCAGGCTCGACTTCCTGCTTCTCGATCTTCACAAACTTCGGATTCAACTCACGGTACCGCGCCAGCCAGCTGTCCGTCTGGTCAACCAGCGGCCGCAGGTTCGGCGGCAGCTGATCCTTCGGCGACACAAAAAACTTCAGCGTCGTGTCCGTATCGACCCGACCGACAATGTTCTTCGTCCCTTCCGTCAGGGTGTGCACTTCGTATTCCGTCCAATCAACGCGGCTCGAACTGAGCGACGCAATGATGTTGACCACCACAGTGATGGCTAGGACGACGAGCGTGCCGACCGCAGTCAGCAGCCAGCCACGATTCTTCGGGGCACTGGTTTGTTCAGGAGTGCTCATGGTTTTTCTTTAAAGCAGGTTTAGCGGTTCAGGCGCGCTTCGAGCGGATGATCACGCTGGTGAGGAACAGGCAGAAGCCAATCAGACTGATGAAGTAGATCAGCGACTGAATCCGCATCAGGCCGCGGGCCATCTCAGTGGAATGCCAGAATAGACTCACTCCATTGCAGATGTCCGCCAGAAATCCTAGCTTGATCCCGAGGAACGACGAACTCCTCAGCAGATCCGAAATCGGCGGGAATCCAACCAGCGTCAGCACCAGACAGATCGTCACCGACACCAGCAGGCACGTGATCTGATTCCGCGTCAGCGCAGACACCGCACACGTGATCGCAATCGACGAGGCACCCACAAGGAAACTCCCAAGGTATCCACTGAAAATCACCCCGACGTCAGGCTCCCCGAGGCTCAGCACCGTGAATACCATCCCAATCGTCGACAGCAGCGTCACCGCCAGCACCGTGAAGGCCGCCAGAAACTTGCCCAGAATTGCCTCCCATGGCGAAATCGGCATCGTCAGCAGCAGCTCCGTCGTGCCCATCCGGTGCTCCTCAGACCACAGTCGCATCCCGATCGCAGGCCCGAAAATCATATAGATCCACGGGTGGAAATAGAAAAAGCTGCTCAGCGATGCGTCGCCCCGCTCGATGAATCCACCGAAGAACAGACACAGGCTCAGGCTCAGAAAACAGAAGATGATGATCAGCACGTACGCCAGTGGCGTGGTGAAATAACTGATCAGCTCGCGTTTGAAGACAATCCAGACGTTGCGCATGGGATAAATTCGCTCCGGTTCAGGTTGAAAAAGTTAGTAATGTCTCAGGACTTGTTGCCACTCGTCAGTTCGCGGAACATGTCGTCCAGGCGGCCCTGGTCTTCGTGCAGCTCGGAAAGCACGAGGTTCTTCGCGCCCGCCAGCTGGTAGATCTCCGCCGCCAGCACTCCGGCACCAGTATTCTGCTTCGGCCAGACAATCCCGCTGAAGCTCTCCGCCAGCGCACTGCCTTCCACCCGCGCCGCATGACGCAACCCGCCCAGTTCCTTCTCGATCGCCCCGCCACTCAGCCCGCTCGCCACCACATGCACCGCACCCGCCCGGCTCGCCCGACGCCGCAGATCCTGCGGGGTCCCGTCAGCCACAATCCGGCCCTGATCAATGATGATCGCTCGGCTGCAGCACGCTTCGACTTCCTCAAGAATGTGCGTCGAAAAAATAATCGCCTTCGTCTTCCCCATCTCGCGGATCAGATTCCGCACCACATCCTTCTGGTTCGGATCCAGACCATCCGTCGGCTCATCCAGAATCAGCACCTCGGGATCGTGAATGATCGCCTGCGCCAGACACGTCCGGTGCCGATAACCCTTCGAAAGCGTGTCAATCGCCTGACGCCGCACTTTCTGCAGAAAGCACGTCTCAATCGCCCGATCCACCGCCTCCTTCTTCTCACTCCCGGACTTGCCCCGCAGCTCAGCCGTGAACCCAAGGAAACCCTCGACCGTCATGTCCAGATACAGCGGCGCACTCTCCGGAAGATACCCGATCCGCGCCTTCGCCCGATTCGGCGCTTCCAGCATGTCATCGCCGCCCACCGTCACCCCGCCAGACGTCGGCGGAAGAAATCCGGTGATCATGCGCATCGTCGTCGACTTCCCGGCACCATTCGGCCCGAGAAATCCGAGTACTTCCCCCTTCCGCACAGAAAGGGAGAGATTGTCGACCGCCACTTTGGGGCCGAAATGCTTGGTCAGGTTTTTGACTTCGATCATACTGACGGTTTGGGAGGGATTGATACGGCGAACACGACAGCAAAGGAATGCACCATGGCCTGCCCGCCGGGACGGAAGCGGCAGAGGAAGCCGCCTTTGTCTCAATAAGCAATCATTTTTTCAAATACGCACCGCCACGCACCCCCCCAAACCCTCCTCCACGCCTTCCCCAAAAGCTTGACACCCCTCCCCTCCCCACCCCATCCATGCGCATGACCCGCCGCCGCCGCTTCCTCTCCTCCGCCGCCGCCCTCCCCGCCGCCGTCTCCAGCCTCGGCTCCGCTACCGCCGCTCCCTACAAAATCTCCAAAGGCCGGACCCGCCAGTCCGTCGTCCACTGGTGCTTCAACCCCATGTCCGTCGACACCCTCGCCGCCGCCGCCGCCTCCATGGGCGTCGCCTCCGTCGAACTCGTCGGCCCCGAACACTGGGATACCCTCAAAAAACACGGGCTCACCTGCGCCATCGCCGGCAGCCACGGCTTCGCCAAGGGCTTCGCCCACCCCGAAGAACACGACGAATGCATCGCCGCCCTCAGAAAAAGCATCGACGCCTCCGCCGCCCACGGCATCCCCAGCGTCATTACCTTCTCAGGCTTCCGCCGCAACCTCCCCCACGACGCCGCCCGCCGCAACA
Organism: Verrucomicrobiota bacterium; assembly: GCA_003402705.1. Lineage (GTDB taxonomy): Bacteria > Verrucomicrobiota > Verrucomicrobiia > Verrucomicrobiales > V1-33 > V1-33. The sequence continues at coordinate 100,379 of QQNF01000002.1, read as the reverse complement.
TGATCGACGGCCTCAAAAAAATCGTCCCCTACGCCGAAGAAAAAAAGGTCACGCTCTGCCTCGAAATGCTCAACTCCCGCGTCGACGAACAAATGAAGGGCCACCCCGACTACTGGTGCGACCACATCGACTACGCCCTCGACGTCTGCCGCGAAATCTCATCCGAACGCATGAAAATGCTCTTCGACATCTACCACGTCCAGATCATGGACGGCGACGTGATCCGCAGATACAAGGAATGCGCCCCCTTCGTCGGCCACATCCACACCGCAGGCAATCCCGGCCGCCACGAACTCGACGACAACCAGGAAATCAACTACCCGCCCATCATGCGCGCCATCGCCGAAAGCGGCTACAAGGGCTTCGTCGGCCAGGAATTCATCCCCAAAGGCCCAGACCCCATCGCCTCCCTCAGCGCCGCCGTCCAACTCTGCGACGTCTGATCCTCAGCCCAACCCCTCACTTCTCCCCAATCGCATCGCAAACCCGCGCCGCCGCATCCCGCGGTGCCAGCCGCCTCATCGCCGCCGCCAATCCCGCCCGCCTCTCCGCATCCCCCAGCAGCTCCAGCAGCAACCCGCCCAGCTTCCCCTCGCCAATCTCCGCTTCCTCCACCGCAATCGCCGCACCCTCCTTCGTAAACACATCCGCGTTCCGCCTCTGGTGATCGTCCGCCGCAAACGGATACGGCACCAGTATCGTCGGCACCCCGAACGCACTCAATTCCGTCAGGCTGCTCGCCCCTGACCGCGATACCGCCACATCCGCGACCGCATACGCCAGATCCATCCGCTGGCAGAACGGTGCCACATGCGCCGTCAGCCCCGGAAACTTCGCGTACTCCGGCGCGATCGTCTCCGCATCCCCCGGCCCCGTAATGTGCAGCACCTGCACCCGATCCGCCACCGCCGCCAGCCCCGGCAGCGCCGCCACCACCGCCTTGTTCACCCCGCGCGCCCCCTGGCTCCCGCCCATGATCAGAATCGTCTGCCGATCATCCCGCAGCCCGAACGTCGCCCGCGCCTCCTTAGCATCCACCGGATCACACAGCGAACTCCGCAGCGGCGTCCCCGTCACCCGCACCCGCGCCTTCGGAAAATGCCGCGCACACGCCTCCAGTCCCAGCAGCACCGTGTCGCAAAACCGCGCCGTCATCCGGTTCGCCTTCCCAGGCACCGCATTCGATTCATGCACAAACGTCCGCAATCCCAGCTTCCGGCCCGCCATCGCCGGCGGCAACGACGTGAACCCACCCATCCCCAGCACAGCATCCGCCCCGAACCCCCGGATCAGCTCAAGGCACTGCCGCCGCGTCTTCCAGAACCGCCACAGAAACTTCACCATCGCCGGCGACAACGGACTCGGCATCGCCACCGCAGGCACCTTCTCAAACCGCAGATCGTCATGCCCCTGCACCGCCAGCGCATCAATCTGCTTGCTCGAAATCAGCAGCAAGGTCTCCCAACCCCGCCGCCGCGCTTCCTGCGCCACCGCAATGCCCGGAAACAGGTGGCCACCCGTGCCGCCGCACGCAATGACAACTCGAAATGGTCTGGTCTGGTTCGCTGCACTCATGCTCAAAAGTCAGGCCCGCAGACTTCCGCGGACCCGCCTCCATGCAACCCGGGATTCACCCTCCTCACTCCCATCCCCTCACTTCGCCGCACGCCGCTGCTCCAGCAGCCACTTGTACAACCCACCCGTCGCATACGCGTCCGTCCACGAATCATGCCCCGCCTCCGGGAAAATCGTGTACTGCGGCTTCCCGCCCGCCTTCTTCAGCGCCTCGATCATCTCATCACTCTTCGACTGCGGCACCACGTTGTCCTTCGCCCCATGATAGCAATGCAGCGGCACATCCTTGAACCGCACCGCCGTCTCCGGCTTCCCACCACCGCAAATCGGCACCGCCGCCGCCAGCACATCCGGGTACTCCGCCAGAAATCCCCACGTCCCGAACCCACCCATGCTCAACCCAGTCATCACAATCCGGCTCCGATCCACCGGCTGACTCTCGCTCAGGTGATCCACTAGCTGCTTGATCTCCTTCACATCCCACCACCGACCCGTCGGACACTGCGGCGACGCCACGATGAACGAATTCAGCGCCTTCTCCTTCCCAACCAGCTTCGGCGGCCCGTGCTGCTTCACCTGCTCAAGGTTGTCACCACGCTCCCCAGCCCCGTGCAGAAAAATCATCAGCGGCCACCCCGCCTCAGGCTTCTTCTCCTCAGCCGGCGGCAGCGCCAGCCAGTAACGCAGCTTCTCCTTGCTCCCCTTCTCATCCTTCACCTCCAGCGCCTGCGCCACTTGCTTCCCAGCCTCCGGTCCAGTCTCCGCGTTAATAACAGAAACAGCAGCGAAACAGGCGAATATCAGTGTCTTCATAAAATGTCAGGGTTTTTGGTTACTTGAGTGACATGAGATAAGCAAACAGATCGCTGACCTCCTTCTCGCTGAACGCCTCCAGCAAACCCTCCGGCATCAGCGACCGCTTCAGATACTTTCCGCCGCGGATCTGATCCCGCGCAATCCGTTCATCCGGCAATCCCACCGCGCGGAACACAATCGCCTTTTCGTCCTCACTCACCAGAAACCCTTCCTTCAGCGACCCATCCGCCAGCTCCACCCGGTAAACCCGGTACCCAGGCTCCATCGCCGCATTCGGCGTCAGTAGATTCCGCAGCACGCCGTCCACCCCCATCGCCCCGGCCCCGCTCAAGTTAGGCCCGATCTGCCCGCCCGTCCCGTTGATCGTGTGACACCCCATGCACACCGTCGCCAGCGCCTTCCCCGCTTCCTTATCCCCAGCCTTCGTCGCCAGCGCATGATACTTCACATACTTCGCATCCATCACCTTCGCCTCGTCCCCGCTCATCACCTGCGGAAAATCAGTCGTCCGCGCCACCTTCGCACCACCATTCAATTCCCCCCACTGCTCACCCGTCAGTTGCTTCACCAGTCCCGCCGGCTTCTCCCCGCCAAACGTCCTGTCAAAATGCGCCCGAATCTCCTGCGCCGTCCGGCACACATTCCACACCCGGTACTCCGCCAGCATCGCCCCCGTCCCCGCAACCACATTGCTCCGCCCGATCTGCAGATTCTTGAACACCGCCGCATCCGGCTTCCCTTCCGCCTGGTCCAGCTCGCCATTGATGTAAATCCGCATCGCACCAGCCGCGTCCCGCGTCACCGCCACATGCGTCCACATGTCAGGAACACTCGGCTTCTTCGCCACAATCACATCATTCCCTCCCTTCGTCCACACCCGGAAGGCACTCCCGAAGAAGTTGAAGTCCGCCTCGCCCGCCGCACCCAGAATGCTGTCGTCATTCCCGATCCCCGGAGCCAGCCGCACCCACGTCTCCACCGTAAACGCCCCCTCCAGCGTGATCCCTTCCTTCACAAACGATTCGTTATTCCCGTCCAGCGCCAGCACCGGCCGGAACGCACTCCCCATCTTCTCCATCAGTGCCTTCAACGCCCCGTCATTCTCACCTAACACCGCCGCCAGCTTCTCCAGCACCGGTCCGTCCAGCTCATCCTTCGGAATCACACTCCCGTTCACCGCCGCCACCACCGCCGCCGCTCCTTCCTTGAAATTACTCATCGCATCCAGCGCCCGACCCCGCTGCACCGCCGACAAATCCGGCCACAACACCAGCAGCTTCTCCGGAACCGCCGCAAGCCCCGCCAGCGCTTCCTCACGCACCGCCGCATCCCCCGACTTCACCTGCCCCAGAAACACGTCCGCCCGCTTGCTCCCCAATTCCCGCAGCGCCCGCAGCACCCCCACCGTCGCCCCGCCCGGCGTCCCCGCCAGCGCCGCCAGATCCGGCTCCAATCCCGCCAGCTTGAACGCGCTGATCACCTGCAATCCCATCGCCGTGTCCGTCTTCAGCAGTTCCTTCGCCTTCCCCTCCACCAGCGGTGCCAGCACCCGCGCATCAAACCTCGCCCGCTGCTTCAGCAACGACCGCAGCGACTCCGGCTTCGTCACCAGCACCGCCAGCGCCGCCTTCACCTCCGGCGCATCCGGCGCTTCCGCCAATCGCAGCAATTCCTCATCGCTCGGCGCTCGACCCAATCCCGCCATCTGCTTCGCCACCCGCGGAGCCGATTCCTTCGCCGGCAGCGAAAGCGCCGCCAGCATCAGTTGATCCGCTGACAGTTTCGCCGCCTCTGCGGAATCAAGATACGCAGCAACTGCCTGCGGGGCACGCTCCAGAAACAGGCGCACCAGATAGCGTTCATATTCGTTCACATAAGCCTCGCCCACCTTGATAGGCTTCCCACTCTGTGAGGACGGAGCCACCGGCTCGGAAAGCGCCACCGGCGCAGCTTCCAGCAGCGCCGCCATCACCTCCGGCATCGCCTTGGCCCCACTCGCCGAAATGGCCAGACCCATGGTCTGAATCCGCGCCTGCCGCACCACAGGGTCCGCATCATTCTTATGCCCCACCGCCGCAATCAGATTGCTCGCCACCGCTTCGCGCCGCAGCGCGCTGCTCGACGATTTCAATGCCTCCACCGGCAGATCGCCGCCATTCCCAATCTCCTGCAGCACCCAGTGCGCCTGCACCGCGTGCGCAAAAGGATAGGCTACCGGCTCGCCCGTCACCGGTTCCGCCACCGAGGCCCCTGACGCGCCACCATGGAACCGTGGCGATGCACCAGCCGCGCTCTTCTTCAGCTCCGCAATCGTCCCCTCCTCAAGCTTGCCCTTATCCGCCAGCGTCTGCCACGCCAGATGGCTCTGCGCCAGCGACGCTCCACCCAGCTTCCCGACCAGCTCCTTCTCCGCCAGCTTCGTGAAATCCGGCACCGGAAAACACTTCTGATCCTTGTGCTTCACTCGCCAGATCCGACCCCGCTTCTTGTCCCGCTCCGGATGATTCCGCGGCACTTCATTGTGGCTGATGATCTTGTTATACCAGTCCACAATGTACACACAACCGTCCGGCCCCATCGTCATCGCCACCGGCCGGAACCACTCGTCGCTCGTCTGCACGAAATCCGGCAGCCATTCCAGCTTCCATCCCGTCCCCGTCTCCTTGCTCCGGTGCATCTTGATCGCCTGAATCTTCCGGATGATCGGATTCGCCACCAGCATCACATCACTCCATTCCGCAGGATACGCCCCGCGCGCATCCGTCAGCGCCAGCCCGCTCAGTCCCGTCCCGCCCATCCGGAAATCCGCACTGCTCGGGAACTCCGGCGCATAACTCTTCCACTGCCCGTTCGAGCACCCGGGATAATTTCCGTAATCGTGAAACGGCATCACCGGATAACCAAAATCATTCGCCTCTTGGATGAAGGTCTCCCCCTCGCCGTTCATCACGAGGCCCCAGATGTTGCACGGCCCATTGCTCGTGATCTCAAACTCCGACCCATCCGGCCGGAACCGCGCCATCCGCGTCTGGTCAAATTGCACTTCCTTGTCAGGCCCGTGCACTTTACCGGAATTGAACGCCCCCTGCGCCAGCCAGATCCACCCGCCCGGCGCACGCGTGAACTGGTGCGGAAACAAATGCGAATCCTGCACCCCGAACCCCGTCAGCACCACCTCCCGCTTGTCCGCCTTGCCATCCCCGTCCGTGTCCCGCAGCAGCGCAATGTCATGCCCGTGCTGCACATAACACCCGTCCTTGTAAGGCAGAATCCCTAGCGGAATCGCCAGCCCCTCCGCAAACACCGTCGGCTCCTTCGCAAACTTCGGCGCACCCCCGTTCGTCCCGCGGTCCACAATGTCATACACCAGAATCTTGTCCTTCGCCTTGCTCGCATACAGCGCATCCGCCGCCGCAGGATTCTCATTCGCATCCACCGGATACTCCAGCGCCGTCATCGTCCACAACCTCCCCTTCGCGTCAAAATACGCCGCAATGAACTTCCCGTGCCCCTTCTCCTCATCCTCACTCACCACCAGCTCCATCTCAAACCCCGGAGGCAACGTGAACGACGCCTTCTGCTCCTCCGGCGTCACCGGCGATGGCTTCGCCGCAGGCTTCGGATCCGGCGCTCCCTTCGGCTGCACCGTCGCCGGCAATTCCTCAATCGTGATCTCCTTCGCCTCAATAAGCGCCTTCCCGCCCCCGTGCACCTGAATCCCAATCAACCCCTCGCGCTCAATCGCCGGATCCGCCTCAACATAATCCACCCCCATCACCCCATTGATCCACGTCGTCACCCGCGCCCCGTCCGCCCGAATCACATAATCATTCCAGTCATTCCGCCGGATCACCGGATCCAGCGCCTTCATGTCGCTCTGCGCCATCACCCGATTCCTCCGACTCTCATCATACACACATCCCCACCACGTCGGATCCCCGTAATCACACTGATACCCACGCATCTCCGTCGAATTCGCCACCCGCGTGCTCCTCATCTGAATCCCGCTGTTCACAAATCCCGTCCCCCGCAGCCGCAACTTCGCCCTCAGCACAAAATTCCCATACCGCTTCTTCGTCGCCAGAAAATCATTGTGCTCCACCTGCTCCGTCAGCGAACCGCCCGCAATCGCCCCGTCCGCCACCTTCCACAACTTCGGATTCCCCTCCCAGCCATCCAGCGTCTTCCCGTCAAACAACGACACCGCATTCTTCCCAGGCGCAGGCGGCGGCTCCGCTCGCAGCACCGGCAGACTCAAAACAACAAATAAAAACAGGCGGGGGATCTTCATGGGATTTAGGCAGGCCCTCCATACGCCAGATCCTTCCCACTTCTGCACCGGAAAAAATCCACGGATTCCCGGCAATACCCCACACCCCCTCATTCACCGCATCGCCGCCCACTCGCCGCACGAATGCCTGTAAAGCGCCTCCGCATCCCCAAACCGCACCCGCCGCTCACCATCCGTAAACCACGCCCGCACCACCCGCGGCGGACTGTCACCCGCAAAAACCACCTCCAGCCAGCCGCCGTACGCCCCGAATAACCCGAACACCACCCCACTCGACCGCTCCCGGAATACCCGCGGCTCACCCCATCCCGGCAGCGCCGGTGGATCATATAGCATTGGCGCCCCCGTCGCCTCCAGATGCAGCCTTCGCTGCGCCGCCACATCCAGCAGCACGTCGCAACGCTTCCAGTGCGCCCATCCCGCCCTCACATACCGCTCCGCCTCCACTCCCTCCACCGCCACAAACGGCGAACTCGGCCCCGGCGCCACCACCTTGCAACCCGCCAGCACCACACTCATCATCAGCAGCAGTCTCTTCATACCAGATCTTCTCAGCTCAGCGACACCGGGTCAACATCAAACACCGCCACCACTTCCTGCGGAAACGTCGTCCCCTTCAGAATCGGCTGCACATGCCGCGTGATCAGGCTCGTCCGCGGTGCCCGCAGCAGTATCTGAAACCGGTACTGGTCATGCGACTTCTCCAGCGGACTCGGCGCAGGATCCCCCACCACTAACCCCTCCGGCGCATTCTCCACAATCCGCCGGTGCAGGGTCTCCAGCGTGAACTCCGCCATCCGCTGGTTCGGCGACTTGCACGTTAGCAGCGCCGCATGCGTGTACGGCGGATAACTGAACACTTTCCGCATCTCCAGCTCCTGCTCGCTGAACCCAGTGAAATCATGGTGCCGCGCATGCAGAATCGCCGGCAGATGCGGACTGTACGTCTGCACAATCACCTCCCCACGCAGCGACCCCCGACCCGCCCGCCCCGCCACCTGCGTCAGCAGCGAAAACGTCCGCTCCGCCGCCCGGAAATCCGGCGTGTGCAGCGTCAGATCCGCATTCAGCACCCCCACCAGTGTAACGTTAGGAAAATGCAGACCCTTCGCAATCATCTGCGTCCCCACCAGAATGTCGATCTTCCCCGTCTTGAACTGCTGCAGCGTGTCCCGAAGGGTGTGCTTCTGCTGCATCGCATCCGTATCCACCCGCGCCGTCCGCGCCTTCGGAAACACCGTCGTCAGGGTGTGATGCACCCTCTCGGTCCCGTAACCCGCCAGCAGGATCCCCGGATCCGCACACTCCGGACACTTCTTCGGCGGCAGCTTCTGAAACCCGCACACATGACACACCAGCCGCTGGCTCTCATGATGCAAGGTCATCGGCACCGAACAATGCGCGCACTTCACCACGTGCCCGCACGCCAGGCACTGCACGCTCGCCGCAAACCCACGCCGGTTGATGAACAATATCGTCTGCTCCGCCCGCTGCAGCCGCTGATCCATCGCCACCCGCAACCGCTCGCTGATGATCGGAGGGGTCCCCTTCGGCCCCACCCGCCGCTTCTCTAACCTCATATCGATGACCCGGATCAATGGCAACCCGGCACTGTCCGCCCGCTCGCCCATCGTCAGCAGCCGGTACTTCCCACGCTGCGCATTATACCACGATTCCAACGCCGGCGTCGCACTTCCTAGCACAATCGCACAAGGCGTCTGCGCCGCCCTCACCACCGCCACATCCCGCGCCTGATACCGCGGCGGACTCTCCTGCTTGTACGAATTCTCATGCTCCTCATCCACCAGGATCAACCCAAGATCCGTCAGGGGCGCAAACACCGCACTCCGCGCCCCGATCACAATCCTCGCCCGGCCCCGCCGGATCTTCTGCCACTCGTCAAACCGTTCACCCTGACTCATGTGACTGTGCAGCACCGCAATCCGCTCGGTCATCGTCGCAAACCGCGACTTGAACCGGTCAACCGTCTGAGGCGTCAGCGAAATCTCCGGCACCAGCACCAGCACCGACTTCCCCGCATCCAGCACCGCCTGCGCCGCCTGCAGATACACCTCCGTCTTCCCGCTCCCCGTCACCCCATGCAGCAGCACAGGCTTCGCGTCCCCCGGCTTCGCCACCGCCTCAAGAATCGCCTCCAGCGACTCCCGCTGCCCCTCATTCAACTCCAGCGGCTGCGTCGCCACAAAGGTATCCCCGCCATGCGGATCCCGCTCGACTTCCTCCTCACTAACACTCACCCACCCCGCCGCCACCAGCGCCTTCACCACCGCCGCCCCATGCTCCGCCGCCGGCCCCCGACCTCCTGCCTCTCCTAACGCCTTCACCGCCTCCGCCTGCCGCGGTGCCCGCCGCGTCATCACCGCCATCTCCTCCTCCCCCGGCACCCTCACCATCTCCACCATCCGCCTCGTCTTCACCGCATGCCGGTCCGTCCGCACCGACCCCGGCAGCATCGCCCTAACCACCGTCTCCAGCGGCGCACAGTAATACCCCGACACCCACCGCGCCAGCCGCAGCAGATCCCCAGACAGCGCCGGTCGCTCGTCGTACCGCGAAATCAATGCCTTCAACCGCCTCCCAGCCTCCGGCGCTTCCTCATGCACCGCCAGCACCGTCCCCGGCTGCCGCCGCTGCTGCAATGGACACAATACCCGACTCCCCGGCCCCAATCCCTCCACTAGCCCCTCAGGCACCAGATAGTCAAACTGCAGATCCCCCGGCCCATCCAGCAATACCGTCGCCACCGGCCCGCTCTCCGGCCGTCCCCCAGCCCCCTCCATCGGCAGCAACTCGTCTTCTTCCCCCTTCATCCCACCACCACCACACCATCTCCTCCCCATTGTCCAGCCAAGCCTTCCCTCCCCTCCCCACCTTTATCCCTTGCAATGTCTTATGTGCCTGCTATTTCTGTCGCGACAGAAATTTCAGCCATGAACTCACTCACGCCCACCGCCCAGAAGTTCATCCTCCACTGGGGCGAAATGGGTGCCCGCTGGGGCATCAACCGCACCATGGCCCAGATCCACGCCTTCCTCTATCTCAGCGAAGCCCCACGTCACGCCGAAGACATCTGCGACGCCCTCGGGGTCGCCCGCTCCAACGTCAGCAACAGTCTCCGCGAACTCCAGAACTGGGGCGTCGTCAAAGTCGTCCACCTCCCCGGCGACCGACGCGACCACTTCGAAACCCTCAAGGATGTCTTCGAAATGTTCCGCGTCATCGCCGCCGAACGCAAAAAACGCGAGGTCGACCCCACCGTCTCCCTCCTCCACGACTGCATCGCCCACGCCGACGCCAACGACGCCGCCGACGCCTACACCCGCCAGCGCCTCGAAGACCTCAAGGGCTTCTTCGAACTCAGCGCCTCATGGTTCGATAAAATGAGCCGCATGCCCGCCTCCCGCCTCCAGAAAGCCATGAAACTCGGCGACAAGGTCTTCGCCCTCCTCGGTCTCGGCAGCGACTGACAATCCCATCCCCTTTCCCATGAATACAGCACATCTCACCGAAACACGACCCCGCGTCGTGATCGCCGGCGGCACTGGATTTCTCGGCCGCCTCCTCATCCCCGCCCTCTCCGCCGCCGGCTGGGACGTCTCCGTCCTCACCCGCCAGCCCAACCCGAAACTCCCCCACGGCGTCCGCCCCATCCGCTGGGACGGTCTCACCTTCGACTCATGGGTCGGCGCCCTCGACGGTGCCACCGCCGTCATCAATCTCGCCGGCCGCAGCACTCAGTGCCGCTTCACCAGATCCAATCGCGCCGCCATCCTCCAGTCCCGCCTCAACTGCGTCCGCGCCCTCGCCGAAGCCGTCCGACGCGCCTCCGCTCCGCCTCTAACATGGATCCAGGCCAGCTCGGTCGCATGGTTCGGCAATACCGGCGACGCCGACTGCACCGAACAATCCCTCCCCGGCTCCGGCTTCTGCGCCAACGTCTGCAGCACATGGGAATCCGAAACCTTCACCGCACCCATGCCCGACATCCGCCGCGTCGCCCTCCGCTTCGGCTTCATCCTCTCAGAACGCGGCGGCATCTGCCGCGCCCTCGCCCCCCTCGTCCGCGCAGGCCTCGGCGCAGCCGCCGGCTCAGGCAACCAATGGCTCAGCTGGATCCACGCCGACGACGCCGTCAAATCCGTCCTCTTCGCCCTCCAGGACGCTTCCCTCCACGGCCCCGTCGTCGCCTCCTCCCCCAACCCGGCCCGCAACGCCGACTTCATGGCCGCCCTCCGCCGCACCCACTCCCGCCCATGGTGCCCCCGAGCCCCCGCACCCATCGCCAAAGCCGCCGCATGGCTCGCCGGCATGGACGCCGAACCGCTCCTCCTCGGCCGCCGCGCCATTCCGCGCCGTCTCCTCGACTCCGGCTTCCGCTTCACCCTGCCCTCCCTCGACGAAGCCCTCGAACGCCTCATTCCCGCCGCCGCCCTGCGCGCTCCCGCTGCAGTTCCTCGCGCAGCAGAGTGATCTCCCCCCTCATCTCCCGCAACTCCCCCCGCAGCAATCGCAGGTGATCCTCCTCCTCGCGCTCCACTTCCTGACTCGTCAGCCACGACGACAGCAGCGCCGCAAATGACGAAAACAACCCGATCCCCCCAAACATCAGAAACGCCGCCACCACGCGCCCGCCTGTTGTCACAGGGTAAACATCCCCGTAACCCACCGTTGTAATCGTCACCAGCGCCCACCAGAACGCCCGCTGCGGATCCGTAATATTCGCCCCCGGCGCTCCCTTCTCAAAGTGCCAGATCGCAAAACTGCTCACCTCGATCAGCACCAGCCCCACCAGAAACGCCCCCAGAAACATGCTCTGCGCCCGCCGCCGCCGCAGCACCAGCACAATGTGACGTACCGACCTAACCGCCCGCACCACCCTCACAACCCGGTACAGTCTCCCCCACGCAAACACTTCCTGCCACGGCACGCTCGATAACAAATCCAGCCACCCCCACCTCATATACGCCCACCGGTCCTTCGCACGCACCAGCCGCACCCCGAAATCCGCCAGGAAAAACCCGCACATCACCGTGTCGATCCGGTTCAGCAGCCGCAGCGCGTCCGCCTCCATCGGCAGCAGCATCTCCAACGCCAGCGACGCCAGCACCAGCAGCGAAATCCCCAGCATGAACAAATCCCACGGCGACAACACATCGCTCCCGTGACCGCTCTGCTCCGTCGCCGATTTCATCCCCCCAACATGCCGCCCCCCGCAGCATTTGTCACTTCCCGTCTGCTCCCGCCACCACCACCGGCCGGATCCTCAGAATCGCCACCACCGCCGCCGCCATGAACACCGCCGCCAGCCAGAACGCACACTCATAACGCCCCGGCGCAATCTGCATCACCCACCCGCCGATAAACGGCCCGAAAAACCGCCCGAGGCTCCCAGCCCCGGACATCGCCCCCATCGTCTCCCCCTGGGTCTGCACCGTCCCGCACCGCGACGCCAGCGTGTTCAGCGTCGGCGTCGTCAGGCTGTTCCCCACCGACATCAGTGCCATCACCCCTAGCAACACCGGCAGCGCCGCACCCCACGGCAGCAGCGCCAGACTCACCACCATCGCCACCGCACCCCCTAACGCCAGCTTCGCCTCGTTCCCGTTCTTCGCTATCCGCCGGATCAGCCCGCCCTGAATCACGATCGCAATCATCCCGATGAACCCGAACAGCAACCCAATCTGCCGCTGGCTGTACCCCAGTTCCTTCCCCGCCCAGATCACAAACGTCGCCGTCATCACCGAAAACGCCATGATCACCAGAAAATTGCTCACCAGCACCGCCGGAAAATGCGTGTCTCCCATCCGCTTCATCGTCCCCAGAATCGACACCTTCGCCCTAACCTCCCCGCGCTTCTCAGGCGGCAGGGTCTCCGGCAAACTCTTCCAGCAGAACAACGCATTCAGAAAACTCATCGCCGCAGCAATGTAAAACGGCAGCGACGGCCCGAACCTCGTGTCACTCGTCAATCCCCCAATCACCGGCCCCAGCACAAACCCCAGCCCGAACGCCGCCCCGATCATCCCCATCACCCCAGCCCGCTTCTCCGGTGCCGTGATATCCGCCAGATACGCCTGCGCCGTCGAAAAACTCGCCCCGCAGATCCCCGTCACCACCCGCGCCGCAAACAACAGCACCAGACTCAGCTTCCCATTCATGCTCAGCACAGGATTCTCCGCCTGCGCAATGATCAGATAACCCAGCATGCTCCCCACCAGACTCGCAATGATCACCGGCCGCCTCCCAATCCGGTCAGACCACCGCCCCAGCACCGGCGAAAAGAAAAACTGCATCAGGCTGTAAATCCCCATCAGCCACATCGCCTGCATGTCACTCGCCCCAAACTTCGCCGCAAACGGCTGCAGAATCGGAATCAGGATGCCAAACCCGATCAGGTCGATCAGAACCGTCAGAAAGATCAGCAGGTGCGCAGTGTGTTTGGACCGGTCGGAACTCATGGGAAAAACTGGCGCTCAACTCAGCGCCCCCGACCATGGAAGCTCACAACCGCCGCACAAGAAGAGTTTACACCGCACCCACACCCCAGCCACCCCTTCGGATTTGACAACCCTCCCCCAGAGCCCGATGAACCCCCAAGGCATGCGCATCCTCGACCGCTATCTCAGCCGCCAGGTCATCTTCTCCACCCTCTTCGCCGTGGCGGTCCTCAGCGTCATCCTCGTCCTCGGCCAGATCTTCAAAAAACTCCTCGACCTCCTCGTCAGCGGGGTCCTCACCCCTTCCGCCGTCCTCAAATTCATCGGCTACGCCTTCCCTTGGTCCCTCAGCTACACCGTCCCATGGGGCGTCCTCACCGCCGTCCTCCTCACCTTCGGACGTCTCTCCGCTGACAACGAACTCATCTCCATGCGCATGGCCGGCCTCAGCCTCCGCCGCATCTGCCTCCCCGTCTTCGCCGCCGCCACCGCCCTCTCCGCCTTCTGCCTCTGGATCAATACCACCGTCGCCCCACACGCCTACACCGAAAGCCGCAAACTCACCCAGCAGGCCGCCCTCGAAGACCCCTCCAGTCTCTTCACCCCGGATACCCCCGTCACCGCCATCCCCGGCTACCTCGTCTTCGCCCAGAAACGCAACGGCCACTCCCTCGAAAATGTCCAGCTCTTCTCCCTCGCCGGCGAAAAAGCCGACATCGCTCGCTCCCGCCCAGGCAGCGTCACCATCGCACGCCGCGCCGAAATCGACGACTCCGGCCTCCGCTCCAAACGCGCCCTCGAAATGTCCATGGAAAACGCCTTCGTCGTCAACCGCCGCTGGCCCGCCCCCATCACCGACGAAGACCGCGCCCGTCTCTCCCCAGCAGAAATCGAAGCACGCGAAACACGCATCGACGAAGCCTCCCGTCTCGTCCCCGATGTCGCCGAATTCGAATCCCGCAGCTCCCCAGTCTCCGTCCCCCTCAGCCGCCTCCTCGAACGCTCGGAACGCATCCGCGTCGACGGCCTCAAAATGTCCGAACTCTGGTCCGGCATCCGCAACCGCCCAGCCCTCGAAGCCTCCTTCCACGGCCACGCCCTCCCTTCCTCCACCGAAATCCTCACCGAATTCCACAAACGCCTCAGCTTCTCCCTCGCCTGCTTCGTCCTCGCCCTCGTCGGCATCCCCTTCGGCATCACCGCCCAGCGCCGCGAAACTTCCTCAGGCTTCGTCCTCAGTCTCGTCGTCGGCATCTCCTACTTCACCCTCATCATGCTCGGCGAACTCTGGAAAGACAACGCCGCAAGGCTCCCCTACCTCTGGGTCTGGCTCCCCAACGTCGCCTTCGGCGGCCTCGGCCTCTTCATGTTCCTCAGACTCCAGCGCCGCTGACCCACCCTCATCTCATCTTTCCTCTGGAATTCTGAAAAACGGTCCCCACTGTGCCCGTCTGCTTTCCTCCCTGACCGCATCCAACCCCGATTTCCCAGCCCGTCATGGCTCAGCCTTCCTCTCCAGCTAATCCGCCCTCCTCGCCCGCCCCAGCCGTCTCCGGCTCATGCTGCTCCGGCGGTGCGTTCGCCTACCTCCTCCTGCGGGTCACCCTCGGTCTCATGCTCGTCCTCGCAGGCGCTGAAAAATTCAAGAGCCCCGCTCCCCCCTACACCTACTCCACTGCCTACTGGCACGACGAAAAAGATCCGGTCACCAAGGAAGTCACCAAGTCCGGCCGCTGGATGTCCGTCGCCAAACCAGTCTACGAATTCGGCGGCTTCAACAACCCAGCCGTCTTCACCGTCAAGGGCTCCAATGCCCTCTCATGGATGTTCTTCCTCTTCGCCGAAGGCCTCCCCTACGCCATGATCGGCGTCGGCCTCGCCATCATCATCGGCTTCCTCAACCGCCTCGCCCTCTTCGCAGGCGGCTTCATCTGGCTCTCCCTCGCTCTCGGCCAGATGACTCTCCCCGACAACCCAACCGCCAGCATGCTCGTCCAGTACACCATGTACTACGTCATCGCTCTCGCCCTCGTGAAGTACAACCGCTTCGCCCTCACCCGCTTCTAATCCCACACTCTCCGTCCGCGGCTCCGCGCGCCGCGTCGGGTCATTGCCACACCCGTCAATCCACCCAACGCCCGCACCTGTGCCCATGAACACCAACGCCACACCAGCGACCAGCCGTCTCCAAAGCGACCTCACACGCCGCAAATTCCTCCGGAATTCCACCATCACAGCTTCCGCCCTCAGCTACAGCCGCATCGCCGCTCGCGCCGCAGGCAAGGAAGACTCCGCCGCCATCAATATCGCCCTCGTCGGCTGCGGCCAGCAGGGCATGGCCGCTCTCACCGCCTCCACCGTCCGCATCCCCGGCGTCCGCTTCGCCGCCGTCTGCGACCTCTGGGACCAGAAACGCATCTCCGCCAAACGCTCCATCGACCCCGCAGGCAAGATCGGCACTCAGGACTTCGCCGAAATGTCCGAAATGCTCGCCAAGGTCAAAGAGGTCGACGCCGTCCTCATCGCCACCCCAGACTGGCTCCACGCCTCCTACTCCCGCCAGGCCCTCGAAGCAGGCAAACACGTCTACTGCGAGAAAATGATGTCCAATTCCATCGAGGCTGCCGCCGACATGGTCAAAGCCCAACGCCAGACCGGCAAGCTCCTCCAGATCGGCCACCAGCGCCGCAGCAACCCGCGCTACCGCTTCATGCGCGACCAGCTGCTCCGCGAAAAACGCCTCCTCGGCCAGGTCACCCACCTCTACGGTCAGTGGAACCGCTCGGTCAAAAACCCGCTCCTCCCCAAGGTCGGTGCCGCCGAAGTCGAAAAATTCAAAAAGGCCGGCTACGCCAATCTCTTCGAATTCGCCAACTGGCGCTGGTTCAAAAAATACGGCGGCGGCCCCATCTCCGACCTCGGCGCCCACCAGATCGATATCTTCAACTGGATCCTCGGCACCACCCCGAAGTCCCTCACCGCCGCCGGCGGCCTCGACTACTACAAAAACCGCGACCTCCCGGACGGCACCAAGTTCAGCTACGAACACCTCGATAACGCCATCCTCATCTACGACTACGATACCCCGGAATTCGGCCTCGTCCGCGTCGTCTACCAAGTCCTCACCACCAACGGCTCCCAGAATTACTACGAGAAAATCATGGGCGTCGAAGGCACCATCGTCATCTCGGAACAGCCCGTCTACAATCAGGTCTACCGCGAAAAAGACACCACCGAAGACAAGGTCGGTGCATGGGAAACCCTCGCCAAACAAGGCTTCCTCCGCAAACCCCCAGCCACCGTCTACAACAAGTTCTGGGAACGCCCCAAACTCTGGAACCGTCCAGACCCGTGGCTCGAAAAAGAAGGCGTTCAGGACGTCCGCGTCTCCATCCCCGCCGATCCCTACGAACTCCCGGCCCTCCCCAAGGAACTCGACGAAAAACCTCCACACCAGCACCACCTCGAAAACTTCTTCGACGTGGTCCGCGCCGCCGGCCCCCAAACCGACCTCGCTTGCCCCGTCGAAGAAGCCTACAAATGCTGCCGCGCCGTCCTCGCCATCAATGATGCCGTCTCCCAGGCCAAACGCATCGACTTCAAACCCGAGGACTTCACAGTCGCCTGACCCAAGGCCGCTTCATCACGCTTCCCACCCATGAAAAAATCGACGCTTTCCCGCGCAGCCACCGCCCTCTCCGCGGTCGCTCTCGCCACCCTCGCCGCCTGCGACAAATCCGCCCCAGGCCTCGCCCCGCTCTCCTCCGCCTCCTCCGGCGGCGCAACCGCCTCTCCCTCAATCTACGGCACGACCACGGCACCAGCCACACCGGCAGTTGCCCCGGCTCCAACTCCCAAGGCTCCAGACCCAACTCCAACTCCCGCGCCAACTCCAACTCCCGCGCCAGCGCCAACTCCAACTCCAGCGCCTGCCCCGGAAGCCACCCCGGCCCCAGCGCCCTCACCAGCCCCATCCGGCCCAGCCATCACCATCAAACCGGTGATGCCTAAACCGCTCTTCGCAGGCACCCCGCTCCCGGACAGCAACCCTCCCCCCAACCTCGACAAGAGCGGCAAACCAACCCTCGAAGTCCAGACCCCAGAAGGCGTCGTCCTTCTCTCCAAGGGCAAACCAGTCACCTCCAGCGACCCAGCCCCGCTCCCCTCCGGCGACGCCGAATCCCTCAAACTCATCACCGATGGCGACAAGGAAGGCGACGACGGCTTCTTCGCCGACCTCATGCCCGGTAAACACTGGGTCCAGATCGACCTCGGCGAATCCAAGGAAATCTGGCTCGTCTGGCTCTGGCACTTCCACAAACAGGCCGTCATCTACAAGGACGTCATCGTCCAAGTCTCCGACGACCCCGAAATGAAAAACGCCACCACCGTCTTCAACAACGACTTCGACAACTCCGCCGAATTCGGCGTCGGCCAGGACCAGTCATGGGTCGAAACCAACAACGGCCGCGCCATGCCAGTCAAAGGCATCAAAGCCCGCTACGTCCGCTTCTGGTCCAATGGCCGCAACATCGATGACATGAACCAGTACATCGAAGCAGAAGTCTACGGCAAGTAATCCGCCACCTGCCCATCCCCTCTCAGCCGCCGCCGGGTCCACCCGACGGCGGCTTTCCTTTTCACAAGGCCCCCGCCGCCTCTAATGCTCCTTTACCGGATCCCCCGGCAGCATATATTCACCCTCCCTGTCCAAGCCAGCCCGACTGCATGACCCCAAAGCCATCCGCACCCCGTTACCGCCGCGCCCTCACTCTCATTGAGATCATGCTGGTAATGGTTCTGGTCATGATCCTCACCCTCGTCGCATGGGCCAGCTACTCCAAATGGATCACCCGCGCCGATTCCCTCGCCTGCATGCAGCGGCTCAGAAACCTCGGCACCGCCCTCAATAACCACATCGTAGATAAACACGAGTGGCCTCAGGAGCCCGGCACCGACGATGACAATGTCGAGGTCTCCGAAGACCAACTCTGGGATTGGTGGATGGAAACCATGAAACCCTACGGCATGGACGTCAATTCATGGTTCTGCCCCGCAGAACTCCGCATGAAGAAAAAAGAGAAAAAAGGCGAAGCCCAGGAACAAATGGGCATCACCGCTGGCCTCAAAGACCCCAGCTACATCCCCGATCAGATCCCCGCCGGCGAGTACGAACCCTACCGCTACCCAGGCCAGCCATGGGCCGTCGAACGCTCGGACTTCCACGGCGACGGTCAGGCCAAACTCATGCCAGGCGGCGAACGCATCGAAAAAGAGGTCATCTTCAGCAACATGAAACGCAAATAACACCCGCCCGCGCCGCCATGCAGGACCCAGCCTCCATCGCCGCCTCCCTCGGCATCCCATCCTGCCGCCGACACCTCTTCCTCTGCGCCGATCAGTCAGAAGCCAAATGCTGCTCCCGCGACGACAGTCTCGCCTCATGGGACTTCCTCAAACGCCGTCTCGCCGAACTCGGCCTCTCCGGCGGCCCCGCACCCTCCGTCTACCGCACCAAGGCCAACTGCCTCCGCATCTGCACCCACGGCCCCATCGCCGTCGTTTACCCCGACGGCACATGGTACCATAGCTGCTCCCCAGCCGTCCTCGAACGCATCCTCACAGAACACCTCATCGGCGGCACCCCCGTCGCAGAGTACCTCTTCGCTAATCACCCGCTCCCGCCTCCCAACCCTCCCTGACATGTCCTCCCGCCTCCTGTCAGCCCCCGGCCTCTGGTCCCCATGGCACATGGCCGCCCTCAATCTCGTCTGGCCTGCCCACTGCGCCGCCTGCGACTCCCCGCTCGACGCCAACCTCGCTCAATCCCGCTTCTGCCATGACTGCTCCGCTTCCCTCTCCCCCATCACCAGCCCGTTCTGCGCCATCTGCTGCGAACCATTCACCGGCGCCATCGCCGACGACTTCACCTGCCCCAACTGCATGGGCCAACCCCAGCACTACGCCTTCGCCGTCGCCGCCTTCATGAGCCGCGGCCCCATCCGCGCCGCCATCCACCACTTCAAGTACGGCCGCCGCATCGCCCTCCGCCTCCCCCTAGCCTCTCTCCTCCTCAACGCCCTCAACGACCCTCGCATCGCCGCCCGCAAGGACTGGATCCTCGTCCCCGTCCCCCTTCACCCTCGCCGCCTCCGCGAACGCGAATTCAACCAGTCCGCTGAACTCGCCAACTCCCTCAGCTCCCTCTCCGGCCTCCCCGTCGTCAACGCCCTCCGCCGCCTCCGCTACACCTCCACCCAGGCCGCCCTCCGCCGCGAAGACCGTCTCCTCAATCTCAAATCCGCCTTCGACCTCCGCTGGCGCGCCGCCCGCCACACCACCGGCAGACCCATCCTCCTCATCGACGATGTCCTCACCACAGGCTCCACCGCCAACGCCTGCGCCGCCATCCTCAAACACAAAGGCGCCGCCCAAACCGTCGCCGTCCTCACCGTCGCCAGAGGATAACCCCCTACGCGCTCGCGGCGGAATGTCTTCCGCACTCCCTGCTCCCCTCGCGCTCTGTCCACCTCACCTCTCTCCGGAATGACCACCCCGCCATGAATCTCGGCCTCCTGTTCCGTCTGGCTCCAGCCCTCGCAGCCCTCCACAGCTCCGCCTCCGCTGCCAACCCTCCAGCCGACACCCCAGCTGCCAACCCTCCCGCCGACGCCCCTGCCCCCCCAGCAGCACCCGCGCCCACAGCAGCACCCCCGCCTCCCGCGCCCGCCAGCTCCATGCCCGCAGAAACCGCAGGCTTCGCAGGCTCCGTCTCCGGGATCGTCGAAACCATCAACGACCGGACCTCAGCCTTCAAAATCAAAATCACCAAGGCCGTCCCCGCTCCCTCCAGCACCGCCCCACAACCCGAGGCCCTCGTCGCCCTCGTCGTCGAAATCGGTGCCCGCGGCGCCCGCGATGCCTCCGGTAAATGGACCCCAGACCCAGCCCACATCGCATGGATCGCCAGCCTCAAACCAGGCAAAGGCGTCACTCTCGATGTCAGCTTCTCCAGCAAAATGAACCGGCTCCGCATCGAAAAACTCCCACCCGCTCCCTGACTCCCCAGCCATGCCGCCCTCCGCACGCCCGTGGATCTCCGCCGCCGCGGTCCTCGCCGCCGCCACCGCCGGCTACGCATGGCGCGGCCGCTCGATCCCTCTCAACCCTCCCCCAGACGCCGCCTCCTCCCCGCCCCGCATCGACCTCAACCGCATCCCCGTCGCCTCAGCCCTCAACGACGAACTCGCCTCCGTCGTCCAGGCCGTCCTCCCAGGCGTCGTCAGCATCCACGTCGAGCGCTCCATCCCCGTCACCGAACGCACGCTCCGCCCAGGCCAACCCCCAGTCTCCGAATCCGCAGAATCCCGCGAACCAGGCGTCGGCTCAGGAGCCATCGTCACCCCAGAAGGCCACATCATCACCAACTGGCACGTCATCGAAGGCGGGCTCGATTCCCTCAAAGTCACCCTCCACGGCGAGGAATCCCCTCGCTCCGCTACCCTCATCGACAAGGACGACCAACTCGACTTCGCCCTCCTCAAAGTCACCCCAGCCTCCCCTAACGAGGTCTTCTCTCCCCTCCGCCTCGCCGACTCCGACAAGGTCCGCGCCGGCCACATGGTCCTCGCCCTCGGCAGTCCCTTCAATCTCAGCGAAACCGTCACCCACGGCATCATCAGTAAACGCGACCGCCGCCTCAGCGACACCTACACCACCTACCTCCAGACCACCTGCACCATCAACCCCGGCAACTCCGGCGGCCCGCTCGTCAGTCTCTCCGGCGACATCATCGGCATGGTCACCCGCAAACTCATGGGACCAGACGACGACGCCTCCGCTGAAGGCTACGGCCTCGCCATCCCCTCCAACGACCTCGCAGACGCCCTCGACCGGCTCCTCCACAAATCCCGCCCACGCACCTACCTCGGCCTCACCGTCGACGACTGGCCCGAAAACTACTACCAGCACGGCGCAGAACCCGAAGCCGTCATCGTCCGCGGCGTCGCTCGCCTCTCACCAGCAGAATCCGCTGGCCTCCGCAAAGACGACATCATCGAGGCCCTCGACAATCTCCGCGTCACCTCCACAGGCGAATACCGCCGCGCCGTCCGCAATCACCCAGTCGGCAGCACCATCACCATGACCGTCAGACGCGGCACCGAAATCATCAAAACCTCCCTCCCCGTCGCCGACTTCGACAAGGCCCTCCCCAAAGACTCCCCGGCGAACCCCTCTCCGTCCTCGGCCTCTCCGTCCGCCCCCTCCGCCGCTACGAACGCAATCTCCTCGGCCTCGAAGAACTCATCGGCGTCCACGTCGATTCCGTCGACCCAGCCTCACCTCTAGCCTCCTCCATCCACAAGGGCGACGCCATCCTCCACGTCAGCGACAGCTCCCATCGCAACGTCCAACCCATCACCTCCCCAGAATCATTCCACAATCTCATGGCCCAACTCGCACCCTCCGGCGGGTTCCTCGTCGTCGGCCGCCCCCGCGAGCGCGACGCATGGCTCCCCTTCCTCCCCACCGCCACCACCACGCCCCCCTGACCCTTCCCCATGCCGCGTTTGCGGCCCCCCGCCCCCCCACGCCTGCCGCCTACTCTAAAGGCATGCTGCGCCTCCTCTCCCTCGTCCTCTTCCTCGCTGCCCCAGCCTCCCTCTCCGCAGCCACCCCGCTCGCCGGCCGCCGCCCCAACATCATCCTCATCATCACCGACGATCAGGGCTGGGCCGACCTCTCCTGCCACGGCAATCCCATCCTCAAAACTCCTAACCTCGACCGTCTCCACCGCGAAGGCGCCCGCTTCACCGACTTCCAGGTCAGCCCCACCTGCGCCCCCACCCGCTCCGCCCTCCTCACCGGCCGCCACGAATTCCGCAACGGAATCACCCACACCATCGAGGAACGCGAACGCCTCGCCCCATCCGCCGTCACGCTCGCCGACTCCCTCAAAGCCGCAGGCTACGCCACAGGCATCTTCGGCAAATGGCACCTCGGCGACCAACCCGACTACTGGCCCGCCAAACGCGGCTACTCCGAATCCTTCTTCCACGGAGCCGGCGGCATCGGCCAATCCTACCCCGGCTCCTGCGGCGACGCCCCCGGCAATTCCTACTTCAGCCCCTTCATCCTCCACAACGGCACCTTCGAAAAAACCTCCGGCTACTGCACCGATGTCTTCTTCTCCACCGCCATGCAGTGGATGGAATCCATCCCTCCCTCCCAACCCTTCTTCGCCCACATCGCCACCAACGCCCCACACGGCCCGCTCCACGTCCGCCCCGAAGACGAGGCTCGCTACAAGGACAAGGTCCCCCCGCAAGCCGCCAAATTCTTCGGCATGATCGCCAACATCGACGACAACACCGGCCGTCTCCTCCAGTGGCTCGCCGACCGCAGTCTCGAACGCAATACCCTCGTCCTCTTCATGAACGACAACGGCGGCACCGCCGGCATCCCCACCCACTCCGGCGGTCTCCGCGGCACCAAGGGCTCCCCATGGCAGGGCGGTGTCCGCGCCGCCTCCTTCTGGCGCTGGCCCGGCACCATCTCCCCCGCCGACATCTCCGCACCAGCCGCACACCTCGACGTCTTCCCCACCCTCGCCGCCATCGCCGCCGCCCCACTCTCCCCTGCCGCCCAAAAACAAATCGAAGGCCGCTCGCTCGTCCCGCTCCTCGAAAACCCCGCCGCCCCATGGCCCGACCGTACCCTCGTCACCCACGTCGGCCGCTGGCCCCGCGGTAAAGCCGCCGACTCCAAATTCCACAACTGCGCCATCCGCAACTCCCGCTGGAAAATCGTCAGCACCGCCCCAAAAACACCCGGCTGGCAACTCTTCGACCTCTCCGCAGACCCAGGCGAACAATCCAACGTCGCCTCCTCCCACCCAGACGTCGTCAAGGAACTCGCCGCCGCCTACGACTCATGGTGGTCCAGCATCCTCCCCGCCCTCGTCAACGAAAACGCCCCCGTCACCGGGGAAAATACCTTCAAAACCCTCTTCAATCAGCAGTTCCCTAACTCTCCCCTGCCCCGCTGACTCCCCGCCGAACCCACCAGCCAAGGCCCCGTAAATTCCCTTTGACCCGCCGCCCGGTCGGATTGAGACTCGCCGCTCTTTTTCCGGTCTGCCAGGCAGCCACTGGTCTCGTCTCCTTATGACTCTCCACACTATCTCCGTTCTCGTCGAAAACAAATTCGGCGTCCTCGCCCGCGTGGCAGGCATGTTCAGTGGACGCGGCTACAATATCCACACCCTCAACGTCGGCCCAAGCCACGACGCCAAGGTCAGCCGCATGACCATCGTCGTCCGCGAAAAGGAAAACGTCCTCAATCAGATCATCAAACAACTCGATAAACTCATCGACGTCATCCAGGTCATCGACTTCCGTGAAGGCGACTACGTCGATCGCGAACTCGTCCTCCTCCAGGTCAGGGTCGATCGCGAATCCCGCGCCGAAGTCATCGAACTCTGCCAGATCTTCCGCGCCAAAATCATCGACGTCGGCCGCAGCGTCGTCACCATCGAACTCACCGGCGACAACGCCAAAATCACCAAGTTCATCGCCCTCATGGACAACTTCGGCATCCTCGACCTCACCCGCACAGGCCGCATCGCCCTCCCCCGCGTCGACGACGCCCCCGAAGAACTCGTTTCCTGACAACACACTCCCAACTACCCAACGACCCCCACCCCCATCATGCCAGCTAAAGTTTACACGGACAAAGACGCCGACCTCGGCGTGTTCAAAGGCAAAACCTGCGCCGTCATCGGCTTCGGTTCCCAAGGCCACGCCCACGCCCTCAACCTCAAGGAAAGCGGCGTCCACGTCATCATCGGTCTCTACAAAGGCAGCAAGTCCATCCCCGTCGCCAAAGAATACGGCTTCGAAGTCGTCGACACCGCCGAAGCCGTCAAAAGAGCCGACGTCATCTTCGTCGGCGTCCCCGACACCAAAATCCCAGCCGTCTACGAAAAAGACATCGAGCCTAACCTCACCAAAGGCAAGACGCTCCTCTTCAGCCACGGCTTCGCCATCCACTTCAAGACCATCGTTCCACCGGCTAACGTCAACGTGATCATGTGCGCCCCCAAAGGCCCGGGCCACATCGTCCGCCGTCAGTTCACCGAAGGCAAAGGCGTCCCCGCCCTCATCGCCGTCCACCAGGGCGGCAAGGAAGCCAGGAAAATCGCCCTCGCATGGGCCAAAGGCGTCGGCGGCACCCGCGCCGGTGTCATCGAAACAGACTTCAAGGAAGAAACCGAAACCGACCTCTTCGGCGAACAAGCCGTTCTCTGCGGCGGCGCTTCCGCTCTCGTCCAGGCCGGCTTCGAAGTCCTCGTCGAAGCAGGCTACAGCCCCGAAATGGCCTACTTCGAGTGCCTCCACGAACTCAAACTCATCGTCGACCTCATGAACGAGGCCGGCATCGCAGGCATGCGCTTCTCCATCTCGGAAACCGCTAAATGGGGCGACGTCTCCGTCGGTCCCAAAATCATCGACGCTTCCGTCAAAAAGCGCATGAAAGCAGCCCTCAAGGACATCCAGTCCGGCAAATTCGCCAAAGGCTGGATCAAAGAATACGAAGGCGGCTACAAAACCTACAACAAGCTCCTCAAGGACGGCGAGAAACACCCGATCGAAAAAACCGGCGAAAAACTCCGCTCCCTCATGCCCTGGGTCAAAAAACGCGACGTCAAAGGCGCCCAAGCCAGCTACAAGTGACCCCCAGGGGCCACCCCAGCCCTCCAACTCACTAACTCACTCCCGGAAGGGCGGCCCCGCAAGGTGCCGCCCTTCCCTTTGCCCACTCGGTACAAGCCCCTGGGAGCGCTGAGCCCCAGCTCGGCGTTCTCCCCACACGCCCCCATCCCAACGCGCCCCCTTTCACTATTCACTATTCACTATTCACCATATACTATTTCCCTCCCCCGTCTTCGCGCCCCCCGACCTCCCCAGTCGGCCCTTGCACCCCGCCCGATGATAGCTTTCGCACCGGGACTCAGTATTCTCGGGCACGTCCCGGCATTCCCGGAATCATCCTTCCCAATCCCATTTCATCAACATGCGCCACGCCATCATCCTCACCCTGACCGCCCTCACCGGCCTCGTCTCCGCCGCCGACCGGCTCCACCTCCCCCCCAAAGGCACCCCGAACGGCAAAAAAATCGTCCTCGTCGCCGGCGATGAAGAATACCGCAGCGAGGAATCCTGCCCGATGCTCGCCAAGATCCTCAGCCAGAAACACGGCTTCGACTGCACCGTCCTCTTCTCCACCAACCCCGACGGCGGCTTCATCGACCCCAACTGCCAGACCAATATCCCCGGCACCGAAGCCCTCGACAGCGCCGATCTCATGATCATCGGCACCCGCTTCCGCCAGCTCCCCCCAGACCAGATCACCAACTTCGCCGAATTCCTCAACGCCGGTAAACCCGTCATCGGCTTCCGCACCGCCACCCACGCCTTCCTCGGCAACGCCCAGACCGGCGACTTCAAGTGGAGCGACTTCGGCCTCAAAATCCTCGGCGAACGCTGGGTCAATCACCACGGCGCTCACGGCAGTCAGGGCACCCTCGGCGTCGTCGAATCCCCCAACGCCTCCCACGCCGTCCTCAAAGGCGTCGGCGAAATCTTCGGCCCCACCGATGTCTACGGCATCGCCAACCTCGACCAGAAAGCCGCCACCATCCTCCTCCGCGGAGCCGTCACCGCTTCCCTCGACCCAGCCTCGAAACCCATCGACGGCCCCAAAAACAACCCCATGATGCCCCTCGCGTGGCTCCGCGAGTACACCGCTCCCAACGGCACCGCCAAAGGCAACGCCTTCTGCACCACCCTCGGAGCCTCCCAGGACTTCGCCGACGAAGACCTCCGCCGTCTCTTCGTCAACGTCTCCCTCCACCTCACCGGCCTCCCCGTCCCGGACAAAGCCGACGCCGCCGTCGTCGATCCCTTCGAACCCACGCCCTTCGCAGGCATCGGCCAGAAGGACTTCTACAAAAACCGGAACCTCAAACCAGACGACTACGTCCTCGGCAAAAGCCCACCCACCGGCCGCCCCACTCCAAAGAAAAAGGACGCCCCCAAACCCGCCGCCGCCGCCAACCCGGCCGGCATGAACAACGCCCCGGCCAACGCGTCCCACGCCCTCATGCCGGTCCCCGCCACCGCCACCGAAAAACGCCCGCAAACCGTCGCCCCACCCCAGAAAGGCGAACACGTCGTCTTCCTCGGCAACGGTCTCGCCGAACGCGATGTCTACTACAGCCGCCTCGAAACCGAACTCCACCTCCGCTACCCGGACCAGCAGCTCTTCGTCCGCAACATGGGCCACGTCGGCGACACCCCCGGCTTCCGCCCCCACCCCGCACGCGAAACCCAATGGGCCTTCCCCGGCGCTGACAAATTCCACCCTGACAAAAAAACCCACCACGGCAAGGGCTTCTTCCCCATGCCCGACGAATGGCTAGCACACCTCAAGGCCGATACCATCGTCGCCTTCTTCGGCTACAACGAATCCTTCGACGGCCCGGCCAAAGTCGCCAACTTCGAAGCCGAACTCGACGCCTTCGCCCAGCACACCCTCAGCAAGGCCTACAACGGAAAATCCGCCCCCCGCCTCGTCCTCGTCTCCCCGCTCGCCTACGAAGACCTCAGCTCCAAACGCGACCTCCCGAACGGTAAAGCCGAAAACGAAAACCTCGCCCTCTACGCCGCCGCCGTCGGACGCGTCGCATTGAAAAACGGCCTCACCTTCATCGATATCTTCGCAGCCAGCACCAATCACTTCGCCCCCTTCCGCGGCCCCTCAGGCTTCACCGCCAACGGATTCATCCCCACCGACGCCGGCTACCAGCAACTCGCCAAATGGATCGCCGACGGCCTCTTCGGCAGCAAACCGTGGGACACCAAACCCGACCCCTCCCTCGTCCACGAAGCCGTCAAACAGAAGGACTGGTTCTGGCAGAATGACTATCACATCCTCAACGGCGTCCACACCCACGGTCAGCGCTACAATCCCTTCGGCCCTCAGAACTACCCAGACGAGGTCAAAAAAACGCGCGAAATGATGTCCCTCCGCGACAACCTCATCCACTCCGTCGCCTCAGGCACCTCCCGCTCCCTCGCCGTCGACGACTCCAAAACCCACCCGCTCCCGCCCGTCCCCTCCAACTACCAGTCCAGCGGCAAAAACGGCTCCGTCGACTACAAATACGGCGACGACGCCGTCAAATCCCTCACCGTCCCCGAGGGCTACAAGGTCGAGCTCTTCGCCTCCGAAAAGGAATTCCCGAACCTCGCCAACCCCATGCAGATCGCCTTCGACGACCGCGGCAGGCTCTGGGTCGGCGTCATGCCCACCTACCCTCACTACCGCCCGGGCGACGCCATGCCGAACGACAAAATCCTCATCTACGAGGACACCGACGGCGACGGCAAAGCAGACAAGGAAACCGTCTTCATCGACCACATCCACATGCCCATCGGCATCGAATTCGCCCCGGAAGGCGTCTACGTCGCCCAGGAACCTAACCTCGTCCTCATCCGCGACACCAACGGCGATGACAAAGCCGACTCCACAGAAATCATCCTCGGCGGCTTCGATACCCACGACACCCACCACGCCATCAGCGCCTTCTCCGCAGACCCCTCCGGCGCTTTCATGATGTGCGAGGGCGTCTTCCTCCACTCCAACGTCGAAACCCCCTACGGCCCAGTCCGCTGCGTCGACGGCGGCTTCTTCCGCTACTCCCCTCAGCGCGGCATGCTCGAACGCACCGTCCAGATGGGCATCCCTAACCCATGGGGCGTCGCCTTCGACAGATGGGGCCAGGACTTCCTCCTCCACACCTCGGGCCCAACCATGAACTGGATGCTCCCAGTCTCCGTCAAACCCACCTTCGGCAGCAAAACCCCTTCCGCTCCAGACCTCATCCCCAAAGGCCAGGCCGTCCGCCCCACCTCAGGCCTCGAATTCGTCTCCTCCAGACACTTCCCTGACAATGTCCAGGGCGACATCCTCCTCTGCAACGCCATCGGCTTCCTCGGCATCAAACAGCACTCCATCAATGACGAAGGCACCGGCTGGAAAACCGAATTCCGCCACAACCTCCTCCAGTCCAACGACGGCAACTTCCGCCCCGTCGACCTCGAGTTCGCCCCAGATGGCTCGCTCTACCTGATCGACTGGCACAATGTCCTCATCGGTCACATGCAGCACAACGCCCGCGACCCGCTCCGCGACCACGTCCACGGCCGCATCTACCGCATCACCTACCCTTCCCGCCCGCTCCTCAAACCTGCAGAAATCGACGGCGCTCCCATCATCGCTCTCCTCGATAACCTCAAACTCCCGGAATACCGCACCCGCTACCGCAGCCGCCGCGAACTCCGCAGCCGCCCGCTCGACGAGGTCCGCCCAGCCATCGCCAAATGGACCGCCAGTCTCGACAAAGCTGACCCAGCCTACGAACACCACCTCGTCGAAGCCCTCTGGGTCACATGGGGCCTCAATCAGGCCGACGAAACCCTCCTCCGCCAGCTCCTCAACGCCAAAGACTATCACGCCCGCGCCGCTGCCGTCCGCGTCCTCCGCTACAACTGGCACCGCATCCAGGACCACGCCGCCCTCCTCGAAAAAGCCGCCGCCGATGAACACGGCCGCGTCCGCCTCGAAGCCATCGTCGCCGCCTCATGGCTCACCGATATCCCCTCAGCCCGCAAAATCGTCGCCACCGCCTCCGCCCTCCCGCTCGACGAATGGAGCTCCCACGCCGCCCGCACCGCCAGCGACCGCCTCGCCGGCTTGGCCGAACTCATCGTCGCAGAACACCCGGTCCTCCCAGCTCCCGCTCACCTCAGCGACGAACACAAAAAACAATACCTCGCCGGCCAGGAGGTCTACTTCCGCGACGCCCACTGCGCCACCTGCCACCAGCCCAACGGCCAGGGCCTCGACCCAGCCTTCCCTTCCCTGGCGAAAAGTCCATGGGTCGCCGGCAACCCAGACCGTCTCATCAAGGCCACCCTCTTCGGCCTCATGGGCCCTCTCGAACTCAATGGCAAAAAATACGACGGCACCGTCCCCATGACTCCCTTCGGCGGTCTCCTCAAAGACGACGAAGTCGCCGCCGTCCTCACCTTCGTCCGCAACAGCTTCGGCAATCTGGCCCCGCCCGTCAGCTCCGACGAAGTCAAAAAAATCCGCGACGCCATCGGCCCCCGCCCCACCCTCTACAACGTCAGCGACCTCCTCAAGGAACACCCGCTGGAATAACCAAGGTCCCGGCACCACCACGGCACCACCCAGCACCAACTCATGCCCCGGAGCACCCCCATGGTCTCCGGGGTTTTTCTTGCCCTCAACTCCCCACACGAGAACCTCGCACTCCGCAAACCCGCACCGGATTGCGCCGATCTCCAACTGACTTTGCCCACCCTCAGTCATCCAGGGGCCGCATTGAATACCTGCGCTCCAATATAGCTCCGCAGCATCAACCCATGCACCTCCACATTCCGCATGAACGCCCCCGAATCGCCACGCGCCATCGCGTCAAGAATCGAATCAATCTCGTCATCAGGCTGCATCTCCCGAAAGTTTGCCGCGGAGGCGGGATTCTCACAGGGAAAGTTCGCGCACGGGTGGATAGCCTTGCCTATTTGCCTTTCTGCACCGCCTGTTCCTCCAGCAGACGCTGCTCGCGAATCAACTCGAGCCGCAACTGCTCCTCCGTCGGAAGCACCAGCTTGTAGCGAGTCGCGAAGAGCTTCTCGTTTTCGTGCAGAACGGAGTAACGCACGATGGAAGCATCCTTTGCAGCGCACAGAATGATGCCCACCGTCGGGCCGTCGCCCGCACCGCGCTGCTGCTCATCGAACATCCGCACATACATGTCCATCTGCCCGATGTCGCCATGCGTGAGTTCTCGCGGCTTCAGGTCGAAGATAACGAAGCACTTCAGCAGGTAGTTGTAGAACACGAGGTCAATGTAGAAATCCTTCGTCTCCGTGCTCACCCGCATCTGCCGCGCGACGAACGCGAAGCCCTTGCCAAGTTCGAGGAGGAACGACTGCAAATGGTCAATCAACCCCTGCTCCAAGTCCGACTCTAGCAGCCGGCCCGTCTCCGGCAGACCGAGGAACTCCAGCAGCACCGGGTCGCGCACAAACTCACGCGGCACCGGCGGCAGCTCCGCGATTTTCTCCTCCGCCTCCGCGCGCACCGCCTTCCGGTCCTTACTGGAGAGCAGCCGCTCATAGTAGAGCCGCGACACCTGCCGCTCCAGCGCCCGCGAACTCCAGTTCTGCGTCACCGCCTCCTTCACATACCACTCCCGCGCCGCCTCGTCCTCCACGCGCAGCAGCGTGCGGTAGTGCGTCCAGCTCAATTCGTGACGCAGTGCGTCACAATTTGGGAAGGCGTGGTAGAACAGCCGCATGTAGCGCAGATTCGACGCGTCGAATCCGCGCCCGAACTCCTCCGTCAGCTTCTCCGCCAGCCGCGGCAGCAGCTTCGCCCCATACTCTGCCCGCACCGCGCCGCCCTGCTCGAACTCGACAATGTGCCGCCCCACACCCCAGCACGTCCGCACCTGCACCACATCCACCGCCCGCAACACCTGCCGCCGACTCTCTGCGATAAACTCGCGCAGGTCACGCAG
The DNA here is from genome assembly GCA_003402705.1 of Verrucomicrobiota bacterium. Taxonomy (GTDB): domain Bacteria; phylum Verrucomicrobiota; class Verrucomicrobiia; order Verrucomicrobiales; family V1-33; genus V1-33. The sequence goes on along the minus strand of QQNF01000002.1, from coordinate 69,565 downwards.
CAGCCCCTCAAAGCGCGGAGCCGCAGGCTGAAGGGCTCTGGTTCTCGGCTTCGTTGGGCGCTTGGGTTTCATTTTGTTTCAAATTGAGGCGCTGGACGCTGTGTGCACCAAACTGAGGTTCACCACCCTCACCCACGTCGCCCGTACACGAGCCTTCAAGTCGACAAGCAGCGGGGTGTACGTGGTTGGGATGATTGATGTTCGTGATCTGGATTTCATGGCTGGGCCGGTGGTGTGCGCCATAGTTGACGCAACGGCGTGAGCCTGACAACAGGGCGGGCTCGCCGGAAACTCTTCCCCGTGAGATTCCCACCCCTCCGGCAAACACACCTCGATGCCATTCTAACGTCTCGCTTTCGCCTTCACCCTCTTCGCCGCGCATGACCTGTCCCTCGCCGCCGACGATCGCGCGGGCATCGCCTTCTTCGAGGCGAACATCCGGCCGTTGCTCGTAGACCACTGCTACGACTGCCACTCGTCGGAGAAGGGCCAAAGCAAGGGCGGGCTGACGCTGGACACGCGGGCGGGTTGGATGACGGGCGGGGACTCGGGCGCGGCGATTGTGCCGGGGAAGCCTGAGGAATCGCTGCTCATCAAGGCGGTGCGCTATGACGACGCGGCCTGTGAACATCACCGACGAACCCTTCAGCTATCGCCGCAGCATCTATGCCTGTTGAAAAGCAACTCGGCTTGTTTCAAGCCGCAGCGAACGCTCACTTCGCGAGCTTGCTCTCGGACTTTCCGGCCGCGGCGGCCCACTTGATCCCTTCTAGCACATGCCTCCGCGCAAACGGCGTGCTGAGCGAGCGCAGATCATGGCCGAACTCGGTGTAGAAGAAGCGTCCGCCACTCGCAGGCTCGTTTGTCCAAGCGATGGGATGGTCCGCGCCCATCGGCTTGCCGCCGCGGGTTTGGAAATAGTCGCGCACCGGCGTGTACGTGCTCTCATCCACGCGCAGGAGCACGTGAAAGCCCGGCAGCCCGGTCACGGAGCGGTCGTGATTCGTCCAATCCGCCTCGATCCAGAACTCCGCTGGCTGCCCCTTCACCGCAGGATGTTCCTTCGCCGCAGGCTCCACGATAACCTTTGCTCTAGCGAAGTCGGAGTCGCTGTTGAAATCGCAGCCGCCGAGCGCGTTCAGCCAAGGCCAGTTCTTTTGATGCACCAGCGCCGCGTGCAATCCCACGATGCCCTTTTTGCCGGTGGCAAACCAGACCTCCACCGCCTTGCGCTGCGCCTCCGGCAGCACCTTGTCGAGTTCGTTGGCATTGTTCAGCACTAGCACGTCGTAACGCGCCAGCACCTCCGGCTGCAGGTCTTTCCAATGCTCGGTGACATCCACCTCAAAGCCGTTCTCATGACCCAGCAGCACCAGCCAGCGGTTCAACGCCGGAATGTCCGGGTGGCGGTAGTAACCCGTGTTGGCATACGCCAGCACTTTTATGCCAGAGCCTTTCGAGGCGGGTGCCGCCGACTCGTGACTTCGCACAATACCGGTAAACAGAAACAGCGCGAAGACGTGAAGAAATGATTTCATGGAAAGCAGAGTTGCCAACACTCACCCTTCGCCAATCGGAAAGGAAGGCGCAAAGACAACTCTTGCGCGGAATCACCTCAGTGAGGCGCAGGTCGCTGTCGGCGAGGGCGGCATCGCGCAGCGCTGCGGCGCTCAGGCCTTTCCATCCGGCGGTCTTGGAAGTGGGCGGCTGCCAATTGGCGTGCCGCCTCATCATTCCAAGCCCGCTGACGGCAGAAACCAAAGTCCGCCTCAAAAATCAAACCCTCCCATCTCCCCCTCAACTCCCCAGCCACGCCACCAGCTTCCCCACCGCCCGCGACCGATGACTCATCCCGTGCTTCACCGCCGCCGGCAACTCCCCGAACGTCCCCGTCTCACCCTCCGGCACAAACGCCGGATCATAACCAAATCCTCCACTCCCACGCGCCTCCTCCGCCAGCATCCCCTCCACCGCCCCATCAAAAACCCCCAGCACCTCCCGCCCCCGCGCCACCACCAGCACACACCGGAACCTCGCCCGCCGCGCCTCCCCGCTCACCCCGGCCGCCGCCAGCTCCCCTAGCACCTTCGCCAGATTCTCCCCGTCCCCCGCCCCCTCACCCGCATACCGCGCCGAATACACCCCCGGCCGCCCACCCAGCGCATCCACCTCCAACCCGGAATCATCCGCCACCACCAGCACCTCCGGCCCAAGCTCCGCCGCCGCCGCCAGCGCCTTGATCGCCGCGTTCTCCTCAAAGGTCTCCCCCGTCTCCTCAGGCGACCCCAACCCAGGATGATCCTTCAGATCCTCCACCTCCCACCCGCTCCCCAAAAGCTCCCGGAACTCCCCGGTCTTATGTCGGTTATGCGTGGCAATGACAATGCATCGAGGTTGTTCCGGCATGGCAAAATTTGTGGTTTCCTTCCGCCCCGGAGGCTTTAGGACAGTCGCCCCGCCTCCGCGGCACCCATTCCTCTGCCTCCCGTCACCTCATGAGCAACCACAAAGACGCGCGCTTCAAAACCATCCTCATGTTCGGTGCCCCCGGCAGCGGCAAAGGCACCCAGGGTGCCATCCTCGGCCGCATCCCCCGCTTCATCCACTTCGTCTGCGGTGAAGTCTTCCGAGCCCTCGACACCCGTACCCCTCTCGGCCAGAAATTCGTCGAGTACTCCATGCGCGGCGAACTCGTCCCCGACGAACTCACCGTCCAACTCTGGAAAGCCAACATCGACTCCCGCGCCGAAAGCCACAGCTTCAAACCAGACATCGACTTCCTCGTCCTCGACGGCATCCCCAGAAACGTCGAACAGGCCCGCCTCATGGCCCCTTTCATCGACGTCCTCCACGTCTTCCACCTCTCCTGCCCAGACCGCCAGGAACTCCACCGCCGTATCCGCAAACGCGCCCTCAAGGAAAACCGCTTCGACGACGCCCGCGACGAAACCATCGAACGCCGCATCCGCACCTACGAAGCAGAATCCAAACCCATGCTCGACTTCTACCCGCGCGAGCGCATCACAGACATCGACGCCACCCAGCACCCGGCCATCGTCTTCCACACCATCCTCAGCCGCATCATCTCCCTCTCCGAATTCAAGACCTCCGCCGAGGAAGTCCACTGACCCGACCTCCCAGGAGCCTGTTTAAATCCCCCGATTGGCAGCGGATCCGGGTTTTCAACCGGCTCCCAAAATCCAGTTGCCCGGCTCCCCCCGCCCCCATACGTTCGCAACCCTTCTGGGGCCTCCACGCCCCTTACACCCGCCAACCGCTTTCCCGACCCGCACAGCCATGCTCGAGACCCTCCGCAAGCACCACTACGTCCTGATGTCCGTCATCGCAGCCGTGGTCATCGTTTCCTTCACCTTCCTCTATAACCCCAATCAGAGGATGGGATCCGGCACCCGCATCGGCAACATTTACGGCCGGGACTTCACCGCAGGCGAGAAAAAGGCCATCGACGAAATGGGTGGCGTCGCCGACCGCCTCGGTCGCATGATCGAGGGCAACGACTACATGGCTCGCTTCTCCGACCCAGCCCTGAAATTCCTCAATACCCTCAGCTCCATCTCCAACCGCTACACCAGCACCAACCGCAACTCCGGCGACGACCTCGACTTCTCCTACAACGTCATGGTCATGCGCGAAGAGGCCAAACGCCTCGGCATCGCCGCAGACCGCGAAGACGTCTCCCGCATGGTCCAGGAACTCGGTGCCTTCAAATCCAACGGCCGCTTCGACAGCTCCAAATACGACGCCTTCCTCTCCAACGGCAACCTCGGTGACAAAACCACCACCGAACAGAAGCTCTTCACGCTCGCGCACGACATCATCATCTTCCAGAAACTCAGCAAACTCGTCGGCGGCTCCTTCGCTCCCTCCCCCGCCGAAGTCGATGACTATTACGCCAGTCAGCACGTCAAAACCACCGCCTTCACCGCCCTCGCCGAAAAAACCAAATTCGCCGAGCAAGCCGTCACCGACGAGGAAATCAAGACGTTCTACGACGCAGAAAATGCCAAGTCCGAAGCCGCTCCCAAAGAAGGCGAACCCGCCCCCACCCCTGACGCCGTCGTCCTCTCCGACGAAAAACGCTCGGTGAAATTCGTCTTCAGCGCCAAGCCAAAACCACCCACCGCTCCCGTCGCCCCAGTCCAGGAAGACCTCTCCAAAATCACCGACGAAGCACAGAAAAAGGCCAAGGAAGAGGAATTCAAAAAACTCCAGGAAACCTACACCAAGGCCCTCGACGACCACACCAAGGCCATGGAAACCCACCTCGCCGCCGAGAAATCATGGGTCTCCAAGGTCGACGCCCTCGCCACCGCTCTCTTCGCCGACGACCGTGGCCCCAAACCCTTCGAAGAAGCCGCCAAAGGCGCCGGCTTCGAAGCCACTCAAGCCGATTTCACCAAGGCCGCTCCTCCGGAAGCCCTCAAAGCCCAGGCCCCCGCGCTCGAAGCCATGTTCACCGCAGAACCCGGCCCCGCTGACCCTGTCCAGACCGCCGACGGCTGGTGTCTCTTCGAAATCGCCTCCATCACCAAGGCCGGCATCCTCCCGCTCGACCAGGTAAAGGAAAAAATCACCGCCAAACTCAAGGAAACCAAGGTCGCCGCCGCCCTCAAAGACGCCGCCACCAAGGCCCGCACCGCCATCGACGAAGCCGTCAAAGCCGGCAAATCGTTCGCCGAAGCAACCACCGCCGCTGGCCTCACCGCCGGCGAAATCCCCGCCTTCTCCGGCACCAAGCCACCCACCGGCCTAGCCAACCAGAAGGTCGTCCTCGCCAAGTGCAACGAACTCAACGCCGGCGAAACCTCCGAGCCTCAGGAAGTCCCCGAAGGCCTCCTCCTCATCCACGTCGCCAAAAAGGAACTCCCCAAAGACCCCAAAATGGAAGAGGACAAAAAGAACCTCGCCAAAAACCTCACCTCCGGCGACAACGGTTCCCCCTTCTCCCCACCCAGCCCGGTCTTCCAGGCATGGTTCTCCTCCAGACGCGACGCCGCCGTCGAAGTCCGCTGAACCCCATCGTGTCCACTCCCTCCACGGACCACCCCTCTCCTCTCGCCGACCTCCTCGACGACGCCAGCGGCTGCGTCGCCACCGGCGACCTCGACGGTGCCGCCGCTCTCTTCCGCGACGCCGCCGCCCTCGACCCGGCCTGCTTCGACGCATGGCACGGCCTCGGCATGGTCCTCATGCGCTCCAGCGACCTCAAAGGCGCTCTCGGTGCCGCCATGATGGCCACCGACCTCCGACCCAACGACCTCCTCGCATGGACCGCCCTCTCCCAGGTTTACGTCAAAATGGGCAACATCGCCGAAGCTGAAGCCGCCAAAGGCAACGCCCGCATCCTCTCCCTCGGCGGTCGCATCAAACGCGACTGACCTCCCCGCCCGCCCCCTCCCAACAGGGACACTCCGCACCCCACCCGCCCCGCGCCCGCGGCACCCGCTGTCTCTTGCGGTCCCCTCGACACGCTCCATCGGTCCAATCCTGTAGACCTCTCCCGAACCCTTCCCGCTTCCCCCTTCCCTCTCCCATGCGCTGGCCTGACGAACGCGTCCTCGTGATCCCCCGCCGTCTCTTCGACGATCTCGGTGCCTTCAACGGGCTCTCCACCGACGTCGACCGCTACCTCCCAGCCTTCCTCAACCCGGCCAATAACCACTTCCTCGCCAGAGACGCCGCAGAAGACGATCCCTCCCACAAGCAGATCATCCCCTACGCCCTCTTCCACCACAACGGCCACCTCCTCCACTACGTCAGGGGCGCCAAAGGCGGCGAAAAACGCCTCGCCGCCAAAGGATCCCTCGGCATCGGCGGCCACATCAACGCCGAAGACGCCGCCCAGGCCTCCCTCGAAAAAGATACCTACATGACAGGCGTCGAACGCGAAATGAACGAGGAACTCGTCATCAACTCGCCCTTCTCCCAGAACATCGTCGCCCTCATCAACGACGACTCCAATGACGTCGGCAAGGTCCACATCGGCATCGTCCACCTCTTCAACCTAACCTCCCCAGACGTCGCCGCCAACGAAGCCCCCATCACCGACCTCTCTTTCCTCTCCCTCGATTCCCTAGCCGCCCGCCGCGACCAGCTCGAATCATGGAGCCAGATCTGTCTCGACCACCTCCACCTCATCATCCCATGAAAAAATCCCTGCTCTTCTCCTCCCTCCTCCTCTCCCTCCTCCCCATCCACGCCGAGGAACCCAAGGGGCTCTTCATCGACCCAGCCGAAGCCGCTAAAGCCGACGCCGACTTCGCCATTCAGGGCGAGTACGCTGGCACCATCGCCGGCAAAAAACACGGGCTCCAGCTCGTCGCTGAAGGCGATGGCAAATTCCTCGCCATCCTCTACCCAGGCGGCCTCCCCGGCGCTGGCTGGGACGGCAACAAAGCCTCCCGCGTCAAAGGCACCGCCGGTAACGGCAAAAGCGCTATCAGAATCTCCCTCGGCTCCCTCGAAGGCACCGCCAAAGACGGCAAGGTCACCCTCGGCAGCGATTCCCTCGAAAAAATCACCCGCTCCAGCCCCACCATGGGTGCCAAACCACCCGCCGACGCCGTCATCCTCTTCGACGGCTCCAACACCGACGCATGGAACGGCAGCGGCATGACCGACGAAAAACTCCTCAAAGAAGGCCAGGACTCCAAACAGAAATTCGGCAGCTACCACATCCACCTCGAATTCATGCTGCCCTACAAACCAAAAGCCCGCGGCCAGGACCGCGGCAACTCCGGCTTCTACAACCAGAGCCGCTTCGAGGTCCAGGTCCTCGATTCCTTCGGCCTCGAAGGCGAAAACAATGAATGCGGCGGCATCTACAGCATCAAAGCCCCGGACCTCAACATGTGCCTCCCCCCACTCGTCTGGCAGGCCTACGACATCGACTTCACCGCCGCCACCTTCGACGCCTCCGGTAAAAAAACCGCCAACGCCCGCACCACCGTCAAACACAACGGCACCGTCATCCACGACAACGTCGAACTCCCTCACGCCACCACCGCCGCCCCGCTCGGCGACGGCAAGGACCCCGGCCCGCTCCACCTCCAGAACCACGGCAACCCCATCCGTTACCGCAACATCTGGCTCGTCGAGAAAAAGTAATCCCGGCACCCCGCCGCAGCTCACCACACCCTCCGCCTCCCGGGATCGAATCTCCTCCCCGGGAGGCTCGCACTTGCACGCGCCCCGGATTCAGTGTAGCCGCCCCGCTTCCCTCGCTGGCCCGCCGCTCCCGGCTGCTCAGCACCCTCCAACCTCCAGCTTTCCACTCGCTTGATCAATCAGCTCAGGGCCTTCGAAAAATCCGGTAAGAATATCCGGGTCGGTGTTGTCGGATGCGGTGCCATGGGGCTCGGCGTCGCATGGCAGGTCGCTCGCACCCCGGGCATGGATCTCGTCTTCATCACCGATATCTCCCCAGACGCCATCGCCAAAGGCCTCGCCTCCACCAACCGCTCCGGCATCCCCGTCCCAACCTCCGGCCCGCTCCCCCCTCGGACCCCTAAATCCGAGGTCTGGACTTCCCTCGACACCACCGCTCTCCTCGCCCTCCCGGACCTCGAATTCGACGTCCTCGTCGAATGCACCAACACCATCGCCCCGGCCACCCACTTCTGCCTCGCCGCCATCGCCAAAAAAGCCCACGTCGTCCTCATGAACGCCGAGGTCGATCTCGCCCTCGGACAGCTCCTCAAACACGAGGCCGATAAACAGGGCGTCGTCGTCACCAGCGACGCCGGTGACCAACACGGTGTCCTCAGCACCATGATCGAGGAAATCGAACTCTGGGGCTTCCGCATCGTCCAGGCTGGCAACATCAAAGGCTACCTCGAACGCCACGCCGTCGCAGAGTCCAAACGCGAAATCGCCGCCAATCTCAAGCTCTCCGTCATCCAGTGCATCGCCTACACCGATGGCACCAAGCTCAATATCGAAATGGCCCTCATCGGCAACGGAGCCGGCCTCGTCCCGCTCCAGCCCGGCATGCGCGGTCATGAATTCGGCAGCGCCAAAAAAGATGTCAAAGAGGTCCTCGACCTCTTCGACTTCGACGCCTCCAGCCCCACCGGCCACATCGACTACGTCGTCAACGCAGAACCAGGTGGCGGTGTCTATGTCGTCGCATGGCAGGACGACGCCGACCGCCACTTCCTCATGAATTACTACAAGGTCAACGCCGTCGCCTCCAAACAGGCCAACGGCGGCTGGTACTACCTTTTCTACAGACCCTATCACCTCTGCACGCTCGAAACCCCGCGCGCCATCGCCCAGGCTTTCTTCCTCAATAAACCCGTCCTCGCTCCCGCCGCCTCCAAACTCAGCGACGTCTACGCCTACGCCAAAACCGACCTCCCCGCCGGCACCCGCATCTACCACGGCATCGGCGGCGATGAAGTCTACGGGCTCGTCGAAACCTGCGCCGCTGCCGACGCCCGCGGCGGCGGCGTCCCCGTCTGCGCCCTCGAAGGCGAAGGCCACGGCGATCACGCCAAAGCCGCCATCCTCACAAAAGCCTACCGCAAGGACGAACCCATCGCCCTCGCCGACATCGAGTTCCCAGACACCGATCTCCAGCGCCTCCTCAAACGTCAGGACGCCCTCACCTGACTCCCTCCGGCCGCGCCGGCCCAACCCTCCCCGCGCCGCCCAATCCATGCTCAGGGCCCTCTCCGCTCTCGTCGCCTCCGCCGTCACTCTCGCCGGCTCGCTCTCTCTCGCACCCGCTCAGGCACCCGCTCCCCCTAACACCACCACAGCATCCCTCCCCCCTCCCCGCGTCGTCCTCCTCCGCGATAGCCTCAAACGCCGCGCCGAACTCCAGGCCCAGCTCGCCGTCCTCCAGAAAGGCCTCTCCTCCACCCCGGAACCCATCCCCGAAGAAAAAGCCCGCCTCGAACGCGAGGCCGCCGCCATCCTCGAATCCCTCGAGTCCCTCGAGTCCTCACTCCGCCTCGAAATCACCGGCGTCCAGGACTCCGAAACCTCCACCGACAAAGAGGTCGATCTCGAAAAACAACTCCGTCAGGTCGTCAGGCCAGCCCTCGACTTCCTCGACGATATCATGAAACAACCGCGGGAACTCGACGAACTCCGCCGCTCCATCACCCGCCGCGATCGCGAGATCCCCCAGATCGAACGCGCCCTGACAGGCCTCGACACCACCATGGCCGAAGTCGCTCAGGACCCAGACTCCGCCGCCAACTCCGAACTCCACCGCAAACTCGACGAACTCGCCTCGGAATACCGCCGCGAACTCGATTCCCGTAAAGCCGAACGCATCTCCCTCCAGCGCCGCCTCGATGACGTCATGAGCCAGCGCAAGGGCTTCGGCCACTACGCAGCTCGCCTCTGGAGCCGCTACGTCCTCGAACGTCTCCTCAACCTCCTCCTCGCCATCCTCGCCTTCGCCGGCGTCCTCGCCTCCCTCATGTGGCTCCACCGCTGGCTCGGACGCCGCGGCTTCCGCCGCCGCTTCGGCATCTCCGCCCTCCTCGCTCGCGTCGGCGATGTCTTCTTCTACACCCTCGCCGCCCTAGCCGCTCTCGCCGCCGGATTCCTCGTCCTCTGGGCCTCAGGCGACTGGCTCCTCCTCACCCTCGGCATGCTCATGGTCGCCGGCCTCGCCCTCCTCAGCCGCCGCACCCTCCCCCACTTCTACTCGCAGGCCCGCCTCATGCTCAACCTCGGCCCCGTCAGAGAAGGCGAACGCGTCACTCTCCGCGGGCTCCCATGGCTCGTCAAACGCCTCCACTTCCAATGCGAACTCGTCAACCCTAGCCTCACCGGCGGCACCCTCCACCTCCCCCTATCAGAACTCGGAGATATCTCCTCCCGCGCCTTCTCCCCTCGCGAACGCTGGTTCCCCACCGAAGAAGGCGACTGGGTCGAACTCAGCGACGGCACCGTCGGCAAGGTCATCCTCCAATCCCCGGAAGCCGTCCAGCTCCTCCCCGTCGGCGGCAGCTTCCGCACCTTCCCAGCCACCGACTTCCTCGCCCGCTCCCCTCGCAATCTCTCTCACAACTTCCGCGTCCTCTCACGCTTCCTCCTCGACCTCCGCCACGCCCCGGACGCCACCACCTCCATCCCCCTCGCCCTCGAATCCGCCGTCCGCGACGCCGTCGCCACTCTCCTCCCTCCAGAACAACTCCTCCACCTCAAGGCCGACCTCAGCGAGGTCTCCCCTGCCGGCATCGAATTCCTCATCACCGCCGACTTCACCGGTGCCGCCGCTCCCCACTTCTCCATTCTCCCACGCGTCCTCCGCAGCGCCTGCGCCACCGCCGCCTTCCATCACCACTGGACCATCCCATACCGCCAAGTCGTCATCGTCCCCGGCTCCGAATCCGGCACACTCGACCGTGGTTGAGAAATCCCCTCAATCACCGGATACCCCCCGAAGCAGGCCGTCCCGGCCTTGTCTCAACCCCAGCAAAGCAGTATCTTCCCTCCCCACTAACCAGACGATTCCAGCTTTAATGCGGGCTGCACCGGAACCCATCACCCGTCTCTAACCATGCAACCGCTCTGGATCCACCACTACTCACTCCACCTCCGCTCCCCAGCAGGCCCTAACCGCCGCAGTTCCCGCACCTCCCTCGAAGGCATCCTCCTCCTCCGCGACGGCGGCTTCGCCTGTCTCCAGCCATGGCCCGAACTCGGCGACGCCCCGCTCGACGAACAACTCTCCCTCCTCCGCCGCGGCCGTTCCTCCCCGCTCATCGCACGCACCTTCGCCTGCCTCTCCGCCGACGCCGCCGCCCGCCGCGCCAACCACTCGCTCTTCCTCAACCTCTCCATCCCGAAAAGCCACGCCACCGTCACTCACGACGCCGACTTCCCAGCCCTCGCCGCCGCAGGCTTCTCCTCCGTCAAACTCAAAGCCTCCTCCGACGACCCTTCCCTCCCTGACAAACTCGCCCGCGCCTCAGCCGCCGGCCTCAGCATCAGAATCGACGCCAACAACACCGGCACCATCCCCGCATGGCTCGCCCTCGCCCCATGGGCCCACGCCATCGACTTCCTCGAAGACCCCCTCCCATGGGACCCCGCCTCATGGTCCCAGCTCAAGCAACTCACCGCCTTCCGCCTCGCCCTCGACCGGCTCCCTGACAATTCCTCCGCTACCTCCGGCTTCGATGTCAGGGTCCTCAAACCAGCCCTCGACAACCCGGCCGCATGGACCCTCCGCCCCGAACCAGTCGTCTTCACTTCCTACATGGACCACCCCGTCGGCCAGGCATGGGCCGCCGCCGAAGCCGCCCGCTGGCCTCTCCCCCAACTCGATGCCGGTCTCCTCACCCACCACCTCTTCGAACCCGACGCCTTCCTCGAAGCCATCCACTCTAACGGCCCGCAGCTCCTAGCACCTCCCGGCACCGGCCTCGGCTTCGACCTCCTCCTCGCCAACCTCCCATGGCAGCGTCTCGAACGCTCCTCCCCTCTCCCCTCTCCACCCTCCCATTCACCCACCGACTTCTCCAACCCAGACGCTCCCGGCATCCTCCTCTCCAACCCACGCGCCCCGCTCAACCCAGCCCCGCCCCCCAACGCCATCCCCCACGGCCACCTCGCCTTCGCCACCTCCGGATCCACCAGCTCCACCCCATCCATCGTCTGTCTCTCCCGCCACGCCTTCCTCGCCAACGCCGCCGCCGTCAATGCATGGCTCCTCGCCTCCCCTGACGATCTCTGGCTCTGCCCGCTCCCCTCGTTCCACGTCGGCGGCATGAGCATCCACGCCCGCGCCTTCCTCTCCAAATCACCGGTCGTCCCCATGCCCGCCCGCTGGAACCCCCACGACTTCACCGCGCTCGTCTCCGACTCCTCCGCCACACTATCATCCCTCGTCCCCGCCCAGCTCCACGACCTCACCACCGAAGGCTGCCGCGCCCCTTCCTCTCTCCGCGCCATCCTCATCGGCGGCGGCGCACTCCCTCCCTCGCTCGCCGCCGCCGCCGCCAACCTCGGCTGGCCCATCCTCGCCACCTACGGCATGACCGAAGCCTCCTCCCAGATCGCCACCGCCAAACCCGCCGCCCACCCCTGCCAACTCGTTCTCCTCCCCTGCTGGGACGCCCGCATCGCCCCAGACGGCCGTCTCGCCATCCGCGGCACCCCCCTCCTCTCAGGCTTCCTCCAGCTCTCCCCAGACGGCTCATGGCAGCTCTCCTCACCGCTCGACCCCGACGGCTGGTTCCTCACCAACGACCGCGCCAAACTCGACGGCCGCTCGCTCTCCTTCTCCGGCCGCGCCGACCGCACCGTCAAAATCCTCGGCGAACTCGTCAACCTCGACGCCATCGAATCCGCCCTCGCACTCGCAGGCATGCCCCCAGCCGCCGGCGCCGTCATCGCCTCCCCTCACCCCCGCCGCGGCGCTTCCCTCATCCTCTTCACCGAGGCCTCGGAAACCGAAGCCCGCGCATGGACCGCCGCCGCCAACGCCGCCCTCCCACCATTCGCCGCCATCCTCGAAATCCGCGCCAACTCCCTCCTCCCACGCTCCCCCCTCGGCAAAATCCGCCACTCCCTCCTGCTGTAGCCGTCTAACAGATGGTGTCTGATGGACGAGGGATTTTTCCCGAGTCCCCCGCAACTCCCGCTCAGCGATGCCCCGGCCGCAGCCGCACCGCCGTCCCGCAATACATGCACCGGAACCACCCGAACGTCAGCAGGTGCAGCGCCGCACTCACCACATAACCGAACCCGGGTATCAGATGCGCCTTCCGGTTCTTCAGGCAATTCTTCGAAAAATATAGCGGACAACTGCAGATCCGGCACCGCGCCCGCATCGCATAATGAATCTGCAGCACCCCCAGCACCACCAGCACTCCAGCCCCAATCCCCACCTCCATCGCATAATCCCCTGGCGTCTCCACCGTGATCATCAGCCACACCGTCGCCACAATCCCCGCCAGCAACGCCACCCGAAATACCACCGACACCACCGCCCCAAGCCACGTGTGCATACCCCGCGGATGCACCACCCCACGCCTCACCCACCGCGACAACTCCCCGGACGGGCCCTCCACCCGATACCGCTCCGGCCCACTCTCCTCCTCCTCGTCCCCATCCTCCTCCGCTCCCCCCGGCTCCCTCGACAACGGCTTGATCGGGATCCTCCCAGCATTGTAATCCTCAATCGTCGCAAATCGCTGCGGATCCACCGTCCGCCACGTCTGCCGCGGATTCCCCTGCCCCTCCCGCCCCCCCGACTCCACTTCCTTCCGCCCCCCGCCAGTCGCTCCCAGCGCCGCTCGCTGCCCCGGCGGCACCCACAGCCCCGGCCCATCCTCCGTAATCGCCTCCGGCATCTCCTCCACCTGCCGGTCCATCTCATCCCCTTCCGACGGCAGCCCCGCCGCCTCCCGGATCCACCCCGCCAGTATCTCCTTCTCCGGCAGCCCCACCTGCCCCAGCCCGCGCTGCCACGCCACCAGCGCCATCCGCTTCAGCAACGGCTCGCACTTCTCCCGACTCAGCTGCGTCACTCCCCGCACCCCCGCCGCCTCAAGCAGCCGCGCGGCTTCAGGCGTCATCCCAATAATTCTCAGCAAACTTGTCATCAATCGCAATCAATCTCCCGCAAGTCTGCACTAAAGATCATGAAGGATTACTTATCAACCAAGATTCCGCAACATTTCCCCCAATTGTGAGGATTGCGTTAGCCAGTCGGCCCGTCTCTGCCGGTGCTCTTCCACCACCTCATCAGGCGCCCGACTCACAAAACTCTCACTCCCAAGCTTCGCGTCCACCTTCGCCACTTCCCCCTGGACCCTTTCCAGTTCCTTGCCCAGTCGCGCTCTTTCTGCCTCGATATCAATGAGTCCCGTTAATGGCAGATACACTTCCCCCAGCGGCGTCAACGCTCCCGCCGTGTTCCGGCCCTTCACATACGCCCCATCCACCACAATCGATCCCGCCCCCGCCAGCACCCCAAGGGTGACCAGTTCTCGACTTGGCAGCTCCGCAGAAGGCTTCAGCACAAATCCAAGATCCCGCCGCGCCGGCAACCCGCACGCCGCCTTCAGATTCCGAATCCGCGCCGCCGTCTCGTAAACCGCCGCCGCACTCTCCTCCGCACGCCTCACCACCCCAGCGTCCACCCCCTCCAGCAGCGGCCGCACCTCCAGCGGCGTCACCGTCAGAAACCTCCCGCCACTCGCATAACCCATCGTCGACCACAATTCCTCCGTCACATGCGGCATGTACGGATGCAGCAGCTGCAGAAACCTCCCGTACACCGCATCAATCGTCCGCAGCACCGCCGCCCGCGCCCCAGCTGCCGCCTCCGCACTCAAATCAGGCTTCGCCGCCTCCAGAAACCGATCGCAATACTCCCCACGGAAAAAATCATACAGCAACTGCGCCGCCGCATTGAAACTGTACTCCCCTAGCGCCGCCGCATACTCCACCTGCAACCGATCCAGCTTCGCAATCACATCCAGACAGAACACCGACGTCTGCTCCCCCACTCCCTCCTCCGCACCACCCAACTCCGCACCCTGCATCTGCCGGAACCGCGCCGCATTCCACAGCTTGTTCGCAAAATTCCGCCCCTCCTCAATCTGCGCCTCGTCAAACTTCACGTCACTCCCCGTCGGAGCCATCCGCAGCAACCCGAACCGCAACCCGTCCGCCCCATACTTCGCCATCAGATCAATCGGATCCGGCGAATTCCCCAGCGACTTGCTCATCTTCCGTCCCTGACGGTCCCGGATGATCGACGTGAAAAACACGTTCCGGAACGGCAGCTCACCCTTGAACTCATACCCAGCCATGATCATCCGCGCCACCCAGAAAAAGATAATGTCAGGACCAGTCACCAGATCCGATGTCGGATAGAACTTCGCCTGCGTCGGCCCGTCCATCGTCGCATACGGCCACAACCACGAACTGAACCACGTGTCCATGCTGTCCTCGTCCTGCACCCAGTTCTCCGGATCCCCCGGCGGCACGTCGCTAACATGCAGATCACCCCCCTCGATGTTCCCCACATCCAGCGTCTCCGCCCCCTGCAGCGCCACCGCACGATCCTTCCGGTACCACACCGGAATCCGATGCCCCCACCACAACTGCCGGCTGATGCACCAGTCCTTCAACCCACCCATCCAGTGCGCAAAGGTCTTCTTCCACCGTTCCGGCCGGAACCGGATCGCATCGCTCGCCACCGCCTCCGCCGTCTCCTCCACTCTCGGATACTTCAAAAACCACTGCAGCGACAACCGCGGCTCAATCGGCACGTCCGCCCGCTCACTGTACCCCACATTGTTCACATAATCCTCCTCCTTCACCAGCGCCCCAGCCTCCCCTAGCATCTCCGCCGCCTTCACCCGCGCCTTGAATCGATCCATTCCGTCCAGCTCCGGACACTCGGGACAATTGATCCGCCCGTCCGCATGCAGCACGTCCCTCACCGGCAATCCATGCCGCACCCCGATCTCAAAATCCACAAGGTCATGCGCCGGCGTCACCTTCAACGCCCCAGTCCCGAACTCCTTGTCCACCGCCGCATCCCCAATCACCGGAATCGGCCCCCGCGGAAACGGCCGCCACACATGCTTCCCGATCAGATCCGCATGCCGCTCGTCCTCCGGATGCACCGCCACCGCCGTATCCCCCATCAGGGTCTCCGGCCGCGTCGTGCTGATCTCCAGAAACCTCCCCGGCTCCTCCACCACCTCATACCTCATCGTGTAGAACTTCCCCTTCTGCTGCTTCGGAATCACTTCCTCGTCACTCAATGCCGTCAGGCTCACCGGACACCAGTTCACCATCCGCAACCCACGGTAAATCAACCCTTTGCGGAACAAATCGACAAACACCCGCTGCACTTCCCGGCTGTACCCCTCGTCCATCGTGAACCTCAGTCGCGTCCAGTCGCACGAACACCCTAACCGCTTCAGCTGGCTGATGATGATCCCGCCGTACTTCTCCTTCCACTCCCACACCCGCTCCGTAAACGCCTCCCGCCCCAGATCCCGTCGCGTCTTCCCCTCCGTCTTCCGCAACTCCTTCTCCACCTGCGTCTGCGTCGCAATCCCCGCATGATCCGTCCCCGGCAGCCACAACACTTCCTTCCCTTCCTGCCGCGCCCGTCGCGCCAAGATGTCCTGCAGCGTGTTGTTCAGCACATGCCCCAAATGCAGAATCCCCGTCACGTTCGGCGGCGGAATCACAATGCTGTACCCAGGCTTCTCACTCCCCGCATCCGCCGTGAAACACCCAGCCTCCTGCCACCGCGCATACCAGCGTTCCTCTACCTCGCCCGGAAGATAAGCTTTCGTCAGTTCTGCCATAGTCCCGCCGTCATACCGGGCACCCCTCCCACGCGCAAGGGACGAAACCACCCAGCTCCTCACCACGCCCCCCTTTTCCCGTGGCACGCTCCCTCCCCTCACCATACCTTCCACCCATGACCGACCGCGAATCCTCCGTTTTCTCCCAGCTCCAAACCGAAGCCATCGCCGCCGTCCTCATCCTCGATCGCGAGGACGACGCCGAACCAGTCGCCGAAGCCCTCCTCGCCGGCGGCATCCGCGCCATGGAACTCACCCTCCGGACCCCCGCCGCCCTCGCCGCCCTCCGCCGCATCCGCCGCGCCTTCCCCAAAATGCTCGCTGGCCTCGGTACCGTCCTCACCCCCGACCAAGTCCTCCAAGCCGTCGACGCCGACGCCGCCTTCGCCGTCGCCCCAGGCATGAACCCCACCACCGTCTCCGCCGCCCGCAACGCCAACCTCCCCTTCGCCCCAGGCATCTGCACCCCCTCAGACATCGAAAACGCCCTCGCCTTCCACTGCCGTCTCCTCAAATTCTTCCCCGCTGAACCCTGCGGCGGCCTCAAATACCTCGAAGCCATCGCCGCCCCCTACCACCACCTCGGCCTCCACTACATCCCCCTCGGCGGCATCTCCGAATCCAATTGCGGCGACTGGCTCCGCCACCCGCTCACCGGTGCCGTCGGCGGCTCATGGCTCGCCCCACGCGACCTCATCGCAAACAAAGACTGGGCCGCCATCACCGACCGCGCCGCCCGCGCCATCGCCATCCGCAACGGCATCCGCAACTCCATCGACCCCTAACGGCCTCACCAAACCACGCGCCATGCCACCCAATCATCCCCGGCCCCTCTCCCGGCGCGCCCTCATCCTCCGCGCCGCCGCCGTCGCGGCTTCCGCTCTCCCCGCCTGCCGCAAAAAACCCGCCGCCGCTCCGGCCCCTCCTCCCTGGTTCCTCACCCCCCTCGCACCCCCGCCCGACTGGTCATCCCTCGACCCCTTCCAGGATTCCCTCACCCGCGACGCCTTCACCCAACTCCTCAACTCCACCCTCACCGCCACTCCCGGCTCATGGTTCACCCACATCCAAATCACCGACGCCGCCGCCCTCATCCGCCGCGCCTCCCGCGACGCCTCACTCCCGCCCTACTCGCTCCGCTTCGCCGCCTCCTCCGCCTCCCTCCCGAAACCCGAATCCCGCTTCTGGCGCAAAGCCTCGGAACTCCCCCCACTCTCCAATCCCGCTAAACCCCTCGCAGACCTCCGCATCGCCATCGACCCAGGCCACATCGGCGGCCCATGGGCCCGCATGGAAGAACGCTGGTACCGCATGGGCGACGCCTCACCCGTCCAGGAAGGCAACCTCACCCTCGCCACCGCCACCGCCCTCCGCCCCCTCCTCGAATCCATGGGCGCTCACGTCGACCTCGTCCGCTCCTCCAACGACCCGCTCACTCCTCTCCGCCCGCCAGACCTCCTCGAAACCGCTCGCCTCAGCCTCCAGCAGGACGGCACCGCCATCACCGACCGAGCCCTCCGCCGCGAAAGCGAACGGCTCTTCTACCGCACCGCCGAAATCAGAGAACGCGGCCGCCGCGTCAACACCATCCTCAAACCCGACCTCGTCCTCTGCCTCCACTTCAACGCCGACAGCTGGGGCGGCGACCCCGCCAACCCGCGCTTCTCCTCCGCCAACCACCTCCACGTCCTCGCCCACGGCTGTCTCCTCCCCGGCGAACTCACCCTCGACGACCAGCGCCTCGAATCCCTCAAACGCATCATCCAGGGCATCCCCGAATCCGAACTCGCCCTCTGCAACGCCGTCGCCCGCCGCATGGCCGAAGCCACCAGTCTCCCTGCCTACCGCTACCCAGGCAACTCCGCTCGCCCCGTCGCCGACAACCCCTTCGTCTGGATCCGCAATCTCCTCGCCAACCGGGTCTACGAATGCCCCGTCGTCTTCCTCGAACCCTACGTCATGAACAATGCCGACGTCTTCGCCAGAATCCAGGCCGGCGACTACGAAAACTCCCGCGAGGTCGCCGGCATCACCCGTCCCTCCATCTTCCGCGAATACGCCTCCGGCATCGCCGCAGGCCTCGCCGACTACTTCCGCGCCGCCCGCTCCTCCGTCTGATCCCTCCCACTCTCAGAGCTTGATCGTCTCCCCGAGAATGTGCCGCGACGCCTCCGCGACGTCCTTATCCCCTCGGCCGGACAGATTCACCACGATCGCGCTCTCCTTCGGCATCGCCGGAGCCACCTTCCGCACATGCGCAATCGCATGCGCCGTCTCAAGGGCCGGAATAATCCCTTCCACCTGCGCCAACTCCTGAAACGCTTCCAGCGCCTCCGAATCCGTCGCATACGTGTACTCAATCCGCCCGATGTCCTGGTAATACGCGTGCTCCGGCCCCACCGCCGCATAGTCCAGACCAGCACTCACACTGTGCGTCAGCTGAATCTGCCCGTCACCGTCCGCCAGCAGCCACGTCTTCGTCCCCTGCAGCACTCCCAGCCGTCCCCCTTGGAACCGCGCCGCATGCCGACCCTCCGTAATCCCGTCACCACCCGCTTCCACCCCGATCATCCGCACCCCCTCATCGCCCAGAAAGGCATGAAATAACCCAATCGCATTGCTCCCCCCACCCACACACGCCACCAGCAATTCCGGCAACCGCCCTTCCCGCTCCAGCACCTGCCGCCGCGCCTCCACCCCGATCACCCGGTGAAAATCCCGCACAATCATCGGAAACGGATGCGAACCCAGCGCACTCCCCAGAATGTAATGCGTCGTCCGCACATTCGTCACCCAATCCCGCATCGCCTCATTCACCGCTTCCTTCAGCGTCGCCTGCCCAGCCGTCACCGCCCGTACCTCCGCACCTAGAAAACGCATCCGCGCCACATTCAGCGCCTGCCGCCTCATGTCCTCCGCTCCCATGTAAATCACACACTCACACCCAAACCGCGCCGCCACCGTCGCCGTCGCCACCCCGTGCTGCCCCGCCCCAGTCTCAGCAATGATCCGCTGCTTCCCCAGCCGCTTCGCCAGCAGAATCTGACCCAGCGCATTGTTGATCTTGTGCGCCCCCGTATGCAGCAAATCCTCCCGCTTCAAATACACCTTCGCACCCCCCATCTTCTCCGTCCACCGCTCCGCCAAGTACAAAGGCGTCGGCCGCCCCACGTACTCGCCCAGCAAGCGGTCCAATTCCGCCTGAAACGCAGGATCCGCCTTCGCCCGATCATACTCGTCCGCCAGCTCCTTGAGCGCGAACATCAGGGTCTCCGGCACAAACATGCCGCCAAAGCGGCCAAAATGCCCGTGCGCATCAGGAAGTGTAGTCAGGTCAGCCATGCAAATAGGGTTCAGGGAGGATTCAAGTTCAGCTACGCCGCCGACTCCACCCTGAAAAGCCCTTTTTCACCCCGCTCCACTTATCAACCCCGCCGCCGCCTTCTCAATCCCATCCCCATCCCTCCCAGCACCACCAACCCACTCACCTCAACCTCAGGCACCGTCCCGCCCAAATCCGCCGCCCCCAGCACCAACCGCAACGAATTCACCGCGTCCCCAGGCAAGATCTGCGCCTCATCCCAACCCGAAATCGCCACCGTTCCAGTGATCTCAGTCGTCGAGGAAACAATCAGATAATCACCAAACCCGGTCAGACCATCGTTCACCGGAAACCGCGCCTCCGTCGCAAAAATCCCCTGCGCCGTCGCGGTCGCACTCCCCGCGCTGTTATACACCCAGAGGTACACCCGCGCATTGTTGAACTTATCGTGCTCAGCTTCAGACTCCGTCAGCGCCACCGATCCCACCACCTTCCCCGGACGCGCAGTGGCTCCAAGCCCCACAGACCGAACCTGTCCAACTCCCATCTCCACAAAACTCCCCACCGGATCCGTCAAATCAGTGATCATCCCAACCCGAATCTTCGACCCGTTCGCCACCAGCGTCGTCCCTCCCGGCTGAAACACCGCCGGCCCCCAGATCGTGTTCGATAATGACACCGTCGTCGCCCCTGCCGAAATAGGCAACGCAAGGCAGGCAGTCAGCAGAAGCAGCTTCATCATGGCACCACCCTAACGCACCACCGCCACTTCGTCAAGGAGCACCCGGAGGAGTCGCGCCCGGTGCTGCTGGAACCGCCGGTACCTCCGCAGGCTTCGGCACCTCACCCGCAGCCGGTTTCGGCTCCGTCGCCGCCTTCACCTTCGCAGCCTCCACCTGCGCACGAAACTTCGGAATCCGCGCCGCAATCGCCGACGCCGGTGCCGCGGCCTCCGCCTTGCCCAGAAACTCCAGTGCCCGGTCAAACGCCTTCCCATTCACACACATCCGAAACCGCTGCATCTCCAGCCGCTGCAGCGTCAGCGCCGCCGGCTTCCGCTCCTCAATCAGCTTCCCGATAATCCCCAGACACTTCTCCAGATCGCCGTTCCCAATCGCCTCCGCCATCGGGTCCACGATCGTGTCATACAACTCCTGAAACTGCCGCTTCGACACATAGTCATCCACCTCCCCACGAATCGCATCCAGTTCCTTCACCCCGCTCAACGGAGCCTCCCGCAGCTTCGCCTGAAGGTCCGGCTGCACCGAGACCGCAAATCCCGCCCCTTGCGCCGCAATCAACTGCGCCAGCAGCACGCCCTTGGCCTCCGGATCAGCCGCCGCCACCGCCGCCTGCAATCGCTCAATCTCTCCACCGTCCGCCACCCACTTCGCCACCATCATCGCCGCTTCCTCCCCACTCTGCGCCCCCGCCGCACTCCCCAGCAAAGGCACCCCTTCCTTCGAAAACACCGCCGTGTACGGAAAATCCACCACCCGCAACCCGTGCACCACCTCCCCGTAAAGCGCCGCCACCGCCGGTTGAGACTCGTCAGCAGACACCACCATCGCATCGTCACGCTCCACCGCCCCAAAATGCTTCGCCGATTCCGTCAGCGTCGCATCAACCCCACCCGGCGTCAGTACCACCAGCAGGAACTTCTGCCCCTCCTTCAACCCTCCCAACACCTTCTCCAACTCAGGCCTAGGAACGGAAACCGTCTGACCAACCGCCGCAGGCGGCACCGCAGGCACCGCCTCTTGAGCCTTTAAGCCCGATACGCTGCCGCCAAATGCAAAAAGGAAACTGAGAATTCGCAGAGTGTTCATGATGCCAGTGGGGGGAAAATAGTTTGGGCTCGCCAGGAAGCCCGGCGAGCCCAAACACGAATCATTGACTTAAATCAAGCGCGCTTGCGGCGGGCAATGAAAGCCAAAGCAGCCAGACCAGAGAAGGTCGTCGTGGTTGGCTCAGGCACCACCGTACCGAGGACAAACCTAGGGGTGTGATCACCAGAACCCGCGAGGATCTGACCTGGATTCCAGCCCGGGATCGTAACCACACCAGTGAGTTCCGTGGCAGAGAAGACCGTAACGTCGTCACCCACGCCGGACACATCGTTCACCGGGAACGCCTTCGTCGACGTAAAGATCGCCTGTTGGGTCGCCGCCCCAGCGGTAGGGGCGTTGTACGCCCAGATGTAGATCGTCCTGCCGTTGAACTGAGTGTGGTTGGCTTCAGGCAGGGCCGAGGACACCGAACCCGTGATCTTCGAGGTCGTCGAGATGATCGTGCGGGTCGAACCTGCACCGAATTCCACGAATGTACCAATCGGATCAGCAAGGTTTGAGATCGAACCGACGCGGATCAGACTGCCAGTACCAGCAAGCGTGGTTCCACCAGAGAGGAACAGACCAGCACCAGTCCGGGACGTGGAAAGCGACACTGTCGAAGCTTGTGCAGCGAGAGGCAGCAGAGCAGCTGCAAGAAGGATGAGTTTCTTCATAGGATAATAGGAGTGTTTTTGATGAATCCTGGAGGAATGTCAAGGAGCAATTGGTTCAGCAGGAACGGTCCAGACAAACCCAGTGTTCGGCTTGCGGACGAGAATGAAGGCGGTCCCTTCCTTGAGTTGGACGGTAGTCGCTTCGTTGAAGTCTTCGTCGTACCAACCGGCCGTCGAACCATCATCATAGTGGAAGTAGTTCTTCAAAGAACCGTTTGGTTGAGCAATTCGGATCGAGTCAGCAGCACCACTTTCAGCACCCGACTGAACACCGCCAGTCGGCGTCTTCAGAGCGGAATTTCCGAGCGTGAAGGAAGCACCCACCGCGCGGGTCACTGCCATGATGTTCAAGCCCGTTTGGACCGGAAGAGCGGTCGGACCGGTCTTTACGCTGCCAACACGCACAAAGGACACCGGAGTCGCAAGCTTGCGCACAATGAAGATCCCCTGCTGAGGCGGAATCGCAAGATTCTGGGCCTCGTTGAAGTCTTCATCGTACCAACCGGTCGTCGAACCGTCGTCATAGAAGAAGACCTTCTTGATCGCCTTCGACGTAGCGTCGAGGATCCGAACTTCGTCAGCGACACCAATTTCACCACCGGACTTCAGGCCAGCCGTGTTCGTCGCACCGAAGAAATCACCAACAGTGACATGCTTGCGGATACGGACGGTCGCACCAGCGGCGAGACCATTGCTGATGTCAGTCGTGGTCGTGATCGCGTTGGCGGTGTTCGAAGCGATCGAAGACCAAGCCCCCGGAACGCCGCCGGTCGACACTTCGACATAGAAACCAGGGCCGTAAGCACCAGCCGTCAGCGGCGTGCCGCTGAAGTTGATCGTCGTGCCGGTCGTCGTCGATGTCGCACCAGCGAACTCAATCTTGTTGACGAGCGTCGGAGCGATGAAGGACAGGCCGGAGGCGCTGCCGTTCACAGTCACGGTGATGTAGCCCACCGGGTCAGTGACCGCGGTCTGGGCCGAAGCTCCGGCTGCAGCAGCGAGGGAAATCGCGCCGATGAGGATGGACAGTTTGTTTTTCATGGGTTGTGAGGTGGGATTTTTGCGTGGGCTAATGAGAAATTAGAAGATGCATGGGGGGATGTAAAGAATTTCGTGCAAAAAGTTCGAAGAAAGTTCACCGGGGCCTTTATTAATGCTTTAACGATCAGCAATTCGTTGAAGGTAAGTGAGTTGTGTTCGATAACATGGTGGACTGGCCTGCCTCCCGCACCCGATTTCCGGGCCGGATGGACCGCCAATTTCCCGTTAGGGAACCCGGCGGCCGGCTCCGCGTTCACTGGGTCCCATCGCGGCGGCGAAGGCGTTCCCCGATCCGCTGGAAGATGTTCTTCCGGACCGGATCCGTCCCCGGTGGGTACCCGGCGGAATCAAATGGGACATCACGCTCATACGCCGGCAGCGAAAGTTCGCTCGTGTCGCGGTCCGGCTTGAGGAACCGCTCCGCATCAGGCCCAACCACCGTGCGCTGGGTCTCCGACGCTGTCACATTCACCATGTCGTCCGACGAATCAATGATCCGCGCCTGCAGCATCACCAGCAACTCGCGCCGCTGTTTCACCCGGCTGTTCGACCCGAAAAGATACTTGATCACCGGAATCTTGCTCAGCACCGGCAACCCGCTCGCAGAACGCCGGTCCTGATCGGAAATCAACCCGCCCAGCACCAGAATCCCGCCGTTCGGCACCGTGATCCGCGTGTTCAACTCCTGCGTCGAGATGTTCGGAATGTCGTTCCCATTGATCTGCGTGCTCCCGTTGATCGTGTCGTTCAGCTGGCTGATGTTCAGCGTGATCTCGTTCTTCGAGTTGATCAGTGGCTGCACCTGCAGCGACAGCACCACGTTCTGATACTCGATGCTGCTGTTCAGCGACGTCGTGCCGCCCGCCACAATCTGCGACTGCTGATTGCTCGGAATCGGCACCCGCTCACCACTCGAAATGCTCGCCACTTCGTTGTTCGCCACCGTCACGTGCGGCTTCGCCATCAGCCGCGCCTTCCCAGATGTCTCCAGCACTCTGACGTAAGCGTTGAACAGTTCCCCGAACGCCGCATACAAGTTCAGCCCGGATCCCCCAGTCGGGAAATTCGAGATCGTGTCCAGAATCCCCGGATCGATGAAGTTGTTGCCGCCGCTGCTGCGGAAAAATCCAGCCGCACTCACATCCTGACCGAAAATCTGCAGATCCTCAACGCGCCGCAGATAATCGACGCTCGTCTGCATGTTGTCATCAATCCCCACCTGCGCCACCACCGCGTTGATGTGCACCTGCAGCGGACGCCGGTCCATCTCCTGAATCAGCTCCGACACGCGCTGAATCGAATCCGGCGGCCCTGACACAATCAGGCTGTTCGTCCGCGGATCGGAAATCAGCAGAGTCTTGCCAACCGCCTGCGCCTTCGGTGGCTCCGTCACACTCCCGGAAAGCCCGCCGCCGCCCGATGTCCGGCCGCCGGCCCCAAGCCCACCGCCACCTAGCCCACCACCGCCGCCACCAAATCCTCCGCCTCCCAATCCACCACCCGAATTGCCGCCGAATCCGCCGCCGCCCAGACCGCCGCCACTCCGGTTGCTCGTTGAGCCACCACCGGAAAGCCCGCCCGTCCGCGACGCCCCTCCCGCTCCACCAGCCGCCCCGCCACCACCAGATGAACCCTGCCCCGCCGTACCCGCTCCCGATGTCTCCAGCGACGTCACCGCAATCTGGAAAAAGTCATTCACCGGCACATAACGCAATTGCTGCGTCAGCAGGTTCTTCACCCGGCTCGGCTCGTCAAACTCCCGGATCAGCAGCTTCAGATAATCCACGTGATCCTTCGGCCCGTGCACAAACACCCGGTTCGTCCGCGGATCCGACTTCACCATCACGGAATTCCCGTCAGGCATGATCCCCGTCGCCGCAGAACCCGCAGAACCTGAAGGCATCACCACGCCGCCACCGCCCGGCACCGCGCCACCACCCAGATTCACCGCCGCCTGCCCCGGTGCCACCGACCGGAACCCACTCCCGCCACCGCTCGTTTTGCCCTGCGACTGCGCCTGCAGAATCGTCGACAGAATCTGCTCCACATCCTCCGCCGATGCACGCTCCAGCGGCACCCACTCATGCACCATCTTCACCGGCGGCAGATCAATGCCTTTGATCAGCCGCAGAACCGTCCGAATGTTAGAAACCGTCTCCTGCACCACAATCGCATTCGCCGAAGCCACCGCCACATACTTCGTCCACGTGTGCGTCGGCGCCGCCTGCGCAATCAACGGCGCGGCTTCGTTGACCGGCAGGTACTTCAGGATAATCACAAAATTCACCGGAATGTCCTCCTCCGGAAGGTCCTCCTCCCGCGTGTAGATCGGCGCGCCGTTGGACGGCCCCTCAATCAGCGGCGGCTTGTTCAGCTGAATGATCTTGTCGATGTTCCCCTTGTAAGGCTGAATCACAAATCCCTGAATCATCAGTGACGCCTTGATGAAATCCTCCGCCTCCTGCGCCGTCATCGGCACCGATGGATTCTTCGTGATCGATACCGTCCCCTGCAATCCCGCATCCCGGATGACGTGCCGCCCCGTGATCTCTTCGTACTTGAAAATCACATCGTTGATCGGCGCATCCACAAACGCAATCTCCGCCAGCGGATTGTCGTCATCCGCTGCCACCGCATCAGGATCTCCCAGCGCCGATGGCAGCGCACCGCCAGCTCCCGGCAATGGCGTCGCCCCAGGCCCGCCCGTCCGCCGCGGCGCAGCACCCGGCACCGTCGCCCCACCAGGCGTCGTCCTCCCTCCAGGGGCCGCCGCACCCGCTCCCGGAACCGTCGCCCCACCAGGCACCGCCGCACCCGCTCCCGCTGGCACCGCCGCACCCGTCGGCGCCGCTCCACCCTGAGGCCCAAATCTTCGGCCACTACGGCCACTGCCAGTTCCCGGAGCCGCCGCCGCACCCCCCGCATTCGTCGACGGCGCTCCCCCCGGAAGCACAATCGTCGGCCGCCGCGGCGCTGCCCCCGGCACAGGCCCGCTCGCCGCCGGATCTTCCACCGCTGCCGCCGGTGCCGCCGCCCCAGCCGCAGGCGTCGCAGTAGGTGCCCCAGCCGGAATCGCTGCAGCCTTCGCCGCCTCCACACTCCCTTCCACCGGATCCCCAGCCGGTGCCGCTGCCCCAGCCTCAGCCGGAACCTGTGGAATCGCCGTGTTGTTCTGCGCCATCATCCTCGCACGCAGCGCCGCAGACACCCGAGTCGGCGGCTCAATCGGCGTCCGCTTTCCAGCGGATCTGTCGGTTTCCACAGCATTGGCAGCCATGGGCAGCGAAAGGACAAGCGGCAACAGCCGGAAGCGGAGAGACATAAAGTTGTGAGTTGTAAAAAGTTAGGAAAATCAGAAATCTCGATCGAAGCGCACCCGCTTCAGTTCGTTGGCAGCACCACCCGCCGCTTCGGCGGTCCGTTCTCACGCCCACCCGGTTGCTGCGTCTGCACCGGCTGCGCCTGCGGCGCAGGCACCACCGCCGCCGGTTGCACCACCTGCGGCTGCACATTCACCCCCTGCTGCACCTGCGCAGCCCCTCCAGGCACCGCCCCCTGACCAGAAAGGAAATTCACCATCGCCGCATTGTTGTTCACCGGCACCGCCTGCCCGTTCACAATCATCGTCCCATTCGCCCCCGCCCCCGCCGCCGCATTCGGCTGCGCCCCTCCTGGCTGCCCCGGCACAAACGCCTGTGGTGCCTGATACTGCCCCGCCGGATTGACCCCCGGCTGATTCTGCTGATTGGGCAGATTCGGCGTGCCTCCCGGCCTCATTCCCGGCCCACGCATGTTGCCCGGCAGATTCGGCTGCCCCGCCCCCGCCGCCGGCGCCCCTCCCTTCATGTTCGACAACGCCTTGTCATCAAACTGCACCTCCCCAGTCTGCCCGTCCTTCTCAAGAATCACCGACGTCTGCTTCAGCGTCCGCCCGCGGTTCAATCCCACAATCCGTATCCCCGACTTGTCCCCCTTCTTCCGCGGCGACCCATCCCCGTACACAGAAATCCGCTCCCCGTTCGCCTTCGTGTTCACCAGATAAACCGTCAGGTTCTTGTTCGATCCCACATACCCAGCCAGCACCATCCCCTCGAACGGATTCGGTGCCTCCGCCGCCGGCGGCTCCTTCAGCTCAAACTCAAACGGGCTCTTCGCCTGCAGATTCTCGTATCTCCCGAGATCGTAAACCCGCGGCGGAAACGCTTCCTCAGCAGGCGGTGCTGTCTCCGCCGCCCCACGGGCGACTGACAGCAAACACACCAGCGGCGCAGCAGCGCAGCTCAATAGCATGGTCAGATTGGATCGTTTCATTACTGTCCGGGGTTAACAGGATTAACAGTTTCAGGAGTGGCCGCAGCCGCTGGCACCACCTCGGCCGCTGGGGCCGCCGCCGCCGCATCGGGCTCAGGCGTCGGCACCGCCGCCGTCACAGGTGCTTCGACCACCGGAGCCGCCGGTTGTTCATTCATCGCAAACTCGTCCTCAGTCGCACTCTCCGGTGCCCACCACTTCTCAATCGTCACAAAACACTCCACAAACTGCTCCGCATCATTCTGCTCGTTCTTCCGCGGCACCATCGTCACCCGCGGCACAAACCGGAACTCGCTCGGCTTCTGCAGCCGGTACACAAACGTCATCACATCCGTCCACGTCCCCTTCACTTTCGTCTCGTAACGGCTCCGGATGAACGGCAGCTCGTCCGTCGGCATCAGCGGATCCAGCGGCCGCGGCGAAATCAACTCCAGATCCAGCCCCGACCGCAGGTCGTTCTGCACCAGATTGTCCAGATAAGTGTCCCGCGCCGTCTCGTCCGCATACTCCTTCAGATTGGCCCCGATCCACGCCCGCTTCTCCTCCGCCGCCGGTGCTTCCCTCCGCCACACCTCAAGCGAATTCACCTTCGCCTTCAACCCGGCAAGGCGTCGCTCCGACCGGATCGTCAGACTAGAATACCACGCCCAGCCAAGCACGTTGGCAAGGAGAAACAATCCACTGAGCAGGATGACTAGCATCCGCTTCTCGCTGGGCTTAAGCTGCGTCATCTTTCTTTTTGGTAGTGCCTTTGATCTGAAACGGAACCGCGCCATTCTTCGGCGCCTCAACCTTCGGAACCCATTCGTATTCCTTCAAAGCCGGATTGGCCTTGATCACATTCGTATAGCGGATCGAGTTCTGACTCGTCTGCCCCTCCCCCTTGATCGTGATGTCCGCCACCTCCCCCTCGCCAGTCTTGTGGTCACGCTCAATCTCAATGCTCGTCACCCGCACGTTCATGCTCTGCTGCTGATACAGCGGCTCCAGCACCTGCTTCAGCATCTCGATCGGATACTTGTCGAAATTCACCGCGGAATCCATCGCCTGCTCCTGCTTCACCGTCGTCTCCACCCACCCGTACTGCGCCTCCAGATTGCTCGCCGTCCGCTGCAGCTGGCTGATGCTCCGCTGCGTCATGAACCACTTCACCGCAAAAAATCCCGGAATGATCAGGTACGCCGCCGCACACGCCCCAGCAATGTTCCGAATCCGCCGCAGCTTCGTCGCCCGCTGCTTCCCTAGCGCCACCGACACCGGCTCAAACCCCGACGGCGGCACCGGCGGCGCTGGCGCAGGCCGCGCTTCACTCACCACCCGCACCCCAAACACCTGCTGCAGCGCTTCCGCCGCTCCTGGCGCAACCGCTTCCGTCCACAACCGGATCGTCTCCAGCTCCGGAGCCATCCCCTGCATGTACAGCGGCATCAGCATCTGCTCGATCTCCTGCGCCGTCTCCGGCCCCAGATCCGGTGTGTTCAACGCATGAAAATACAGCGGCTGATCCCCCCGCGTCACACAGAACACCAGCCTCCCCAGCTCCTTCCAGATCACCAGCGCATTGTCCGGCAGATAGTACAGATACGGCGAAACCTCGAACTGCTGCGGCGCACTCCTCGGCAAGGTGTCCGCACGCCCGGGATGCAGCACCGACGCCAGCAGCAGGGTCTGCCCGTCCACCACCTCCACCGTCCGGTAATCCATCAGACAACCAGCCGAAGTCTCCGGCTTCAAACCCTGCTTCTCCACCTGCACCTCGATAATGTCCGGCAGCAGCTCCCCATCCGTCGTCGCCGCTCGGATCGGCACCGCAAACGCCGCCGCCACAGGATACCCGAACACCCGGCTGAACCGACACTCCGCCGGCGTCGCCGTCGCCCCAAGCCGCTCCGCCAGCGCCCACCCAGTCGCAGTCTGTCGCCACAATTCCCACACGTCCTCCCCAGGAAGCAGAATAGAGTTCTCGTTGCCGGTGTTCGTTGGCTTCATGAATGACTGGGGTTCGGAAAAAACGGGATGCGAATCACGGGATCGTCTCGCTGGCTACTCGAAAAGCGGCACTTCTTCGCGGGTCAAAATCTGTGGGTTCGCATTCCGCCCACGCACAATCAGCACCACCCGCTTCCGGTACTCCCCCACCGTCGCCACACTCTCTATGTGCACCGTCTGCTCGTTCAGCCCAAACCGCTGCAGCGTCATCGGATCAGTCGCCTCAATGCCCAGCATCTGCAGCCCCGTATTGATGTCTTGAATCTTCTGGTCGTCCTCCGTGTCCTCAATCCCGTCCGCTCCCCACCGGCTCGTCTGCACAAACTCCGTCGCCTCCTCAAGAAACCTTCCGTAGTCATCCTGCGCATCAGACGTCGAACTGCTCGCCAGCATCGCCGCCGCCAGCACCTTCGGCTCCGCCTCGTTCAAATCCAACCCCCCACTGCTGTAAATCGTAAAAAAATCCCGCCAGTCCGGCGCATTCGCCGCCACCACATCAAACCCAGGCACCAGCAGCACTTCATCCAGCGAATAAAACGGCCGGTTGAACGGATACCCGATATACCCCAGCTCCTCGTACTCCTCCCGCTCCATCCCCTTCAGCGTCGTCTGATCATTCTGGTCCGTCCAGTCCATCAGCCGGTCAATCAGCGTGTCCGCATCGTCATTCCCAAGCCCCCACAACGAAAACATCCGCTCCAGCAGCACCCGGTCCTGGCTCTGCAGCACCCGGTTCAAATTAAACCGCCCGCCCTCCCCGCGAATCTTCACCACCACCGTCTCCCCATCCGTCAGCATCGGATTCGTCTCCGCACTCATGTTCAACAGCGCCGCATCATACTCCTTCACCACCGGATTCATCGCAATGTTGATCCCCATCTCCGCAAGCTGTCTCGCCCGGAACCCCTGCTTCTGCGCAATCGTCAGATCCATGTCGTGCGCCACGATCCGCACCGTGCTGTATATAATCAGCGACAGCATCGCAATCAGCCAGATCACCATCAGCAGCGCCGACCCGCGTCGACAATGCCGGCGGCCAGAGCTCTCAATGGTTGTTGCAACGCGCATTCTTATGGAAATTCACAGGTCTCCTGATCCCCAGCGCCAGTCAGCGCAGGCACCAAAGCAGATTCCTTCCAGCGCTTTTGACCACCGGACAGCGATTCCGTTCACTCGAATTCCTCGGCACCCCGCTCCCGCGGCCACGGATCATCCCCGCTCCCTCCATTTTCTGGCGCAAGGCAGCCAATTGTAAAAATTCCAGGATTCACAACTGCACGAAAATCCCCCCAGCCCACCCACCCCTCACCATCCCGGCCAGTTTTCAGCCCCCCTACCCAACCATTCAGCCCTCCAAACCGAGATTCTTCTAGCAAACCTCTAGGCAAGTGGAAATTCATAAAAAATTTACCGTGTCAGGACAAAATTTTCTTGTTCCGGACCCTCTCCGCTCTACACCTGAATCGTTCACCGCATCGGCATCCTGACAACCCCATGAAACGCCCCTCTCAGCCCTCAACTTCCGGTTCCAGCGGCCTCCGCCGCCTCCCGGATTCAGGCCTGATCAGCGCTCTCATGGCCTCGCCGCTCTGCCACTTCCCCTCCCCCTCCCTCGCAGCTCCGCTTCCACGCTCCCGTTCCCTGTCACATGCCTTCCCAAGACCGGCTTCTCATCCTCTGGCAGCACGTTTCCGACCACCTCCGTCAGAACGTCGGCCCCGACGCCTTCTCCCGCTGGTTCTCCTCAACCCGTCTCCTTAACGCCTCAGACTCAGGCGTCACCATCACCGTCCCAGACTCCATCCACCACCTCTGGATCGAGGAAAATTACCTCTCCGCTCTCCGCCAGGCCTTTACCCTCGTCCTCGGCGAATCCCCCCCCGTCTCCCTCACCGTCGACGACCAACCGCCTCGCGAGGCCCCCACTCCTCGCGATTCCTCCACCCCCCGCGAGGACCGCAATCTCCCCGACGACCCCGCCTCCTCACGCCAGGACCAGGAACCTGACCTCCCCGCCGTCGCCGGCCTCACCGCCGACCGCACCTTCGACAGCTTCGTCGTCGGTGCCAGCAACCAGTTCGCCCACGCCGCCGCCCACGCCGTCGCCACCAGCCCCGGCCGCGCCTACAACCCGCTCTTCTTCTACGGCGGTTCAGGCCTCGGCAAAACCCATCTCATGCAGGCCATCGGATGGCACATCGCCTCTCGCCGCCCCAAAACCCGCGTCGTCTACATCACCAGCGAGGAATTCACCAACCTCTTCATCCAGGCCCTCCAGACCAACTCCATCGTCCGCTTCCGCAAACGCTTCCGCCAGGCCGACGTCCTCCTCATCGACGACATCCACTTCCTCGCAGGCAAAGAACGCTCCCAGGAAGAATTCTTCCACACCTTCAACGCCCTCCTCGACGGCCACAAACAAATCGTCCTCTCCAGCGACCGCCCCCCAGGCGAAATCAAAGACCTCGAAACCCGTCTCGTCACCCGCTTCGAATGGGGCCACACCGCTGAACTCACCCCGCCAGACGAGGAAACCCGCGTCGCCATCCTCCGCAAAAAAGCAGAATCCCTCTCCGTCGATGTCCCCGCAGACATCATCTCATGGCTCGCCGGCCGCATCCGCAGCAATGTCCGCCGCCTCCACGGCGCCTTCATCCGCATCGCTTCATGGATCTCCCTCAACGGGCCCCTCTCCATCAGCCAGGCCGAAGACCTCCTCCGCGACCTCCTCCGCCAGGAAGCCGAAAACGGCATCAGCATCGACAAAATCCAGAAACTCGCCGCCAAGGAATTCGACATCCGTCTCGCCGACATGGTCAGCCGCAAACGCACCGCCGCCATCGCCTTCGCACGCCAGGCCGCCATGCACCTCACCCGCGAAATGACCGGCCTCTCCTACCACGAAATCGGCGAAGCCTTCGGCGGCCGCGACCACGGCACCGTCATGCACGCCTGCCGCACCGTCGAAAAACGCATGAAAGCCGACGAAAACGTCCGCCTCCGCATCACCTCCCTCGAAACCGGTCTGCGCCGCAATCTCTAGCACTCCCCCTCCCCTCTCATGGCCTCCCTCACGCCACCCCCCGCCCTCCTCGTCCTCGCCGCCGGCATGAGTTCCCGCTACGGCGGCAAATCCAAACAAACCGACGGCATGGGCCCCGCCGGCGAAACCCTCCTCGACTACTCCGTCTTCGACGCCCTCGCCGCAGGCTTCTCCCGCGTCGTCTTCATCATCCGCCGCGAAGGCGAATCCGAATTCCGCGACCGCGTCGTCCGCCGTCTCGAACCCCACCTCCCCGTCGATCTCGTCTTCCAGGACCTCAACGACCTCCCCGCAGGCTTCTCCACCCCGGACTCCCGCCAGAAACCATGGGGCACCGGCCACGCCGTCTGGGCCGCCCGCCACGCCATCCACGAACCGTTCTGCGTCATCAACGCCGACGACTACTACGGCACCGCCTCCTTCGCCGCCATGGGAGCCTTCCTCCGCTCCCTGCCACCCGACCAAAACCCCGCCCCATGGAGCATGGTCGGCTTCCCCCTCCGCAATACCCTCAGCGAACACGGCCGCGTCGCCCGCGGCCTCTGCTCCGTCAACCCCAGCGGTCTCCTCTCCTCCGTCGAAGAACTCACCGACATCTACCGCACCCCCTCCGGCGCAGAAAACCGCACCCCGGACTCTCCCCCACGCCCGCTCACCGGCGACGAAACCGTCTCCATGAACATGTGGGGCTTCACCCCCTCCGTCTTCGACACCTTCGGTGCCGAATTCTCACGCTTCCTCGCCGCGTCCATCTCCAGCCCGTCCGCCGAATTCTACATCCCCCTCGGCGTCGACGCCGCCATCCGCTCCAACGCCGCCACCTGCCGCGTCCTCCCCACCGACAGTCAATGGTTCGGCGTCACATGGCCCGACGACCGTCCCCGCGTCGTCGACGCCATCAAGGCCCTCGTCGCCTCCGGCCGCTACCGCTCCCCACTCTGGAGCTGACCCCGCGCAGCAGCCGGAGGCTGACAACGCCTCACATCAAGGCTGCCCCGCCGCCTTGCCGCCAGTCTCCGCCTTCAGCGTCTGCCCCTCTAGCCACACGTACTCCTTCCACGCGCCTTCATACAGCCGCACCTTGGGGAACCCTAGCAGGTGCTTCAGCGCAAAATACAGCAGGCTCCCTTCCCGTGAGGTGCCGCAATAGCAGATCACATCCTTGTCAGGCGTGATCCCCGCAGCCGCCAGCTCCGCCTTCACCGTCTCCAGCGGCCGGAACTTGTGCGTGTTGTCCTTCTCCATCATCCGCGCCCAGTGAAAACTGATCGCTCCCGGAATGTGCCCCTTCCTCAGCCAGATCTCGTCCTCTCCCTGATACTCATTCAGCGGCCGCGCATCGATCAGCAGCTTGCCAGCCTTGCCCGCATGCGCCTGCACCGCCTTGATGTCCGCTGCAATCCCCGGCTCCCCCTTCTTCGGCAGCTTCCCCGCAGGATTCCCAAAATACTCCTGCACCGGCTTCAACCCAGCCTTCACCCACTCCGCAAGCCCGCCATCCACCACCCGGATGTCCTTCACCCCCGCCTTCTCCAGCACATAAACCACCATGCTCGTGCTCAGCACTTCGTCATTCGGCAGCGCCGCCCCCGTCGCATACACCAGATGCGTCCGCTCCCGGTCCACCCCCGCCCGCACCAGCAGCGCCCGCGTCAGTTCCTCCGGCAGATACTGCACCGGCACCGCCTTGTCAGTCCCCCGCAGCGTGTCAAAATTGATATGATGCGCCGTCGGCAGATGCCCCCGGAAATAATCCTTGTACCCCCCGCGCGTATCCAGCACCACCGGCCGCTTCGATGCGTCAGGATTCTCAATCATCTCCTTCGCCTCCGCCACGGATACCAGCCCGATCCCCGCACGCAGCACCGCAGGCAGCAGGACCAGCAACAGACAACTCAGTTTCATTTTCATTCTCATGTTCATTTTCATAATGTGATAGCAGTTCAATGTTTCGAATCTCCTGTCAGAAGGTGAAAATCAGATTTGCCTTCGCGATGAAACTCACCGCCCCCCGGTCAGGAAAATTCACCCAGCTCTCGAGAACCACATGCTTCGATAGCGCATACTTCGCTCCCACCGACGGCAGCCACGCATCGCCGTCCCGGACCTGCACCAGATCCGCATTCAGATTCAGATCCCGTCCCGCCACCTTCCACGTCCGGTCCACCCCGAACAGCGCACTGTTCCCGTTCTGCTGCAATCCATACCCGCCGTGCACCCGCACCACCCCGAAATCATGCGCGACCATCGCATACGTGAACGGCTCACTCCAACGATCCTGATCCGTCAGCGCCACGTTCGCCACCCCAACCGCGAACCGCCCGCCTTCCCACGGACTCACATTCACCTTCGCCTGATACTGCAGCGCCCCGGCGTCCCCCGGCGCCACCGGACTGTCCAGCCCCCACTCAAAAGAAAACGGCTTGAACTCCCAGCCCGTCTTCATCCCTAGCCAGAACGAATGCCGCCCCGGCCCGTTCGCCGCAAACTGATTCGCTCCCCCAATACTGCTGAACGCCTGCAGCGCCACCGTCCGGTGCGGCACCGTGTCCGCCGTCGGGATGTTGTTCAACCCGGTCGGCGTCGCCCGGACTCCCGGAACCCCCGCCGCCAGCACCACGCCCAGCATCACCAATCGCGCTCTCACTCCAGCAGCTTTGTTCATCGTGTGTCTCTGTTTCATCGTGTGTTGTGGTTTCTTTGTGTTTCGTGGTTTCAGCGAAATTCACCCGTCAGCCGCAGCACCGCGTAAGCACCACCCGCCAGCACCGCCGCACACGGCAGCGTCACCACCCACGCCGCCAGCACCGGCCGCACCGTCTTCCATCGCGCCTGCCCCGTCACCATCCCGATCCCCAGCAGCGCCCCCACCGAGACATGCGTCGTCGACACCGGCAGCCCATGCACACTCGCCGTCGTGACCAGCAGCGCCGTCGCCAGATTCGCCGCAAACCCCTCCCATGGGTCCATTCCCGTAATCCCGTGCGCCAGCGTCTCCGCCACCCGCTTCGCCCCGACCAATCCACCGCACGCTATCGCCGCTGCCACCAGCACCATCGCCCAGCTCCCCCCTAGCCACCCGCTTCCCGCCATCAGCGCCGCCATCTTAGGCGTGTCGTTCAACCCACGCGCAAAACACACCGCCCCGGCACTCAGCCAGTGCCCCGCCTCCAGTCCGCGCGTCCTCCCTTCGCGCTCCCGACTCACCCTCCGCACCACCGCATGCACCACCACCCCCGCCACCACCGCCAGCACCGGACTCACCAGCAGCGGTCTCAGAAAACTCTCCCAGACCATCCCGCCATTCACGCTCCCTGCCACCCAGCCGCTCCCCATCAGCGCCCCAACCAGCAGATGCGTCGTCGATACCGGAAAACCTAACCGCGTCGCCAGCAGTCCAGCTCCTCCCGCACCGCCAGCCACCGCCAGCAGAAACCGCGGCTCCGCCACCATCGCGTCAGGCACCAGCCCCTTCCCCGAAAACGCCTTCACCATCGCCCCGCCCAAACCCGCCGCCGCAAGGCTCCCCGCCGCAGTCGCCACCGCCGCCCACCGCACCGCCGCCCCGTACCCGCACGTCCCGCTCCCATACAGCGACGCCACTCCCTTGAAATTCGCATTCGCACCATTCGCATACGCCACCACCACCACCCACAACACAATCATCCATGTCAGCGCATTCATTATTTGTCCAGTTCGGCAAATATCAGGCTCATGTCATCCCCGGTTTCTTCGCTCATCTCACTCCCCTTCAGCCCTCCGCCCCGTCACGGTGCGTCGGCACCGGCTTCCCGGGCCGGAAATGCTCGGCATGCTCCACCACCGCCTCCAGCCCGGGCACCGCCGCCACCACTTTCCCTAACCCTTCCCGCAGCGCCTCCAGCAGCACCGCAGGATCCGCCTCCGCCCGCAGATTCACAATCAGCTGCCCCCCGCCCACCGGCTCGTCCAGCTCCATCCCCAGCTCCGCCACATAATCACTCCGCACCAGATTCACACTCGCCAGCTCCCCCGCCAGGCTGTTGTCAGGACTGAAGGTCATCTTGAAATGCGCAATCTCGGCACCAGCTCCCGCCAGCAATCCCTGCACCGCACCCGCCAGCTCCCTCAGCACTTCATTCGCATCAAACTCATCCGCATGCCGCAATGTCACCGTCGCATTCAGCCACCCCAGCAGCGCCTCTCCCTCCGCATAAACCTCGTAATCCACCGCCATCGGATTCCGCCGCGCCTGCTCCCCTGACATCAGCAACTCAAACAACGCCTCCAGCCCCGTCTCCTCCCGCGGCGACGCCGCCAGCACCCGCGCCAGCGGATACTCCCGACTCAGCACACCCCTCAATTCCTCCAGCTCCTCCGCCCCCAGCAGATCACTCTTCGTAATCACGATCAAATCCGCTTCCTCCAGCTGCTTCCGGAAAATATACGCCACCTTCGCAGAAAACGTCCCCCCTCCCTCCAGCCCGAACACCCGCCGCGCCCGCACCGGATCCACCAGCACCGCCAGCGGCGCCACCGTAAACGAATCCCCGTACAGCCGCCGCAACGGATACGTCACCGTCGCCACCAGATCCGTGCAACTCCCCACCGGCTCCGCAATGAACACCTCCGGCTTCCCAGCCTCATCCAGCTTCTGCGCCGCCTCCACCAGCGTGTTGAACCGACAGCAGAAACACCCGCCCGCAATCTCCTCCGTCGCAAATCCCTGTCCCCTCAGCAGCTTCGTATCCACCAGACCGCCCGCCTGATCATTCGTAATCAGCCCCACCCTCAACCCACGCGCCGTCAAATACCGCGCCAGTCGCCCCACCGTCGTCGTCTTCCCAGCCCCGAGGAACCCCCCGATCATGATGTATCTCGCTTTCGTTGCCATACTCCCGCCCTTATTTGCCAATATCAGCAAATAGGCAACCTCCGCGTGTGCGTCTTGCACCCCATCCCCCGGAATGGTAATCCCACCCATGCCGCGCCGCCCCGACCCCCAGCCCTTCGATTGCCTCGCCGCCATGCGGGCCCTGGGCGAACCCACCCGGCTCCGCCTCGTCCGCCATCTCATCGCCGGCCCCTGCACCGTCAGCGAACTATGCGAACACCTCAGCGCCACCCCCTACAACGTCTCCAAACACCTCCGCGTCCTCCGCAAAGCCAGTCTCCTCGAAATGGAAAAACACGGCCAGCACCACATCTATTCCCTCGCCGCCAACTTCCGCCACCAACTCGCCCGCAACGGCAACATCCTCGACCTCGGCTGCTGCCAGTTCCACTTCGACCGCCTCCCCGACTAACCACGCCTCACCGCACCGGCTCCGCAGGCACCCCAGGCTCCATCACCCCCGCACGGTTCCGCGCCTCCTGCACCTCCGCCCCGAACCGCTTCATCAGCGGCCCGGAATACGTCCGCCACACAAGCACTCCGCCCCCCACCGCCGCCACCAGCGTCAACGCCATCAGCGCCGCTCCCATCGCCGTCCCGCTGTCCGTCTTCCCGTGCTCCGCATACCGCGCCGGCAGCAGCAGACACGCAATCACCAGCAAAAACGACGCCACCGGCACCAGCATCAGCAGCACCAGCCACCCGGACCACCCGATATTCACAATCCTCAACCCCGTCATCACCATCACCGCAATCCCGCCCACAACCCCCAGCACCACACTCCCAGTCCCCACCAGCATCGCCAGCGAACCCATCGCATCCCGATTCGCCATCTCCATCGGTGCACTCAGCAACCGGTAAATCACCAGCCCGACAAAACTCAATTGCAGCAGCGACAACCCCACCACCACCAGCACATACACCTGCCGACTTAACCCCCGCGCCCCCTGCACCGGCCGCACGTTCCGGCTGATCTGCCGCGCCCCCGACCTCGCCGGCCCAGCCGCCACCGGCACTGGCTGCAAATGCGCCGGCACCACCGCATTCAACGGCACCCACTGCGACGCATTCTCCGGCAGCACCCAACTGTCCGACTGCAGCTTCCCCGCCGCACGCTGCCTCAACAAGGTCTCCAGCGGCACCGGCCCCGCCGCCTGCCCGTCCGCTCCCGTGTACCTCAGCATGATCAGCGTATCCAGCGGCCGCCACACCGTCCCCCCTGCCTCCACCACCTGCACCGTCGGCAGCAGATTCCCCGACGCCAGCCACTGGCACAATACTTGAAACGCAACCGGCCCGGCCGGCTGCCCGGATGCGTCAGCGTAATAGTAATCCATCATAGCAATTCATTGAAAAATCCTACCCGGCGTCACTACCCCTTCAGCTCCACCGCCTTGTAAGCCAACCACCCCACCACCACCAGCAAGACCAGCAGCATCAGCCTCATCACCACCCGTGGCCCACGACCCGGAGGCGCCACCACCACCGTCTCCGGCATCCGCCACTCCACCGCTTCCCGCCCCACCTCAATTGGCGCCTTCGCCTCCGTCCCCTCCACCACAGGCGGCACCACCACCTCGGACATCGCCGCCTCCATCGGCTCTTCAGGCACAGTCAACTTCACCTCCGGTTCCACCACCGCCAGTGGCACAAACACCTCAGGCGTCTTCTCCACCACCATAACTTCTCCAGCCACAGACTTCACCTCCGGCTCCAACGCGACCAACGGCGCAACCACCTCAGGCCTCGCCTCCACAGCCTTCTCTTCAGGCACAGACACCTTCAGCTCCGGCTCTGAAACCATCACAGCCACCTCCGCCACGGGCGTCTCCACCTCCGCTGCTTCCGCCGTCACCTCAGCCACCACCACAGGCACCGTCGCCTCCTCTAATTCCTCCGCCGCTTCTAACATCTCCGCCGCCGCCGGCACTTCCACCACCGCACCCTCGCCAGCCACCTCCACTCGAACCGCCACCTCCTCCGGCACCACCACCGGTCCCCACGGTCCATCCACCATCAGAAACGAATCCCCCTCCGCCAGCGCTGCCTCCTCCTCCGGCTCCTTCGTCACCACAAACGCCTCCGGAAAATCCCCAGGATCAAGCACCCCGACCGCAGACGGAATCCCCACACTCATCCGCCCAGTCTCCACAGGCACCTCCGCCCGCAAATGCATCGGCTCGCGCCGCACATTCCCCGCCACACTCCCCTCACCAGCCAATCGTTCCACCCACGCCCCGAGTGCTCGCAACCCAGCCCCCGCCTTCCCAGCCGCCTCCCCAGGATCCGCACTCGCTCGCACGCCCCTCACAACAAGTTCCGCAAGGCCCTCAAGTGCCTCCTGAACCATCTCCCGCTCCAGTCGCGGCGTCGGTGTCGCTGTATCATCCATGCTTCACCCAGCATAAACAGGGGGACCGCAATGCACCAACGAAAATCCGCAGCCGCACCTCGTGTAGTCCGTCTTACAGATGGTGTCTCATGGACGCGGGATTTTTCCCGAGTCCACGGCGCGAGGAGGGCGCGAATCAGGATTTGCAACCGACGAGCAACACAGGAATCGGGAAAAAGACCCGTGCCCGCCAACTCCGCAGAGCGGCTGTGTCCTCCTTCCTTCCCACAAAATCAGAAGATACCATCTGTAAGACGGGCTGCACCCAGTCCATCACAGTCCCCCTTCACCCATCCACTCAACCACCTCAAAAACGCCGACTCCTCCGCCCGCGCAATGTCGATCGCTCCTCCCCAGCCCCACTCCCGCCTCCCTCACTACTCCGAAATCCTTCACTCCGCGGCCCTTCACTCCGCGGCCCTTCACTCCTCGGCCCTTCACTCCGAGGCCCCTCACTCCGCGGCGACGGCGCACGCGACGGCTGGCTCGCCCGGCCGCCACTCCCCCCGCTCCCACCACGGCCACCCTGCGGCCCTCGCTGCTCATATCCCCCGCCACGCGGCGGACGCGACGCCTGCCCACTCCGCCCACCTCGCTGCTGCCGCTGCGCCGGCGGCGGCCCCTCTTCCCGCGTGTCCCCGGGATCAAACCCCTCAGGCAGCATCCGCGGCATCACCTTCCCAGTCGCTCGCTCCAGCGCACGCACCGCATCCCGATCCTCCCCAGAAATGAAACTGATCGCATGCCCAGCTGCTTCCGCACGACCCGTCCGCCCAATCCGGTGCACGTAATCCTCCACCTGCGGCGGAAAATCCAGATTCACCACGTGCGAAATCCCATCCACGTCAATCCCACGCGCCGCAATGTCCGTCGCCACCAGCACCCGCACCGCCCCATTCTTGAAATCCGCTAGCGCACGCTGCCGCTGATTCTGCGAACGGTTCGCATGCAGCGCCGCCGTCCGGATCCCCTCGCGATCCAGCTGCCTCACAATCCGGTCCGCCCCATGCTTCGTCCGCGTAAACACCAGCACCATGCTCATCGCCGGATCCTCTAGCAATCGCGACAGCAGCGCCGGCTTCCGCGCCTTCTGCACCTCGCAGAACACCTGCTCCACCGTCGCCGCTGGATTGCTCCGCTTCCCAATCTCCACCGTCTCAGGATCCCTCAGAAAATCCCGACTCAAGGTCTCAATCTCCCGCGACAGGGTCGCCGAAAACAACAAGGTCTGCCGCTCCCTCGGCAGCTTCGCCACAATCCTCCGGATGTCCGGCAGAAATCCCATGTCCAGCATCCGGTCCGCCTCATCCAGCACCAGATACTTCAGATTCGAAAAATCAGCACACCCGCGGTTCATCAGATCCAGCAATCGCCCCGGGCACGCCACAATAATCGGCGTCCCCGACCGCAACGCGTCAATCTGCGGCTTCTCCCCCACCCCACCAAAAATCGCCGCACTCCGGATCCCCAGATGCTTCCCGTACTCCCTCACATTCTCAATGATCTGCGCCGCCAGCTCCCGCGTCGGGGCCAGCACCAGCGTCCTCGTCCCACGCGCCGCAGGCTCCGAAACCATCCGCGTCAGAATCGGCAGGGTGAACGCCGCCGTCTTGCCAGTCCCCGTCTGCGCAATCCCCGTCAGATCCCGCCCCGCCAGAATCGGTGGAATCGCCGCTGCCTGAATCGGGGTCGGATCAGTGTACCCGGTCTCTTGAACCGCCTGCTGAATGCCGGGCGCAAGGCCCAGTGTGGAAAATGACATTCCTCCCCTTCGCCCCATCCACGCAAGGATGCACGCGCTTATTCCATTCTGTTCCCCACCCGTATCGCCGCCACATCCCGCCGGTCCCGCAACGCCGGAAACGCCTCCCGCCACGCCGCCACCGCCTCGTGATCCACCGCCGCCCGCACCACCTCCACCCCCGCCCCAGCCTCCCCAAGCACCACCCCCTGCTCGTCAATTACCGCACTCGCCCCCTCATACACAAACGCCGGATCCGTCCCGCACCGGTTCACCCCGATCACCACCGCCTGGTTCTCCACCGCCCGCGCCCGCAGCAATAGCGACCAATGATGCGTCCGCCGCGACGGCCAGTTCGCCACCACCACAAAACAATCCGCCCCTGCCTCCGCCGCCGCACGGAAAATCTCCGGAAACCTCAGATCATAACACACAACCGGAGCCACCGTGAACCCACCCCACCGGAACAACTCAATCCGTTCCCCAGCCCGCCACACCAACCCCTCACCCGGCGGCGAAAACGGATGCAGCTTCCGATACGACCCCATCTCCCGACCATCCGGCCCCAGCACCACCGCCTCATTCGCCGCCCCATCCTCCCGCCACCGCGCCACCCCAGCCACCATCGTCACCCCATACCGCCGCGCCAGTTCCCCCAGCGCCCGCACCCCGCTCCCGTCATCCGCCGACCGCTCCGGATCCATGCTGAACCCGGACAACGCCATCTCCGGCAGCACCACCAGAGCACCCCGCCCCGGCCTCGCCTCCTCCAGCATCGCCCGCCCCACCCCCAGATTTGCCTCCCGATCCTGCCACACAATGTCCGTCTGCAGCGCCACCACTTCCCCAACAGCTGAAATCTCGGCATTCTTCATCATAAAAAAACGGGTGCAGCAAAACCCACACTCCCCCGCACCTGCCTTCCCCGCAACCGTTCCGTCAGAACGTCCCCTTCAGCATCTGCGCCATCGGAAACGGCCCCTTCGAGTGCGGCCCCCAGAACACCCGCAGCATCACCGACACCGTCCAGCAGTCCTCACCTCCCAGCGTCGCATACTCCATCCCGCTCATCAGCTTGATCCGGTGCGCCGCCACATGATAGTTGAGCCCGGCATACACCGCCTGATACAAGTCACCCGTGCTCATCCCCGCAGCGCGCTCATACCGCCGCTGCGCCGACAATCCGTTGTCCTCATCACTCACCGCAAGCTGATACCGCGTCGCCAATTGCAGCTTGTCAGTAATGAACCACGTCGGCTGCAGATTGATCCCGAAATCATTCGCCCCCGCCACGCTCCCTAACCCCGCCGTCGCCTCCGCCACCAGCGAAAACGGCCCCTCCGTCAGAATCAGCGCCGCCGCCACCCCGTTGTCAAACCAGTTCAGATTCGTCGCGTTCCCGTTCGCATCACTGCGCACATACCCCACGTTCAAATGCGCCGTGTCCGCCCCGAACGCCTGCCCCAGATCCAGCGTCGCCGACGCCAGAAACGACCACCCGGAATCCAATTCCGTAAACGCACTCCACTTGTCGCTCGTCGTCGCATTCGAAAATACCCCGGCATAATAACCCCACTCCCCCGCCTTCCCTGACAACGTCACCCCAGGCGTGTAATCCAGCGCAAACATGTTCGTCAGCATCCCCCGCTCAAAGTAGTTGAGGTAACGGCTCGAAACATTCCGGTCATGCGTGAACCGGTGCTTCTGCTGCCCCACCGTCAGCGTCACCGCTTCGCTGAACCGCCACCCCGCCCACAGCTCCGTGAACCCATTGTAAATCGGATCCATCTCCCTCCCGCTCACCATCTGCGCATGCACTGTCAGATTCCTCAACAACCGCGCCTGCCCCCCTATCCGAAACCGCCGG
This sequence comes from Verrucomicrobiota bacterium, assembly GCA_003402705.1. Lineage (GTDB taxonomy): Bacteria > Verrucomicrobiota > Verrucomicrobiia > Verrucomicrobiales > V1-33 > V1-33. The sequence goes on along the minus strand of QQNF01000002.1, from coordinate 26,152 downwards.
TTCTCCCAGTCCTCATCTCGCCCGTTGCTCCCTTCCGCCAGATGATACTGCCCGTGATACCGCCCCAGAAACCACAGCTCCTGCAGCACCGGATCACTCTCGTTCCTGTACAGCAATCCCAGATTCTCCAGCTTCTCCCCCAGCATCGTCGCCGCCTCAGCAGGCACCGCCGTCACCACCGGCGGATCACCTCCGGCTGCCGTGGAAACAAGACTCGCAGCAATTGCCGCCATTTTTACCGGATTGCCCATAACACATCAGGGCTCCGGACCGATTCCCCGTTCAGACGCCCGGATCATGTCGCTCATACCCCACCATCCATTCGCCGCCGCCCGCCCGTCCGCAACCCGAAACGCGCTAGCTACCTCCCTCCGCCACCCGCCCCCCACCCCAGTCTCAAGGAAGGCACCCACCCGCCGATACGTACCCCTCCCCTCCAATCTCATGCCCGCCTCCTTCAAAGACTACTACGCTACCCTCGGCATCCCCTCAGACGCCTCCCCCGCAGACATCAAACAGGCCTTCCGCAAGCTCGCCAGAATCCACCACCCGGACACCGCCACTGACAAATCCTCCGCAGAAGCCACCTTCAAGGAAATCAACGAAGCCCACGAGGTCCTCAGCGACCCCGAAAAACGCGCCCGCTACGATCAGCTCAAATCCCTCCCGCCCGAACCCGACACCCCGCACTCTACCGCCAGCGACCGCGACTTCCACTTCACCGGCACCGGCTTCAGCGACTTCTTCGAACAATACTTCGCCTCAGGCACTCCCTACGGCTTCCCTCACGCCCACTCCCGCCACGCCCAATCATCCCACGCCCCCACCCGCGGCAGCGACATCGAAGGCGATCTCCTCGTCACCCTCGAGGAAGCCATGCACGGCACCTCCCGCCCGCTCTCCCTCCAATCCATCGACCGCCACACCGGCAAAACCTCCTCCCGCAACTTCGAAGTCCGCATCCCCCCAGGCGCTACCGACGGCCGCCGTCTCCGCATCCCCGGCGAAGGCGAACCCGGCGCCAGCGGCGCTCCCCCCGGCGACCTCTACCTCCGCGTCCGCCACGCCGCCCACCCGGACTTCTCCTCCCGCGGCTCAGACCTCCTCCTCGATCTCGAAATCCCCCCATGGGACGCCGTCCTCGGCGCAGAATCCCTCGTCCGCACCCTCGACGGCCCCATCCGCCTCCGCATCCCCCAAGGCACCCAGAACACCCACCAACTCCGCGTCCGCGGCCGCGGGCTCCCCAAACCCAAATCCAACGAACGCGGCGACCTCCTCATCACTCTCCACATCACCCTCCCCGAATCCCTAACCCCAGAATCCCGCTCGCTCTGGGAACAACTCCGCACCGCCTCCACTCCCACACCCGCCACCCCATGAACCCGCCCGACTCCTCCTCCCTCGACCTCATCGCTCAACTCTCCGGCCTCTCCCACACCACCGTCCTCCACTACCACGCCCACGGGCTCCTCACCCCAGCCACCACCCACCCCGCCGACTCCCCAGCCTTCGACGACGCCACCATCCACCGCCTCCACCGCATCGAACACCTCCGCACCGCCTACGGCATGGAAATTGCCGCCCTCCACCTCACCCTCTCCCTCTTCGACGAAATCGATTCCCTCCGCTCCACCCTCCGCGCAAGTCGCTAACCCACCCAAGCAATGTCTCAAAAATCCCTCCGCACCAGGCAAAGTGGCACGGGCGTCCCGCCTGTGACCTCAATCCAGAAGTCCATGAACTCACCCCGCTCCAAGCCATCCCAGCCTTGCTTCTAACCCGCCTGCTCTCTCAACCCAACCCTAACCTCCACCCCCATGCCAGACCACACCGTCGCAGTCTTCGACACCAAACCCTACGACCGCGAATACCTCACCCACGCCCAGGCCGCCGACCAACTCATCTGGCGATTCCACGAATTCAGACTCACCGCAGAAACCGCCGCCACCGCCGCCGGTGCCTCCACCGTTTGCCTCTTCGTCAACGACCAGGCCGACCGCCCCACCCTCGAAATCCTCGCCTCCCACGGCGTCCGCCTCATCGCCCTCCGCTGCGCAGGCTTCAATAACGTCGACCTCCCCGCCGCCAAATCCCTCGGCCTCTCCGTCGTCCGCGTCCCCGCCTACTCCCCTCACGCCGTCGCCGAACACTCCGTCGCCCTCCTCCTGACACTAAACCGCAAGATCCACCGCGCATGGAACCGCGTGCGCGAACTCAACTTCTCCCTAACTGGCCTCGTCGGCTTCGACATCCACGGCAAAACCGTCGGCATCATCGGCACCGGCAAAATCGGCCGCCTCACCGCCCAGATCTACCGCGGCTTCGGCGCTAACGTCCTCGCCTCCGATCAGTCACCAGACCACTCATGGGCCACCACCCACCAGATCACCTACACCTCCACAGACCACCTCCTCGCCTCTAGCGACATCATCTCCCTCCACGTCCCCCTCCTCCCAGATACCCGCTTCCTCCTCAACTCCGACTCCATGAACCGCCTCAAAAAAGGCGCCTTCATCGTCAATACCAGCCGCGGCAAACTCATCGAAACCACCGCCCTCATCGCCGCACTCAAATCCGGCCGCATCGGCGGCGTCGCCCTCGACGTCTACGAAGAAGAAGAAGGCGTTTTCTTCGAGGACCTCTCCGGCCAGTTCCTCCTCGACGACGAACTCTCCCTCCTCCTCAACTTCCCTAACGTCCTCATCACCTCCCATCAGGCCTTCCTCACCCACGAAGCCCTCTCAGAAATCGCCCGCGTCACCGCCACCAACATCTCCCACCTCGCCAACCACCAACCCTTCCTCGACGGCACCTCCCTCACCTGAACACCCCTCACCGCAATTCGCAACGTCAGGCAAAGTCTCTTGCCCACCGGCTGCCGCCACTCTATCGCTTCCCTCACCTTGCCCAGAACGCGATGGCTGCCACCCCCCAACAGCAACAAGAAAACCTCGCCCGCCTGCGAGGCAATCTCGCCCAACATTGCACCCAGGATCCCACCTCGGCTGCCGCCGCCACCGCCGCCGCGACCCGGATGCCTCTCACGCACTCCACCAATGACAAAGCCTTCCGTGGGATCATCGCCGCAGGTGCACTTCAATCCAATGACGCAAGAAACCGGAATTCCCGCGACGTCGACCAAGTTCTCGGATCCACCAACCATGTATTCCTCTATCTCGGTGCCGCAGCGTTCCCAAAGCAGGAGGTCGCCTTCATTTTTAAGGCCGAACTCACCGTTTCTTCAGCGGGCTCGGCCGTTGCCACTCCCTTCGACTCGGGAGGCTGCATGGGAAGGTTCTCCCTGCCCCCGGGAACCGATCCCGTCCAGTTCGTCCGCGACCACGAGTTGCCCGTTCCGGATTGCCGCGAGTATCTCAAAGACCTGCTAGCCAAATGCTTCCACAGCATCGAATCCTACCTCTCGGGCGACCGCTACTACACGTGCCCCGCCTGCAACGCCACTCTGCCGGACCCTCACGGCCTCGGTCCCGCCATCATCGACGATCACGGATTGGACCGCATCCACGAGGTCCGAATTCAAGGTCACGTCGACCTCTCCCCCCACCTCTGCGCGGTGCTCGTTCCGGACGGCATGGCACCCCCGGAACTGGCTAAGCTGCACCGTGCTGGCGTGCGGATCGAATCTTATTCCCGCCCCGCCATCCCCGACCAAGGGCAAATTCACGCTTTGCGAGACGCCGCAACAGACTTCATCATGCAGCAGTATCTCTCCTGAATGAAGTCGTATCCCGTCACCTCACTCGAAGTCATCGGCTGCTCAGAGGTGCCCGCCAAGCAGCCCCCGCTGCCGCGCGTCCTCTCTGCCATCTTCCGGAATCCAGACTCCGATACCGTTCTTTACCCCCCGTATCTGCTCGCCGGAAATGAACTGATCAATCCCGTCACGGCGGAAATGGCCGATTTCGAAGAACGCGTCGCCCTCGACGATATCACCAAACTCGACCCTCAGCCGGCACAATTCGGCTGGTCCTTGTGGTTGGACGACTCGGGTGACATCCAGTACAGCCCTCTCAGCCTCATCACCCGCAACCTCGCAGCCATCTGCGAAAAACACGTCCAGTCCGCTCGCGACAGAATCGCCGCCAAGGATTACCCCGCAGCACGCGAACACGCCCTCATCGCCGATGCCGCCCATCCTCAGCACCGCGATCGCCTCGTGCTGCGCGCCGCCGCCGAGTTCTGCATGGCAAAACGCCCCGACGATAACCCGGACGCACGCATCGAACTGGAATTCACCGAGGCACTCGCCTCAAAAACATGGCATCTCGATGTCTTCCGGACGCAGTACCAAAAGGAGGCCAACCCAACACTTCCAGATTCCAGCAAGCTCACCGACGCCACGATGACTCGTCCGAGCACACCTCGTTACTTGGCCCATTGGCCCAGCCGGGAACTTGTCGTCACATGACCCCTCGCCCGCACACCTTCACCTTCTACTCTTACAAGGGTGGCGTGGGCCGCAGCATGGCCCTCCTCAACGTCGCATACACGCTCCACACCATGGGGCGTCACGTCCTCATCGTCGACCTTGACCTCGAAGCCCCCGGCGTCAGCGGCTTCCTCCGACGGAATGACGAGCTCGAGCCTCACCCCGACGACCAACCCGATGTCTTGGACCTTCTCACCGACGTGCTCCCGCTCGCACGTTGGCAGTCCGGTAGCCCTACCCGCCCGGAAGTGCCCGTCCTCGCCACATACCTTCGTGCCGTTAAATCAGAAAAGTTCGCCCCGCCCCGCAATCCCCGCTTTCAACGCACCCGCCTCGATGTCCTCTGCGCCAGCGACGAACGGGATTACACTGCTCGCCTCGCCGCCCTCGACATCGCCAGCCTCACCGCAGACGACCTCGCCGAAACAGGCAACGTCCTCCGCGAAATCTTCCTCCGGCACCAGTTCCAGTGGGCAAGGGAACTCGACGGCGATCCCCAGCCCACTCCCTACGATTACATCCTCATCGACAGCCGCACTGGGTTCACCGAGACAAGCGGCCTCTGCATCGGCCCCCTCGCGGACCGCCTCGTCATCTTCTGCGGCCTCAACGACCAGAACATCAGTGGCACCGCAGAATTCCTCAAGGTCGTCGGCCTCAAACCAGGCCCCCGTACCGAGCAGTGGGACGACGACGACGACATCTCCGATACGGCCCACTCTGCCCGACTCGGCAAAAAGCCATCCCTCCTCGTCGCCACTCCCGTCCCCACCGGCGACATGGAAAAGAAGGAAGAACGCTTCAGCGCCATGGAGCGCACCCTCCTCGTTCGTCCCGACCACGCCATTTCCTACCACCCACGGCTATCCCTCTTCGAAACCGTCTTCCTCCGCGACTACCCGCGCGAAATCATCACACGGGAATACAATGACCTCACCGACTCCATCCTGAGCCTCGTCAGCGACCACCCCCGCCAGCTCGGAGCCAAGGTAGTGCCTGCCCCGCACTCAGATGCGCCGTCTGCCAATGATGACTCCTCAATTCCGCTCCGCTTCGCACCATTTACCAATGAAGACTCCTCCACTCCGCTCCGCTACGCCGCAATGCTTGATGAAGACGGCACCGCGCAATTAGCGTTGTACTTGCGCTACCTCGCAGATGATTTGTCAAAAAAAGGAGCCGGATCGTCCGGCACAGAAGCCGACACCCTTTTCGCCGCTGCCAATGAAAAGTATCGGGCAGCCATTGCCTTCAAACCAGACGATCACAAAGCCCTCAACAACTGGGGACTCGCCCTCTATGATCAGGCAAAGCAAAAACTAGGCGACGATGCCTACAAATTGTGCGCCGACGCTTGCCAGAAGTATCAGATGGCTATCAACGCAAACCCCGCCTCACACGAAGTGCTCAACAACTGGGGGCTAGCTCTCGCCGCTCAGGCTAGACTAAAGGGAGGAAGTGAGTCGGATACCATCTACGCCGAAGCCGGGCGAAGATACGAAGCCGCAATTGCCATTAAATCGAGGAACCATCAGGCACTCACGAACTGGGGTACAGCCCTTGCTGCCCAGGCGCAACTCAAAACAGGCGTCGAAGCGGACGCGCTGTTCGCGGCCGCCATACAAAAGTATCGCGATGCCGTCTCCATGAATCCGGAATCACACGAAGCACTGGCCAACTGGGGACTAGCACTAAAAGATCACTCAATGCAAAAGGTCGGCCTTGAATCCGTGAAGATGAAAGCTGAGGCGGCTGAGAAATTCAAGAATGCTCACGCCATCAAACCTGACAATGTAAGAATTCTAACTGACTGGGGAGCTGTTCTTGCGGCCCAAGCCCAGCAAACAAACGCGCCGGAGGCCGACGATCTATTCTCGGCTGCCGCCCAGAAATATTCATCCGCCCTCTCACTCCAACCGGACAACCATGCCGCGCTTTACAACATGGCGTGTCTTGAATCGCTCCGGAAAGACTCGACCTCGGCATTGTCATGGCTCCATAGAGCCATCACAGCGGGCTACGCGCTTACCCGAGAAAAGCTTGATGGCGACACCGACTTCGCCCCCATCCGCGACACCCCGGAATTCAAATCCTTCGTCGCCAGCCTTCCGGCCTGACCCCTCACATCACCACCGTCCCCTCAGCCACCTCCTGCTGCAGCCGCAGCTGCCCGCACGCCGCGTCAATGTCGTGCCCCTTCTCCCGCCGCAGCGTCGCCGGCACCCCCGCACGCGCCAGCACCCCCAGAAACGCCTCCTGCACCGCCTCCGTCGGCCGCACCCACGGCAACCCCTCCACCGTGTTATAAGGAATCAGATTCACCTTTGCACCCACCGCCCGCGCCCGCCGCACCAGCGCCGCCGCATGCTCCGGCGCATCATTCACCCCCTCGATCAGAATATACTCCAGCGTCACCTTCTGCTTCCGCCGCGACCCGAAATACTCCAGCGCCCCGAACAATTCCGCTAACGGATACTTCCGGTTCACCGGCATGATCCGCTCCCGCACCTCATCCGTCGCTCCATGCAGGCTGATCGCCAGCCGCACCGGAATCTCAAAATCCGCCAGCTTCCGAATCTGCGGAGCCAATCCACTCGTCGACACCGTCATGTGCCGCGCCCCGATGTTCAATCCCCAGTGCGCATTCAGAATCCTCAGCGCCTTCGTCAGCCGCGTGAAATTCGCCAGCGGTTCCCCCATCCCCATGAACACCAAATTGTCGATCCGCTTCCCCGCATGCCGCTCCGCCAGCAGCACCTGCTCCACAATCTCATCCGCCTCCAGATTCCGCGTGAACCCCGCCAGCCCGCTCGCGCAGAACTTGCAGTCGTACGCACAACCCACCTGACTGCTCACACAAAGCGTCCGCCGGTCGCTCTGCGTCCCGTCATAACCAGTGTTCGCCGGAATCAGCACGCTCTCCACGTACCGACCATCCCGCAGCCGGAACAGAAACTTCTGCGTCGCATCCTGCGCCCCCTGCACCTTCGCCACCGTCAGCGTCTGCAGCGGGTGCGCCGCCTCCAGCTTCGCCCGCAATTCCTTCCCCAGATTCGTCATCTCCTCATACGAACCCACCCGACGCTCAAACACCCACTCCAGAATCTGCGCCGCACGGTACTTCCGCTCACCCCACGACTCCAGCTCCGCCACCAGCTCGTCAGGCAGCATGCCCGTCAAAGCCGAGCGGGCTACCCCGGCAGCAACGGATGTCGGTTTCGCAGTGTCAGATTCCATAGCTCATCGCAGGCAACCCGCCTGCTCCCATCACAGCGCCGTCGCCACCTTGATGTCGCCAAAGCCCTTCGTCCCATCCGCATTCCGGATCGGCTTCGTGATGATGTCCTTGTACGTCATCCCACCAGGAATCATCGGCAGCACGTGCTCCGTGTACGGCACCATCACGTCCAGCACATACGCCGTCTTCGACGCCAGCATCCGCTCAATCGCCGGCACCACATCCTCCTTCAGGAAAATCCGCTCGCACGGCACCTCGAACGACTCACACATCTTCACATAATCCGGATAAATGTCCGTCGGCGCATGCAGCTTCCCAAGGAACGTGTGCGCCCGGTTCGACTTGTACTTCAAATCCTCCCACTGCACCACCATCCCAAGGTGCTGGTTGTTCAGAATGATGCACTTGATCGGAATGTTCTCCGCAATCGCCGTCGCCAGCTCCTGCACGTTCATCAGGAACGATCCATCCCCGTCAATATTCACCACCTCCGTCTCAGGAAACGCACACTTCACCCCCAGCGACGCCGGCAACCCATAACCCATCGACCCCAATCCCAGGCTCGTGATCAACCGCCGCGGCTTGTCGAAGTGGAACCACTGCGCCGCCCACATCTGGTGCTGACCCACCCCAGTCGTCATGAAAATATCCCCCTTCGTCACCTCATACAGCTTCTCTATCACCCACTGCGGCGCGATCCGGCCCGGCTCCTCTTCATAAGTCATCGGCTGGTCCCGCTTCCACGCATCCACCTGCTCCCGCCACACGCCGTACTGCGGCCAACCCGACGTCTTCCGCGTCCACCCCGCCTTCTCCAGCAACTCGTTGATCCGCTTCAGCGCCTCCGCGATGTCCGCCACGATCGGCAGCCGCACTAGCTTGTTCTTGTTGATCTCCGCATTGTCGATATCGACGTGAATGATCGTCCCGTGCTCGCAGAACTTCTCCACCTTGCCAGTCACCCGGTCGTCAAACCGCACGCCCAGCGCCAGCAGCAGATCCGCCTCGTTCGCCGCATTGTTCGCCGCCACCGACCCGTGCATCCCCAGCCACTTGATCGACAACGGATGCGTCTCCGGAAATCCACCCACGCCCATCAGCGTCGACGTCGCCGGAATCCCCGTCCGCTCCATGAACTCCAGCAGCGCACCGCTCGCCTCACCACTGATAATCCCGCCGCCACAGTAAATCACCGGACGCTCCGCCTTCATGATCATCGCCACCGCCTCCTCAATCGCCGCCTCATCAAGCACCCGCTTCGGATCGTATCCCTTCAATTCCACCTTCTCCGAAAACCACAGCTTCGTCGCCCGCTCCTGCACGTCCTTCGGCATGTCAATCACCACCGGACCAGGCCGCCCGCTCTGCGCAATGTGAAACGCCTCCTTCACAATCCGCGGAATCTCATTCGAATCCGTCACCAGATAACTGTGCTTCACAATCGGTAGGGTCACCCCGAAAAAGTCCGTCTCCTGAAACGCCCCACGCCCGATCATGAACGTCGGCACCTGCCCCGTGATCACCACCAGCGGCGTGCTGTCCAGATAGGCATCCGCAATCGACGTCACCATGTTCGTCGCCCCAGGCCCGCTCGTCCCCATGCAAACCCCAGCCTTCCCAGTCGCCCGCGCATACCCCTCAGCCGCAAAACTCCCCCCCTGCTCATGCCGCGGCAACACCGTCCGAATCTGCTGCGACTTCGTCAGCGCCTGATGCATCGGCATCGACGCACCTCCCGGATACGCAAAAATCAACTCCACCCCCTCCCTCTCCATACACTTCACCAGCACCTCCGCTCCAGGCATCACGGCTCCAACATTCGTGCCCTCTCCACTCGTGGCTGCTGTCTTCGGGGCGTCGCTCGGTTTCGTGCTCATGGGAATGTTCAGGCTGGCAGATAGTTGTAACTCGGAAAAATGAGCCCGCAAATTAACCCCGAAAACCCCAAACACAACGAGGACTTTACCCCAAACACCCACACCCTTTTCCCCGCCAAAACCCTCTCGCTCAATCCCCATTTGACAAGTGGACATTCGATTGCCATGCAATCCCACCATCCCCTCTCCCCATGAGCACCGACCCCCTGCCCTCCGCCGCCCCCGACGAAGCCCTCTGGCTCGCCGTCGTCCGGGAAAAAGTCCGCGCCATCCGCTTCGGCTCCGTCCAGATCACCGTCCACGACGGCCGCGTCACCCAGATCGAATCCAACGAAAAAACCCGCATCGGCCACGACCGCCCCGACTCCCGCCCCCGCACCTCCGGTTCCTGATCCCAACCACCCTTCAACCGCCCTCGCCGACGCCGCTCGCGCCAAGGTCTCCGGCTGACAACCCAATTTCCCCATCCCATGGTCGCGCCCGTCATGGAACACAAGGATCGGTCACCCGCGTGGCCAGCACGCGCCCCGCGTGCCCGCCACCCCCTGCCCGCATCCCCCCACACACCCCATCTCCCCAAAATCACCTGCCCCCCGGTCCACGGCGCAGGCGATCTCCTCAAAGCCGGGGTCTTCGGCGGCATCCACGGCGACGAACCCTCAGGCACCGCCGCCTGCCACGCCCTCGCCAATTGGGCCCGCCTAAGCCCGCCCGAATTGTCAGGCTTCGAACTCCACCTCTTCCCGGAATGCAACCCCACCGGCCTCGCCGCCGGCACCCGACACTCCCTCGCCGGACTCGACCTCAATCGCGAATTCTGGAACGGCTCCTCCCAACCCGAAGTCCAACACCTCGAAGCCGAACTCCGCGCCGAACGCTACGACGTCATCATCGCACTCCACGAAGACGATACCTCCGACGGCCTCTACGGCTTCGTCAGCGGAGCCCTCCTCAGCGCCCACCTCCTCGAACCAGCCCTCCACGCCGCTTCCTCCCTCCTCCCTCGCAACCACGCCCAAGTCATCGACGGCTTCCGCGCCGACCGCGGCATCATCCGCGAAGGCTACCCAGGCATCCTCAGCGCCCCACCCGAACAACGCCCACGCGCCCTCGAAATCGTCTTCGAAACCCCCGGCCTCGCCCCACTCCACCTCCGTGTCGACGCCGCCATCATCGCCGTCCAAACCATCCTCACCGAATACCGCCGCCTCCTCGCCCACGCCGCCAACATCTGACTCCCTCCCCATCAAGCAAAGTGCCACAGCCATCCCGGCTGTGACCTTAATGCCAATGTCTCATCATGGCAGGCCCAACAAGCAAAGTGGCGCGGCCATCCTGGCTGTGACTTCACTGCCAATGTCTCATCATGGCAGGGCGAACATGCAAAGTGGCACGGCCATCCTGGCTGTGACTTCAGTGCAAAAGTCTCCATCCAGTGGATTGCAAGTGCCCCCTCCTGATCGCCGCCGAGCAAAGCCGGCCTACCCGCCAGATCTGCACCGGGCCTGAATCGACCTCCCACCCCAAGACCCGCCTCCACTTCGCACCATTCACCTCCGCCCCGTGTCCCAACGGGACACCGCATCCCAGCCCAGAGCACCGCTCTGGGTCCACCACCACCGCCGTCACCCGCGTTCTGTAGGAACGCCCCATACCAGCCCAGAGCACCGCTCTGGGTTCACCACCCCGACCACCCCGACCACCGCCAACCCTCGCGTCCCGTAGGGACGACCTATCAATAACCGGGGGTCCCGCGAGCCACTCTCGGCACCCCCGGCCCAAAAAACAATAACACAGAACCCCGTAGGGGTTCCCCCCCTCAAAATCCCGCCCGAAAACACTCGCCCCTTCCAACGCACTCGGCCTGCCGCCCTCTCTCCCTGTTTCACTACTTCTTCCCCTTTGCCTTCACCCACGCCACAAAATCTCTCTTGGTAATCGGTGGCGTTTTGCTCACCAGTCCCTCGACCTCTTCCTTCGAAGCAGGCATATCATCATCCCGCCAAGGCTTGCCGTTCACGAGCCCAGATAGCGTGATCCACTCCCATTGAAACGTCGCCTCCGTTAAATCCAGGTCTTTCGCTGGCGGTGGATCCTCACCATCGAAATCATCCAGATCGCGACGATTCGTGTCCACCACCTTCATCTTTCCATCAACCACTGTCACGACATCCACACCGAGTTGGGCACCGCGGCCGCGACCATACCAGCAAAAGCCGTATTCTTTTCGACCCTCCCGCGTGCGAATGGATACCAGCTCCCCACAAAGAACCGTCGGCTTGCCATCGTCACCGAGAGCTGCCCGCCACCCATTGCCTTTTGTCCAAACCATCACCTGATAACTCGGAGGAACGTAGCCCGGTTCGTAGGTATTTGTCAGCACATCGATCGAACTGCTGAAAAGCATGAAGGCGATTCCCGGACTCACGTCCAAAATGATACGCTCAACGAGACCTCCAACCGGCAACGGGACAGACTCTCCAGCCAGAAACATAAAGCCGCCATTCCGCCATTTGTGATCGTCACATCCCACAAGGCGCTCAAGATTCCCGCCCTCACCACCAAGGTACTCTATAGCCGCATCTTCAACCAACGGCCTAGGCTTAGATTCCATCAACGTCTGGGAGCAGGCTGCTCCCACAGCGACTAAGGACAGCCAACAGAAGCACAAATTGATCCGGCTGATCATTACGGAATCAGTTATCGACGATACGCTTGGAATTGCAAGTGCCCTCTCCTGATTGCCGCTAGGACAAGACGGCCTGCTCGCGAGATCTGCCCCCATCCCCCTCACACCGGCACCTCCGCATACTCCAGCGCCCATTCCTTCATGCACCGCACCCGCTCCGGCACAATCCTGTACACCACCAGCTCAGGATTGTCAGGACTCCCCAGATACCGCCGCAGCAGCGGATTCCCGTTCCAGATCTCCTCCATCACCGCCGCATCGTTCAGCACCTCCGCCCGACCCGTGATCCTCACCTGGTCGTGATTGCCGTCCAGATAACACAACTCCACCAGCGGATTCGCCTCGATCTCCGCCGTCTTCCCATACCGCCGCAGATTCGCCACATACACCGTGAACCCATCCACCTTCACCGGTGACACCGGCCGCACCCTCGGCTGCCCCCCATCCACCGTCGCCAGCATCGGGAACTTCGCCCCCTCCATCACGCGACGGGCAAACTCAGCAGGATCTTCAGGCAACGCAGGCAATTTCATAGCCCCTCTCCCTTCCATCACATCACCGCTCCGGACAGCGGGAAATCCACGCAATCACTCCCCCCGCCCGCCTTGCTCCTCCCCCCAATCCACCCCATCATCCCCGCCATGAAGTCCATCCTGCTCGCTTCCACCCTTCTCTCCGCACTCCTCGCCACCGCCACCGCCGACACCAACTGGCCCGAATGGCGCGGCCCAGCCCACAACGGCACCGCACCCGACGCCACTCCACCCACCAAGTTCGACGAAAAAACCAACCTCCGCTGGAAAGCCTCCCTCCCCGGCTCCGGCGCATCCTCCCCCATCGTCTGGGGCAACCGCATCTTCATCCAGACCGCCATCCCCAGCGGCAAAAAAACCGAACGCACCGCCACCGACGCACCTCCCGCCGCTCCCCCCGCACCCGCCCCTCAAGGCCCACCCCGCCAGCGCGGCCGCGGCGCACCAGGCTCCATGCGCGGCGAAGCCCCCTCCGAAATCCACCAGTTCGTCCTCCTCTGCCTCGACCGCTCCAACGGCAAAACCCTCTGGCAGAAATCCCTCCGCGAAGAACTCCCCCACGAAGGCCATCACCGCGACCACGGCTTCTCCTCACACTCCCCAGTCACCGACGGCACCCACGTCTACGCATGGTTCGGCAGCCGCGGGCTCCACTGCCTCGACATGGAAGGAAAACTCATCTGGTCCAAAGACCTCGGCCGCATGCAGACCCGCAACGCCTTCGGCGAAGGCACCTCCCCAGCCCTCAGCGGCGACACCATCGTCGTCAACTGGGACCACGAAGGCGATGACTTCATCGCCGCTTTCAACAAACTCACTGGCACCGAACTCTGGCGCACCAAACGCGAAGAGGAAACCACATGGACCACCCCGCTCATCGTCTCCCACGACGGCCGCCAGCAGGTCATCGTCACCGCCACTAACCGCATCCGCTCCTACGACCTCCAGTCCGGCAAGGAAATCTGGTCCTGCGGCGGCATGACCGCTAACGTCATCCCCACGCCCATCGTTCAGGACGGCGTCCTCTACGCCATCAGCGGCTTCCGCGGCGCAGCCCTCCTCGCCATCCGCCTCGGCGGCACCGGAGACCTGACCGACTCACCATCCGTCCTCTGGAAACACGAGAAACGCACGCCCTACGTCCCCTCCCCGCTCCTCACCGACGGCCGTCTCTACTTCCACTCCGGCAACGACGCCTATCTCTCCATCCTCAACGCCAAAGACGGCAAAACCCTCCTCGAAGCCGAACGCATCCCCGGCATGAACGGCATCTATTCCTCACCAGTCGCCGCCGCAGGCCACATCTACTTCACCGGCCGCGATGGCAACGTCGTCGTCGCCAAAGCCTCGGACAAACTCGACATCGTCCACTCCGCCAAACTCGACGAAGCCTTCGAAGCCTCCCCTGCGATCGCCGGCCCCGACCTCTTCCTCCGCGGCCATCAGCACCTCTACTGCTTCTCCTCCGCACAACCCTGATCGTTCTCCTGGCAACTCCTGAACCCTGACAAACCCAGAGCCCTCACCGCCCCGGCACCAGCACCATCACCGCCACCCCGGGCAACAGCACCGCCGCATCCGCCAGCAACGGCACCAGCCCGCCCGGCAGTCGCCGCCGCACCACCCACAGCAACACCAGCAGTCCCGCCGCCACCGCCGCCGCCGCAAACAACGGCCGCGCCCATCGATCCGCGTGCACCCATTGCATCACCCCGCCCACCGCCACCGTCAGCGCCATCCCCGGATAAATCCGCGCCAGCGACCGCTCCTCCCCACCAGCCCCGCCCCCCTCCACCAGACGGATCAGCAGGGTGTTCAGCAGGCACACCGACGCAAAAATCAGCACTTCGTTCCCACCCAACAGATCCCGCCACGCCTCAATGTGCGCATGCGGAGCCAGGGCACACCCGAACGCAAACAGCCACGCCCCTAACGCCTTCCGCGGCAGGATCCACGCCGCCGGCCGATCCCCCTTCCCGCGCAGCACCAGATACATCCCCGCAAGGCAGAAACCTCCCAGCACCGGCCGCCACAACTGCGCCACCGGCTCCTGCGACGGCGGCCCCTGCATCAGCACAAATGCAAACACACCCATCACACACAGCGGCCCCGCATTCCCCGCTCCCTTCCGCCGCGACAGCAGCGTCAGCAGAAAATAAGCCGCCACCGCCACCGCCAGCCGCACCCCACTCTCCACCACCACCACCCGCAATTCCCTCAACGCCACCCACACCGCCAATCCTCCAGCCACCACCACCACCGGCACCAGCCACCGACGCCACCGCCACGCCAGATCATGCCGCGCCCGCCTCACCGCCAGCGCCCCACTCCCCCCGTCCAGCACCCGGTCCAGCACATAAACCGCCCACACCGCCACCCCTAGCACCCCATACTCCGCCAGAATCAGCTTCGTCCCCGTCGCCCTCGCAAACACCGCCATCCACACCAGCGCCACCGCCACCGCATCCATCCCCAGCGCATTGATCACCGCCACCACCCGCGGCACCGCCGGCGGCTCATCAGGATTCTCAGTTTCGTCCATACTCGTTTCGCCCCCACTCCACCACGCACCGCCTCCACGCAAGCCCCTCCCAGCCTCCTTGCACCCGCGCACCTCCCGCTGCATACTCCACCAGCTCGTGCCCGACTCACCTCACCAACCAGACGCCCAAGGGCCACTCTCCCCAGCCGACGCCGCCCTCCCCATCATCGGAGCCGGCTCCGCCAAAGGCCAGCGCGTCGGCCTCCTCCCCCAGCAAGGCTGGGCCGGACGCAACTACCACTTCGCACGCCGCGTCCTCCTCCCCCAGCTCTTCTCCCTCCGCGGCGGAGCCCCTAACCGCCCAGACCTCCTCCGCCACAACGGTTCCGACTTCCAGATCACATGGATCGGCCACGCCTCCTTCCTCCTTCAATCCGAGGGCTTCAACGTCCTCGTCGACCCCGTCTGGTCCAACTGGCTCGGCTTCATCAAACGCGTACGCCACCCAGGCCTCGAAATCGACGACCTCCCACCCATCCACGCCGTCCTCGTCAGCCACGCCCACTTCGACCACCTCCACCTCGGCGGCCTCCGCCGCATCGGCCAGGGCCAGCCCATCATCGTCCCCACAGGCGTCGGTAAACTCGTCCGCCGCACCGGCTTCGGCAGAATCATCGAAATGCAGCACTGGGCCACCACCCGCATCGGCCCGCTCGAAATCACCTTCACCCCCACCAAACACTGGGGTGCCCGCATGGTCCACGATGTCCACCGCAGCTTCGGCGGCTTCCTCATCCGCAATTCCTCCGGCCGCACCGTCTTCCACTGCGGCGACAGCGCCTACTTCGACGGCTTCACCGAAATCGGTACCGCCGCCCCCATCGACCTCGCCATCCTCCCCATCGGCGCCTACAAAGCCATGAGCGGCCGCGAGGTCCACATGAACCCCGAAGAAGCCCTCGACGCCTTCCGCGATCTCAACGCCCGCCACATGGTCCCCATGCACTACGGAACCTATCCGCTAGGCGGCGAACCCATGCACGAACCCCTCGAACGTCTCCTCGCCGCCACCTCCGCACGCGGCCTCGAAAACCACGTCCGCATCCTCGACGAAGGCCACCCCGTCATCCTGTGAAACGCCTCCTCCGGATCTCCGCCGCCCTCACTCTGCTCGCCGCCGCACCACACGCCGCCGCCCAGAAGGCCGACGCTCTCCCCACGCCCAAACCCGCTCCCTTCCCGCAGCCGAAAATCCGGCTCGCCATCTTCACCCACGAACTCACCGCACTCCTCCAGCCAGAATGCGAACGCATCGCCACATGGCTCGCCCGCTACGCCGCCGCCTCGCTCTCCCCGGCCATCCTCACAGGAAATACCGCCGCCGCTGAATCCGCGCGCCGTCTCCTCACTCTCGCTCTCCACATCGACCCCGGCAACGCCTCCGTCGCCCGCGCCGCCCTCCGCTGGAACGAAGGCCAATCCCCCAACCTCCCGCCGCCCGACGAAAACCTCCGCGTCCTCACCGATTTCCTCGTCCGCGCCGCCGAACGGAAATCCTCGTCCCCGGCCACCTCCGACCGCCAGGCCCTCCTCGCTCGATTCCTCGTCCGCATCGCCGCCGACGCCGATCCCCTCAACGAATCCGCCGTCCATCGCAGCGAACTCAACGACCGCAACGGGCTCGGCCCACCATGGCGTTCCCTCATGGCCGGCCGTCTCGGCACGCCTCCCCCCAAGGCACCCGCCAGCCGCTGAACCTAACCTCAACTAACCTCACCGCGGCGTGAACCTCACGCGCCCGAACCGCCTCTTCCCCGGCATCACCGGATCCGGACTCCGCCACAACTCCGTCCGCGTCCCGTCCCCATTGTCCCTCGCCGCGATCTGCACCCCTGCAAACGGCCACGCCGCAAGGTTCCTTGAAAACTCCGCCCGGACCCGGAAATCCTCCCGCCCGTTCACCAGCCGCACACTCAGCGTCATGTAAGTCTCCTCCACCCCGCCCACCGTCACCGCCGCCAGCCCGCCCTCCGGCACCACCGCAGACGAATCCCCCGCATTGCTCCCCCCTAGCATGTACTCCGCCACATTCGCCAGCCCGTCCCCGTCCGCATCCGGCTCCGCCGCCCCGCCCAGCCACGCCGCATAACCAACCCGGTCGTCCACCCCCGGACTCGGCACCGCACCCACCCGCCAGTTCCACCCCACCGCCGGATCACGCGCCGGATTCTCAGGCTCGATCCTCACCAGACTCGCCCCGCTGCCATCAGGCTCCACCGGCCACCCCGCCCCACCATTATCACTGTACGCGAACGAAAACACCGCAGGCACCGCCTGCCCGAACTGAAGTGTCAGGGTCTCCCCCGCATTGCTCAGCCGGTCCTTCGCATTCCACGCCCCCGCCACCGGCCGCCCCGCTCCATACCGCACCCGGAACGCATCCGCATTCGCCACCACCACCAGACTCGCTCCCGGACCCATCACCGATCCCGCGGGAAACACATAGTCAAACCCCGACGTGAACTCGAACCCCGTCAGGTCAATCGCCCCGGCACTCACATTCCTCAGCTCCACATAGTCAAAACTGTCATCGTTCCACACCTGCGCCGGACTCAGCGCCGCCGCCGCCGCACGCTCCGCAAGGGTCGGATCCGCCGCATGATACATCAGCTCGCTCACCACCACCTGCCCCGCATACGCCGACGGATCAAACACCCCAGCCGTAAACTCCAACGCATTGCTCCACAAACTCCACCGCCCCGTCGCATCCTTCATCCTAACCCGCGCCCGGTACCGCTGCCCCGGCACACACGCCGTCACCGGATACTTGTACTCCGCCGCAAACACGCCCCGTTCCCCGCTGTCGTGACTCGCATTGATCTCCAGCAGCCGCCGCTCCCCAGCCGTCCACACCCCGGACGCATTCACCGCCGCCACCCGCCACTGCATCCCCGCAAACGCATCCCCGTTCGGATCGCTGAACGCCGTCGTCGTGAACCGTAGATCATTCACCGGATACCCCACCGGCCCGCTGTAACTGATCACCGGCACCGCAGGATACTTCGTCGCATTCTCCCCAAGATTGCTCCCCAGCGTGTCCAGAAACGCCGCCCGCCCGCCCACGGCCACATTCCCCCCAGGCCACGTCCCCCCATTGTTGTTCGCATCAAACGCAAAATCCTTCATCCCCGCCACATACGCATTCAGTGCCAGCTGCCCGTTCGCATTCAGTGTCGAATCGTTAGGCCCGAACAATCCGCCGAAGTTCCCCGTCACCGCCGGAGCCCCGTTCCCCGGATGCCAACGCACGAACTCCGCATTCACAATCGGCCGGATCACCGCCGCAAACTCGTCAATCAGCGGATTGATCTGATCAGGCTGCCACAGCAGCCGCCGGATCTCCCTCACCTGGTTGAAATACCGCGGCCACAGCGTCGGATTCGTCGACGCATCCCCGCCCGAGCTCGCACTGTCGTTGAATAGCGCGTTGTGCACAATGTCATGCCCGTTGTTCCACGTCGGCCCCCACGTCGCATCCAGATCGTTCGGCAGATAGTACATCTGCCCCTTGTTGTTGTTCGCCGCATTGTACAGCGGATAGAAATACCACGCCCCGTTGTTGTCCCCGTTCGGCCAGTAATCGTAATGCCGGATCGCTTCCGCAAACCCATGATAGCGGCACCACAGATCCAGATTCACCCGCGCCTGAATGTACGCCGGCGTGCTCGTCCCTTTCAACTGGTTGTAGATCTCATCGTGATCACTCCCGTCCGCCGGCCCGAACGCCGACTGATAACGGAACTGCAGCAGCCCGCTCACCCCGTCCCGCGTCAGCTTGTAAAGGTTCCCCTTCTTCAACCCGTGCGCCGCCAGAAACCGCCGGTCGTAATCCTCGTGCACCCACATCAACCCCCAGAAATCCCCCGCCCACTTCGTCGGCTGCTCCCCCGTCTGCATGATCGTCCGGAAATGCGACCAGTGCCCACGCGGCGCCGGAATCCCCAGCTCGTTGAACAGATGGAAATTCACCATCTCATTCAGCGAAAACGTATAACTCGCCCGGTTCTCCCACAGGTTCTCCGTGATCATCGTCGACCACTTTTCAGGATAACGATTCCCGTTCTGATCGATCGCATCAAACTCATACCCTTTGTGAAAGAGGAACTTGAACGCCCGCTTCCCATTCCCCGCACCTCCCGTCCCGCTCGCCGTGTACCGCCCGTTCGCCCCCTTCAACCGATACGGGATGTGATCATAAACCACCCCGTCACACACAAAACACGCCTCCCAGTTCTCGAAATTCCAGCTCGTCCCCGCCGTCAGCCGCTGCGACGCATTGTTGTCGTACGCCACACATTGATCGTAATCCGCCTTCCGCGTCAGAAAATGATAGACCGGCAGCTTCTGCAGGTCCGCCGCACTCGTCCCCTCGTACCCAGGCACTCCGTCATAAACAAAACACGCAAAGTTCAGTGACGGATCCCCCGCATACGGCACCCGCGCCGACGCGCCCCCGTTGTCCGCCGCCGTCACCCGGTACCGCACCAGCGTCCGGTTCCCCTGCGGCGGAATCACCCCAGTCCAGATCCCGTCACCGCCTAGCACATCCCCTCGCGTCCCGTCATCCCGCATCGCCGCCACCACCCAGTTCGCAGGATCCTCAAACGCAGGATTCGCCGCCAGCGGCACCGTCACATTCACAAAATTCCCACCGCTCACCGCCTTCGGCAGCGTCGCCGGAATAAACGCCCCGGGTGCCACCAGCTGATAACTCATCGTCGCCGACGCCACCCCCTGCGGATCCGTAATCCTCGCCGTCACCACAATCGAGTCCGATGACTTAGGCCGCTCCGGCAAATGCCCCACCCGCCGCACCGCCGGCGCCGCCACCTCCGCATACTTGAAATTCCGCGCCCCCGGCGACCCAGCATCCCCAGTCAATGCCGCCTCCTTCACCTCCGCATCAATCTGAAAATCATTGCTCGCCGCAGATGTGTTCATCGCGTGAATCGCGATCACATTCTCCCCCTCCACCAGATTCACCGCCGACGCCGACACCGGCGTCATCCCAAAAGTCGCCACCGGATCCGGCGCATTCGTCGCCATCGTGTTATAGAAATGATGCCCCGTCCCAATCGCCGCATTCGGCCGCACCGCCCCCGCATACACCCCATTGATCCACACCACACAACCATCATCACACCGCACATTTACCTGCACCGCCTGCGGAATCTTCCCCGCCGCGATCGTGAACGTCCGCCGCAAATACACCGACGTGTACAGCGTCCCGCCATTCATGTCCGCAAGGTTCGTCGTATTCTCCGCCGTCCCGTTCGCCCCGTTCCCGTCATTGTCCCCGAACCCTAACGGAGCCACGTTGCTCTGCCACTGCGCATTCGCCGCCGCAGGCACCGGCTCAACAAAAACACGCGCCCGCCACGCCGTGAACGGTACCGCCGGCTCACCCGTATCCCCCTGCACCCCCCGACGCCACCGCCACGTCCCCCCAAACCCAACATACGTCGTAAACACCGCCGGCGGCACAAGCTTCGCCGCCCGCCAGTTGCTCCCGTGACTCGCATCCAGCATCGGATGAATCAGCTCGATCGACGACCCCTCGCCATTCCCCTCCGCAGGCCACGGCGACCGATTCTCGTAATCCACCTCACTCACAATCTTGCCGGCCGCATCCCGCAGCCTCACGTTGTCCCCGTCATTCGACAACCCCGTCACTTCCTTCGACCCGTCCGCGTACACCACCACCGCATTGTTCCACGGCCCCAGCGCCGTCTTCCCGAAATAACTCTGCATCGTCGCCGGATCCTCCGCGATCACCAGATACCCGCCCGCCGCCACCACCGTCCCACCAGGAATCAGATAGTCCACCCCGCCGCTCAGCCTCCACCCTGACAAATCCACCGCCGCCACCCCGTCGTTGTACAGCTCCACAAACGAATTCCTCACCCGGTTGTCCGCACTGTTGTAGTGAATCTCATTGATCACCATCCCCCGCGTCTTCGGGACCACCATCAGCACAAAAGACGCCTCCACCCACAACCCCGCCGCATCCGTGCTCCGAATCCGGATCCGCTGCGGCACCCCCGTCAGCCCCGCAAACACCGCGTTCGCCCGCAATTGATGCCCGACGATCGCAAAATTCCCGTTCTCCTCGCTCCCCAGCCCACTCACCAGACTGAAACTGTGCGCCTCACCCTCGTTAGGGTCCGCACTCATGATCGTCGACAGAAAATCCCCCGTCACCGTCTCCGGCCGGATCGTCAGATCATCCACCGCCAACCCCGTCGGAGCCAGCGGCGGCAGCGGCGACGCCCCGCTCGCCAGCAACTGCACCTCCGTCGCCGTCAGCGCATGATTGTACAACGCCACATCATCAATCGCCCCGCTGAAAAACTCTCCACCATTCGTCGACCCGATCCGGAAATTCGCCGCCGTCGCCCCGTTCGCCCCAGGCGTGTCCTGCGCCACCGGCACCCCGTTCAGAAAAATCCGACGCGTCGTGCCGTCCCACGTCGTCGCCACATGATGCCAACTCCCGTTGTTCAAGGTCGTCGTCAGCCCCGTCGCATCTAGGTCCGCTCCCGTCCAGTAATGTCGGAACCCGTTCCCGCTGTCAGACAACCGCAGCGCATTCACCTGCCTCGTCGCCCCGAAATTCCCCCAGCCCACAATCCCCCGCGGCCCTAGCAACGTCGGCTTGATCCACGCCGACTGCGTGTACGCACTGTTCCCCGTCGGCAGGTTGTTCACCGTCCCTGACAAAAACTGCGAGGTCCCGTTCAGCGTCACCGCTCCCCCGAACTTCCCAGACGCCGTGTACGCCGCTCCCCCGTTCGACGTCAGCACCGTCCCGCCAGCCGGATCATTCCCCAGCGTCGCCGCATCTTTGAACGGCCAGTACGCCACCAGCCCGGCTCGCACCGACACAGACATCAGCAGTAAGGACGCGAGGCCTACAGAAAACAGGCGCAGTTGCATGGGCAAAACAAAGGAAAGTTGAAAACCGACAACCTCCCATCTACCCGCTTCCCGGCCTCCATGGCAATCTCATTCACCCGGCTTCACGGCCCCCCAAAACGGACTCGCGGCATTGCCTTCCTCCCCCCTTCCCGCCACACACACCTCTCATGCGCCGCCGTTCCCTCCTCCTCCCGCTCCTCTCCCTCCTCATCTCCACTCAACTCTCCCGCGCCGCCGACCCCGCCCCTCCCGCCCCGCGCCCCGCCGACCTCTGTGTCGTGGCCGGTCAGTCCAACGTGCAGGGCTCCGGCACCGGCGCCGGTCGCCCCGGTCCGCAGCGCCAACCCGTCCCCAACGCCTCATTCTGGAACGGCTCCACCTTCGAACCACTCACCCCCGGCCGCACCCGCTCCCCCGGCACCACCCAGTTCGGCCCCGAAATCAGCTTCGCCTCCACCATCACCGCCGCCTCCCCCAACCGCGATGTCCTCATCGTCAAATTCGCCCTCAGCGGCCAACCTCTCCACGCCGGCTGGGACGGCACCACATGGCTGGATTTACCCCCAGCCCCCAACCGCAAAACCTTCTACCCAGGCACCTCCCCCACCGACCCCAACACCGGCCTCCACTACCTCGCCATGCGCCGCACGTTCCTCGCCGCCCTCAACCACCTCCGCCACCAGAACACCCCCTTCACCATCCGCGGCTTCCTCTGGATGCAGGGCGAGCAGGACGCAAAACACCCCACTTCCGCCACCAATTATGCCGCCTCCCTCCGGCTCCTCAAACACCGCCTCGAACAAGACACCAACCAGAACACCCCAGTCCCCCTCGTCTTCGGCCAGGTCCTCCCCCACGACCCACCTCTCCCGCGCTTCACCCACCGCTCCGAAATCCGCACCAGCCAATCCCACGCCGACGCCGCCTCCGGCCATCCCGACGCCATCCCCGGCACCCGCATGATCCCCACCGACAACTTCCCCCTCCTCCCCGACACCGTCCACTACAACACCGCCGGCCAACTCCAACTCGGCCGCTCCATGGCCACCGCCATCCTCAAACTCCAACCATCACCATAACCCCCCTTCTCCCAACACGTCCCCTCCAAAACCTTGACTTCTCGATGCCGGGAAACTCGGACCCGCGGCGGCGGTTACGGAGGATTTCCGGCGGATTCTTGTTCGTCCGATCCGACAGCATGAACACATTGAATCTTCCATCGCGTCGTGGACGTGGTGTTGCTTCATGTGGACCATCGCCCGGGAGGGTGATGCGCGGACCTAGGGCTGTGGCGGATTTGTCCGTTGTGAAGGATACTTTTCATCAAGGGTTCTTCGAAACCCAGCTTCGAGTTCCTGTCGCAAGCGTTGTTTTTCGGATTGTTCGAGTTCGCGGGTCACGGACTCTAACGGACGGAGGATGGCCGGTTTACGGTCCATGTAGCGGACCAGGAACATGCCTTCGGGCCGGGAGATGACTTGGCTGACTTCGCCGGGTTCGGTGAGTGAGAAGGCGATCTCGGCGACGGCTTTGGTCCATTGGTCCATGCTGCCGGTGCTTTCGAGCCAGCCGACGATGCCGCCTTTGTAACGGCTGGCCTGGTGCTCGGAGTGATCGACCGAGAGCACGGAAAATCCCTGGCCGGGTTGGTCCTTGAGGTCGGCGGTGGTGGCCCACGTGCGGGCGTAGTTGAGTTTTTCGAGGTATTGCGCGGTGCGCTCGGCGTCGTTGTTGGGATTGAGCCAAAGCACGGCGATCTGGCGCTTTTCGTTGGAGCGGAATCGGGGTTCGTTTTCCTGATAGAGTTCGCGCAGGCGCGCTTCGGTGATGGGTTGGCTGGCGAGTTCGCGGAGTTGGGGAGCGAGGAGTTTTTCCCGATATTGGGTGGCGAGAACGCGGGCCATCTCGGCGCGTACGGCGGGGTCCTTGTCGAGATCCGCATCGAGTGCGGCTTGGTTTTGCTGGGCGCGGAGGGTCAGTTCTTCGAGGGCAATGCGGCGGGTTTGCTCGTCGCTGCGTCCGCCGTGCTTTTCCTGGAGGTGATGATCGAGGTCCTGCTGGTCGATGGAAATCGAGCCGACGGTTACGAGCGCGCTGGGCTTTTCGGGGGTCCTGGTTTCCGTCTTCGTCTTCGGACCGCAGGCGGCGAGAGCGGGGACAATCAAGGTGAGAAAAACTCGCAGGGTGCGGGTGTTCATTGCGCCAGATTGCGGATGACCGCCTTGCCGGAGCCGCGGGTGAATTCCCACATGAAGAGGTGGGATGCGGTGCCGGTGAGAGCTTGTCGATAACTAACGGATTGTCCCTGGGTCGTGGTTTGCCTGACGCCGTCGATGTAGAGCACCAGCGTGTCGCTGCCATTTCCGCCGATGATTTCCATTTCAAAATCGACGTCCACCGGACCGGTGATGTTGGCGATGATGCGGTTGGTCTCGCCGGCGTTGCCGCTGGAGCTTGTGAGTTGGCCGGTGGCGGGATCGGCATTCCAGTTGCCGGTCATGCCGTAGTCGGGGCTGCCGGTTGTGGCAGTGATGGTGTCGCCGACGAGCTGACCGGGGTCGAGGGTCAAGTTGAGGCGGTAGAATCTGCCCTTATCGGCGGCGGAGAGCGGTTGACCGACGAGTTTTAGCCCGGCGGGGTCGGGGACTCGCGTGAAATTTCCGTTCGCATTTTCCCAATCGCCGAGAGTGGCGGTGGACTGCACACTCCAGCGGAGGTCGGCGGCTTTGAATTGGCCCGGGGCTTTGAGTTCCGGGCGGCCTGCGACTACATTGAATGAGATGCCGTGTTTGCCGAGATCGTCCACGGAGGCGAGGCTAAAGGCGTAGGCTAACACGTAATTGCTCATTTTCCCCGGAGCCAGCTTCTGGAGATCGGCGTGGCGGGAGATGACGCCGTTGGTGGAGGCGTGGAGCCAGCGGTCGAACCCGGCACCGTGGGTTTCCGCGGCGGTATTGCCGACGAAGATCAGGGCTTCGTGGGGGTTTCCTAACATATACTGTTCGCGCGAGGCGAGGCGGATGAGGGCGACCCTGGGTCCGGCAGCGAGGCCGGCGGCGCGTGCGGGGATAGTTAGATCGCGGCTGCTTTGGCCGGCTGGTATAGTTAGGGTGCTGGAGACTTCCTGGATGTGGACGCCATTTTCTGCGGTGCCGTCGAGTTGGAGATCTACGGTGAGGTTTTGCGAAGTGCTACCGCTGCGGTGGATTCGCACACTCGCGGGTTGGGCAGGATTGGCGACAGCGCTTTCCTGCATGACTTCGAGCCAGACCATCGGGTTGTCGCCGATGGTTTGTGAAACACCCGCGCCAGCGACCGCATAGCGGAAATGGGGCAGCACGGCGACTTCGATGTTGGACGTGCCGGTGGTTTCGAGGTCGGGGATGGGGCGGACGGTGAGGGTTTTACTCGTCTGACCGCGGGCGAAGCTGACGACCGAGCGTTTGCCCTGGTTGGAGGTGGCTCCCTCGATGAGGAAGCGGCCGCCGAGGGCCTGTTCGAAGAAGCCGATCGGGACGTCGAGGGCGGCGGAGGTGCCTGCACCGCTGCGGGTGACGGTGAGGGCGAAGGATTCGTCGAGCGATTCGCTGATGGGCGCGCCGGTCGAGCCGGGGGCCATGGTGAGCTGCACCGTGGTGGGGATGCTGAGGCCGCCCATGCGGATGTTGCCTTCAGCGATGAGGCGGATGAGCTGGGTGCTGCCGAGGACGAGTTTGCGCAGGACGATTTCCTGTTTACTGCCATCTGGGCGGGTGACGACGAGCACGCTGTCGAGGGTTGGGACCGGGGTCGAATAATTGGTGTCGAGGCGGACGGCGATGTAGGCGCGGGCGTCGCCGGTCATGCCCCAGAAGGGTGCTGATAGATCGATGATGTCGTTTAGCGGATCGAAGTCGGTGATG
>QQNF01000001.1 GCA_003402705.1 Verrucomicrobiota bacterium | reverse complement strand
GAGCCTCCTGATGTAGTAGTCGGCCCTCACAAAGCGGTCCTCGGATTGATGGGAACCCGGAAGCGTCTTGGTCTGATCCACCCGGGACCAATAGGCGTTCAGCGCAAGCTGCTGCTCGAACACAGGACTGTTGGTCATCACCTGATACTTGCGGCCGTGATGAATGACCGGCTTGCCCTTGAGGTATTCAATCACCGCAGAGTCGCCGCTTGAGTCGGTCACCGAAAGGTGAACCGTCGCATGCGCCGCTCCTCCAGGACCGAAATTCACCGGCACAATGTAGACCTCATCTTTCTCGGCCGCACTCACCACCTCATCGACCGTCGCGTAGCTCGAAAGCACATACTGCACCCACGCACCGAAGGAAATGCGCGGCTTCGTGTCCGCCGGCACCGCTCCAAAATCGCACTCCGCCAGATAAAGCAGATTCGCACCAAGCCCTTTTTCATTCAGCCCATCGAACGCTGCATCGATCGGGCCGCCCGGCGTCCCCGCACCCGCCATGATCACCGTGCCATACTTGCTGTTCCAAACGAGACCTCCCGCCATCCCCTCGTTGCTCGTCCCGCGAGGGATCACATACATATGGGAGTTGAAATCATAAGGCCAGTCCATCGACCGTCCCGTGATCACCGAACCATCCTTGCCAAGCCACGTCGCCCGCGAACACGCCGACGCAGTCTGGCACAAAGGAAAACTTCCAGAGATCAGGCTCAATAGCACAACATTGATTGTCTTGAAGATGCGTGTGTTCATGATGTGTGATTCGGCTTTTAAGCATGGATCCAGCACGAGACAACGCCGATTACCGCAGGACCAACAACCACCCCACCTCCCCATTCCCAACCCACGCCCCGAAATACGGCCACTCGGAATCCCACCGCCTCACCCCTCCCACCGCCGCTCCCGTTCTCCAGAAGTCTGGCCATCTGAACGATCCGCCTCCTCATCCCGCCCCATTCCCTCACCCCTTCAACTTCGCGCGCAGGTTTTCACCCCCGATTTCTTAATTGTCTACAATGTAAACATGCGTTACATAGTACGCCATGGACTCCAAACCCCTCAGCCTCCGTTTGCCCTCCGAAACCCGGTCGTGGCTGCAACGATTCTCCCGCGGACGCGCCACCCTCAGCAGCATGGCCGCTCGGCTCCTCGAAGAAGCCCGCCGCCGCACACTCTTCCCAGGGATCAGCTTCACCGACACCCCCAACGGCCGCCGCGCCATCATCGAAGGCTCAAATACCCTCGTCGCCACCGTCTGGCAATACCAGCAGACCTCCCATGCCGACGCCATCGCTCTCACCGACCACTTCCGCTGGTCCCTTCAGCAAAGCATCGCCGCCATCTCCTACGCCAACGCCTTCCCCGATGAAGTCTCCGCCGACGCCGCCGACCTCCCTTCCCTCGCCCTCCCCACCCACCCTCTCAATCCTTCCTCCCCAGCACACCCCGACTCCGATCCCGACCCCGCGCCCTCCATCCGCATCTCCCACCCGTTCTCCAGTCTCATCGAGGCCGCCAAGGACGCCCGTCTCCACGCCCACGCCCCCTACTCCCGATTCAAAGTCGGTGCCGCCCTCCTCGGTAAGGGCTGGAAGCTCTTCAAAGGCTGCAACGTCGAGAACCTCAGCTACGGCCTCACCATCTGCGCCGAACGCAACGCCATCTTCCAAGCCATCGCCTCAGGCGTCTCCCAGTTCGAAGCCATCGCCATCGTCGCCGATACCCGCCACCCCATCTCCCCCTGCGGCGCTTGCCGCCAAGTCATGGCGGAATTCGGCAACTTCCGCATCCTCTCCGCCACCCTCTCCGGGGAGGTCTTCGAATCCACCGTCGATGCCCTCCTCCCACGCAGCCGCACCGGAATCCTCGACCTCGACTGATCCCCATCCTCCCTGCGCCATCCGCTCAGTCGATTCCGGCACAAATGTTCCACGTGGAACAGGAGGACCTTCTGCCAAGCCCTCCAGATTTCCCGTTTCCCTCTATCCCTCCCGCGCTACCTTCACCACCACTCCCCTTCCCCATCGCTCATGCCATCCGACTTCCTCCACCCCAAACCCTACGACGTCATCGTCGTCGGTGCTGGTCACGCCGGCGTTGAGGCCGCCGCCGCCGCCGCACGCATGGGCTGCTCCGTCGCCCTCCTCACCCAGAACCTCGACACCGTCTCCCAGATGTCCTGCAACCCCGCCATCGGCGGCCTCGCCAAAGGCAACATCGTCCGGGAAATCGACGCCCTCGGCGGCCTCATGGGCCTCAATACCGACGCCACCGGCATCCAGTTCCGCATGCTCAATGCCAACAAGGGCCCCAGCGTCCGCTCGCCTCGCGCCCAAGCCGACAAAAAGGCCTACCAGTTCCGCATGAAGTGGCTCCTCGAAAACACCCCCAACCTCGACATCCACCAAGGCAACGTCGCCGAACTCTTCGTCACCCAGGACGCCGTCTCCGGCATCCGCACCAACCTCGGCCTCCAGTTCTCCGCCCGCGCCATCATCATCAGCGCCGGCACCTTCATGCGCGGTCTCCTCCACGTCGGCCTCCGCAACACCGCCGGCGGCCGCATGGGCGACGCCATGTCCACCGTCTCCGACAGCCTCAAACACCTCGGCTTCGAGGTCCGTCGCTTCAAAACCGGAACCCCCTGCCGTCTCAACGGCCGCAGCATCGACTTCTCCCAATGCGAACGCCAGAACGGTGACTCCCCCGCCCCGGCCTTCAGCTACCTCCGCGATACTCTCGATGGCGACCCCCTCGACCCCTTCACCCTCAACCGCTGGGCCGACCCCATGTTCCACGTGGAACAAATGCCGTGCTGGATCACCTACACCACACCCAACACCCACGACATCATCCGCGCCAATCTCGACCAGTCACCCATGTACGCCGGCATCATCGAAGGCGTCGGCCCCCGCTACTGCCCCTCCATCGAAGACAAGGTCGTTCGCTTCGCCGAAAAAGACCGCCACCAGCTCTTCCTCGAACCCGAAGGCCGCCAAACCAACGAATACTACATCAACGGGGTCTCCACCTCGCTCCCCTACGAGGTCCAATACGCCTTCATCCGCTCCGTCCCAGGCCTCGAGAACGCCGAAATCATCCGCCCAGGCTACGCCGTCGAATACGACTACTGCCCCCCAACCCAACTGTACCCCACCCTCGAAACCAAACGCATCGAGAACCTCTACTTCGCAGGCCAGATCAACGGCACCTCCGGCTACGAGGAAGCCGCAGGGCAGGGGCTCATCGCCGGCCTCAATGCCGCCCTCAAACTCTCCGGTAAACCCCCATGGGTCCCCCGTCGCTCCGAATCCTACCTCGGCGTCATGCTCGATGACCTCGTCACCAAAGACGTCTCCGAACCCTATCGCATGTTCACCAGTCGCGCCGAATACCGTCTCCTCCTCCGCCAAGACAACTGCGACCTCCGCCTCACCCCGCACGCCGCCACCCTCGGCCTCGTCGACCCCACCCGCGCCGCCCGCACCACCGCCAAAGCCGCCGCCCTCGCCAGCGCCCACCAACTCGCCCGCTCCACCTCAATCGACGGCCTCCGCATCGAAAAATGGATGCGCCGCCCCGAAAACACATGGCAGAAAATCCCAGACGACCTCCGCTCCCAGTTCCCCTCCGAAATCTGGGACCTCCTCGAAACCGACCTCAAATACGCCGGCTACCTCGACCGCCAGCACGAAATGGTCCTCCGCGCCGAACGCATGGAAGACCGCAATCTCCCCGCGTGGCTCGACTACTCCTCCCTCAACGGCCTCAAACGCGAAGCCCAACTCAAACTCACTTCCATCCGACCCCAAACCCTCGGCCAAGCCTCCCGCATCCAAGGCGTCACCCCAGCCGATATCGCCATCCTCACCATCGTCCTCGAACGCGGCCGCCCGGAATCCGATTCCTGCGCAATTGATTGATTGTCAATCCATTACCCGAATTCCAGACCTTTATAACCGCTAGCACTCCCTCCCCATGCAGCGCAACCGCCTAGGCCAAAGCCCCCTCGTCGTCACCAACCTCTGCCTCGGCACCATGACCTTCGGCCTCCAGGCCAACGAAGCCACATCCTTCGCCATCATGGACCGCGCCGTAGAGCAAGGCATCGACTTCTTCGACACCGCCGAACTCTACCCGGTCCCGCCAGACGCCTCCCTCTTCGGCATCACCGAATCCATCATCGGCCGCTGGCTCCAGTCCCGCCGCTGCCGCGACCAGATCATCCTCGCCTCCAAAGTCACCGGCCCAGGCCACGGCTGGTTCCGCCCACCCGTCCGTCACGGCTTCACCACCCTCGACCGACACCAGATCATCAAAGCCTGCGAAGACAGCCTCCGCCGTCTCTAGCCTTTCACACTAACATTTCATCAGAAAACGGAACGCCGCACCCGCAAGCCAGGCCAGAACAGGGCAGGGGACCCGCCCGCCCTCACGAAAAATCCACCAGCGACCGGAAGTCCGCATCAAACAACCGCCGCCAGGTCCGCGTCGCCGCCCCATCCGTCATCCGCGATAGCACATCACACACCAGCCGCGCCCGCTCCCAATCCCCGGACGCCGCCGCCAGCGCCGCCTCCTCTCCCTCGCTCAGCAATCGGAACTGCGACTCCGCCGTCTCCGTCACATAACGATCCGACAACGCCCCGAACAGCATCGTCAGCATCCGGTCGCACTTCGCCTCCAGCTGCTGCAGCTGCCGGCTCCGGAACACCAGATGCAGCGCCATCCGCTTATAGAACTTCGCCTCCCGCTTCGCTTCCTCGAGCACCGCCAGGCGGTACCGATAACGGTTCGTGTGCGGCGACATGAAATTCACATCCAGCTCCAGCGACGCCGCATCAATGAACCTCCCGATCCGGCTCCGCAGCCGCACCTCCGCCCGCTGCTCCCGCATGCTCCGCAGCAGCCGCACAAGGTGATCCGCCTCGTCCCCTGACAATTCCTGCGACGCTCCCCAGCGCTCCAGCGTCTCCAGCGTCAGAAACCCCGCGTTGATCCCATCCGCAATGTCGTTCAGCGAATACGCCGTGTCGTCCGCCCAGTCCATGATCTGACACTCGATCGACCGGAACCCGTCCCGCGCCGGCCCCGGCGGCAGCTCCAGCGGAAAATCCCGCCCGCCTAACACCCAGTCCAGCCACCGGTGCTGCGGATCGTATAGAAAATGATGCTCCGGCCTGCTCAACTCGCTGTACAGCGACTTGTACTTCAGCGTGCTGTCCAGAAACGCCCGACAAGGATTCATCCCACTGTGCTGCCGGCTGAAGATCGTCTCCGTCAGCATCCGCAGGGTCTGCGCATTCCCCTCGAACCCGCCATACCCCCGCATCAGACGGTGCAGCGTCCGCTCCCCCGCATGCCCGAACGGAGGATGCCCCAGGTCATGCGCCAGACACGCCGCCTCCACCAGATCAGGATCAATGAAATAATCCGCCCCTAGCAAATCACTCGTCCGCCGCAGCTTCGCACAGATGCTCCGCCCGATCTGCGACACCTCGATCGAATGCGTCAGCCGCGTCCGGTAGAAATCATACTCCCCTGACAAAAATACCTGCGTCTTGCTCTGCAGCCGACGGAACGCCGACGTGTGAATGATCCGGTCCCGGTTGATCTCAAACACCGTCCGGTACTCGCCCTCGCGCACCCCCTGCGCCGGATCCAGCAGCTCCTCGTCAAACGCGTTGTAAAATCGATTCTCCATGACGCTTCAGGGCGGCGGGGCAGGGGACTCCACCGGCGGCAGCGCCTTCAATGGCGCAGACATGCTCTCAAAATCCTGCGGCGGCAGCGGCGGCAGCGGATACTTCGGCACCGCATGCTCCGGCGCATCCGGCCCTAGCGCCTCCCGCCGCAGAATGTCTCCACCCTCGTCCGTCTCCAGCACCGCATCAAACCGCGTGTCCCCATCCCGGTCCTCCAGCGTCCGCCACAACACCCCGTCCCGGAACACCTTCCGCAACCGCACCGCTCCCGTTCCATCCGGACGCAGATCCGTGTAGAACGGATACCCCTCAGGATCAAATGTCGTCCGCTCATCCCACTTTCCGTTCCCATCAATGTCCCGGTCACGGTACGCTAGGCGCTCACCCTGCCAGATCCACCGCACATCCATCGTCCCGTCAAAATTCCGGTCCTCCTGCCACGACACCAGCCGCCCCCCGGGCGTGTACTCCCGCACCGCATCCGCAATGCTGTCCCCGTTCAGATCCTCGTCAATGCTGTACGTCTCCGGTCCTTCCTCCACCACCGGAGCCCGCTGCTTCTTCCCTAGCAACTGATTCCCAGCATACAGCAGAAACGACGCCGCCCCGATGATCGCGATCCCAATCATCAGGATCGACCCCCGCTGCTTCTCCGGCTGCGGCACTCGCCTCATCAATCGGCCCCCGGATCCCGATCCACGCGCCCCGGGCGTCCGCACCGGCATCCCGCCGCCCCGCTGCCCACCCGGCGCTTCACTCGGCGGCATCTTCATGATCAACCGTGCCGCGGCCGACGCATCTTCCGGCCTAACCAACAGCGCACACCCGCGCAGCACCCGCTCGCCACTGTGCGCATCCGGAGCCCAGAATTCCTGGATCGCCGCCTCCACCCCATGATCTCCTAGCAAACCCAGCGCCCGTTCCGCATCGTCACGCCGCGCATACGTCCGGATCATGCGCGTCAATCCGCCGGCAGCCGGCAGGGCAGGGGAGGAGGGTTCAGGTGTCGCCATGGCCATTCGCTTTGCTATCTCATGCCTGCCCCATCGCCGACCGCAACGCCGCCATCCGCTCCCCGTGCGCCGCATCATCCAGCACCGGCACCAACCCCGCCTCCGGAACTTCCGGCAGATCCAGCCACGACCGGCACCCGCCAAACTTCGCCTCATCAGGAAATTCCCACACCTCCGCCAGCCGCCACACCCGCAGCACAGCCACACTGATCCCCGCCTGCTCCGTATAATCAAACCGCTCCCGGATCGCTTCCTCCGTCCAGTAATGCCACGGCCGCAACGCCTCCACACGCTCCCATTCGGTTAGCTGAGTCTTCTCCACCACCTCCGCAAACAACGTCAGCCGGTGCCCCGCTCCCTCCATCGGGGCAGGAGACTCTCCGCCTTCCGCTCCCCACCGAAACGACGCCCGCTGCTCATGAAAATGCGTCGGAAACAGAAAGAACCGATCGTGCTTCCACCAGAACCCGCCCCGGCCTTCATGAATCCCTCCCTTCCGCAGAATCAAACTCTGCGCCCCAGCCCCCAGCGCATCGCACACCAGCGACCACTCTTTGAACCCGCAGGCGGGCAATACTGAAATACCGGGAACTTCTGTAATCATGGCGTCCTCCCCATCATGCGGATCCCGCCACCGATTTCCACCCCTTATTCCATCCCCGTTCCCAGCTCGCGCCGCAACCGCTCCAGGGCCTCCGCCTGCCGGAATCCCTCCGGCGTCCGCGTCTCCGCTCCCTCTGAAAACACCTTCTCCCCGCCACACCACCGCTCCAGACACCCGGGATCCGTCAGCGCCTCCGCCAGCGCCGACGGCAAATCATAATAACACCCGTCATACCCAGCCCGCACCAACGCATGGTGCACCCCAGCCGCCGCCGCCCGCCCCGTCTCCTGCAGCAGCGGAAACTCCACACTCGCCGTCACCTCCGGATCCTCCCACATCGCATGACACGCCTCCAGATCCCCCGACCAGTACCGCCGACACGCCCCCGGCCGCACCGGATACACCGAACACACCGCATCATCCAGCAGCAGACACGGCTTCCTCACCCGCTGCCGCTGCCCGTGATCCAATCCCGCCCGCTCATCACGCCGCCCCACCGCCGCCGCCGCCAGTTCCTCCACCTCCCATGGCGTCCGGTGCGCCTTCACATACGCCGCCAGCAGCAGCACCTCGTGCGCCAGCACATCAATGTTCAGCCAGCAGCAGAACGAGCACCCCACCGCACACGCCGTCACTACCCCACTCTCGCGCCTCACCCCGTTCACACTCTCCTCCACCTGCTGCAACGCCGCCTGCACCACCGCCAGCAACGCCCCAGCACTCTCCGCCCCAGCCAGCGCCGTCCCCACCGACTCCCGCGTCCCGTGATACACCGCCGACAACACCGGCCGCATCGCTTCTTTCCCATCCTTGCCTGTACTCATCCACCCCCACTATCCCCCGCACCCGCACCCGGCAAGCACAGACGCATCCCCTCGAAAATTCACCTGGAATTCCCCCGAACCCTGATTTATAAACCACTCCGCCGCTTCCACGGCATGGTGACCGTAGCTCAGTCGGTAGAGCCCCGGATTGTGATTCCGGTTGTCGCGGGTTCGAGCCCCGTCGGTCACCCCACCTCTCTCATCCATGCACGCGCTGGAAGCATCGCTCGGCCACTCGTTCGCCTCTCCAGCCCTCCTCGAAGAGGCGCTCACGCACCCTAGCGTCGCCTACGAGTCCCATCGCCACCAACTCAGCAACCAGCGCCTCGAATTCCTCGGCGACGCCGTCCTCCAGCTCATCCTCACCGACTTCCTCTATTCCACCTTCCCCGATTTCGACGAAGGCACCCTCACCAAACTCCGCGCTCGCGTCGTCTCCCGCCCAGCCCTCGCCGCCGCCGCCTTCCGCCTCGATCTCGGCAAACACCTCGTCATGGGCCGCGGCGAAGCTGCCTGCGGTGGCCGCGAACGCGCCAGCACGCTCTCCGACGCCCTCGAAGCCCTCGTCGGAGCCATCTATCTCGACGCCGGCATGGACACCGTCCGCGCCACCGTCCTCCGCCTCTGCGGCGAAGAACTCCGCTCCCTCACCACCCAGCCACGCGAGGTCAACCCAAAGGGCCAACTCCAGGAAACCCTCCAGTCCGTCGCCCTCGGCAGCCCCTCCTACTCCATCCTTTCGGAAGCTGGACCAGACCACCGCAAGTCCTTCGTCGCCCGCGTCACATGGAACGGTCTCGCCCTCGCCGAAGGCTCCGGCCCCAGCAAAAAACTCGCCGAAACCGCCGCCGCTGAAGCCGCCCTCTCCCACCCGGAGGTCGTCGCCATCTCCATTCGCCTCGCCGCCGCCCCCAAAGAATCAGCCTCCGATCCCCCTCCACCCTCCATCCAGCCCGGTGAATAACCCGGCGCACAACAGGGACAACACCCGGCGCATACCCGCCCCACAAGGTTCTCCGCTTTTCACAGAGCCTTCCATCCCGATCCTTGTCCACCCTCCTCCATCGCGTGGAACACCCCATTCTTCAGCGGGGAACACGGTTCCTGGACTTATTCACCGCCCTTATGATGATGACTTCATTTCTTTCTCTTTAAAGACATCATACCCTCATACCTCCACCCGCTCCGCCCACTCCATCTCTGACACCGCAACACCGCATTCACTCCCAGATTTTCCTTGCTGTCCCACAGGTTCCCAGGAATGGTGACCTCCTTGTTGATTACCTTCCTATCCATGCCTGACGAATTCGACAAATGGAAGCGCCTGCAGGACCGCCAGGGTATCACCGACAAATTCGTGACCAAGCCACGCCACGCTCAGCGCTACCGCGGCCCCAAACCTCCCAGTCAGGCCCGCCTCGAAGCCCAGCGCGACCGCATCATCTTCCTCGTCGTCATGGGCATCCTCGTCACCGTCGCCGCCATCGTCGTCTTCGGCTTCATCCGCTCCCGCACCACCGGCTGACCCCAGCCGCTTCCCGGCCCGGGTTCCATCGGTCCCCTGGCCCACCAGACAGCCATCGACTCCATCAATAACCCCGCGCGGTTTATTGATGCGCCGTACCGCTTTTCACGCCACAGCTTCCCCGATCATGAAAGCTGTCCTGCGTCTGCTGCTCCGCTGTCTCTTCCGCTTCCGCGCCTTCAACCTCGAGGCGCTCAATACCCCCGGCCCAGTCCTCCTCCTCCCCAATCACGTCTCATGGATCGACTGGCTCTTCCTCTTCGCCTGCGCTCCGGACGACTGGAAATGCGTCGTCTCCCGCCGCACTGCCCAGACTTCGTGGCTCCACCGGAAGATCATGCTCAACCCGCGCAGCTTCCCCGTCGACACCGACTCACCCTACGCGGTCAAACACATGGCCGAATTCCTCAAGAAAGGCGGCCGTCTCGCCCTCTTCCCTGAAGGCCGTCTCTCCGCCACCGGCTCGCTCATGCGCCTCTATGACGGCCCCGGCTTCCTCCTCCTCAAAACCAAAGCCCGCGTCATCCTCTGCCACTTCCGCGGCACCGACCGTATCCCATTCTCCCCCAACCCCAATCGCAAACAATTCCTCCCGCAGGTCTCCGCCCACTTCAGCGAGCCGCTCCAGGCCCCGGAATTCCCCGGCGAACGCCCCGCCCGCCAGCGCGCCCGCCTCATGGAATGGCTCAACGCCCGCACGCTCGACTTCCGCTTCCAAACCGAACTCGACCAGGGCCCCAGCAATCTCGCCGCCGACATCACCGCCGCCGCCCGCACCCACGGCAACGCCCGCGCCCTCGAAGACCCCAACGGAGCCATCTCCCGCGAACGCCTCGTCCTCGGCGCACGTCTCCTTGCCACCCAGCTGGCCTCCCAGCTCGACGCCGCCACGCCACGCACCGGCCTCCTCCTCCCCAACGTCAACGCCGCCCCAGCCGCCCTCCTCGCCCTCTGGGCCCTCGGCCGCGAAGCCGCCCTCCTCAACTTCTCCACAGGCCCCGCCCAAATGCTCGCCTGCGCCCGCGCCGCCGGCCTCACCCAAATCATCACCTCCCGCGCCTTCCTCGAAAAAGCCCGCATCAACCTCACCCCGCTCACCGACGCTGGTCTCTCCCTCATCTTCCTCGAAGACGTCCGCGCCGCCATCCCCGCATCCGCCAAACTCGCCGCCAAACTCGCCTCCCTCTTCTCGACCTCCCTCGGCCCGCTCTCCCACGCCGCATGGGCCCATCTCTCCCCTCAGCAGCAGGCCGACCGCACCGCCGTCATCCTCTTCACCAGCGGCTCCGAAGGCGTCCCCAAAGGCGTCCAACTCTCCCACCGCAATCTCCTCGCTAACGTCCGCCAGCTCATCGCCGTCACCGACCTCACCGAGTCCGACAAGCTCTTCAACGCCATGCCGCTCTTCCACAGCTTCGGCCTCACCGTCGGTCTCCTCGTCCCGCTCCTCAGCGGCATGCCCGTCTACCTCTACCCCTCACCGCTCCACTTCCGCATCATCCCCTCCGCCGTCTACGAATGCGACGCCACCATCCTCATCGCCACCAACACATTTCTCAACGGCTACGCCCGCAAAGCCCACCCCTACGACTTCCGCAATCTCCGCTGCGTCTTCTCCGCCGCTGAAAAACTCCAGGAAGACACCGCCCGCACATGGGCCCGACGCTTCGGCGTCCGCATCCTCGAAGGCTACGGTGCCACCGAATGCAGCCCCGCCATCTCCCTCAA
Source organism: Verrucomicrobiota bacterium (assembly GCA_003402705.1). Taxonomy (GTDB): domain Bacteria; phylum Verrucomicrobiota; class Verrucomicrobiia; order Verrucomicrobiales; family V1-33; genus V1-33. The sequence goes on along the minus strand of QQNF01000001.1, from coordinate 157,254 downwards.
CACCGGCCTCGCCGCCACCTTCGGCTCCGCCGGCCGCTTCCTCCCTGGCATCTCCTATCGTCTCGAACCAGTCGCCGGCGTCCCCGACGGCGGCCGTCTCTTCGTTAGCGGCCCCAATGTCATGAAAGGCTACCTAACCGACTCGCCTAACGCCTGCCCGGACCACGAACGCTGGTACGACACCGGCGACATCGTCCGCGTCGACGACGACGGCTTCCTCTTCATCATGGGCCGTCTCAAACGCTTCGCCAAAATCGGCGGCGAAATGATCAGCCTAACCGCCGTCGAAGACGCCCTCGCCAGCGCCTTCCCCCACCTCAGCCCACGCTGCGAAACCGCCATCATCGTCACCCACGACCCCGAACGCGGCGAACAACTCTGCACCATCACCACCGACCCGCGCCTCACCGCCGACGAAATCCGCACCGCCATCCGCAACCACGGGCTCCCTAACCTCGCCGTCCCGCGCACCCTCCGCGTCATCCCCGAAATCCCACGCCTCGGCACCGGAAAAGTCGACTACCGCGAACTCGAACGCCGTCTCCTCGCCACTCCCTGACCCTTCCACCCCCGATTCCTGTCTTGCGCCGCCCCGAATTTGCGGCCCAGTCTCCTCCCTGATCTCACCGACTCCGCGCGCCGCGCGCCGCATGAAAACCGTCCTCGAAACCATCCGCACCGGCACCCCATGGCTCGAAAAAGCCGGCATCGACAACGCCCGGCTCAACATGGAACACCTCCTCGCCAAGGTCCTCAACTGCCGCCGCATGCAGCTCTACATGGACTTCGACCGCCCGCTCTCAGAATCCGAACTCGCCCCCCTCCGCGATCTCGTCAAACGCCGCCGCGACGGCGAACCACTCCAGCACCTCCTCGGCTCCGTCGAATTCATGGGCCGCGACTTCCTCTGCGACGCCCGCGCTCTCATCCCGCGCCCCGAAACCGAAGAACTCGTCGAAAAAATCGTCGCCCGCTTCCGCGGCCCAGACGCCCTCCCGCCACCCGCCGCCATCCTCGACATGGGCACCGGCTCAGGCATCATCGGCCTCTCCCTCGCCGCCGCCTTCCCAGACGCTCAGGTCGTCCTCGCCGACCTCTCCCCAACCGCCCTCTCCCTCGCCCGCGACAACGCCGCCCACCTTTCACTCGTCTCCCCGCGCCTCTCCTTCATCGAATCCAACCTCTGGTCCGCCCTCGGCAACCACCAGTTCAATCTCGTCGTCGCCAATCTCCCCTACATCAATCCCGCTGAGATCCCCGCGCTCTCCAAGGAAGTCCACCACGACCCCGTCCTCGCTCTCGACGGCGGCCCCAACGGCACCGCCCTCATCGAGCAATTCCTCGACTCACTCGCCCCACACCTCCTCCCCGGCGGCCTCGCCGCCCTCGAAGTCGGCACCGGCCAGACCGCCGCCCTCGCCGCCCGCCTCGCCTCCCTCGGCTTCACCAGCATCTCCGCCGCCCACGACCTCTCCCGCCACGACCGCTTCCTCTTCGCCTCCGCCCCCGACGCCTGAACTCCTCGCCGCGCCGCAAAACTTCCTGACAATCAGGCCCCTGACCACCCTCCGCATTCATGGAGCGCCCCCTTTTTTTCTCGACGCAATCGCCGCACTCCACTATCTGACTCTCTTGCGTCAGACATGAATCTCCCATCCACCCACTGGACCATGATCGCTGGTCCCGACGACAACCCCGGGCAGATCATCGGCTCCTTCTTCTCTCAAAACTTCCCCAGTTGGACCAAGGACCACTGCGTCGGCGCCGTCTCCATCGACACCGAATCCACCCTCAGCGGCCACATCCTCTTTACCGCGTACACGAACTGACAACAGCCCGGCCACCAACCGGTACTTCAGCAACTCCAAACCTCTGAACTCCCATGCCAGACATCCTCTTCGAACGCAAGGTCGCTGGAAAATCTAAAAAACCAGCCAAGAAACCGAGGACCACAGCAAACCGGGCAGGGGCACCCGCCAAGCCCTCCGGCAGCAACACCGTCCACCTCAACGCACGACCCGACCGTCTCGACCTCCGCGACCGTCCCTATCAGCCAAAACTAGCCAATCTTCCGGAAGCCTTTCCCCCACCCGCCACCCTGACTTCGTGGATCAAAGACTACTCGAAATCAAAACTCGTCCTCGATCAGGGACCGGATGGCGCATGCACCGGCTTCGGTCTCGCCGCCGTCATCAATCATCTCATCTTCAGAGAACGAAAACTCAATAAGCGTACCTTCCCTTACGCCAAAGTTAGCCCGGCGATGCTCTACCGGCTCGCCCGCGTCTATGACGAATGGTCAGGCGAAGACTACGATGGCTCCAGCTGCCGCGGCGCCATGAAAGGCTGGCACAAGCACGGGGTCTGCTCGGAGAAGGCATGGCCCCACCTTCCGAAGAAACCCAACGCCAGTCCCACCGATTCCAAATGGGCGGAGGAATCCCCCCAGATGCCGCTAGGTGCCTACTACCGCATCGACAAAAACCACGTCGCCGATCTCCAGTCCGCCATTCACGAGGTCGGCGCCATCTACGTCTCCGCAGAGGTCCATGACGGCTGGAACGTCTCCGCAACCGCCAGATCCACCGAGCTGCCGGTCATTCCCTACGATCATCGCGCCACCGTCCCTAGCGGCCTCCACGCCTTCGCCATCGTCGGCTACACGCCCGTCGGATTCATCATCCAGAATTCATGGGGTGACACATGGGGCCTCAAAGGATTCGCCATCCTCACTTACAACGAATGGCTGCGCTTCGCCAGCGACGCATGGGTCGCCGTCATGGGTGCGGCCCGACCCCGCGCCTCCAACAGCTTCGAGAGCTTCAATGCCGGCCGCGGTCTCCTCCTCGCCGGCCAAAACCGCGCCGCTCAGGCCCTCACCATGGCCAATGGCGCAACCCCATCCGGGACCGCAACCACCCCATGGTCCGAACGCAAGGTCCACTACCGCAGCATCGTCATCGGCAACAATGGTTCCGCCGAGCGCCGCGCCGTCGAACACGGCAGCGGCACCGAAGCCGTCAACGCCGTCGCCTTCCATGAAATCATCGCATGGTCCAAACAACTCCTGACGACCGGAACCAAAACCGTCAAGGTCGCCCTCCACGCCCACGGTGGCCTCAACAGTGAGGACGCCTCGCGCAAGCGAATCAGCGTCATGGGTCCATGGTTCGAAAAGAACGGGGTCCTCCCCATCTTCTTCACATGGAAAACCGGTGCCGCCGAATCCGTCACCAACATGCTGCGCGACGCCGCCGGTCGCTTCATCCCCGGCGGCCCCGGTCCCTCCGGCGGCTTCCTCGACGTCATCAAAGACGCCGCCGAGCGCCTCCGCAACGCCGCCATCGAAGCCACCGACCGCACCCTCGAACTCTTCTGCTCCGAATTCCTCGTCCGCGCCCTTTGGACAGAAATGAAAACCAACGCCGCCGGGGCAGGGGACCCTCTGGGAGCCCTCGCACTAACCGCTGCCGCCCTCAAGGACGCCGCCGCCGAACTCAGAAAGTCCGGCCAATCCCTCGAACTCCATCTCATCGGTCACAGCGCCGGTTCCATCCTCCTCGGCCATCTCCTCCCGCTGCTCAAAAACAAGGTCGGCAGCGTCAACCTCTACGCCCCCGCCTGCACCGTCGACTTCGCCAACCAGACCTACGTTCCCCAATTGAAAACTGGCGGCCTCCTCGATCCCGCCTCCTGCAAGTTCAAGGTCCATAACCTCAACCATCAGACCGAACTCGCAGACACCGTCGGTCCCTACCAGAAGTCCCTTGTCTACCTGATCTGCCGCGCCCTCGAAGCCCGACACAAAACCCCCATCCTCGGCATGGAAGCCGCATGGAATCCCGCCTTCGACTCAGCCAAAGTCTTCGCAGACCATCTCTTCCCACCTGTCAGCACATGGCGCAACGCCGTCAAAGCCGCCGGCATCCACGTCAAATACTACGACACCAGAACCGCCATCCCCAACGGCCGCGCCAGCATCACCCCCCGCCACGGCACCTTCGACAACGACACCACCCTCTTCGCCGAAACCCTAGCCACCATCAAAGCCACCACCCCCACCACCCTGAACCTCTCCGGCCTCGACCTCAGCGACATCTGATCCTCACCTCGGCCGTCGCCGTCGCTCCCCACGCATCCGACCCCATCCGGCAAATCCATTCCAGCGAATTTAGCGCGTTAATAAACTACGAAAAAATAGGTCTTAGAACTGTCACAAAATGCAAACAATTCATAGTAAAACAAATATGAAAACAGGATATTCGAAACGTACGGTTTTTGCGATGTTATTTGTAATGATTAGTAGCGTTGTGAAAGGGGATTTCGTCGGTATCTCTACTGAGAAATTCATGTCACATCACCGGAGGCAAGAACAGCCATTTTGGTGTTGGGCCGCGGCAGCTGAAATGGTACTATCTAATCAGGGCGTCAATGTCTCTCAGATTCAAATTGTCAGTGCGGTGAAAGGCATGCCATTTAATGCTACTGCCAATTTTCCGGAGATGGTTCGTTCAGTTAACAGGGTCTTCAAGGATGACAATGGAAAGCGGGTGGTGGTGTCTGGCCAGATCGTGTTGGGCGTTCCGGTGTCCAATGTGCTTTATAATCAGCTGAAAAAGAAGCGTCCGGTAATTCTTTGCTATACAACCCAAATGTTTAATGGACATGCGGTGGTGGTTACGGGTGCCGATGCTGAGGTTTCCGCGAATGGGGTCATGATCAAAAAGCTCCATTTGTTCGACCCATACTGCTATCGAAATGGATTCCGGCCCATTATTCAACCCAACGGCAGGATGATCGGATTTCAGCCGGGGCTTGAATATGATGAGTCATTGAGAATAGCGGCGTGTGAATTGTGGAGTCCCGATGGTGTGAACCTCGACATGAAAGGGCGCGGGCGGATTACGGGCATGATTTTGATTGAGGGCACCACCGATGACGAATGAGACGCAAGGCGCACAGCATCTACGTAAGAGTAACTACGAAGTGAAGAATGCCAAGTTGCCAGTCGCGAGTGGCGCCAAGATAAGGCTGATCTTCGGGCAGAATCCCGATTCAGCTCCGGTTCAATTACAGCGATCACCCCGCTTAACTTAGCGCCATTCTGGTCAGCGGCGAAGGGGCGCGAGAACGCTACTCCGTCCAGGTAGCGATCACAATAGGTCTCAGCAACCAGCCGGGGGTCATGAATAGTGCAGCTCACTCGTAATGACCCGGCAGGCGTGGGGCCCGTGCGACCGTCGACTGGGTAGAGGCCCTATCGGTGACGCCGCCGTCTGTTTAGGCAATGCGTTCGGGATCTGGATCGAGTTCGCAGCCAAGCCACGCTTCCGAATTAACTCCGCCTATTGCCTCGGCGGACCAAAGGCGAGGCTGGACGCCGCATTGGGTTGGACTTGAGTTCATCACTTTTCCGGCCAATTGTTCGCCCCGTGCAAGTGACCCGTGTTTCCGAACCTCCGATCATCATTCCGCCCCATGCATGGGTGGCGTTTTCCGAAGTCTGGCAAGATCCATGGCCCAGTCTGACCATGGACGAGGTGATGGATGAATTGCGCGGACCCGTGGCGTTGCCTCCGGACATGGTCCCATGAGAACGACCCTCGCTTTCCCGACTCAGTTCTTGGGGAAGCAGAAGCCCGTGCTCTCCAGCAGGGCGTTACGCTCGAGGAACTGCTCGTCAGATACATCGAGGCTGGGCTGCGTGGACCACAACAAACGGATGAGTAGATGGTTCCTCGCAACGCTCATCCTCTCCCCGCCGCCTGGGAGGCGGACGGGACCGTCACCCCGGCGCTCTCCAATTCAGAGCTGTACGCCATTCTCGAAGAAGAGGAACTTTGGGGGCTTGGCGGGCCAGCGGCGGCGGGGTGAGTTCCTCCTTTTACCCGGCGGGTGGGCGAATGTGCGGCTGAAACCAGAGGATTCCTGCTGACAGGGAATTGATGCTGGCTATACGAATTGGAACCAGTCGCACGTTACGTCCGATGCATGCCCGTTTACCGCAAGTCAGCCGCGTCCAACGAATCGACCGCCATCTCCGGTGTCGATGCCGACGTCCGTCATCCCCACGAAGTTGGTTGCAGTTGTTGCGTCGATTCGGCAGGCATGACGAGGTCGTCGATTGTCGGGATGATACTCGTGGCCGAACGGAAGGTCGGAACAATTTTGCCATCGACTCAGGAATCTTCGACTATCAGAACGGATGCCCATGTGCGGTCGGTGCTCCCACGTTGATATGGGTGTGATAGATCAACGTTAAATTATGAAAAGATCCGAAAAGCTCCCGTTTGGGCGTGCGATAATCGACAGGAGAACCGGGCTGCCAGTTGGCCCGATTGCCCCGATTTATGAGGAAGATTGGCCATACAAGCGAATATCGGACTCGGAAGTGCTGTGGCGATACATGGACCTATTCAAATTCAAAGACCTGATGGAGTCATCTACTCTATATTTCGCGCGTCCTGACAAGTTCAAAGACCCATTTGAAGGTCGGCTTCACCCTGGAGGAGACAACAATCGGTCGAAGTCAGAAGATGCATTTCGGGACATATACAAAATCATGGGGAACCAGAGTGAATATTCGGAAACGCATCGCAATGTTGTGTTCATTCTCTGCTGGCACCGGAATACCCGAGAGATCAGGAGAATGTGGGACGCTTACACTGGATCACCTGAGAGTGTAGCCGTCACGACTTCCGGCAAAGCGCTCAGGGGATTGGCGTCGCGGAAGCTTATCATGTGGCCAGTTAAGTACACTCCACTGGATCGTCAGCGAACTCGGTTTGATCACAGCAGCCTGTTTTTTTATAAGCCCAGCGAATACGCTTTCGAGCGGGAGTTTCGGCTCCTGCGTCAGCCGTGTGACGGCGAGGTGTTTTGTTTTGATGATGCTAACGATGAATATCGCCGTGTTCAAATATGCCTTCGCAAGATTGTGCACCGTGTAATTCTGCATCCAGAAGCCGATGGAAAAACGATGGATGCGGTTTTGGATCTAATGTTTCGGCATCTCAAAGGTGTTCCGTTGATGCGCTCGTCGCTTGACGTGCGCAGAAGTGCTATCAAGACGAGCGGATGATCACTGGAAAGGGGTGGAGTCCATCCCTGCCGGGTGCGAACTGGACCGTGCTTAGATTTCCAAGTAGTCGTCCAAACTGCGCAATTCTTGTTGTTGTCGGGGTCTCTTGCGGTCAGCACAATCCCTTAAGGCCGATGCATTCTGGACGGTCTTCTGATCGAATCCGCAAGTGAAATGATTGCCGGGGTTGACTCGCTCCATTAGGCGTGGACACGAACGAACCCCCGCCGCGCCACGAACTCGAACTCCTCACCGAGGCCGAAGTGGCCGCCCTCCTCAAGATCTGCCGCTGGCAGCTCTACAAGTGGAGGGTCGCCGGGGTGATTCCGTCCTTCAAAACGGGCTGGGCCGTCCGGTTCCGGGCCTCGGAGGTGCTCGCCGCTCTGGAACGCCACCGGGTGTCTTGAGGGGCCGATGTCACAAGCATACACGGGATTGCGTTGATTTCCTGCTGACATTGCCCGGGCGCAGGCTATAGGAAATGGAACCAGTAAAGCGTTACAGCCGATCCATGCCACTTCAGTCACATTGCAATCCCCGTCCGTCTGTTTTCGCGTCCGATCGGCGGGCCACTGTTCTGAGCTTGGACACCTTTCTCGATGGCAGGGTCGACGGGGTAGGTTTTTTCGAGGAGAACTATTTCACCACAGGGATGCTGACGCTGGTGGATCGGGCGCTGAGGCATTTGGGTGGAGCTGGGGCTGGATCTTCTGTGTTTCTTCTGTCCCAGGCGATGGGGGGCGGCAAGACGCACAGCATGATCGCGCTGGGACTGCTGGCGAGGGATCCGGAGCTCCGGCGGAAGGTGCTTGGGAGAGATGATCCGGCACCGGCTCTTGGTGCGTGCCGGGTGGTGGGATTCAACGGGCGCAGCAGCGATGCGCCGGGCGGGATCTGGGGATCGATTGCCGAGCAGCTTGGCCGTGGTGATCAGTTCCAGCAGTACGTGTCCCCACTTCTGCGTGCACCGGGACCGGAGGCCTGGAGGCAGCTGCTTGGGACCGAGCCGCTGGTGATTTTCCTCGATGAATTGCCACCGTACTTGAGCAACGCCGTGGCCATCCCAGTGGGGAACGGAGACCTCGGGGTGGTCACGACCACAGCGCTGGCCAATCTCATGGTCGCCGTCGCCGACATGGGGAACGTCTGCGTCGTCATCTCCGACCTCGCCGGCACGAATTACTCGGGAGGTCAGTCAGCGCTGGATGCGGCCTTCAGCCGGGCGGTGCAGAACATCACGTCCGAGACGCAGCGGATAGCGGTTCCGATCACTCCGGTTAATCCGAACGGCGATGAGCTCTATCATATTCTGCGCCGCAGGCTGTTCGAGCAGGTTGCCCCTGACGCCGAACGGGAGAGTGTGGCGCGGGCGTACCGGGATGCGCTGCGGGAGGCGGTGAAGATGAATCTCACGACATCCTCTCCGGAGTCTCTTTACACGAGGGTCATTGATTCCTATCCGTTCCATCCGGACCTGCGGGAACTGGTTGGCAAATTCAAGGAGAACGACGGATTCCAGCAGACGCGTGGCGTCATCCGCCTGATGCAGATGGTTGTGTCCAATCTGTGGAAGTCCGGGAAGGCTGCCGGCATCGAGCTGGTCCACCCGTATGACATCGATCTCAACGTCGACGAACTGGCGTCCGAAGTGCGCACCATCAATCCGTCGCTGAGCGAGGCCATTGCCCACGATGTTGCGCATGGGGGGGATGCGGAAGTTGAGCAGATTGATGCGACCAACGGAAACAGCGATGCCTCCGATGCTGCCCGGCTCATTCTGGTAGCCTCCCTTTCAACGACGCCGGGAGCCATCCACGGGCTGAGGGAATACCAGCTGATCGATTGCCTTCAGCGGCCAGGACGTGATCTTTCGGCTTTCAAGGCCAGCGTCCTCGACAGGCTTGCGACGAGGGCGTGGTACCTTCACGCCTCTGCGGATGGCCGCCTCTTCTTCAAGAATCAGCAGAACCTTGCCGCGAAGCTCCGTTCGACTGCGCAGTCGCTCCATGCGGAGACCGTCGACCGCATGCTTCGAGAGCATTTGGAAACGTGCTTTTCAGCGTCGATTCGGGACTGCTACCAGATTGTCAGAGTGCTTCCGCCTCCCGATGAGGTGCAGGTCGAGCAGGACAAGACGACACTGATCATTGTCCGTCCTGGCGGATATTCCAACCAGCTGCCGATTTCTGAGGACTGGCAGGCGTGGTGGGGTCAGCAGCAGTACAAGAACCGGGTGCTCTTTCTGACCGGCTCGCGGGATACCTTTCAGAAAGTGCTCGACTCGGCACGTCAGACGCGCGCCCTGCAGAGCATCGAAGACGAGCTTCGGTCCGAGAACATTCCAGCTGACGACCCACAGTGGCGGGCGCTTGATGCGCTGCGCGACCGTGTTGCCCTCCAGTTCACCGCGGCGCTCAAGGAAGCGTTCGATCAGATTGTGTATCCGTCCATTGGATCCGCCCTGCGGCCGACCGGCATCGATCTTGCGTTTGCCGGTAACCAGAGTGGAGAAGCCACCATCCGTCACACGTTAGAAGGAGCGCAGAAGTTCACGACGAAGATTGACGACGATAGCTTCCGCACGCGGGCGGAAATCCGACTCTTCGGGTCGGCGGAGACGAAGGTTGTGTTGTGGTCCGACTTCAAGCGGGCTGCTGCTGTCAGTACGATGTGGCCGCTGCACAAGCTTTCGGCGCTGGACGACCTCAAGAGCGAGAGTGTCCGCCGGGGACTGTGGCGCGAGGAAGGCAATCACATCCGCCGTGGTCCGTTTCCACCGCCGACACCGGACGTGGCCATCCGGGAACTGTCCGTGCAGGATGAGGGCGACGGGGTGACCTATCTCAAGATCGAGCCGCTGCATGCTGCCGCCGTGGTCTATGAAACCGGAGATTCCGACCCCACCACGGCGTCGAGCCCGGTCCCGACCCCGGCCCGGTTCGAGGCGACCAGCCTGAGCTACCGGTTCCTTGCGTATGATCCCGAGGATCCGAGCCGGGTCAGTGCCGTCAAGGAATGGACAGCGAGGCTCCGGCTCAAGTACCAGCTGCACAACCGGGGCGACCACTACGAAGTCGAGCTTCTCGCGCTGCCGAAGGCGAAAGGCGTCAGCATCCGGTATACGACCGACGGTTCCTCTCCGACCTCGGCCGGTGCCGCGACCTACGACGGAGCCGCCCGCGTGCCTGCGAACTGCCGCGTCGTGTGCGCCATGGCGGTGGCCCCGGCCAGCGGCCTGAACTCCGAAGTCATCCGCATCCCCATTCCGGAAAAGGGAAAGGCCGATCCGAGCCTTGATCTCATTGTACCGGCTCGGTGGAATCAGCAGACAAAGCTCGACGATTCCGGAGCCGTCTGGGATTTCATCCAGCGGTTCGAGCAGAGCACGGGCGTGCGCGCCTTCGATGTGGGACTCACAGCGGAAAGTGCCGACAGGCTTCAGAATGTCGATTACGCGGGCACCGTAGGAAGCGGTTACACCGCTGCCACGCTCCGGGTCGTGGCAGAGAAGATCCAGGACATCGTCGTCGGGGGCAGTCTCCGTCTCACGGTCGGCTCCATCGGATTCGAGACCGGTCAGGGCCTGCTCGACTGGCTGAAGGCCGGAAACCAACCGTTCGACGCGGCCAGAGTCACCCAGCCCTTCGCCTTTCCCAAGGAAGTCCCCTGAGCCATGCCCCGCGCCAGACAACTCTCCGCCCGCAAGGTCGTCGGTCTCGGCTTTCTCCCGGAGGAGGCCCGCCACGGCTTCCTCATCGACGTGCCGAAGGGCGCCGGGAGCAGCGACATGATCTGCATCACTGAGCATCGGGGCAACGACCTCGACCACCTCGGTGCCCGTTCGGTCGATGCACCCTCGCCGGGCGATCCCTCCCTCCGTGTTGTCATCGACAGAACCCGCTGGCTCGGCCTTGCTCCTGCGTTCTGGGATGAGGCCAACCGACGCCTGCGCGCCAACGGACTGCCGACAGGAAAGTTTCAGAAGAACCCGGCGAAGCCGGTGCCCGTGCATCCTTCACTCGGCAAGGAACTCTGCATCCTCTGCTGGGCGGTGGAGGAAGCTTCGCCAGACGATATCCCCAACGCCCTGCGGAACTGGGAAGCGCTCACCCCGGAAGAACGCTGGTGGCTCTACACCATGACGGTCGCCACCACCGGACAGGCCATGCAGAAAGGCATCGGCTGGCGCAAAGCTCTCAGGGCGGCCATCGCCGACAATCCGTTCGTGAAGGGCGAGGGCCTCTCCCCCCGTGCCCGCCGCGAACTCCTCGGGCATTCACAGCTGAGTCTTTCCCTGTAAATCTTGAAATAGATTTTTCTTGAAAAATGAAAAAGAAAAAGGAAATTGAATACATCTGCCCCTTGAGACTAGGGTCGCTCAACAATCCCGAGCGAACTCCGAAATCCTGGGGCTTTTTTGTTGGTCGAACACACCGATTGCGTCTGAGCGCATGAGAGTGCGCAGAATCGCGATTCTCATAGATGGCGGCTGCTTCATCAAGCGGCTCTCAAAACTCGTGGCAGCCGAGCATCGCGACTCCGCAGCCGCGGTCACCACCACCGGACAGACCATGCAGAAAGGTATCGGCTGGCGCAAAGCTCTCCGAGCGGCTATCGCAGACAACCCGTTTGTCAAAGGTGAGGGCCTCTCTCCGAAAGCCCGGCGTGAACTCCTTGGCCATACCCAAATGAATCTCGGTCTCAAAGTCCCCATTGAACAAGATATATGAGCCTCTCATCAAAAATTGAATGGACGGACGCAACTTGGAACCCTGTCCGCGGTTGCACCAAGATCAGTCCCGGATGCGCGAACTGCTATGCCAAAACTTTTGCCGAGCGGTTTCGAGGCGTTCCCGGCCATCCCTTCGAGCAGGGGTTCGATCTCCGCTTGGTTCCTGAAAAGCTTGCGGAACCATTCAAATGGTCGGCCACACGGCGCATTTTCGTTAACTCGATGAGTGACTTGTTTCATCCCGAGGTTCCTGATGCCTTCATTGTCAAAGTGGCAGCGGTCATGAGGGCTGCGGATTGGCATACTTATCAGGTTCTCACCAAGCGGCCGGATCGGATGAGAAAACTTCTTCGCAGGCCTCTGCGTGAGGCGGCAGAATGCCCGCACGTTTGGTGGGGCGTAAGTGTGGAAAATCGCCGCCATGGTCTTCCCCGGATCGACATCCTTAGAGACTCTGGCGCTGGCATGAAATTCCTCTCTATTGAGCCGCTCCTCGAAGACCTCGGCGACTTTGACCTGACCGGAATCGACTGGGTGATTGTTGGAGGCGAAAGCGGCCCACGAGCCCGTCCCTTGGAGCGTCAATGGGTCGTCCGTATTCGCGATCTCTGCGCTGCATCAAAGGTTCCCTTCTTTTTCAAGCAGTGGGGTGGTGTCCAAAAGTCCCGGCATGGCCGTGAACTGGACGACCGCACCTATGATGGATTCCCACCGGAAACGGTGCGCCCGGCACCCAGCAAACCTGACCGGGACCGTGCAGCCCGCAAATTCGTAGTGCTCGCCTAAAAGACCTGCATCCATGCCAAAACAGGAAATTGACGAAAAGCCCTTCTCCGAGTCCACGCTGACAAAGCTCGATTTGTTCCAGCGTTACGCCCGTGAATGGCTCCCCGTGTTTCTTGGCGGGCAAATTCGATTCCCGGAGATTAACATCTGCGATTTCTTCAGCGGTAGCGGCACCGACAGCGAGGGCAGATGGGGAAGCGCCTTGCGGCTTCTGTCTGTCATTCAAGAATATCGCGGCCTCATCGCGAACAATCCCGTCAAAGTCCGGGTCTTTTTATCTGACAAATCCAAGACAAAGATTGCCCGATTGATGGAGCGCATCAAAGCGGAAAAATTCGACCGCCTCCCGGTGGAGATCATAACCGAAGCGCTTCCCTTCGAAGTATGCTTCGGGCTACTTCAACCACGACTGGCCAGACCAGAGGCGGCAAATCTACTCATCGTCGATCAGTATGGGGTCAAGCACTTGGACAGCACCTTCGACGCCATCGTACAGTGTCCGACGACTGATTTCCTCGCGTTCGTCTCATCCTCTTGGTTCCAGCGTTTTCATTCCTTGCCCGAGGTGGCCAGATACCTCGTCGATCACCGCCCCGAAGCCTATCATCTTGCGCACCGAGTCGCGCTGGATGCTTACCGCAAGAGGCTTCCGCAGGTGCGGAAATACTACCTCGGCGAGTTTTCGCTCAAGTCCGGTTCCAATATCTACGGCGTTGTTTTCGGTTCGGCTCATCCCCTCGGTATGAGCAAGTTCCTCAAATCGGCTTGGCAGCTCGACGGCACCAACGGCAGCGCCAATTTCGATGTCGAGCGCGAGGGAATATTTGGAAATCAGAACCAACAATTCTTGTTTGGCGGAACGCCGAAGAAAGTCGAAGTCTTCGAGTCGGAGTTGGAACGCGCCATCCGGGACAAAACATGCTGCCATGAAATGGATATTCTCGAACTCTGTTTTCAGCATGGGGTAATCCCTCAACATGCATCGTCAGTGCTCAAAAAACTGAAGAAGGAAGGCGTTCACCAGGCTACTTGGTGGGTTCCCGACCCCAAGCATCACAGCCAACCACGCCCTCTTCACCTTTCCTAATCTCTTTCCCGTCGTGCCAGCCTTCATTGAAACACAGTTCCCCATCGCCCGTCTTTCTGCCGAGTCCTACAAGGAACGGAAGGCGAACAACGGGCAGACGCTCACCAGGCTCGGTAAATGGTGGGGGCGCAAGCCGCTCATCCTCGTCCGAGCTTCCATTCTCGGCATGCTCATGCCGGCCTCCGGCCATCCGAAGAAGGACCGCGAGATATTCCTGAAGATCCTGACGATGGATGACGACGGCACCTGGCAGCGCTGCAAAGGCGAGATCCCTGTCATGGCATGGCGGGATGCCGCTTCACCGGAACTTCAGGAGGAATGCTTCGCGGCGCGCGGCTGGCAGCGCGGCCTTACTGAAGCGGAAAAGGAAGCCGCCTGCGGCCGCATCTGGGATTCGCTCGATGCCGCGGGGCGCAAGGCGCTCGACGATCAGCGCCGCCGTCCGGTGCCCGACCGCGCTTACTTCGACGCCCTTTCTTATGCGGAGCGCATCTCCCACTGCGACCGGCCGGAGAACGTTGACGGCCCATCCAATGAGTCGTGGGCCGAAATCAATGCCCACCTCGGCACCAGTGCCGCCAGCCTGCCGCAACTCGTCGAGCAACTCGGCCAGCGCACCTTCGGCCATACCCCGCGCGTCGGCGATGCCTTCTGCGGTGGCGGGTCGATCCCGTTCGAAGCCGCCCGCATCGGCTGCCAAGCCTTCGGGTCGGACCTCAACCCGGTCGCAGGCCTGCTCACATGGGCCAGCCTTCATCTCCTGGGCGGCGGAAAGGAAGTGCAGCAGGAAGTCATGCGCGTCCAGGCAGCCGCCCTAGATGAAGCCGACCGGCAAGTCACGGCATGGGGCATCGAGCACAATGAGCAGGGCGAACGGGCCGATGCTTACCTCTACTGCGTCGAAGTAAAGCCGGAGGGCTGCGACTACTTCATTCCACTCGCCCCAAGCTGGCTCGTCGGCGAGAAAACCAAGGCCATCTGCCGCTGGCATCACATTCCGGGTTCACACCAGCTCCAGCCGGAAATCTCGATCGTGTCGTCCGACGAAGTCAAAGCCTTCAAGGCAGGAAAGAACGCCACGGTGGCAAACAGCCGCGTCATCGATCCCTTTAATCCCGAACGCACATGGTCGGTCGAAGCGCTTCGTGGCTCCAGCGGTCTCCGCCGATGGACCAATGAAGACATCGTCCCCCGCCCAGGCGATGTCATCCAGGAACGCCTCTACTGCATCCGCTGGTTGAGCCCAACAGGGGAACGCCGCTACGCCGCGCCCACCGCTGCAGACATCGAACGCGAGGGGAAAGTCCTCCATTTCCTCCGGGAACGATTCGTGAATTGGCAGTCCGAGGGATTCATTCCATCAACACCCATTCCGGAAAAGGGAGCCGAGACCGATAGATTGTTCAGAGAACGCGGCTGGACCTACTGGCATCACCTTTTCACACCAAGGCAGCTGCTCACCAACGGTCTATTCGCAAGCCTCGCACATCAGCTTGCAGAGTCAAAAAATGCTAAGGTCGGAGCCCTCCTAGGGGTGGGTCGAATAGCTAACTGGAACGCTCGTCTTTGTCGCTGGCATCTGCGCGGTATTGCAATGGATAAAGGCGAGGATGTTTTCAGTAACCAGGCTCTGAATACGCTTTATAACTTTTCATGTCGACCGATGTCTTATCTGGAGGATGCATGGACTGTTTTGTGCAACATTCAGAATCATTCGCTAAATACTAATAGTAAGGCGGTTACCTCCGACGCCCGAGATTTGAGAGAAAGTTGCGACATCTGGATAACAGACCCTCCGTACGCTGATGCAGTGAACTACCATGAACTGGGGGACTTCTTTCTGGCGTGGTATGACAAGCAGCTGGCGAAGACGTTTCCCGAATGGACGCCCGATGCCCGTACCGAGCTTGCGGTGAGAGGGGATGGCGATGATTTCCGGCGTTCCATGGTCGAGATTTACAGGAACCTTGCCCGTCACATGCCTGACAACGGACTGCAGATGGTGCAATTCACCCATCAGGATCCGGGAGTCTGGGCGGATCTCGGGATGATCCTCTGGGCGGCGGGATTGAAGGCCACTGCTGCGTGGACGATCAGCACGGAGACGGAGGCCGTTGGGATCAAGAAGGGCAACTATGTGACTGGCACCGTCTGCCTTGTGCTGAGGAAGCGCGTCTCTCCAGAGCCGGGCTTCCTTGATGAGGTGTACCCACTGGTCGAAGATGAAGTGCGCCGTCAGATTGCCTCCATGCAGGCGCTCGATGAGGGCGACGAACCGAACTTCAACGATGCCGACTACCAGCTTGCCGCCTATGCCGCGGCCCTCAAGGTGCTGACGCAGTATGCCACCCTTGATGGGAAGGATGTGGAGCACGAAGTCTTCGCCGTCCGGGACAAGAAGACGAAGAGCGATTTCCAGGTCGTCATTGAGCGAGCCATCACGATCGCCTGCGACCTCCTCGTCCCCCGCGGCCTTGATGGCTCATGGCGCGACCTTTCTCTGGTCGAACGCTACTACCTGAGGGCGCTGGATATTGAGAGCCGTGGCGAGCGCCGCAAAGGCATGTACGAGGAACTGGCCCGCGGCTTTGGCGTGACTGACCTGCGACCGATCCTTGAGAGCGACAAGGCCAACGGGACCCGTATCAAGTCCCCGTCCGACTTTGGAAAGACGCTGCTGGCCCAGCCTGGTAGCGTCGGCCAGCATCCCTTCGCAGCCTCGCCCCTGCGGCACCTGCTCTTCGCCATTCGGGAGACCGTCGCCGCGGAATCGCCGGAACCTGGCCGCCAGTACCTCCGCGATAGCTTCGGCCAGCACTACTGGAACCAGCGCGAGCGTTTCATCGTGCTGCTCGAATGGCTCGCCTCTCTCGGAAATGCTGATTCCATGAAGGAATGGGTCACCGATTCCGAAGCCGCCCGCATTCTTGCGGGGAGGCTGAAAAACGATCATGCTTGATGCCAATGAACATCGAATCCATCCGAGTGAGGAATTTCAAGGCACTGCGTGAGGTGCGACTCGACAATCTGCCGCCCTACTGTGTTTTTGTGGGTCGCAATGGCACCGGGAAAACGACGCTCTTTCGCGTTTTTGCGTTTCTCAAGTGCTGCCTTTCCAAGAACGTGCGGGTGGCTCTCAATGCTGAGGGTGGCCGCAACGGGTTGAGGGAAGTTTTGAGTCGGGGCCATGCCGACGAAGACCTTGAAATTGAGATCCAGTTCCGGCTCGACATCGCCGGCACCAATCGGCTCGTCACCTATCGTGTAGAGATTGGCGAGGCACCTGGGCGCGGGCCGATCGTCAAGAAGGAGATCCTCCGCTACAAGCGTGGCCGCTACGGATCGCCATTTCATTTCATCGATTTCACCGAAGGCGAAGGTTATGCGATCAACAACGAGGAAGAATTTGATAAGCCGGATACCGAGCTGACCCGCGAGTACCAGAAGCTTGACTCACCAGACACCCTTGCCATCAAGGGCCTGGGCCAGTTCGAAAGATTCAAGGCGGCCTCGGCATTCCGTCAGCTCATCGAGAACTGGCACATCTCGGACTTTCATATCCAGAGCGCCCGGGGCGACAAGGAAGAAAGCGATGCCGAGCACCTCTCCTCAAGTGGAGACAACCTGCCATCCGTGGCCCGCCATCTCTATGAGCAGCACCCGGATCTCTTCGCCTCGATCAAGCGCCGCATGCAGGAGCGGGTCCCCGGCATATCGGACATCGAAGTCACCGTGACCGAAGACGGGCGACTGCTCATGCGCTATCGCGATGGGGCGTTCAAGGAGCCGTTCATCGACCGCAATGTGTCTGACGGGACGATCAAGATGTTTGCGTACCTTGTCCTTCTCGCCGATCCGAAACCCCACCCGGTACTTTGCGTGGAGGAACCGGAGAACCAGCTTTATCCTGAACTGATGGGCGTGCTTGCCGAGGAGTTCCTGCAATATGCCGAGCGAGGTGGGCAGGTTTTTGTTTCAACCCATTCGCCCGATTTCCTGAATGCCGTGCCGCTGGCGTCGATCTACTGGCTGGAGAAGGACGCGGGAGAGACGGTGATTCATCGGGCTGCCGAGGCTCCAGCGCTGGTTCGTCTAGTCGATGCTGGTGACCTGCCAGGGCAACTTTGGCACCAGGGACTTTTCAACTCCAAAGCGCTTTCAAACGCATGATGACGGGCAGGATGATCCTGTTGACCGAAGAGGAATCGATGAACTTGACGGTTCGGGCGCTGATTCCACGACTGTGTCCTGGTGCGGAGGAATTCCGCCACTGGCTCGTCATATCCCATCAGGGCAAACCGGATCTTGACCGGTCTTTCCCACGGAAGATTCAAAGCTGGCGCGAGCCCGGCGCATCTTTCATCGTGCTGCGTGACAATGACGGCGCGGATTGCACGAAGCTCAAACGCGCTCTTCGCGACAGAGTGCCGGAAACGGCAACTCCAGTCATCATTCGCTTGGTATGCCAGGAACTGGAAAGCTGGTTTCTGGGAGATCTTGATGCTGTCGCATCAGCCTATCCTCAGGCTTCCCGTCATGCGTCATTCAGAACCATAGGGAATCGCGATCCCGACAGTCTGACAAATGCTTCGGAAATACTGACGAATCTGACCGGGACTGCCGCGAAGCGAATCCGCGCCGCAGCGATTGCCGAGCAACTTGACCCGGAGCGCAATCGCTCGAAGAGCTTCGCCGTTTTCATGCGGAGCGTTCGGCAAGGGCTCGCGAACTTGCAGTAGCAGCCATGATCCAGCGCCATTCCAGCAGACGCAGCCGACTTGACCATGCCGTCCTCAGCAAGAGGCTGGAGGGGGCGGTGTCGTATGACCGGATTGCAGGGTACTTCCGGTCGAGCCTGTTTGAGGTGGCTGGGGAGGCGATCTTCGGGGTGAAGGGGAAGATTCGGATCATCTGCAATTCGGATCTTGATCCGGAGGATTTAGCGACAGCGGCGGCGGCCCAGGCTGCGCTGCGCCGGAGTTGGTGTGCGGGCAAGCCCGAGGATGCTCCGCCTGCGGCATTGCCCCGGTACCGGGCACTGTACGAGGCGCTTACGGGTGGCAAGATTGAGGTGCGAGTGCTTCCGGATTCTGCGTTCGGACTGATTCACGGAAAGGCCGGGGTGGTGCGGTACGCGGACGGATCAGCGACTGCGTTTCTTGGCAGCGTGAATGAGAGCGCGTCGGCATGGAAGTTGAACTACGAACTTCTCTGGGAGGACAGCGAGCCGGAGACGGTCGCCTGGGTGCAGGAGGAGTTCGATGCGCTCTGGAACGATCCCCGTGCCATCGACCTCGCCTGCTGCCCGTTCATTGCGCAGGACGTGCAGCGCATCATCGGGCGCACTGTGATCGAGCCTGCGGACCTGCGGGCGACTGCTGATGTGACCGCGGTGGCGGCGGCGGCGGCGGTGGAATCGCCGGTTTACCGTCGGGAGCAGGGGCTGTGGCCGCACCAGAAGTACTTTGCCCGGCTGGCGCTGGAGCGGCACCGTCTGGGAGGAGCAAGGCTTGTTCTAGCCGACCAGGTCGGCCTTGGAAAGACCGTGCAGCTGGCGATGGCCGCTCTGCTGATGGCGCTGGATGATCCCGGCGGCGGCCCGATTCTGGTTCTGGCTCCGAAACCGCTGCTCCAGCAGTGGCAGGATGAACTGATGGAACTCCTTCTGCTTCCGTCGGCACGTTGGAATGGCCGTGCATGGGTCGACGAGAACGATCTGGAGTATCCGTCAGAAGGCCCAAAATCGCTCGGCCGTTGCCCGAGGCGGATAGGACTGGTCTCACAGGGACTGGTTGTGAGGGGCATGTCCGAGGCGGTCGGTCAGCTGCTCAGTCGGCGATACACGTGTGTGATTGTCGATGAGTCGCATCGTGCCCGCCGGCGAAATGTACCTGCGGTGGATGCGGGCGAGGACAAGATCAACGAGAAGGCCGAGCCGAACAAGCTGATGGCTTTTCTGCGCGAGATCGGACCGAAGACAAAGAGCATGCTGCTGGCGACAGCCACGCCGGTGCAGCTTCATCCGGTGGAGGCGTGGGATCTTCTTCACATCCTTTCGTACGGGAACGAAGGTGTCCTTGGCGGCTGGACGCAGACGAGCCCGTGGTTCCGCCCGAGTCGTTGCCTTGATGTGGCCACGGGGGTGGCGGCTGTACCTGCGGATGACGACCGTGAAGGTTGGCAGTATGTGCGAGATCCCTTGCCGTCCCGCTTCGAGGATCCGGCGATTGATCGGATCCGGCGCAATCTCGATGCCCGGGACGACCGGTGGCAGTTCAACCCGGAGAGTCTGGAGAAGCTCTCGCCGGCGATCCGGAATGTACAGCTTCGCAATAGCCTGCTTCCGACGTACGGAGAGCGGTTCAATCCACTGCTCCGGTGCATTGTCCGCCGGACCCGCGGCTATCTGGAGGCGACGATCAATCCGGCTACCGGTAGCTATTTTCTTCCGAAGGTGGCGGTCAGACTGTTCGGCGAGGAGAGCAACGGCGCGCTCGTGCTGGGCAGCTACCTGAAGGAGGCCTACGACGAAGCGGAAGCATTTTCGCAGCTTCTCAAGCAGAGGGTGAAAGGGGCGGGATTCTTCAAGACCTTGCTGCTGCGGCGGATTGGAAGCTCGATGGAGGCGGGACGACGCACCATCAGGAAACTGCTGGGCGAGGAACCAGGCGCAGTGGAGGAAGAGGAAGAAGACGACGGGGAGGAGGAAGAGCCGACGCAGCCGGGACGACCGCCTCAGGGCGCGAGCGAATTCAAGAACTTCACCGATGCGGAGTTCGCTTCGCTCCGGCGCTGCCTCGATCTGCTCATGCAGGGAGGGAACAACGACCCGAAGTTGGAAGCGCTGATCGGCTACCTGCTCGGAACTCACGATGGCGTCACCGCCCGATGGCTGGATCTCGGGTGCATCCTCTTCTCGCAGTATTACGATACCGTCCGCTGGGTTGGCGATGAGCTGGCGAGGCGCGCGGAGTTCAGCCACATCGACATCGGCCTTTACGCGGGGAGCAACCGCTCGGGCTTCTGGCGGGAAGGCAAGTTCCAGCGCTGCGACAGAAACGTTCTCAAGGAGCGGGTCCGCAGCGGCGACCTCAGGCTTCTGCTAGGTACGGACGCTGCGTCCGAGGGCCTGAACCTCCAGCGACTCGCAACACTGATCAACATCGACCTTCCATGGAACCCGACGCGCCTTGAGCAGCGCAAGGGACGCATCCAGCGAATCGGGCAGGCGAGGAGCGAGGTCTGGATCGCCAATCTCCGCTATCGGGGCTCGGTAGAGGACAGGGTTCACGAGGTGCTAGCCGACAGGCTCGAGGCGATTCACGGACTTTTCGGGCAGATTCCAGACACGCTCGAGGATGTCTGGGTTCAGGTGGCGCTTCATGATGAGAAGGAGGCCCGGCAGCTCATCGACAGGACGACAGCGACGAGGAACCCTTTCGACGTGAAGTACAGCCGGGTTGAGGATGATGACTGGGAGACATGCAGTTCCGTACTCAATGCGGTCAGCGTGAGGGAACTGCTGTCCACCGGGTGGTGATTGAGGTGGTAAGTAGTTCCCGCCGCACCAGAAACCCATGCTGGCCAGACCTCTGGAGCGCACCCTCTTTCTTCACTTGGCAGAGTCGAGGATTCGTGAGGCTGGGGGTGAGATCTTCTCACTGCTCCCCAAACAACTCCAGCTGCTCCATCGCATCCACGGAGGGCGGAGCGTCCGGGAACTTGGTTTTCCGGGATTCCAGCTAGGTGAAGAACTCATCGCGCTTTGCCGGGTCGCTGAAGGTGACCGTCAGTTCCCGGCCCTTCAAAGACACCATGCCGGAGGCCCGGTCCCTCCACGCGTCGCTGACCGTGCGGAAGACATTCTCCCGCACCAGCACCTCCATGGCCTTCTGTCGGCCGCGGTTGGCGTCGTCGAAAGCTGCTGCAAAGTTCATTTGCGGGACCGCTGCCGGAACGCGATACTGGGGACCATGAAGCTCAGGCTCGACACCATTTCTGCCCCGGCCACCGGTAAACAGGCGACGAGCGTTCTGCGTGCCGTGAAAAGTGGCAAACCGATCAGCACCCCTCAGGGCCAAGCCTTCATCGCAACCCTTGTCGCGGAAATGAAAGCCGCTCCCACGGGGATAACGAAAAGGACTGCACGTTCTGGCGGGCAGCGATGAGCCGATATGAGGAAATTGACTTCGCGGCGCTTCCGGTCAGACGGCTGAACCCGTTGCAGATGCCGTCCCATGCGGGATTCCGCCCTCGGCGCGGAGAGTTTGGAACCTACTGGAAGCAGGGAAAGATCGCGCGGGAGTGTACCGCGTCGATTTGTGCGTGCTGGTATCTGGACGTGGATGGTGTGCTCGCTGCCTACATTACTCTGATCTCGGACAGGCTGCTCGTGGAATCGCCGCTGCTGGAAGCAGAAAAAGTTAGGTATCGGAGCTTCCCTGCAATCAAGATCGGCCTGCTGGCGGCAGACCAACGGGCGAAAGGAGCCGGGACTGCGCTGATGAAATGGGCATTTCGCTACATCGCATGCGAGCTTTGTCCCCGGGTAGGAGCACGTTTCGTCACGGTGGACGCGCTCTTCGATCCGGACAACGATTACGATGTGGCGGGCTATTACGAAAAGTTCGGATTTGTCTTCGCCGATCCAAGCGGTGTACCCCGCGAAGGTGAACAGTTCAGAACGATGTTTTTTGACCTGAAACCGCTGCTTGATGCACTGGATACGTAGGGAAATGCTAGAACCTGATGGGCGGGATAGCGATCTGGTTTTCCGGAGTTGCCTTCGTTTTCATGGGCCGGGGCGCTGATCTTTTTGGGAGTGACAAAGCTGTCGAACGTGGGGGATCCGATCCATGCGTCGATCGATGAATGCATCGCGCTTTGCTGGGTCGCTGAAATGGACCGTCAGTTCCCGGCCCTTCAAAGACACCATGCCGGAGGTGCGGTCCTTCCATGCGTCGCTGACCGTGAGGAAGACATTCTCCCGCACTAGCAGCTCCAAGGGCTTCTGTTGTTCGCGGCCGGGGGGCATGGGGAGGTACCCCTGGCGGGTTCGCGAATGCCAGCGGACAACTTGAACTTGAAGCGGAAGGCTCTGTCCCGCACACTGCGGCCATGAAATCATCTGCCAAACTAAATCTGACGGCCGTATATGAGCCAGCCCCCGAGGGAGGCTTCACCTGCGCGTTTGAAGAGTTTCCGGAAGTGTTTTCGGAAGGGGAGACGGTAGAGGAGGCGGAGGCCAATCTGCTGGATGCGCTGCGTCTTGTGCTCGACTACCACCGGGATGAAGCCCGGAAGCGCAAGCCCGCCCCAGGTAGCGTGCGGCATCGCATTGAACTGGCTCCGGCATGAAGCTCAATGAGTCGCTCCCGTGCCGAGGCACCGGGAAGTGAAGGAGGGCACGGTGCGCAGTGTCTGCTAGCTAAATCGATGTTCCACGGCCTTGACTACAAGGCTGCGAATGCCCTGCAGGTTGACGTTCCCGGTTTCACCGCCGCCCAGCCAAGTTCGCTGAAGGTGACCTTCAGTTCCCAGGCTTTCAGGGACACCACCCGTGAGGCCCGGTCCTTCGATGCGCCACTGACCGTGCGGAAGGCATCCTCCCGCACCAGCAGCTTCCGACGTCCGCAGGCGGGGCAGTCGGAGGGCGGTAGGACGTATGCGTCACGCCCAGGTTTGATGAGATCGCTCGCATCATAGACGTCATGGCTGGATGTTCTGTAATGATTGGAGCAGACTTCGGTGGTCGGTGCGGTTGCGGGGTGGGGGAAGTGGGGTGATGGGAGCGGATGCCTGAAGGGCGAGGCTTTCAATTTTCTAACGCAATGATGATGTTCCGATCGGTTTCTGTGTGTTGTTTGTTATGGCTGGGGATGGCGGAGGTGGGGGCGGCGATCGCGATGGTGGTGGTGCCGGATGGGTTGGGCGGGACGACGTACACGTTTGAGGAAATGTCGGCGAATCCGCTGGTGCCGGTGAGCATGGTGCTGAGCAGTGGTTTTCGGATGGAATTGCCGTCGGGGATGTTTGTGGCGAGCGGGCCGGGTTCCGGTGGGGCGAGCGACATTGTGGGCGTGTTTCCGGCAGTTGCGCGGGTGAGGGAAACGGGGAGCGGTGGGGCGTATGATGTGGTTTCGCTGCTGATCGGGGCGGATGGAAGTTATGCTTCGTTCGGGTTTGATCGGGCGTTCGCGTCGGGGCCGGGGCAGAGTGAGGCGCGGTTTGCGCTAGTGCCGGGTGGTCCGGGGGCGCTGGGGATTGCGCCGGAGGCATTGGTGCCAGGAACGCATGTGGTCAGCTCGGTTTTGTTTGGACCGGTGACGGTCACGGTGGTGCCGGAGTCGGGGAGTGCGGGATAGCTGACGGCGGCGGCGTTGTTGGCGGGGAGGCGGCGGCGGGGACGTGGGGGTTCGGTGGTTGCGGGGTGAGTTTTTCCCTGATTTCGGCGCACCGGAGGCTCCCTGTTAGAATGGGGATGTTTATGTCGGTGGATCGAAGAATTTGGCGCTGCGTCATGCGGCCGATGCGCCAGTGGAATCCAGGTAGAGCCCGACTCGGTGGCCTGAATTCTCCCTTGGATTCGATGCATTTTTGCATTTTAATGCGTCCGCATCACTCCTCTCCCATGAGAACGACCCTCGACCTGCCCGACTCACTTTTTAAGGAAGTCAAAACACGCGCTGTCCAGCAGGGCGTCACTCTCAAGGAACTGCTCGCCACCTACATCGAGGCTGGTTTGCGTGGGCCGCAACGATTGGGAAGGGACACGGTTCCTCGCAATCCCAATTCACTCCCCGTGGCGTGGGAGGCCGACGGCACCGTGACCCCGGCTCGCTCCAATGCGGAGCTGTACGCCATTCTTGAAGAAGACGAGGTCGCGAGTTTCCACCGTGTTTCCAACCAGTCGCAGCCAAGGCCATGATTGATCTGCTCGACGTCAACATCTGGTTGGCGCTCGTGGATCAACGGCATGTGCATCACCATGTCGCCCACGACTATTGGAGTCGTCACGGGGCTCACCAGTTCGCCTTCTGTCGCACGACCATGCAGGGCTTTCTCCGGCTGGCCACCAACCCCAGGGCAGTTGTTAAGCCCAAAACCAACGCTGAAGCGTGGGCCATTTATCGGGACTTGCTGGTGCTGCCAAACATCCGGTTTCTTGTCGAGCCAGCAAGTCTGGATGCTCACTTCCAGGCCTTTACCACGCAGGCAGCCGTTCCCCATCGCATGTGGACGGACGCCTACCTTGCCGCCTTCGCACTCTCAAGCGGGTCGCGCCTCGTCTCCTTGGATGCTGATTTTGCGCTCTTCCCCGGCATCCAGTTTCTGCATCTGAAGTCTTGAACTGAGGTGGCGCAGTGGTGCGTCTGTGGTGGTTGCGGGGTGAGTTCTTCCTTGAAGGTGGCGGGTGGGGGGTGATGGTTGGGAATCCCCATTTTCCTGACTATTTCATGCACAAACTGCTCGTTACCGGAGGCTCCCTGCTGGAGGGGGACGTTTATGTCAGTGGATCGAAGAATTCGGCGCTGCCGATTCTGGCGGCGACGCTGCTGACGCGGGACCGGTGTGTGATTCACCGGGTGCCGGATTTGAGCGACACGAATTACATGACGCAGATTCTGGCGAGTCTGGGGGCGCATG
Source organism: Verrucomicrobiota bacterium (assembly GCA_003402705.1). Classification (GTDB taxonomy): domain Bacteria; phylum Verrucomicrobiota; class Verrucomicrobiia; order Verrucomicrobiales; family V1-33; genus V1-33. The sequence goes on along the minus strand of QQNF01000001.1, from coordinate 131,922 downwards.
TGGAACGGGCGAGCGGGACGGTGATGGTGGAGGCGGAGGAGGTGAAGAGCGAAGCGCCTTACGATCTGGTGCGGCGGATGCGGGCGTCGATCTGTGTGATGGGGCCGCTGCTGGGTCGGACGGGGGAGGCGATGGTGTCGCTGCCGGGAGGTTGTGTGATTGGCGACCGGCCGGTGGATCTGCATTTGCGGGGGCTTGAGCAATTGGGCGCGAGTGTGTCGGTGCAGGGCGGGAACATGCACATCAAGGCGGTCGAGGGCATGGGTGGCCGGGAGGTGAACATGCGGGGCAAGCATGGATCGACGGTGCTGGGCACGGACAATCTGATGATGGCGGCGGTGCTGGTGCCGGGGACGACGGTCATTGAAGGGGCGGCGATGGAGCCGGAGGTGGAGGACCTAGCGAATTTCCTGATCCGGATGGGGGCGAAGATTGAAGGGGCGGGGACGCGGCGGATTGTGATTGAAGGGGTGCGGGAGCTGCACGGGGCGGAGCACACGGTGATCGCGGACCGGATCGAGGCGGGGACGTTTCTGATTGCCGGGGCGATTGCGGGCAAGCGGGTGACGCTGCGGCGCTGCTGTCCGGAACACATGACGGCGTTTCTGAAGACCCTGACAGATAGTGGTTATCCGGTGACGGTGGAGGGCGAGAGCATCACGGTGTCGCGCGCGGAGAATCCGCGGGGCGGGGAGATTCGCACGGAGCCGTATCCCGGATTTCCGACGGACATGCAGGCGCAGTTCACGGCGCTTTATGCTAGCGTTCCGGGGATCAGTGTGATCACGGAGACGATTTTCCCGCAACGGTTCATGCACGTGCCGGAACTGAACCGGATGGGGGCGCAGATCACGCTGGAAGGGGCGACGGCGGTCATCAAGGGAGTGCCGCAACTGAGCGGTGCGCCGGTCATGGCGAGCGATCTGCGGGCGAGTGCGGCGCTGGTGCTGGCGGGGCTGGGTGCGGAAGGCGAGACGGAGATCAACCGGCTCTATCACATCGACCGCGGCTACGAGCACATTGACGACAAGCTGTCGCGGCTGGGGGCGAACGTGCGCCGGGTCAAGGCGTGACGCGGGCGCGGGCTTGCGTGCGGTGCTGCGGCCGTGGCAGCATGAGTTCATGAATGGTGAACACCGGTCACTGGTCCGCGGGCTGAGCGCGGGCTTTGCGGTGGTGTTTGTGTGGTCGGCGGTCCGGCCGTGGCATCCTGCGGACTGGCTGCTGGAGAACGTGCTGGTGGCGGCGTCGCTGGTGCTGGCGCGCTGGATTTACTGCCGGGTGCCGTTGAGCCGGTTGTCGTGGGTGCTGGTGTTCGGGTTTCTGATGGTGCATGAGATCGGGGCGCACTACACGTATTCGGAAGTGCCCTATCGTGAGTGGTGGGGCGTGCTGACGGGGCAGGCGGTGGTGCCGGGGAGGAATCACTTCGACCGGCTGGTGCATTTCAGTTATGGCTTGCTGCTGGCGCGGCCGCTCAAGGAACTGCTTTCGTACCGGGTGGCACCGGTGCCGCGGTGGGCGTGGGCGTTTTCGGTGGACATGATTCTGTCGACGTCGGTGCTTTATGAATTGTTCGAGTGGGGGGCGGCGGAGGTGTTTGGAGGGGAACTGGGGGCGGCGTATCTCGGGACGCAGGGGGATCCGTGGGATGCGCACCGGGACATGGCGCTGGCGGGGCTTGGGGCGTTGATGGCGGCGGCGGTGGCGCTGCTGACGCGGGTGCGGGAGCGGCGGGTGGCGGCCGGGTGAGGAGCGGGCGTGCCCTGATATTTCGGTTGGCAAGACGTATGAAGCCGTTAGTATCGGCCTGCTGCCGGTATGGCGCACAACAAACTTATGAAGCTGACATTCAATCGATTCCTTGGCGCTGTGGCGCTGATTTCCGGTATTTGTGGTCCGGTGCGGGCGGCTGAGCCTGACGCCGCTGAATTGTTGCGGGGGATGTCGGCGAAGCTGGCGTCCGCTCCTGGTTTCCAGTTCCAGGCGGTGCGGGAGATTGATGCGCCGTTGCTGGAAGGCCGGGATGTGGCGGAAAAGGCGAAGGTTTCGGTGGCGGTGTCCCGGCCGGGGAAGCTGGCGGCGACGTCGGCGAGCAAGACGGGGAGCCGTCGGATTGTGGCGGACGGGGCGACGCTTTCGCTGCTGGACGTGGAGTCGAATTACCATGCGGTGCTGCCGATGCGGACGGACATTGACGGGCTGGTGGCGAAGCTGGACCGGACGTATGGATTCACGCCGCCGCTGGCGGAGTTTGTGGTGAGCGATCCCGGGGCGAAGATGCGGGGGAATGCGCAGAGGGTGACGTATCTGGGCCGTGCGAAGGACGGCGGGTTTCTGGGCTTGGGTGGGGTGGCGTGCCACCGGATCGGATTGAGCGGGTCGGTGGCGGATGCGGAATTGTGGATCGGGGTGGCGGATCAATTGCCGCGGCGTCTGGTGGCGACGTTCAAGCGTGACGGTCAGCCGCAGGTGCGCATCCGGTTCAAGGGATGGCAGATGGGGGTGCCGGCCGCGTCGCAGTTTGCCTTCGTGCCGCCGAGCGGCAGCGAGAAGATTGAGATGTGGAGCACGGCCGAGATGGATGCGACTGCGAAGCGTTGAATGTGTTGGATAACCCGAACCAGAAAAACTGAACTATGAAGACTTCCCTGAAGATTTCCCGGGCGATGGCCATGGGTGCAATGTTGTTGGGCATGGCTGCGGTGGCGCAGGCTGATGTGTATGGCGTGCGTGGCCCTCGTGGCGCGGCGGTGGTGGGTGAAGACCGGGCGGCGGCGGTGACGCGCCGTGGTGTGGCCGTGAGCGGGCCGAACGGGACCGCGGTGGCGCGTCGTCCGGTGGCCGTGGCTCCGCGTCCAGTGGTGGTTGCTCCGCGTCCGGTCGTGGTCGCGCCTGCGCCGGTGGTCGTGGCCCCGCGTCCAGTCGTGGTCGCTCCTGCGCCTGTGGTCGTGGCGGCTCCGTTGCCTGTCGGTTATGTGCGGGTGGTGCCTGCTGGGTATCGGACGGTGGTGTACCGCGGGTACAACTGCCGGTATGTCGGCGGCGTGTATTACCGGCCGGTGATGTATCAAGGATCGGCGGCGTACGTGGTGGTGCGCTGAGGGGGATTGCTAATTCGGAGACAAGGCCGGGACGGCCTTGCTGCAACTGCGGCGGCCGCGAACTTTGATTCGCGGCCGCCGTTTTGTTTGGACAGGAGGCTGGAGCTTTCTAAGTCACAGGCAAGATGCCTGTGCCAGTGTGCTTGCTAGGACGGCGGTGACCGGTCGCCGCTACCGGTTGACGGGCCACCCGTTACGGTGCCGTGATCTGGACGCGCGAGCGTCGACGGCCCGCGAGACCGGCAAGAGCGGCTGCGAGGAGACCGGCTGTCTGCGGCTCTGGGATGACCGCGGCTCCGGCGGCCCCGAGCGCCGCGACTTCTCCCGCTGACAAAGCGCCGCTGAAGGTTGCCACCGCCCCGATGTGCAGGGGCGCGTTGTCTCCGTCCTCGTCGGTGAAGAAGAGCACTGTGGGATCCAGCGCGAAGCGGCCGTCCAGTCCCCCGGAGAGCGCATGCGTGTGGAACGGGGCCCCGTTCAGATAGGTTCTGACCACGGATGGTCCGGCCGAAGCGAGGTCGAACGTGACGACGAGCCGAGTCCAGCTGGAGGCGTCCAGCGCAGCCGGGGAATATGTCAGGGCGCTGACGCCGGCATTGCCGGTGGGACTGATGAAGTAGTCGGCGTCGTTGGTGTTGTTCTCATTCGTCTGGAAGATGGTGCGCCATGCGGCGCGGCTGCCTGCAGGCGAGAAGAGATCGACGAGAACCGAGTATTCGTTGACGTAGGCCCCGCCACCGTTCGGAGCGATGCCGTGGGTGGCGATGAACCTTGTGGCGGCCGCGGCGGGCGGCGTGGTGAGGACGCCGGCGAGGCTGTCCGCCTGATCGTCGGAAAGCGCTGCGCTCCATGTTCCCGGTGCCGCACCCGCGAAGCTCAGGGGCACGCCCACGGTGGCCGCGCCGGGATTTGACTGGTCGTCGAACTCCCAGAGACCTGTGAGGACGGCGGCGGGCAGCGCGACGGGAGCGCTGAGGAGGACAAGGATGGCAATGGCTGGTGATTTCATGGCTGGAGTGATATGGATGGTGGTAGGGTGGTAGGGTGGTTAGGATGAAGGCGGTCTAGCGGGGCGCGAGCCGGAAGAACATGCGGCCGGGTGTGGGGGCGATGGGCTCCGACCATGCACCGAGGCCGAATGTTTCCGGAAGGTCCGTCCATGCTGCTGCGCCCGGGGAGCGCTGGAGGAGGTAGCCCGGTGTTGGTGGCCATGTCAGGGTGACACGGTTGCCGGAACGGCCCACCTCAAGCGACGGCCGCGGGTAGAGACCCTCGGGAAGCGTGGCACCCAGCGCTGTGATTTCCTCCAGACTCAACGAACCGTCGAAAAGCGCGACCATGGCTACGTGCATGGGCGCGTTCTCACCGTCCTCGTCGCCAAAAAAGAGCACCGAGGGATCCAGCGCGAAGCGGCCGTCCCGCGGCTGCGGCGAGTGCACGAACGGCGTTCCACCGTCCAGAACGGTGCGGATGAATGACGCCGATGTCGGGTTCGCGAGATCCACTGAGAAAGCCAGGCGCTTCCATGAAGAGGAATCGATGGCCGGACCGTAGCCCAGCGCTCCGACGCCGACACGATTATCGGTGCGGATGAAGTAGTCGCCATCGTTGGTATTGGCCGAGTTGGTCTGGAGCAGGCTGCGCCATGAGCCCCGGCTGCCAGGAGGCGACAGGATGTCCATCACGATCGTGTAGCGGTTGGTGAATGTGCCGCCGCCATTGGCGCCGATGCCATGGGTGCAGCGCAAGCGGCTGGCGGGCCCGGCGGCAGTAGTGATCACGCCGGAAGCTTCCCGTCCGGCGTCGTCGGCCTGTACTGCCAGCCATTCCGGAGCATCGCCTTCGATCGCGAGATCCTGACCGATGGTGGCATGCCCGGGATCGTCGGCCCTGTCGAAAAGCCACAGCCCGACGAGATTGGCCGACGGCGGGCGCGGAAGAGTCGTGAAGCTCCAGACCGGCCCCGTGGTCGTGCCGGTGGCGCTGATTTCATCGACCCGCCAGAAGAAGGTGGTGCCCCACGCCAGATTGCTGCGTGCGAGGAGGTCGGACGAGCGGACTCCGAGATCGCTGCCCGGCGCGCTGGTCCCGAAAAAGACCCGCCGCTGTGTGGCGCCGAGGCCCGTCACCCAGCGCATTACGAGATCCGGCGGCACACCCGTGGCACCGTCGGCCGGAAACGGAAGCCGCGCTGCGGGTGTCTGCGCCGGCTGGAGGCGGTTCATGGCCGCTGGATAGTCGTTCTCGACATAATCGACGCCAGACACCGCGGCAGCGCGCATGGCGTCCGGTGTCAGGATGGTGAAGATCTCGACGATCATCCCCTCCTCCTTGGCCCGGGCACAGAAGCGGCTATCCACTGCGCCACTGCCGGCCGAAAAACTGAAGCCGATGACGCCCTGCGCTTTGAGCCCGGTGAAGTAATTCGGGTCCGTAGACCATGAAGCGTCCGGCGCACCCCACATCAGGCGCGCCTGCGGAATGACCGTTCTGATCTCTTCCGCAGAGGTGGAATTGGTGGTCCAGAACCAGAGATCCGTTAGAGGAAAGCCTGTGGACGCGACGGCGGAGAGAATCGCGTCGGCCTGACCATTTGTCTTCATGTCGAGAAAGATGATGCACTTGCCCTTCGCCGTTTCGAACACTTGGGCGAGGGACGGCACCCGCTCGGCTGCGAAGGCTGGATCGTACCACGAACCCGCGTCCAGCGACTGGAGTTCGGCGAGGGTCAGGTCCACCACGGCACCGGTTCCGTCGGTGGTGCGATCCACCGTCCCGTCATGGAAGGCGACACAGACACCATCGGCGGTCAGGCGCGTATCGACCTCGATGCCCTGCACGCCGTCGGCGATGCCGGCGCGGATGCCGGCGAGAGTGTTGTCAGGAGCCCGGTCGAAAGCACCGCCGCGGTGGCCGATGACGCCGACGCGCCGCACCATGGGCTCCGCGGGCGGCGGCGGATTGCCGGGAACGAGCGGTCCCACGGCATGCGGACCACCCAGAGCCGCCACTTCGGCGGGAAAGAGCGCGCGGTCGATGAAGGCGAGTCCGGCGCAGTAGCCGGCCGCCGTCTCCCCGTCGTTGTCGGTGAAAAAGAGCGCTTCGCCGCCAAGGGACCAGCGCAGATCAAGACCGGAGCCGGTGGTGCCCTGTCCGCCGATGAAGAGGCCGTCGATGTAGCGCTGGCAGTGTCCTTCTCCGGGGGCGGCCCGGACGGTGATGACCACGCGGTGCCATGTGTCCGGCAGGATGCGGCCGAGATAGTTCGAGCTAATCCCGATGCCGCCGGATGCGGTATTCTGAACGAAGAAGTCGCCGTCATCGCTGTTGTCCGGCGACGTCTGCCAGAGGCCGCGCCACTGAGCGTCCGAGGCCGCGGGGAACAGCACATCCATGACGATGGTGTAGTTCGAGACCCGGCCGTCGGGCTCGTAGGCACCGTTGGGCATTGCCCCGTGAGTGAGGCGATAGCCCTGCTGCGCGGTGCAGGCGGGGAACGCCATCACGTCGGCATCGCCACCAGGCATGGCAGGCAGCCCAAGGGCGGAGGCCCGGCCGAAGGTTGTCAGGGCCGGTCCCCAGCCTTCGGCCGCGGGATCATGATAGGCGAGGGCGGCCGGACCTCCCGTGGCGGCCAGTCGGTCCGCGGGATTGGCGAAAGTCCACTCGGTCGATGCCGCCGCCGCGGGCAGCACCAGAGAGGCTAGAATCATGGAAATGCAGATGGTACGCACGGGCGGACGCTACCGCTGCCCGGGACCGGGCTTCAACTGAGGTGCGGCAACGTTCCCGTCACGCGGTTGCGCCGTGGTCCTGCGGACGGCGGGCTTCTGGGGCTCGGTGGAGGCTTGGGGTTTGCTAGGTCGGAGCTTTCCAAGTCACAGGCAGGATTCCTGTGCCACCTTGCATCAGCCGATGAGGTCGAGGCGGCCGGTGCTGTCGCCGAAGCGCTCTTCCTTGACGCCCATGCGGTCGAGCAGGGAGAGGTAGAGATTGCACATGGGGGTTTCGCCGTTGAGGCGGATGTGGCGGCCTTGTTTGAGGGAGCCGTTGCCGCCGCCGGCGAGGATGACGGGGAGGTCGTCGTGGTTGTGGCGGTCGGGGTCGCCGATGCCGCCGCCGAAGACGATCATGCTGTGATCGAGGAGGGAGCCGTCGCCTTCCTTGGTGGCCTGCATTTTTTCGAGGAAGAAGGCGAGTTGGACGCTGTAGAACTCGTCGATGAGGGCGATTTTCTCGAGTTTCTCGGGATCCTTCTGGTGGTGGGAGATGCCGTGGTGCTGATCGGGGACGCCGATGTCTGGGAACGTGCGGTTGGAGCCGTCGTGGGCGAGGAGGAAGGAGGCGACGCGGGTCGAGTCCGTCTGGAAGGAGAGCCAGAGGAGATCGAACATGAGGCGGATGTGGTCCTTGTAGCTCTCGGGGATACCGGTGGGCTTCTGGTAATCCGGGAGTTCGCGGGCGGCGCTGTTGGCGTTGCCGATGCGGCGTTCGATGTCGCGGACGGAGGTGAGATATTCGTCGAGCTTCTGGCGGTCGGTGCGGCCGAGCTGTTTGTGGAGGGCCTTGGCGTCGTCGAGGACGAAGTCGAGGACGCTTTTGTTCTGGAGGTCGCGTTTGGCGCGGGCGGCATCTTCTTCAGCGTTGCCGGAGCCGAAGAGGCGTTCGAAGGCGAGACGCGGGTCGCGTTCCGGGGCGAGCGGGAGCCCTTCACTTTTCCATGCGAGATTGAACTGGTAGGCGCAGCTGTAGCCGCTGTCGCAGTTGCCGGCGCGGCGGGCTTCGTCGCAGCTGAGTTCGAGGGATGGGAGGCGGGTGACCTGGCCGACCGAGCGTGCGGCGATCTGGTCGACGGAGACCCCGGCGCGGATGTCGGCGCCGGCGGTTTTGCGGACCTGCGTGCCGGTGAGGAAGGTGGCGTTGGCGCGGGCGTGGTCGCCGGCTCCGTCGCCGTTGGCGCGGGCTTTGTCGTGGGCGAGGCCGGAGATGATGGAGATGTCGCCTTTGACCTTGGCGAGCGGCTTGAGGGCGCGGGTGAGTTCGTAGTTGGGGCCGTCCTGTTTGGGCGTCCAGTGGTCCATGTTCTTGCCGTTTGGCGAGTAGATGAACGCCATGCGGAGGGGGAACTGGGATTTGGCGGCGGCGGCGGCGGCGCGGACGGAGCGTGGGGTCAGCGATTCCATGGCCGGGAGGGCGAGGAGCGTGCCGAGGCCGCGAAGGAAGCTGCGGCGGGAGAAGTCGGGTTTCATGGCGATGGGCTTGGGATGAGTCGCGCGGTCTTGGTAAGGTGACGGGCGCGGGGCCGGGAGTCTTTCAGAAGCAGTATTCGACAGGAGATACGCCGCTGGTGGGGAATTTCCTTGGAAAAGTGTCCGTGAGCACGGTCTGGGCCTCATCAAGGCTTCATGTGGGGAATCAGATGAGGATGGGATGGATGACATCGCCGGAGACGTCGGTGAGGCGGAAGTCGCGACCGGCGTGGCGATAGGTGAGTTGTTCGTGATTGAAGCCGAGGAGGTGGAGGATGGTGGCGTGGAGGTCGTGGACGCTGGTGGAGTCTTTGGTGGCGCGGAAGCCGAAGTCGTCGGTGGCTCCGTGGATGGTGCCGCCGCGGATGCCGCCTCCGGCGAGCCAGACGGAGAAGCCGTAGTGGTTGTGGTCGCGGCCGAGTTTGGACTGACCGGATTCGTTGAGTTCGACGGTGGGGGTGCGGCCGAATTCGCCGCCCCAGATGATGAGGGTGTCATCGAAGAGCCCGCGTTGTTTGAGGTCGGAGATGAGGGCGGCGATGGGGCCGTCGATGTCGGCGGCGAGTTTGGGGAGATTGCCGGCGATGTTGTCGTGGGTGTCCCATGGCTGGCCTGCGCCGTGCCAGAGCTGGATGAAGCGGACGCCTCGTTCGAGCAGACGTCTAGCCATGAGTGTCTGGCGGCCGTGGACGTGGTCGCCGTAGGCGGCGCGGACGGATTCGGGTTCGCGGGAGATGTCGAAGGCGTCGGTGGCTTCCGACTGCATGCGGAAGGCGAGTTCGAAGGAGTTGAGGCGGGCGTCGAGCGCGGGGATGGCGGGGTGGGAGTCGCGGTGGGCGGCGTTGAGAGCGGCTAGCAGATCGATCTGCCGGCGCTGCGTGGCTTGGGAGGCGTGGGGGCTGCGGATGTGTTCGATGAGTTTGTCGAGTTCGCGGTGCTGGGGGTCGATGAAGGTGCCCTGGAACGCGCCGGGGAGGAAGCCGGCCTGCCAGTTTTCGGAGTCTTTGATCGGCATGCCGCCGGGGCACATGGCGATGAAGCCGGGGAGGTTCTGATTTTCCGAGCCGAGGCCGTAGAGGACCCATGAACCGACGCTAGGGCGTGCCTGGACGCTGTCGCCGCAGTTCATGAGCATGAGTGAGGGCTCGTGATTGGGGACGAGGGCGTGCATGGAGCGGATGACGGCAATGTCATCGGCGTGGGCGGCGGTTTTGGCGAAGAGTTCGCTGATTTCGAGACCGCTCTGGCCGTAGCGCTGGAATTTGAAGGGCGATGGGAAGGCGGTGCCGGTTTTGCGTTCGGTGCGGAGGGAATCGGGGAGCGGCTGGCCGGCGAATTTTGAGAGGAGCGGTTTGGGGTCGAAGGTATCGACGTGTGAGGGGCCGCCGTTGAGGAAGAAGTGGATGACGCGTTTGACGCGCGGGGCGAAGTGAGGGCGCGGGGAGTCGGCGGCGACGAGCGGGGCGAGGGAGAGGGCACCCATGCCCATGCCGGCGCGGGCGAGGAAGGAGCGGCGGTTGAGGAGTGAGGGATCGGGCGGGGGCATGGGATGGGGAATCAGTCGGTGAAGGTGAACTCGTTAGCGAGAAGGAGGACCTGGGCGTACTGGGCCCATGGTTCGAGAAGGTCCGGCGGCGGGGTGTCGGGGCCGGAGAAGTCGAGGTCGGCGCCCCATGTTGCGTCTGAGTTGGAGATGTGAGGACTCCAGAGGAACTGGTCGCTGTTGAGGTCGTTGCGGATGTCGACGAGGAAGTCGATGGTGTCGCCCCTGGAGACCGTTAGGGAAGGGACGGCCATGGGGATGTCGCGGTGGTGGACATCGGCGGCGAGGAGCGTGCCGTGGCGGCTGGAGATGATGAAGGCGCGGATGCCGTCGCCTTCGGCGGGTTCGTGGCGGAGGGTTCCGGTGATGGAGATGGTGGCGGAGGCGGGAGCGGTCCAGCGGCGGATGACGGCGTGCTGGCGGGAGTCGCCGGGGTGGCCGCCGGTGGCGGTGAGCTGGGCCCAGCCGGTGGGGCCGCCGGGCCATGCGGGAGCGCCCTGGTAGGCGGAGCCGGTGAAGTGAGGGAGGGGGGTGAAGGAGGCGGTGCGTTGTGAGGATTCGTCGAAGGCGCCGGTGCCGCAGGACCAAGGAGACGGAGGAGGAGGGGGAGATTGCGCGGCCGCGTCGGCTTTGGCGGCGGTGAGGAATGTCAGAGCGCTGGCGGATTCCGCGGGGGAAGCGGGGCGTTGATAGAGCTGGCGATGGAGGAACTGGATGCGATCGGGGTCGGGGAGCGAGGCGGAGGTGGCGGCCAGGGAACGGGCGCGGGCGGCGGCGAAGGGACCGTTGAGGAAGAAGAGGGCTTGTTGAGGGACGGTGGTTTCGTGGCGGGTGGCGACGTGGATGTCAGGGTTGGCGAAGTCGAAGGAACGGAGCGTGCCGGGGACGAACTGGCGGTCGATCCATGCATGGACCGTGCGGCGGCGGTTGGCAGGGTCGGTGATTTCCATGGGCGGGCCGGCGCTGGCGTTGTCGAGATCGCCGGAGACGGCGAGCATGGCGTCGCGGACGGCTTCGAAGTCGAGACGACGGACGGGGGCGCGGGAGAGGAGACGGTTGTCAGGGTCGAGGACGGAGGAGGCGTCGGGATTGGCCGGGGTGTGGGATTGCTGATAGGTGCGGGAGGCGATCAGATTGCGGAGGAGGGATTTGAGACTCCAGCCGGAATGGATGAAGTCGCGGGCGAGCCAGTCAAGGAGGGCGGGGTGGCTGGGGGAACCGGCGCGGAGGCCGAAGTCGCTAGGGGTGCGGACGAGGCCTGCGCCGAAGAGGTGCTGCCAGACGCGATTGACGAAGACGCGGGCGGTCAGGGGGTTTTGTGGTGAGGCGATGGCGTTCGCGAGTTCGAGGCGGCCGCTGCCGGATTGGAACGGCTGGCGGTCGTGCGGCGCGAGGATGAGCGGGAGACGGCGGGGGACTTCGGGGCCGAGCCGGGCGGGACTGCCGCGTTCGAAGATGCGGGGGTTGGCGGCGTGCGGCATGTCTGTTAGGATTAGGGCGGCCGGGGCGTTGAGTTCGATGAGACGGCGGTCGACATCGCCCTGGAGTTTCCAGAGGGCGGTGACGGTGTCGGAGGGGAAGAAGAGTTCGTTGTTCACGATCCCGGTGGCGGGGACCTGGAAGGGACCGGACGGGTCGTTGAGGAGGGCGAGGAGGGCGGTGCTGCCGGGAGCATCGGGGTGGGTGGCGGCGGCGTTGAAGACTTCTGAATAACGGCTAGCGACGGCGGCGGGGGAATCGGGGGCGGACTGGAAGGCGGCGGCGATGGCGGGGTGGAGCGAGTTGCTGGCGAGGAGCGGGGCGAGGGCGCTGGCGGCGAGATCGGGGAATTGGTCGGCGGGGATGGTGGCGAGGGTCAGCCATGGGCCGAAGATCGGGTGGGCGGGGCTGGCGTGGGTGTGGAGCCAGTCGCGCCAGCGGCGGACGGAGGCTGGGATGAGGTCGGAGGGAGAGAGGATCTGGTCGAAGCCTTCCTCGGGATATTTGGCTAGCTCGCGCTGGGCGTTGAGGTAGTCGGCGAGACGGGAGCGGAGACGCTGGGCGGCGTCTGAGCGGTGGGAGGCCATGGCGGAGGCGAGGGCGTCCTGACGTTTTTTGAGTTCCGCGTCTGCTGTGGTGTGGAGGGGGATGAGCTGGTCGGTGCTGCTCTGGAAGACCCCGTAGAGCGAGTAGTAATCGGCGGTGGGGACGGGGTCGTATTTGTGGTCGTGGCAGCGGGCGCACTGGACGGTTAGGGCCATGGTGGAGCGCATGACAACGTCGATGCGGTCGTCGATGATGTCGTGGGTGACGCCGATGAAGCGGCGGCCGCCGGTGAGGAAGCCCATGGCGGCGAGGTCGGGGGAGGCGGGTGGGAGGAGTTGGTCGCCGGCGATCTGGAGGAGGAGGAAGCGGTTGTAGGGGAGGTCCTGATTGAGGGCGCTGATGACCCAGCGGCGGTAGGTGGGGGCGTGGGCGAAGCGGCGTTCTTCGCGGGCGTAGACGTAGCCTTTGGTGTCGGAGTAGCGGGCGAGATCGAGCCAGTGGCGGCCCCAGCGTTCGCCGAAGGCTGTGCTGGCGAGGAGGCGGTCGGTAAGGGCGGCGACGGCGGCGGGGCGGTTGGCGGCGTCGGCTTTGGAGAAGGCGTTAGTGTCTGCTGGGGAGGGCGGGAGGCCGGTGAGGTCGAAGGTGATGCGGCGGATGAGGGAACGGGAGTCGGCGGGTGCGGCGGGGGAGAGGCCGGAGGTGGCGAGGGAGGCGCGGAGGAAGCGATCGATGGGTTGGAGGGAGGGATCGGTGGCGGCTGGGGGATCGGGGCTGGAGGGAGGTTGGAAGGCCCAGTGCTGGAGGGCGTCCGGGGGTGGGGAGATGGCGGTGCGGGCGGGTGAGAGGAGGGCGGCGGCGAGTGAGAGGGAGAGGGAGGCCCGCGGGAGGGAGAAGGAAGGAGCGGGCATGGGAGGGGGTGAGGATCGCGGGGAGACGGGGATGGCAGCAAGTCCGCGGCTCCGGTATCGGGAGTGGCGGGAGGGTTGACGGGAGGGGGAACCGCGGGCAGCGTGAGGTTTTCCGTGTACGTATGCTGATGAGCCGATTTTCCTTCCGCACCTTTGCTGCGCTCGGTGCCCTGCTGGTGCTGGGCGGTGCGGTGGCTGGGGCGGTGTGGTATTACGAGCGTTCGGTGCTGCCGGAGCAGCAGCGGAAGGAGGCGATTACGGCGATGCTGAAGGGGCGGGGGCCGAAGGCGGACCCCGGGCGGAGGATATACGATGAGGCGCTGGAGAGCATTCGTGGCGGGGACCTTGAGAAGGCGCGGGGGCGGCTGGCGGAGGTGATCGAGCTGTATCCTGACAGTGAGCGGAGCGGGGATGCGCGGCGGGTGCTTGGGGAGATGAACATGGACCGGTTGTTTGCGCGGGTGCCGATGCCTGGGAAGCTGGAGTATTCGGTGGGGAAGACGAAGCAGGACAACCTGCATTCGATTGCGACGCGGTTCCGGACGACGGTGCCGTTCATCAAGCGGGTGAACAATCTGCTGGGGAATGTGATTCATCCGGGGGACCGGCTGGTGCTTTATCCGCTGGATTTCGAGCTTGGGGTGGATCTGGAGAGGAAGCGGCTGCTGCTGGTGAAGGACGGGCGGTACTTCAAGGAATACGGGATTGTGTCCTATCATCTGCCGTTTCCGTCGCTGCCGGCGGAGACGACGGTGGCGGAGTCGGCGGGCTGGGAGGGGAGCCAGCGGATCCGGCCGGATGACGACCGGTATGCTGGGGCGGCGAAGCGGCTGCAGACGCCGCCGCGTGGGCAGCGGAGCGGGATTGTGTTCCGGGCGGTGCCTGAGGGTGGTGAGGGTGGGGCGACGGCGGAGCCGGGGATTTATCTGAGTGAAGCAGATCTTGATGAACTGACGACGGTGGTGCGGCCCGGTTGCGCGCTGCGATTTCTGAAACCAACAGTCCCCCGAACCCCATGAAGCACGTCCCGCTTGAATTTGAGAAGCCGATCTTTGCGCTCCAGGAGCAGCTGGACGAATTGCTGCAGAAGAGTTCTGCGCAGGACATCAATCTGACTGGCGAGGCGGGAGCGATCCGTGCGAAGCTGGAGGAATTGCGGGAGACGACGTACCGGCAGCTGACGCCGTGGCAGCGGGTGCAGATTGCGCGGCATCCGGCGCGGCCGTACATGCTGGATTACATCGAGCGGTGTTTCACGGATTTTGTGGAGCTGCACGGGGATCGGCACATTGGGGATGACCATGCGATGCCTGGTGGGTTTGCGAGGATCGGTGGGCGGCGGGTGGTGGTGATCGGGCATCAGAAGGGCCGGGACACGAAGGAGAATCTGATGCGGAATTTCGGGTGTGCGCACCCTGAGGGGTACCGTAAGGCGTTGCGGCTGATGCGGTTGGCGGACAAGTTCGGGTTGCCGGTGGTGAGTCTGATTGACACGCCGGGGGCCTATCCGGGGATTCAGGCGGAGGAGCGGAACATTGCGGAGAGCATTGCGTTCAATCTGCGGGAGATGATGATGCTGAAGGTGCCGGTGGTGGCGGTGGTGATCGGGGAGGGCGGCAGTGGCGGGGCTTTGGGGATCGGGGTGGCGGACCGGGTGCTGATGATGGAGAACGCGTATTATTCGGTGATCAGTCCTGAGGGATGTGCGGCGATTCTGTGGAAGGACCGGAAGCATGCGCCGGAGGCGGCGGAGGCGCTGCATATTACGTCGAAGGATCTGAGCGAGTTGGGGATTATTGATGAGGTGGTGCCTGAGCCGCTGGGCGGGGCGCATTATGATCCGGAGGCGAGTGCGGCGGCGTTGCGGGCGGCGGTGATCCGGCATCTGGACGAGCTGACACCGCTGGAGGCTCCGGCGCTGCGGGCGGGGCGGTATGCGAAGTTCCGGCGGTTCGGGGTCTTTTCGGGCGGGGAGTGAGGGGTGCGACTTCCGCTGGTCCGGGATTGACAGAAGTGGGGGGGATCGTGTCAGGTCGCGTTGGGCAGCGATTGCCTGCCGGAGCCCAAAAAAAAAAATCAAATGTCACTTCTCGATACACTTCTCGGACTGGTTACTGGCAAGCCTGCGGATGGCCAGGCCTCGACGCTGCAGACGGCACTTTCCGGTCTGCTCAGTCAGAGCGGGGGGCTTGAGGGCCTGAAGAGCAAGTTTTCGGCGAACGGGCTGGGCGATATCTTTTCGTCGTGGGTGGGGATGGGGGAGAACAAGTCGGTGTCTGCGGATCAGGTGCACAGCGCGCTGGGATCGGAGCAGATTTCGGCTTTGGCGTCGCAGCTGGGGGTTGATCCGTCGAAGGCGTCTGGATTTCTGGCGACGTATCTGCCGAAGATCATCGACAAGCTGACGCCGTCCGGGCAGGTGGAAGGCGGCGGGGATGCATCGGAAGGGCTGGCGGCGTTGCTGCCGTCGCTGCTGTCGAGCATGGGCGGGGACGAGCAGAAGCCGGCCTGAGTTTGAGGTTTTGAATCGGGAGGCTGCGGGAGGCGCTGATGAGGCGTGGCCTGCGGCCTCCTTTGTTTTTTGGGATGGGAGAGTGTGGATTGTCCGTTGACAAGCTGGAGGAGGACGGTAGGATCGCGGCCCTTTTACTGGAACTGGTCGCCTGCCGTGGCGGGTTCCGGCGAGTTCCTATTTTCTTTCACGCATATGTCGAAACGCACTTATCAGCCCTCCAAGCGGACCCGCAAGCAGCAGCATGGATTCCGCGCCCGCATGGCTTCCAAAGGTGGCCGGATGACGCTGGCCCGCCGCCGTCAGAAGGGCCGCAAGCGCCTGTTGCCGAAGGGTGCCGAGATTCACTTTGCGCGTCACACGCAATCCTGACGGAGGTGAGACTTGGATGGAGGTTGCCTGCGGGCAGCTGAGGTCCGGGTCTGAGATTCAATCCAGCGCGCGGCGTGTTCCGGCACGGCGCGCGCTTTCTTTTGTCCATGGCGCTTCCGAGGCCGCAGCGCATCCGCCGCACGGGGGAGTTTGGTTTGGTGCGTGCGAAGGGACGGACGTGCCGGGGGAAGCTGGTGACGATCGGGTTGCTGGCGATGGCGGAGGGGCCGAGCCGTGCGGGGTTTGCGGTGACCCGGAAGGTGGGGAATGCGGTGGTGCGGAACCGGACGCGGCGGCGGTTGCAGATGGTGCTGGCGCGCTGGCTGCCGTTGCTGCGCGGGAATTATCTGGTGGTGACGATTCCGCGGCCGGTGGCGGCGACGGTGACGGCGGCGGAATTGGAGGGGGATTGGGTGCGGACGATGCGGCGGGCTGGGTTGCTGCCACCGGAGGCGACGCCATGAAGTCGGTGATTCGCGGGCTGATCCGGTTTTATCAGCGGTTTTTGTCGCCGGGGCTGCATCGGCTGGCGGGGCCTGCCGGGGGATGCCGGTACGAGCCGACGTGTTCGCAGTATTATCTGGAAGCGGTTGAGAAGCATGGGGCGATGCGGGGATCGTGGCTGGGAATTCGGCGCATCTGCCGTTGCCATCCTTGGGGCGGGTGCGGATATGACCCGGTTCCGGACCTCCCGCCGCGCCGCAGGGATTGACCGCGCCAAATTTTTCTTTTCCTCATTTATGAAATTGAATCGCACTGAGTGGATCGTGGTGATCCTGTGCAGCCTTGGGCTGAGCTACACGTTGTTCACGCAGAAGCCGCCGGTGAAGCCGGTGGAGAAGAAGGATGTGCCGACGGTGGTGGCGGGGACGCCCGGGGCGGGGGAGGCTGCGGTGAAGCCGATGGCGCCGGTGGTGCCGGGTCCGGCCGCGGTGGCGGCGGAGACGTTTGAAGTGGCGGGGGAGGCGGCGGTGTACACGTTTTCGAGTCTGGGTGGCGGGATCAAGCAGGTGCGGATTCTGAAGGGGCCGTATGCGGGGGAGACCGAGCAGGTGCTGAACGATCATGAGTCGCCGGCGGTGATCGGGGCCTTGGGGAACGAGCCCGGGAAGTTTGAGGATCTGGTGTACACGGTTCAGGCGAAGAGCGACCGTGCGGTGACGTTCACGGGCGAGCGGGACGGCGTTAGGATCACGAAGGAGTGGGTGCTGTCGGACAAGGGACCGGCGCTGGACGGATGGGGGTATCTTTGGAATCTGAAGGTGACCCTGACGAATACGGGCGGCGGTGCGAAGACGCCGGTGCCGTACGCGGTGTTTTCCGGAATGTTAGGGAAGCTGCATGACAACGACTGGATCATGCCTGCGGCGACGTGGTATGCGGACGGCAATGCGGAGGAACAGGACGGGACGCAGTTCGAGCGGGCGACGTTTTTCGGGTTGTCGGAGCGGCGGCCGGAGCGGGAAGTGATTCCGAACCGCTTGGAGAAGGTGACGTTCGGCGGGGTGCACAATCAGTATTATGCGGTGCTGATGAGTCCGTCCGAGGTGAAGGCCGGGGAGACGACATTGTGGTCGACGCGGCACAAGGTGGCGTTTGATGATCCGGGCCGGAAGCGGGTGGAGGCCTGGGGCGTGGGAGCGGCGCTGGGGATCGGGACGGTGGGGTTCAGTCAGCCTAACGAGACTTTTGTATGGAGTGGCGAGGTGTATGCGGGGCCGCGGTCGGGGACGGTGCTGAACCTGCTGGGCGGAGACCGGAATCAGGTGATGCATTACGGGTGGTTCCGGGTGCTGAGCCGGTTGTTTCTGGGGGCGCTGAACACGTTTCACCGGTGGATTCACAATTACGGGCTCGCGATCATGCTGCTGACGCTGTGCGTGCGGATTGTGATCTGGCCGCTGCACATCAAGGCGACGCGGGCGATGAAGCGGATGAGCAAGCTGGCGCCGCAGATGACGGAGATCCGCGAGAAGCACAAGGATGACCCGCAGCGGATGAACATGGAGGTGATGAAGCTGTACCGGGATTACCGGGTGAATCCGGTGGGTGGCTGTCTGCCGCTGGTGTTTCAGTTTCCGATCTTCCTTGGCTACTATAACATGATGAAGAGTGCGGTGGAGATGCGCGGGCACTCGTTCCTGTGGGTGAAGGATCTTTCGATGCCGGACACGATTTTCACGATTCCAGTGGCTGGCGGGATTCCGGTGAATCCGCTGCCGATTCTGATGACGGTGTCGATGTACATCCAGATGAAGGTGGCTCCGACGCCGACGATGACGGACAACGCGCAGATGCAGATGCAGCAGAAGCTGTTCAAGTTCATGCCGTTCATGTTCATGTTCTTCTGCTATAACTTCGCGAGTGCGCTGGCGCTCTACTGGACGGTGCAGAACGTGATTTCGATCTTCCAGACGTGGCTGATGAAGCGCCAGCCGGAACCTGAGCTGGTGAAGCAGGCGCCGCGGGCGTCGTTCATGGAAATGGCGATGGCGGCGCGGCAGCAGCAGGACGCGGCCAAGAAGGGCAAGGGGCCGCGGACCGGCGGCGGCGGCGGGAGTGCGTTCCGGGACCAGCAGCGGAAGCAGTGAGGTGGCGGCGGAGTGGCGCGGCGGGGTCGGGAGCTGCCGGGATGGCGGAATGGGCGGACGAGCTCCACGACCCGGTGGTCACTTTGCCATCTCAGGTGGTGCAGTTTGTAACGCGCCGAGGTCTCTGAGAAGAGGCCTGTCCGATTGCGGCGCGCGGCACCCTAATCGTAGCGGTTCTTGATGCTGAAAGACGTGCTGGGACCTCGATCTGATTTCTGATCGTTGGCTGAAGCACGGCCCCTTCACGGTCACCCGAGCATGACCTCCATCAACAGCCGGGCGGCGGGAGAGAGGGTGCGGTCATTCAAATGAATGATGCCGGCCTGGTTGACGAGGGGCGGGGATTCGAGGCGGATGCGGATGAGGGTGCCGGCCTCCAGTTCGGGGCGGGCGACGCCTTCCGGCATGCCGGAGACGGCGTCGGTCCGGGCGATGACGGTTTTGAGGAGGGGAAAGTGATTGCAGGTGACGGTGAGACTCTCGCTCCCTGCCTTTTCGGGGTGGTGCTGACGCAGCCAGCGCACGGCCCAATCGGGCAGGCCGGTGGCGACGAGCGGGTAAGCGAAGAACTCGGCGAGGGTGACGAGACGGCCCGGGCGGCGGTCGAGGGGGTGGCCGGGTCGGCAGACAAACACGACCTCCTGAGGCGCGAGGGGGAAGATCTTCAGGTCGGACTCGAGTTCGATCGCGGAATATTCGCCGACCCCCAAGTCGATCTGCCGGTTTCTGAGCAAGGCGGGCAATTCGCGGAAGTCCCCGACGCGGGCCTCGACGCGCAGGCCGGAATGGCGCTGGACGAGGGTTGCGAGGGCAGGGGCGAGGTGGGTCTCGGCCATGGTGGCACCGCAGGCGACTTTCAGGGTACCGATCTGGCCACCTCGCAGGAGGCATGTCTCTCGCTCGAGGTCACCGGCTTGTCCGACGAGGTGGCGGGCCCGGTCGAGAAACTCCCGTCCGAGGCCGGTCAGTTCGAGGGAACCGGCGCGGTCGAAAAGCGCGAAGCCCAACTCGCTCTCGAGCTTGCGGATGCTTTTGGTCAGGGCGGGCTGGCTCAGTTTCACCACGCGGGAAGCACGCCCGAGGCTGCCGGAATCCACGACGGCGAGGAAGTGGCTCAGTCGCTGCAAGTTCAAATTCGACACGGCATCACCAAAAGCTATGCATCCGATGAATTCAATTCCCATTTCATGCTCGGTTTCCTCGGTCAACATGAGACTGAACCTAACAATACGCCGAGCAGCAACGCTCTTCATTTTCTTCCGGTGGGCCGGGTGATCGAAAGGAAAGCTGTCGCGGGGTGTCCAAGGGCATGGCCATGCACGGGTCGCTGTCCGGAGACCGGGTTCCGCATGTTTCATGAACCAGCGAATTCACCTAACAGTTGCCGCCATCCTTGGCGGAATTCTGACAACCGTCTCACGAGCTGAGGAGGGCGGCAGCGGCCACTATCTCCCCGGTTCGATGTCCTCGTTTGCCGATGTGGTGCCGCCGACGGAGACCTTCATTGCGCGCTACAATCTGCTCTACTACGACGGTTCGATCGATGTGAACGGTGCGCGGATTCCGATCGCCGGACTGAATGCGGCCGGGGTGGATGCGAGTTCATGGGCGAACGGGCTGTCGCTGCTCTGGCGTCCGCCGGGTGATTTCGGCGACAGGCTCAGTTACGCGATGAGTATGACGATCCCGATGGTTTCGATGGATGTTTCGGCGAGGGTCGGCCCTTTTCAGCGGTCCAGCAGTCTTGAGGGGCTGGGCGACATCGTCCTGATGCCGCTGATGTTCAACTACCGGTGCAACGAGGACTTCAACGTGAGCGCCCGCCTCGGCATTTATGTGCCGACTGGCGACTACGAGGTGGGACGGCTCGCGAACACGGGGAAGAATTTCTGGACCTTCGAACCAACCGTCGGGCTGATGTATTTCGGCAAGGAAAACGGGATCGAGGCCTCGCTGTTCAGCGGCGTGAGTCTGAATACGGAGAACGAGGACACGAACTACCGGTCTGGGGCGCAGTTCCACGCCGATGGCACGCTGGCACAGCATTTCCCGATTTTCGGCGGGCTCGCGGGGGTGGGGATCAATGGATACTGGTACGAACAGGTTAGCGGAGACAGCGGGGCGGGAGCGTTTCTCGGGGATTTTGAGGGACGGACGGCGGGGCTTGGACCGGTCGTCTCCTTTGCCGGAAAGCTTGGAAAGCTCGACACGGTGACTGAACTGAAGTGGCTGCATGAGATGGAGACGAAGAACCGTCTCCAGGGCGACTACATGTGGTTGAAATTCATCTTGAAGTTCTAACCCTGGATCTTCAAGGCACGATTACTAACATTCTACCGCATCGCCTCCTATGAATCTGAATCCAATCCTGCTGTGTGTCGCGATGGCGACGCTCGGATGGCTCTCGGGAATGAGCCGTGCCGATGAAGGTGAACCGGGTGGGCAATCCCTCGGCCAGGCGGCGGAGGATCCGACCGCGTCACTGATGTCGCTGCAGATCGCTGACTGGTACAATGCCTCGTTTCATCATCTGCCCGGGGACGAGAGCGCGAACACTGTCGTTCTGAGACCGGTGATTCCCTTCCAAACTGGGGAGTGGAGGCACATTTTCCGGGCGACGATGCCTTTCCTAACTGATCACCCGTCGTACGACCCGGGATTGTCGGACATAACGCTTTTCGACCTGGTCGTCTTCAACGAGGACTGGGGACGCTGGGGATTGGGACCGGTCGCGTTGCTTCCGACGGGAGGTGATGATCGCGGGGCAGACGAGTGGGCGTTGGGTCCGGCGATCGGATTCACTGCCCGCCGGGACAAGCTTATCTGGGGCCTCTTCAACCAGAACCTTTTCAACATCGGCGGCGACAAGGTCAACGCCAGCGTCATCCAGCCGATCTTCAACTTCGGGCTCGGCGAGGGATGGTTTGTCGGCAGCTCCGAGATGAGTTTCGCCTGGGACTGGGAGACCGACCGCTGGAGCAGCCTGCCCCTGGGGATGAAGATTTCCAAAATGCAGAAGATCGGAGACTTTCCGGTGCAGTTCGGTCTGCAATACGAGCACGACTTCGCTGATAAGACTGTCGGGCCGGAAGACACGATCCGCTTCACCGTTAAGATGCTTTTCCCGAAGTGAGGCGGAGCGCCGCCCAAAACGAACCATGAAAACCGCACTAACTTTTCTGTCCTTCTTGCTGGCGTTCGCGGCCGGTCCGCCCGCCGTCTTCTCTCAAGAATCTACGAAATCGGGCGTTGCCACGGAGGGAGAGGAGGGCCCGATCGCCCATCATCCGGCGGGCGACAAGAAGGCCTACTCGGCGTACGCGCAGCGGGATTTCCCGACGCGGGTCTTCTTTGGCGACACGCATCACCACACCGCGAATTCCGGCGATGCCTTCATGGCGGGGGACCGGCTCAGCCCGGAAGACGCCTATCGTTTTGCGAAGGGGGAGGAGGTCGTCTCCTCGACGGGAATTCCGGCGAGGCTTTCGCGGCCGCTCGATTTCCTGTGCATCAGCGACCACGCCGAGGGGCTCGGGATCATGTATCAGGTATTTGAAGGCAACGAAGCCTTCATGAAGGATGAAGTGATAGCGAGCTGGAACAAGGCCATGAAGGACGGCGGCAAGGCGGCGGCGGATGCTACCGGCGACATCGTCGTCCGACAGGGCAACGGGACGCTCCCCCCGCTCATTAAAGATCCGAAGACGGTCGGCCCGATCATGAAATCGGTCTGGCAGAAATACACGGCGACCGCCGAGAAATACAATGATCCCGGCCGCTTCACCGCGATGATCGCCTACGAGTGGACTTCGGTCCCAGGCGGCAACAACCTTCACCGCAACATTCTCTTCCGTGATGGCAAGGACAAGGCTGACCAGATCATGCCCTTTTCCGCGTGGCAGAGCGAAGACGCCGAGGATCTCTGGAAGTGGATGGATGCTTACGAAAAGAAGACCGGCGGCAAGATGCTAGCCATTCCGCACAACGGCAACCTTTCGAACGGCCTGATGTTTGCCCTCACCGATTTCAAGGGCAACCCGCTCACCTCCGACTACGCGAAGCGCCGGGCCCGCTGGGAGCCGCTGCACGAAGTGATGCAGACCAAGGGCAACAGCGAGACCCACCCGACGCTTTCGCCAAACGACGAGTTCTCGGACTTCGGCGTCGCCGGCTGGGAGTATGGCAATCTCTCGCTCACGGACAAACCCGCCACGCCGGAGATGCGGCCTTTCAGCTTCATCCGCGGCGCGCTGATGAATGGTCTCATGCTGGAGCAGAAACTCGGCACGAATCCCTTCAAGATCGGGATGATCGGCGGCACGGACGTGCACAACTCGCTAACCTCGATTGAGGAGGACAATTTCTACGGCAAGTTGCCGTTTCAGGAGCCTAACACGAACCGCTGGGAGCACGTCTCGAAGGTCGGTTTTGGCAAGACGCGCTACACGTGGCATTACACCGCTGCGGGCTACGCTGCGGTTTGGGCGAAGGAAAACACGCGCGAAGCGCTCTGGGATGCGATGATGCGCAGGGAATGTTACGCCACCTCCGGATCCCGCATCACCGCGCGTTTCTTCGGCGGCTGGGACTATTCGGCGGAAGATGCGAAGACCCGCTATTTGCCGTCGGTCGGTTATGCCAAAGGCGTGCCGATGGGTGGGGACATGCCGAAACGTCCGGACGGCGCGAAGGCACCGACCTTCCTCCTCTCCGCAATGAAGGACGCGCTCGGTGCGAATCTCGACCGCATCCAGATCATCAAGGGTTGGCTCGACAAGGACGGCCAGACACACGAGAAGGTTTACGAGGTCGCCTGGGGCGACGCCGACAAGCGCCCGCTTGGCGCGGACGGCAAACTCCCGCCCGTGGGCGACACCGTGGACGTTGCCAACGCTACGTGGACCAACACCATCGGCGACCCCGACCTCGCCGCGCAATGGATCGACCCTGACTTCGATCCGGCGCAGCCCGCCTTCTACTACACCCGCGTCATCGAGATCCCATCTCCGCGCTGGACCGCCTACGACTGCGTCCGCTACGGGATCAAAATGCCGGCCGGGGTGCCGATGAAACACCAGGAGCGCGCGTGGACCTCGCCCATTTGGTACAATCCGTGAGGGTTTCACAGGAGGCAACGGAGAGAACAGAGTTTCCTGTTCAAGTTCCACCATCAAGACCATGAAACCAACCACAATGGCTATAGCCACCCTGACCGGTTTCGCGGCTGTCGCAGTCAATGCTGCAGAACCCGTCACCCCCGACAACTACCTGCGCGCGGAGTCCGATTTCAACTTCAAGAAGAAGGTGGACGAGGGGATGTTCGGCAAATTCGGACACGTCCGTGAGCCTGCTCCGATTGACAGACACGTCGTCGTCCGTGTGAATCGCGACACGCTCTTTTCGTGGGGGGTGTTCGACCTGACGCAGCCGGTGACGATCGTGAAACCGGACACCGGGAAGCGATTCCAGTCCATGGTTGTGATCAACGAGGACCATTACATCAAGGCCGTGGCATACGAACCCGGCGAGTACGTGCTGACCCGCGAGAAGATTGGCACGCGCTATGTCCAGGTTGCTTTCCGTACGCTCGTGGACCCGGCCAAAGCCTATTCGTTCAACAACATCACGGCGAAGAAGGACAGCGATGGCACCATTACGATCCATTTCGGAGGCGACCCGAAGCAGTTGAACTACATCCCCATCACGAAGGGCTGGAATTACACGGTGCGCCTCTATCGGCCACGCAAGGAGATCCTCGACGGCTCGTGGAAGTTCCCGGAACCAAAACCTATCGGCAACTAATCATGAGAACTACGTCAGCATTCCTCGCCGCGCTCTGCGCCTGGATCCCCACCGCTGGCGATGCTCAGGACCGGCGTGCGTTCTTCGGCGAGCAGCATGTTCACACCGCCTACTCGCTCGACGCGTATATCGGCGGCGCGCGGCTGACGCCTTCCGACGCCTATCTTTTCGCGAAGGGCGGGGAGGTCGAGGTGAACGGGGTGAAATTCAAGCTGCGCCGTCCGCTCGACTGGGCGGCGGTCACGGATCATGCGGAGTATCTCGGCGAGATGTATTCGACGCTGGTAGAGGGGGCTCCCGGATACAACCAGGAGCTGATCCAGCAGTTGCGCGGACTGACGAGCATTGAGGAGCGCGAGAGGTGGTTTCTCGAGTATGTGGTCAAGAGCAACCGGGGCGGCAATCCGCAGCACCCGCCCTTCTACGCGGGAATCGAGACGGAGAAGAGTGGCTGGAAAGTCGTGATGGAGGCGGCCGCGAAGCACTATAAGCCCGGCGAGTTCACGACTATCCCGGCGTTTGAATGGAGTGGCGCGCCCAAGGGCGGCAACCTGCACCGCAACGTGTTCTTCCGCGACACGAACGTACCTGACAAGGTAATGAGCTACATCGACATCGGTCGCGAGGACGGATTGTGGGCGTGGATGGCCGGTCTCGAAAAGCGGGGCATGAAGGTGCTTGCGATTCCTCACAATTCCAATGCGAGCAAAGGGATGATGTTTGCCGATGTGGACGGCGCGGGGAAGCCGATCGACCGTGCGTATGCCGAGACGCGGAGCCACTTCGAGCCGCTCGTCGAGATGATGCAGATCAAGGGCAACTCCGAGGTGCATCGGACATTCTGGCCCACTGATGAATTCGCCGACTTTGAGAATGCCGATTCGATCCAGGACTACAGCGGCCGTGCTTTCTCCAAGGGGAATTTTGTGCGCGACGGGGTGATCAAAGGACTCGCTGTCGAGCAAGCGCTAGGCGTGAACCCGTTCAAATACGGCTTCGTGGGCGGGACCGACACTCACAACGGCACGCCTTCGAATACGGCCGAGGACAATTTCATGGCTGGCAGTCACGGGGCAGCTGACGGGACCGCCGAGCGCCGCATGACCAGCGAAGTGGGCGGCTGGATCAAAGGCAAAGATCTCACGCCCGGCGCGCTGACGGGTGTCTGGGCCGATGCGAACACACGCGAGGGCATCTGGGATGGGATGCACCGCAAGGAACCCTTTGCGACGAGCGGCACGCGCATCACAGCGAGATTCTTCGGTGGCTGGGACTATGACGCAGCCATCGTCAAGAAGCCTGGCATGGCGAAAGCGGCCTATGCTGGCGGTGTGCCGATGGGCGGTGATTTGAAGTCAGCGCCGGAGGGTAAATCTCCGAAATTCATCGTCTCGGCGATGAAGGATCCTGACGGAGCGAACCTCGATCGTATCCAGATCATCAAGGGCTGGGTGGACAAGTCCGGGAAGACGCACGAGAAGATTTATGACGTCGTCTGGTCGGGCGACCGGCAACCCGGCGCTGACGGAAAATTGCCGCCCGTGGGCAACACGGTGGATGAGAAGAAGGCCACCTTCGCGAATTCGATCGGCGCGGCGGAACTCTCCCATGTGTGGACCGATCCCGATTTCGACCCATCACTCCGCGCCCTTTATTACGCCCGCGTTCTGGAAATCCCGACACCGCGCTGGAGCACCTACGACGCCGCGCGCTACGGAGTGAAAGCACCCGCCGGCGTGCAGGTTTCCATTCAGGAACGTGCGTGGACCTCGCCGATCTGGTTCACGCCCTGAAGCGTCAACAGGAGGAAACGGAGGGAACAGAGATGATATCCTCGATCCCGCTTACTCTGTTTGGTACTGTTCAAGTTTCCCGATGAGCCGCAATCGCATCATCCTCACTCTCGTCGCTGCGTTTCACCTGTCGGCGGTGGTTTCGTGGGGATGTGCGATCTGCATGGGCGTTGTGCCGCAGAAGCCGACGTTGGCGGATGAAGTGTCGGTGGCGCACGAGGTGGTGGTGGCGACGGCCCTGACGGAGGCGGGCACCTTCGAAGTCCATGCGGTCATCAAAGGCGATGCGGCGTTGAAGGGCGTCCGCGTGAAAGCGCCGAGCATTGATGGGAAGGGAACACTCATCCTTTCCCGTGCGGCGGTCGATGCGCCGTGGAGCAGCCTGGGCGAGTCGGGGATTCAGTTCGCCGGGTTCTTCAAAGCGATCCTCGACCTGCCCGCCGCGGAGACCGTGACGGAGGCGCAATGGAATGAACGGCTGTCGGCCTTTCGTCCGTTTCTCGGCCATCCCGATCCGCGCATCGCCAGGAGCGCCTGGGCGGCATGGGCGCGCGCGCCCTATCGCGTGCTCAAGACGCAGCGCCTCGAGGCGGAGAATCTCCGTGCATGGCTCGCCGATCCGGCTCAGGCCTATGCGCAGCCGATGTGGATCGTGCTGCTCGGCGCGTCCGGCGACGCCGATGACGCGCGGAAGGCCAACGAGCAACTCGAGGCCGCATGGAAAGCGAATGATGCTTCGCTCCTCGCCGCACTGCTAACTGCCCGCATCGAACGCGAGGGTGACGAGGGTGTGGCGTGGCTTGAGGTCCATTACCTCCGCGACCGCGACCGCACGCTTGAGGAGATTCAGGCGGCGGTCGCCGCGCTTGGTGTTCAGGGCGAGGCCAGTGACAGGCTGCGTCCGCGCATTCTCGCCGCCTGTCGGGTGTTCCTCGCCGAGCGGCGCCCGCTCAGCGGACTCGTCGCCCGCGACCTCGCGGCATGGCGCGATTGGAGCGCGGCGGCACACTATCAAACGCTGCTCGCCTCGGGCGAGCCGGTCCTTCCGGAGACGCGCGGGAGGATCCAGGAGTACCTGAAAGCCTGCCGCGCCGCGGCCAACAAACCATGAAATCAACAGGAGGGAACAGGGGGAACGGAGGGTGAAGACTGTCAATTTCCATGAGTTGAAGGTCACCGACGGCATCAGCCGCCTGATCCTTCCGGGAGCAAACCAATGAGAATCGCAATCCAAGAGGAGGCAACGGAGGGAACAGAGCCATTGTTTTCTGCCTCTCCGTTTCCTCCTGTTCAAATCCCATGAAATTTCTCCGCGAGCCACTGCTGCATTTCGTCCTGCTTGGCGCGGCGCTCTTTGGCGGTTACCACTTGCTGAACCGCAGGCCGCAGACCGACCCGCAGCAGATCGTCGTCAGCCCCGGACAGGTCGAGCACATGGTCACGACGTTCGCCCGCACCTGGCAGCGCCCGCCGAACGACGACGAGGTCAAGGGGCTGATCGATCAATACGTCCGTGAGGAAGTCTTTGCGCGCGAGGCGATGAAGCTGGGGCTGGATCAAAATGACGTGATCATCCGTCGCCGTCTCCAGCAGAAGATGGAATTCATCGCTGACGATTTTGCCGCGGGCGTCGAGCCCACCGAGGAGGAGCTGGCGGCGTATCTGGCGAAACATGCGGACGCGTTTCGTCAGGATCAGCGGCTCACGTTCCGTCAGGTGTATCTCAACGCGGACAAACGCGGCGACAAACTTGCCGCCGACGCCGCGCAGATGCTGGTGGAGCTGAAGGCGAAGGGCGCGCAGGCGGACGCTTCCGAACTCGGCGATCCCTCGCTGCTTCCTCCGTCGCTAGCCGATGAACCGCAGCGTGGCATCGAGAGCAGTTTTGGCAGGGAGTTTGCCGTGGAACTGGCGAAGCTGCCGGTGGGCGAATGGTGCGGACCGGTGCCGTCCGGCCTCGGCATGCATGTTGTCTTCATCGCGCAACGCACCGAAGGCCGTGTGCCCGCGCTGCAAGAGGTACGTGCGCAGGTGGAGCGCGAGTGGGCGAGCGAGCGCCGCACGGAGACTAACCGCAAGTTTCTCGACGAGCTGCTCAAGCAGTATGCCGTCACCATCGAATGGCCGAAGCAAAAGGTGGGGACCGACGCGGGGAAATGAGGATCAATCCGAGGCATTTTGAACAGGAGGGAACGGAGGGTCGTTTCTGCTCCGTTCTCTCGGTTTCCTGCTGTGCCATTCTTCTCTTCCTCTTGTGCTTAACATCTGGGTTCGCGCATGAGGTGCGGCCGGCGTATCTCGAGCTGCGCGAGACCGCCCCGGAGACTTACGACGTGCTGTGGAAGGTGCCTGCGAACGGGGAGATGCGGCTGGCGCTTTATGTGCGGTTCCCCGCCGAGGCGCGTCAGCTCAGTGAGCCGCGCGGGATGTTTTCCGGCGGCGCGCACATTGAACGCTGGCGCATCCAGCGTCCCGGGGGACTTGATGGGCAGAGCATTGCCATCGAGGGACTATCCTCGACGAAGATCGACGCTCTCGTGCGCGTGACCGACGTGAAGGGCGTCACGCAAACGTTCCGCGCCACACCCGATGAACCATCGGTCATCATCGCCGCCGCGGCGTCCGGTTGGCAAGTCGCGCGCACTTATACCGCGCTCGGGATCGAGCACATTCTCCTCGGCATCGACCACCTGCTCTTCGTGCTCGCGCTGGTGCTGCTCGTGAAAGGCTGGAGGCGGCTCGTGGGAACGATCACTGCGTTCACCGTCGCGCACAGCCTGACCCTAGCCGCAGCGACGCTTGGTTTGGTCCACGTCCCAGGTCCGCCGGTCGAGGCCTGCATCGCGCTGAGCATTGTCTTTGTGGCGGCGGAGATCCTCCGCAGCCGGGCCGGGAATCCGGGGCTCACGGAGCGCGCGCCGTGGGTGGTGGCCTTCACCTTCGGCCTGCTCCACGGTCTTGGCTTCGCTGGTGCGCTGACCGAAGTCGGCCTGCCCCAGCACGCTATTCCGCTGTCGCTGCTCTTCTTCAATGTCGGCGTCGAACTCGGCCAGCTTGCCTTCATTGCTGCCGTCCTAGCGATTACCGCACTTGCCCGCCGGGTGCCATTACCGCTCCCGCGATGGGCTCATTTGGTGCCACCGTATGTGATCGGAAGCGTGGCCATGTTCTGGGTCATCGAACGCATTGCGGCATTTTAGCGCTAGCGGGACAAATTGCTGGAAAAGGTGGTTCTGATGGACGACCGCACCTCATGAGGAGGGAGCAAATCTGACAGGATGGAAATTGTCTTCAGCGACGCGGATGGCAAGTGCCTGAGGTGGGACGGGATGCTCTGGAGCAGTCTGGAGGTGCCGGACGTCGCGTTGCGCTTGAATCAGGAACCGCTGCGCAGCGGGTCACGGCATTGCAGTATTCTCAGCCGGGCGGAGCGGCAGGCGAGGGGCGTATCTGGGATCGGTGGAAGCGACTGTGGTGGATCTGACCGGGATGCCGATGGAGGACATCGGGGGGGACGTGATTTTTGAGGTGGTGGATCTTGCGGATGGTGGGGATGCGGGGCAGGGTGGACCCGATGACGGAGCAACAGAAGCAATCCCTGCGGATCGCACGCTTGCCGGGGCACAGGACTACCTCTGCGGAGGCCTATGCTCAGATGACGATTTTGATGGGGACGCCGGTGAAGATGATGATTGGGAAGAGCCGGAACGCCAGTGGAGGCAATTCCGGCGGTGGTGCGAGGCACAGGGGATGATTGTGGAGTCGTCCGGGCCTGCCGCTGCGGGGGGCCGCGAGCATGATCTGATTTTCGATCCGGAAACGGAACGCTGGCTGAAGTACACGAAGCCGGGGCTGGCTGGTTATACGGTGGATTGGGACGCGGAGGGCAGGCCTGCTCTGCGGAATGCGTTGCCGCGGGAATACTTCGAGCGACTGAGGAGGCAGAATGATCTTTTTCAGGATGACATCCAACTGGTCGGAATCTGGCGGGATGGAACGGACGGGTGGCGCATGGTGACGAGCCAGCCCCATGTGCGGGGCCGTCGGGCCACGATGGAGGAAATCAGTGAGGGGATGAAGGCGCTGGGTTTCGTGCAGATGGGCTGGAAGGGAATCGGTTATGAGGATTCCACGTCGTGGCGGATCGGCTGCCTGGGCGTGTGGGATGTGCATCCGGCCAATGTGGTGATGGCGGAGAATGGCGTGCTGGTGCCGGTGGATGTGATCATCACGGAGTTGCCCGACGGGTTTCCGCCCTGTCATTTTCACCCGGAAGCGAAGGTTTCTAAATCTTCCTCCACGGCAGAAGGATCGGGACGCTGAAGCGCTATCAGGAACAGAACGGTTGAGTGGCCTGACCGCTGGAGGGCTCAGGGCGGCACCCCTGCCGGGCATGCGATTTAATTTGGTGCGTTTTCCGGTGGTGTCGCTCGTGCCGAGCTCAACCACCGGCTTCAGCCGGTGATCCCTGCGGGATGAGAGGCGGATCGTTCAGATGGCCAGACCTCTGGGGTTCCGGATGCAGATGCTTCCTTTGAGGCGCTGCTCGATGAGAAAGTCGGCAGGGGTGCGGATGTCCATGCCGTAGAGCTGGGGCCCGAGCGATGCGTGGAAATCGGTTCGGTCGAGAGTGAGCAGGACGCCTGCTTGGGCCGCGAGAGCCGAAATGACGACTGGTCTGTCTTTGGCCTTGGGGAAGACGAGCGCCTGATCTAGCGACACGACATCCGCCACGATTTCGATTACCGGTTCGACAACTGTAGTCCAGGCCAATGCCGCGCCGGAGCCGAGTTTGGGCAGATTGCGCAGCGTTTCCTGCACGCAATAACCTGAGGTGAGGAGCCTCCATCCATGCCGTGGCCCTCCTTGGGTGCAGACGTAACGGGACGCGCCCGTTTCCGAGCCAGCGGCGGCCAGAAGGACACTGGTATCCAGAAATAGAATCATTGCGGCGGCGGCGTTGCCTCGAATTCCCGCATTCCCGCTTCATCCTCCTGAATCCACCGCTCGACGACCGCCTTCGGCAGATCGCGCACGGCCACTGCCACGGCAGGGCGCAGAACCAGTTCCCCGTCCCGTTCTTCGATGATCACCAAGGGGTTCTCGGTTTCGAGACCAAACCTGCGGCGAAGGGCAGGAGGCAGCGTCACGGTGCCTCGCTTGCTGATGGGAACGACTACAGTCATGCAGGATAATCGCATTGCCGCAATGCAGCGCAAGCGCAAGGCATCGGGTTCGCGCCGGTAGGTCCCTGCGAAGAGGCCTGTCCGATTGCGGCGTTCTGGTGGTGTCGCTCGTGCCGAGCTCGACCACCGGCTTCATGCTGTCATCCCTGCGGGATGAGGAGGCGGATCGTTCAGATGGCCAGGCTTCTGAAGGTCCCTTGTCCAATTGCGGGGTGCTGGAGGTCCGGGTGGCCAGGGAGAACGCTGGAAGGGGCGTGTCGACTTGGGGCGGGAGAGCCTGATAGGTGGCGGGACCTCTGGAGGTGGCGAGGCGCCCCTGCGAAGAGGTCTGTCCAATTGCGGCGTTTCCGGCATGGATGGGAAGGAGCAGTTGATTTCGGGTTTCTCACCGGGATTCCGCTCGGGGTACGGAACGGGTTGCCTCAATCCCGTCGTGGCATACGTATGCTTTGGCAAGGTGGGCCGCCCGCGTCCCACGCCGCTTCCACCGCTTCGTCTTGGCAACCACCCTCATCCTGTTATCGGCCTGCTCCTTTCTTGGATATGGGTCGGCCTGCTTTTTGTCCAGCTACATGAAGCAGGAATTCAATCGCTACCGGCTCGGTGCGCAGCGCGTGGTGGTCGGCATGCTGCAAGTGGTGGCGGGGCTTGGCCTTTTGGCGGGAATGAGTGAGCCATGGATGGGCCGGGCGGCGGCAGGCGGGCTGGCCCTGATGATGCTCGTCGCGGTGCTGGTCCGGATCCGGATCAAGGACTCCCTGCCGCAGACGGTCCCGGCGCTGTTTTATCTGGTGCTGAACGCCTATCTTTGCTTCTGGGCCTTCTGAGGTGAAGGCCTGCTATCCCAGGGCAATGGCGACGCACATCGCGAGGACCGCGAGCGATGGCAGCGCTTTCCCGATTGGGTCCTTCACCTTGAGGTGCATGGCAAAGGCCCCCAGCATGAGCGCGCCGATGCCCACGGCCGCCGGCTGGGCGAGGACCGGAATCCATAGCGAGGCGAGGAGCACCAGAGCGAGGCCCACCTTGAGAATGCCGATGAGGCAGAAGAACGAGAAGGGCAAGCCGTAGGCGGCGAATTCCCCGCGCAGGGTTCCCGCGTCCCCACCACGATAGGCGGTCGCCTTGTCCCGGCGGAGGAGCCAGACGTTGAGAATGCCGAGTGCCACGATGAGTTTGAGAGCGATGAGGAGGTAGTCCATGGGTTTTAACGGATCATTCGACCTTGGTGGGGACAGGAATATCTGATCGTGCCGCCTGCCGGGTAGTGCAAGCAGATCCCCTGCCGAGCACAGCGAAGAGGCTTGTCCAACTGCGCCACCCCGACCGGTGTCAAACCGCATGCCGCAAGGCACCCCGTCCACCCCGGAGAACCACCCGATCAGGGGTCAGTTCTAATTGTCGTCGGGGGTCAGCTTTAATTGTCGCCGGACAGGCTGCCGCCATCACCGGGTTCCCGATGCCGGCAGCAGCGATGCGCGGAAAAATTCCCTCCACGCCGACCTTTCGCGCGGACCGGACGTTCATCTATCTGATCCGTGGTCGCGAGAGCGGCACTGTCCTGTTCCTCAGGCGGTTGCTCAATCCATCCGGGCTTGCCAATTAAGTTTCCAAACAAAACAGCAACGGGAAATATCAAGGGCCAGCATATCAAAAGCATGAATGATATCTTCAAAACCACACTGATTCTGGTCGTTCTTGCGCTGACCGGTTGTTCGGAGAAGAAGTCACGCGACTTCTTTGCCAAAGGCGGGATTACCACCGGTGCTCCTGCCGCACTTGGGTCCGGATCATACAAGATACCGATGGAATTTGAGACTGAGATCGTTCATTCCGGCCAGTGGATTGATGCAGTCGACGCCACTGTCGCGGGGTCCGACATCTGATCACTGCGAGCTTCATTAGTGGCAACCGCAAAGGCAGCTACCCAGGGCATGTCAAAGTTAATGGAGTTTCGTCGGGGACCTACACTCTCAAGTATCGAGACCCCGATGGCACCCTTCATGTCATTGGTCCGGTGACTCTTCCTTGAGAACATCCAACAGGCATGAAGCCGAACTCCAATGACATTTTTGAATCCGGGACGGGGACTCCAGCGAATGGTATGCTGGGGCCGGTGCCCCCTGCGAGCATGAACGAATCATGAAACTCATTCACTACGCCCCGCCACTCATCGCGCTGATGATCGCTGCGGCGTGGCTTGCCAGCTTGCGGGCCTCAAATCGCGAGTTGGAGCAGAGCAATCTCTCGCTTCAGCGAAAGATCGCGGACGCCAGCAGTTCATCGAGTGTTAGCAATGATCGCACGAGAGCCGGGACGAAAGGCGCAAAGTTGAAGAGGGAGAAAAAGCCATCGGATGAAGAGATCAAGCCGTCTGACGACTGGGTGAACACCTCGAGGGATTGGAGCGAACTCGTGATGTTCAACAATAACGAGGGGGCGAGATTCAATCTGACAGCGGCCTGCAGGAGGCTCGAGAAACTGGCATCCGAAATGAGCGGAGACGAACTCGTGAAAGCCTATACGGAAATGGCGGCACTCCCTGTTGAAGCAGAGTTTCGGAATTACCTCGAATCGGTGATGCTGGACCAACTCAAGGGGAAGAATCCCGAGTTCGCCTTCAGCCAGTACCTTGCGAAATGCCAGAATGAGAGTATTGACCCTGTCAGGATGGGAGATTTCAGCAAATGGCTTGCGCGAGATCCCGCCGCAGCCACTGCCTGGTATGAGAGGCAGGTCGCCGGAGAAGTCTTCGACAAGACCCTTGATGGTAAATCTCCTACCATGATTCCGTTTGAATCGGCATTCATCATGTCCTTGCTCGCATCTGATCCAGCCGCCGCTGAGCAACGGCTGAAGAATCTTCCGCCGGACTTGCGCGCCAGTGTGGGTACTTACGTGTGGGACGTTCCCAAGGAGAAGAGCAAGGATTTCATTGAGATGCTTCGCAGATCAATGCCGATGGAGGAATACATGGCTATACTGAAAGACAACAGTCTGACTGAGTATAATTTCCGCTTTGACAGCAAGAACGATCCAAAAGACATTCGGAAGAACATGGATCGCCTCGGCTTCAGCCCTGAAGAGCGATCCACCCTGATGGCGCAGCACTTTGCGGAGGTCGCGAAGTATGGCGCGATGAGAGACAGAGGCAATGAACCGTCTCGTGAAAGGTTCGACGACCTGCGCGCACGGATGCAAGCGATCGACCCTTCCTCCGCTGACCGGGCAACAGGATTGGCACTTCAGACTTACCTTGAGAATTCAAAGACGACCAGCGCTCAGGATTTTGTCGAGAAGATGGCTACTGATTACCATGAATCAGGTGCCGGGGACGAATTGCTGATCCCATTGATAGAGGGAAGCGCGAACGGCACCATCTCTTATCCAAAAGCCAGGGCACGAGTGCTTGCAACGAAGGTTTCGGACGACAGGCTCCGTGAAGAAATGCTGCGAAAGCTGAATTGAAGGATGAAGTGTTCCCTGATCATTTGTGCTGCTATACTCTTCATCGCCGCCCTTCTGGGGTGGCGGGAAAGTCGGCAGCTTTCCAGCAGCAGAGGGATCAATGCCAGACTCTTGAAGGAAGCCACGGCTAAGCTCGGTAGTGATAACCAGTCGTCGAACGCCATGGAACGAGGGAACGAATATCTCGCGATGAGGGAACGAGTGAAAACAATCGGGCTCGACTATTTTCAGTTATTCCGTGACTATGGTGAGAATGCCACTGGTGAATCCGGTGATGAGTTCACGAAACGGCAGGCGGGAATCAAGAGTCGGCTTGAGGAACTCGACCCCGCAGCGATCAGGCAATTCATGGATGAATGCTACAGTAATTCCGAGTTGAACCTGCGAATCAAACGTGATTTGAACGGCTATGTCCGGACCGTCTTTATCGCTAAGTATCCGATTGAGATGGCCAGAATGATGAGCAAGTCGCCGGAACTCTTTGGGATTGATGGTAAAACAGCGCCTGAAGGATACATTCAGGATCCCTTCAAACACTTGGTTTACTATTTCAGCTGGGAGAAGAAAGACATCCAGACTGTCTTCCAATGCCTCGCTGAAGCACCGCCGGAGTTTCAATCAAAATATATCAGTGGGGCTGTGGAATTTTACGCATACAGTGCTCCGAAACGAACCGAATTGCTTGAAGAGATGAGGGGCTTCGCCTCGACCCCCGAGCAGGTGGAGCTTGTGAAAGGTCAGTTGAGCGAGCTCGTTTTCGGGCATGGCGGCGCGAAGGCGACATTTGTTGAAGTGTCCGATTGGCTGGGATCGGCGAATCTATCAGGCGATGAACTTGCTGCTGCCACCAAGGACATCGAAAAAAAGGTGCGAGTCGGCGAAACTGGTCGATGGCTTGACTGGCTGGCGAAAAGCGAATTGCCTGATGACGTCGCCAAGGAACGCGCTTTCGAACTCGCCACCGCGTGGACCGAGAAAGACTACCTTGCGGCCGGCAAGTGGCTCAACAGCGCACCCGCCGGTCCGGAGAAGTCCGCTGTGGCAAGCGCCTACGCTGCCAAGGTCTATCCCTACGATCCCGAGGGGGCGATGCAGTGGATTCAGACGCTGCCGGAGGGCCCTGACCGCAGCAAGGCGCTGAAGACCATTTATGAGAACATCCCTGAGGACAGCGATGCGGCGAAGGCCTTCGCGAGTGAATATGGTCTCGGGAAATGAGTGAGGCCTGTCGATCCATGGCGATTCATGGTGCAGCACTGATCGTGGTGGTTCCAAAAGGGATGGCGTTGATGGGGATTGTGTTTGCTGGGGGTGAGGCAGAGCGGCCATGGTTTAGTCGTCAATCTGCACGAGGCCACACAGAGCCTCAGAGACAATAGGACTTGACCTTGGGAGAGGGTCCGACGAGATGCTACTGACCTTGCACCGCGAGCAGTGTGCTGGAATTCGCAGCCAGCGCTCCGCATCCGAGAATGGGCAAAGAGAAACGTTTTTGATGGGCCAGCCTGCGTTTTGGAGGCAGGCCAGATGAGAACGGAGCGCCTCCAAAACAGATGTCCCCAGTGATCCTGGATTCAAACCAAATCGAATCGCCCACCACAATGCCGAATCCCGAGGATCTTATTGAAACCTTGCCCGCCCGTACCCGCGCGCTTCGAGAGGAAGTCGCCAAGGCCATCGTGGGGCAGGAGCGTGTGGTTGAAGACGTGCTCCTGGGCCTCTACTGCGGTGAACATGTCCTGCTCACCGGCGTGCCCGGACTGGCCAAGACACTACTCATCCGCTCGCTGGCGGAGGCACTCGACCTTGATTTCAAGCGCATCCAGTTCACGCCGGATCTGATGCCGGCGGACATCACCGGCACCGAGATCATTCAGGACGATCCGGTTAAGGGCACGCGCGCACTGAAGTTCATGCCTGGGCCGGTCTTCACGAATCTGTTATTGGCAGACGAAATCAACCGCACGCCGCCGAAGACGCAGGCGGCGATGCTTCAGACGATGCAGGAGCGCGAGGTGACGGCGGGCCGTGAAACCATGCCCCTGCCCAAGCCGTTTCATGTGTTTGCCACCCAGAATCCGATCGAAATGGAGGGCACTTATCAGCTTCCCGAGGCTGCGACTGACCGTTTCATGCTCTCGGTGATGATCCATTATCCCGAGCCTTCTCAGGAGGTGGACATGGTGCGCCGCACGACTGGGACGGTCCGTCCGGCGTTGGAGAAAGTCATGAATGCCGACGACCTGCTGGCGATCCAGCAACTGGTCCGGGCGGTGCCCGTTTCTGACGAAGTGATCCGCTTCGCAGTGGATCTGGTGGGCTCCACCCGCCCGGATGCGGCGGGGGCCACCGAACAGGTTAAACGTTTTGTCCGCTGGGGCGCCGGGCCGCGTGCCTCCCAGTACTTGATTCTCGGTGCCAAGGGAAGGGCTGCGATGATCGGCAAACCCTGTGCGGATGTTGAGGATGTGCGTTCGGTGGCGCTTCTGGTGCTCCGCCACCGGATCCTGACCAATTTCAAGGCCCGGTCCGAGGGCATGGACGCGGACAGGCTCCTGGATGGGTTGGTCAAAGCGGCCAGGATTTAACCCATTGAGTCTGTGTCTGAAGCCGCACTTTACGCCGATGCTGAGTTGCTAGCGGGTTCCCGCGACCTGCTGCTTCTGGCGGAGTGCATGGTTGAGGGTTATGCTCACGGCATGCACCGCAGCCCGTATGCCGGGAGCAGCCAGGAATTCGCGACTTACCGCGCATTCCTTCCGGGCGACCCCTTGCAGCGGATCGATTGGAAGGTTTACGGCCGGACCGACGACCTCTACGTGCGTGAATTCGAGCAGGAAACCAACCTGCGCGGCTATCTGTTTCTGGACGGCAGTCGCAGCATGGATTTCGGAGCCGGGGCAGGGAATAAATTCGTTTACGGTCGCTTGTTGTGCGCGGTGTTGGCCGTGCTGCTGCGCCGTCAGCAGGACGCGCCAGGGCTGGCCGTATTTGGAAAAGGTGAGTCCATTCCGCTAGATGACTGGTGGCCGCCGAGCACCCGACGAGATCATCTGGAACACATTGTCCACCATCTTGAAAGTTCGGTCGCGGACGGGCCCCGCGATCACCTTGGTGGACTAGCCGATCTGGTCGACGAATGCCATCGGCGTTCTCTCGCCGCGATCATCACCGACGCTCTGGTGGACCCGGCCGAGCTGAAGGACATGCTGGGTCGTTTGCGGATGCGCGGCAGCAAAGTGATCCTTTTCCAGCTGTTGTCGCGCGAAGAACTGGAGCCACGGATCGAAGACGAGGTGGTGCTGGTGGATCGCGAGACCGGAGCTGAACGCGCGGTCGACGGCACGGTTTATGCCCAGCTTTATCAGGAAAACCTGAGCCGGATCCGTACGGAGATCGAGCAGATCTGCCACGATACAGAGACCGATTATTGTTTTCTGCCCACTGATCAACCCCTTGATGAAGCGCTGCGCCGATTCCTCCTGCTGAGATCCCGATGATGCTTGCGATCGTGATGCTGGGACCGTGGTTTGCGATTGCCGGGCTGGCGGCGGTCGGCCTCGCGGTGTGGATGCATCTTTACGAACGGGTGGCTAGCAGGCGTGTGCAAATGAGTTCCCTGCGCCTTGTGCCGGAAGCCCCGAGAGTCGCACGCCACCGGCGAAAGATTCGCCGCTGGCCGTTGCTGCTACTGCGCGCCCTTGGGGTGATTCTGTTGGGACTGGCTTTTGCACGACCCGGACTCCCGGGTGGGGGCCATGCACCCGTTGGGGGACGGGAAGCGGTTGCCTTCGTGCTCGACCGATCGGCTAGCATGGCGATGCGATCACCGGGGGGCAACAC
Organism: Verrucomicrobiota bacterium; assembly: GCA_003402705.1. Lineage (GTDB taxonomy): Bacteria > Verrucomicrobiota > Verrucomicrobiia > Verrucomicrobiales > V1-33 > V1-33. Next base: position 93,526 of record QQNF01000001.1, on the reverse strand, counting down.
GGCGTGGGAGGACGCGGTGGCACAAGTCCGCGAGCGTCTGGACGGACTTCACTCCGAAAGCCGAGTTCGTTTGTTTTGTTTTCCTCCTGCGGCCACCGGCGACGATTGGACCCAGCCCTCGGAGCTGCGCAAGATCCTCGCCGGTCTTGCTCCGGCCGTGGCGGACGGACGGCCTTTCGAGGCTCTGCGCGACGCGGCCGAGGCGGTCGCCCGGTTCCGCAGCGACATGCCTGAGTCGCTGGAGATCGTCGGCGACCTGCAACGCCAAGGCTGGGAAGACATGGATACCCTCTCGCTTCCGGAAGAATTGCGCGTGCGGGTTGTCCAGACAGGTAATCCGAAGGCGGCAAACAGAAGTCTTTCGCTGGGTGTCCGCGGATTTGATCAACTGCGTCGCGGGGTGGTCGAGTTGGGCGGCGGGTCATCGCCTCTGGTTGTCAGCGATCAGGTTGAAAAGGATGGAAAGGCCGAGAAGCAGGAGTTCTCCCAGCCTGACAAGATTCTTGAGTTGCCGTACCGGTCCGGGACGAAAGGATGGGTGCGCCGCGAGATCTCTTTCCGGGAGTCGACCGATGGGCTGGCAGAGGACGACAGATTGTTCGATGTCTTTCTGGCAGTTCCCGAAGTGCCGGTTCTCCTGTTGGAACCCTATCCAGAGCGTGATGTCTTCCTGCAGACAACCTTTTTCCTCAACCAGGCCTTGCGTCCGACGGCTGGGGCTGGAGCGTCCGATTCCAGGTTCCTGCCAAAAGTGGTGGCGGTGGGAGATGCAGTGGGTGCGCTTCGAGGATTGGAAGACAGCGAGGCCGTGGTGGTGGTGCCGCCGCTGGCAGCATGGCCCGCGGATTTGCCTGCAGCCGTCCATGCCTTCGCGCAAAAGGGCGGTGGCGTGGTGTTTTTCGCCGGTCCGGAGATTCCGACTGCGGAATTCGCCACGGCCTGGCGGAGCCTTCTGCCGGTCCTGCCCGGAGCGGTTTCAACGATCGATGGAGGTCCGGCCCTTGAACCAATTGGGACAACCCATCCGCTATGGGGTGGTTTCGGATCCGATCTGCGGGAGGCCCTGCGCAAGGCTCCGTTGAAGAAGCGGTTCACGCTGAGTATCGGCGAAGGAGCGGAGGTGATGGCGCGTTATGCCGACGAACTGCCACTGGTGGTGCGCGGGCAGGCGGGCCGCGGCCGCGTGCTGTTCGTCAACACCAGTCCGGACCGCAGTTGGGGTGATTGGTCAGCGGACGGAGTCTTGTTCGTGCCCACGGTCCACGTGCTGGTTTCCGCGGTGTTGAATTCCCCGTCGCAGAGCCTGCGCAACAGCCCAGGTGCAGGGATCGCAGGAGTGCCTTTCGATGTCCGGGTTGATCCCGCGCTGGCAGGAAAACTTCTGCGTGCCGATGGCCGGACGTTCAAGGTGGATGAAGAGGGTTGGGTGCGCGGCCTCAACTTCGAGCCGCCGGGAATCTTTGATGTCCTAACTGAAGACGGCGGCTTGGTGCGGCCGGTGGCGGTGAATTTTCCTCCCGAGGAAAGCCGCCGCGAGTTTTTGCTTCCCGCCATTCTGGAACGGCAGGTCGAGGCGCGTCGGCGAGCTGCAGGTGGCAGTGGCGAAGTGCCCCGGATCGATCTGGTCTCCGAATCCGGATGGTGGCGGTGGATTCTCGCGGCCCTCGCCGGTGTGTGGCTGGTGGAACCCTGGCTGGCTTTCAGGCTGAAACGACAACCCGATGAGAAAGGACAAGCATTGTGACGGAACTCCAGCAAATCATCCATCAAGCGTTGGTTCGCCATCGCGGCATTCGTCGGCGACGCGGATGGCTGGCGGCTTTTGCGGGCTTTGCAGCGGTGATGGTCCTGACTGCGCTGCTCGACCGGATGTGGATGTTTTCCGGTGGCCTGAGGTGGATCGGATGGATTGCCGGGCTCGTGGCAGGGGCGTTCGCTGCCCGATTGGCTATTGGTGCCGCTTGCCCTGATGGAACGGCGATCGCCCACCAGATCGAGAAGGAAGCCGGGGAAACGGCATCGGTCGTGGCGACCGCGATTGATCCGGCGGTGCGGCTCACCGCAGGAAACGGAGCCATCGGTGGAGTGATGCTCGAGCGACTGGACCGACTGGCAAACGATGCCGTCCGTGCGGCTCCGCCCACTTTTCGTGGTCGGCTGCGTGTGCCACGATCCTTTGCCGCCGCAGCCCTCGCGGCCATTGTCACATTGGTTTCGATCCAGGGACCCAAAGGCCTGCTGCGCATGCTGATTCCCTGGATGGCATCGCCCTACACCTCGCTTCAGTTAGAAGGACCGAAGGAGGCCATCGCGGAGGGTCGGCCCTTCACGCTCATCGCCCAAGTTTCCGGGGTGCCGGTTAAAGTGGTGACCCTGTATCGACAAGATTCGCCGCTGGCTATTGCGGAAGCTGCTCCAGGACCCGATGGCGTGGTGCGGTTGGCGATGAACGGACTGGATGGCTCCGCGGAGTTTGTGGTGCGTGCGGGTGACGGCCAGTCTGCTCCTTTGCGCGTCACGCCTTACCCGTTGCCTGGCGTTGCATCATTCGAGATCGACGTCATTCCGCCGGAATACGCTGCCCACGCGAAGGAGACAAAAAGGGAGCCGTCCTTTTCGGTCCTGCGCGGCAGTCGGTTGGACTACAAAGTGAGACTCAAGGCTCCTGCTGTTTCCCTTGTGCTCGAACGCAGCGCGCCCCCACCGAAAGAAGAACGCGTGAGCCGGACGGAACAGGCCGGAATGAAACGTGGCATGTACGGCGAACCGATAGGCGTTGAAGACCCGGCTAGCGACCAACCGGGCATTCCGGTTTTTCAACCCGATCCCGCGGACCCGTTGGTCTGGCACACGGACTGGAATCTGTCTCGGGAAGCTGACGAAATTGTCTACAGGCTCGTGATCAAAGGTCAGCAGGGCGATCTCGTCCGCAACGAGGAACCATGGCGGATCAATGTGGTGGCGGATACCCCTCCGGTCGTGCGCATCCTGAGCCATGATGGGGGCGAGGTCATCCGTCTGGGCAATGAAACGGTGCAATTCAACGTCAGTGCCGTCGATGATGTCCGCCTCAGCGGAGCGCGTTTGGTTTTCCGCAAGCCGGGCCAGCCTCACGCGCGGCAGGAAATCAAGCTTCCCGCGGAGGCTGGACGCAGTTGGTCCGGCGCTGAATTGCTGGCGCTGGCTCCGATGAATGTGAAACCGCTAGACATCATTGCGGTGCATGCGGAAGCGGAGGATTCGAATGCCCTCGAAGGCGCGGGCATCGGCCGTTCGGAAGTGGTGTATCTGGAGGTCCCCTTGCCGGAGTCTGAGGATGATGGCGGAGGCGAAGGAGGTGGTGGCAGCGGTCCTCCGCCGGTGAACCCCTTGGAATTGCAGATGGAGATTCTCAAAGCGACCGTGGTGATGCCGGACAACGCCCCGGCATCCGATCGCGAAACCGTCGCCTATGACCAAAGAAAGAATGCCGAATACACCGGGATGATGGCGCGGGCGGCCGCAGGCATGTTCCTGCAGGATCTGGCGGACGTTCTGGAGAAGGCCCGGATTTCGATGGCGGCGGCGGCAAGCCTTCTCGACAAGAAGGCGGCAGTGCAGGCGGTGCCTGACGAGGAGGCTGCCTTGGCCAATCTCATCGAGGCAGCGAAGATGCTGGAAGATTTGAAAGAATCCATGCAATCGGCTGCGGCAATGGAAGGCGGTATGACCTTCACCCTGAGCAAGCCCAAGCCGAAGAGTTCATCTGCCAAGGGAGAAGAAGACCCGGGGGAAAAGGAATCACTGAGCAAGCTTCTGGAAGAAGTCCAGCGCCAGCTCGCAGAACAGCAGAAGCTCAATCAGACGAAGGGCGAGCCCGCGGAACTTTCCAATCAACAACAGGCATTGGCACAGGATGCGCGGTCCGCGGCCCGCCAGGCGGAAAGCATAAAGCCTTCCGCCAGTGGCCGAGGCGATCCCAAGGCGGCCGGGGAGGAACTTGAGCGCGCCGCCGGTCTCGAGGATGACAACGCGGAAGCCCTCGCGAGAGGCGAAGCCGAGGCGAGTAAAAGTCTCGGAGAGCAAAGCGAACAAGCCCTAGCAAAAGCGCTGCGTGAAATCGCCGCTCAGCTGGGAAGCGGAATCTCCGAAAGCGAAACCTATCCCCCCGGATATGAACGGCTGGTGGACGACTACCTGCGATCCATTTCCTACGAATAGTCATCATGGAATGGACGACCTACCCAGCCTGGTATTGGATCACCGCCGCGGTTCTGGCCGCCTTTGCCGTGATCTCTTGGAGGACACTGCGCGCTCCGCACGGCCCATCCATCGGGCTCCGTTGCCTCTGGTTGCTGCTTCGCGGGGCGTTGCTTGGACTTCTGCTCATCATCCTCCTGCACCCGCACCGGGTGGAACGTCGAGAGTTCCGTGAGCCGCAGGATATCGCAGTCCTGTTGGATGACTCTGCAAGCATGAGCCTCCGGGACGAATCCGGTTCATCACCGAGGATTGATCAACTCAAGGCGCTTGCCAAACCGATGGCCGGGCTGGCGGGTGGCGGAAGCCAGTTGCGATGGTATGGCTTTGCCGGTGAAGCCCGGCCGGTGGCAGGCCCGGAGGAGCTCACGGCCACTGGGAATGAATCCCGCATCGACAAAGCCCTCGAGACGGTTTTGGGCGACGAACGGACCCGCGATCTCGGCGCGGTGGTTCTGGTGAGTGATGGACAAACCGACGATCCCGAGGCGGCCCTTCGTGCGGCGCGTCTCTACCAGCAGGCGGCTGTTCCGCTCTACACGGTTCTGGTCGGAACGCCGGAAGAATCCGCGGACCTGGCGCTCTCCGGTCTTAGTGGAGCCCAGGAATCGCTCTATAGCAGGAGGCTCCGTTTGAGAGGAACGCTGAAAGCTCCCGGCTTCACAGGAAGCGAGGTGACGATGCGTGTTCAGTGTGAGGGTCGGGTGGTGCATGAATCTGTGGAAACCGTGGTCCGCGATGCCCAGCCCTTTGAATTCATCTTTGAAACCCCGTTCACCGGCTTTCACCGATATCGGGTGGAGGTGCTCCCTCTCGACGGTGAGCGTCTCGCTATTAACAACGCGGGCGTGATTGGCGCGGAAGTCGTCGAGCGGAAAATCCGCGTCATCAACATGGAAGGCACGCCTAACGCCGGACACTGGCTGGAGAACGCGCTGGAGAGCGATCCGGATATGGAGGTCACGAGTCTGTTTTTCCCGCAGTCCGAGTCTTTCGAAGCCTCCCGCCAGATCCCTTTCACCATTGATGCCGATGGCCGCAAGGTTTACAACATCGCCCATCCGATCAAGGGATACCCGCGCACGCTGCAGGACATGTTGAACTACGATGTGATCATCAACAGTGATATCTACAAAGAAGCCTTCACTCCCGAGCAACTTGATCTGACCGTGGCGCTGGTGGAGGAACACGGCGGTGGTTTCGTGATGGTGGGTGGCACGACGGCCTTCGGGGCCGGCCACTACGACGAGACGGTGATCGACAAGCTGATGCCGGTGGATGTTTACGGCAACGAGGACATCAAGTATGGAGGTTTCAAGCTGCAGGTCCCCGGCGAGATGTTCGACCACCCGGTGATGCAACTCGGCACCACCCGGGAGGAGACCGCGCAGATCTGGAACGAGCGATTCCCTGGATTCAGCGGACTTAATTCCGTGAACCGCGTCAAGCCAGGAGCCCGCGCGCTGGCTTTCAATGAGAACGAATCCAACAAATACGGCCCGCTAGTGGTTTTCGCCGTGCAGCAGATCGGGCGGGGCCGCACCATGGCGTTCACCTCCGACACAACCCAGAGCTGGGGCAGCCAATTCCACACCAGCTTCGGCACCCCTGCGGACAAAACCCTTTACTACCGGCGATTCTGGAACCAGGCCGTGCGCTGGTTGGCCGCGGACCGCATCCGCCGCAAAAGCGGGGAACTCAGACTCTCGGTCGATCGCAATGTCGCCGTGCCGGGCCAGAGTGTGGATGTGCGCATCCCGTTTCCGCCGACCTATCCGGATGCGGTGGCCACGCTGAAGCGGGCTATGCCGGGACAGGAAGCGGTGCCTGTGGAATTGATCCGCGACGAGGTGACTCGCACGTGGCACGCGAGTGTTGCGCTGCAGGATCAGGGAGAATGGACCTTCACCGCCAGCCTGCCGCGCACCGGGTTGGATCCGGTGTTTTCTTATGCCCTCGTCAATGTCACCCCCGACACCCGCGAATTTGCATCCACAGCGGCCAACCGCGGCTTGATGACCGAGCTCGCGCAAGTCGGAGGAGGAAAATTGTTGGAAGGCGAGCCCGGATCCTGGTCGATCGCGGTTGATCCGAGCGGCAGTCGCATTATCGAGTACGGCCGTCGCGCTATCTGGGACCGCTGGTGGGTCATGGCCCTGATGGTTCTCTTGCTCACCATGGAATGGGGCCTGCGCCGCCGCTGGATCGGTGGCGGAATCACTTGAAGACTAACGCGTATAGATATATCCAGAAATTTCCAATGAAACCGACCCAATATATTACTGCAGCACTGCTCTGCGTCTTCTCGCCGCTGTCTTATGCCAAGCCGCTCAAGGTGTTCATCCTTGCCGGCCAGTCCAACATGGAGGGACATGCCGAGGTGAGGACGTTTGATTACATCGGGAAGGATCCGAAGACGGCGCCTCTTCTCAAGGAGATGCGGAATCCTGACGGCACGGCACGGGTGTGCGACAAGGTCTGGATGTCCTATTTGACGGGCCCTTATGATGGCAGTGCCAACGGCGAGGGCCTTGGGAAGCTGACGGCCGGCTTTGGCGAACGAGGAGATAACCCGACCCAGCTGAGCAAAAAGATCGGGCCCGAGTTCACCTTCGGAATCTTCATGGAGAAGGAATTGAAGGAGCCGATTCTGATCATCAAGACCGCGTGGGGCGGGAGGTCACTCAACACCGAGTTCCGACCGCCGAGTGCGGGGCAATACAAACTGCCAAGGGAGGTTCAGGAAGTGTGGGACAAGCATCCCGAGGGAGCGCACGGGGTTCCCAAGCTTGAGGAGCGGAAGAAATGGCAGGATGAAAAGGACGCGGCCTCGGGTGTGTTCTACCGGATGATGGTGGAACACGTGAAGAAGGTGCTGGCGGATCCGAAGCGGGTATGTCCGGAGTACGATGAGAAGGCTGGCTATGAGGTGGCGGGTTTTGTGTGGCTTCAGGGTTTCAATGACCTTGTCGACGGGACGACTTATCCCAATGAGAACTACGATGAATACTCGCGCTTGTTGGCTCACTTCATCCGCGACGTCCGCAAGGAGCTTTCCGCCCCGGCGATGCCGTTCGTGATTGGCGTGCTGGGTGTGGATGGTGAGAAGAATGTGAACTTCCGTAAGGCGATGGCCGCGCCCGCTGCGATGCCTGAGTTCAAGGGCAACGTGGTGGCGGTCGATACGGCGCCTTTCTGGGACTATGATATTGCCGCGGCGGAGCCCAAGCAGGGTCAGTATAACGAGATCGTAGGAACGGCGCACACATTGAAGCCGGATGGAACCCTGGACAGGGATTCGAAATGGGAGAATTACTGGAAGCCTGTGGGCAAACCACTGCCAGAGGAACGGAACTGGCGATTCACTGCGGTGGATGCTACGGAAAAAAAGGACAAGATCGAGGAATACACCGAGAGGCGCTTCCGTGACATCGCGCTGCCAGCCGGGATGGAGAACTGGTTCATGCCGGAATTTGATGACAGCAAATGGACCGAGGGAAAAGCCCCTATCGGAAAGGGTGTCTGGAAACACAATGGAGTCACTCTGGACAAGTTCCCCTCAAAGTGGGGTGAGGGTGAGTTTCTGCTGATGCGCACCACTTTTGAAGTTGAGGACCTTGACTTCGAGTCCTATCGCATCGCGATTCTGGCCAGACAAGGGTTCCACGTGTATTTGAATGGCCACAAGATTCACACCTACGTCTGGTGGCAGGACAATGCGCGTTACGGTTCCATTGTGCTTGACGCTGAACAGGTCAAACATCTGAAGAAGGGCAAGAACGTTCTGGCTGCTTATTCAAATGATCAGTATGACCCGAGCGCGCCGGAACACTATGCCGGGATCGACGTGAGGATTGAGGGAATCACCAAAGCGGACCAGAAGAAGCTTGATCTCGCCCTTGAGGAGGTTCTTTCGCCCAAGGACCGGGAGGCGCTGAAAGGTGCGTCCAATGGCGGGTACCACTATTTTGGCAGCGCGAAGATCTTCGCTCAGATGGGCAAGGCATTTGCAGAGGCGCTGCTGACTCTGCAGAAATAGGCACGAGTTCCACGGTGTATCCGTAAGCGATCAAGTTGCCGGAAAAACGGATTCAAGCAACGGTGCGTATGGCATCTGTGGCGTCATCGACGGTGGTGAGCGCCCGGCGGTGGTGAGCTTCGGCTTGCCTTCGGCAAGCTATGGCGCTCCATTCCTGCTCGCCGCCGCTTATTCGGAAACGTTCTGCCCTCAAACCGACTGGAAGCGCTATGGCAACAAGCGTGCCGGAGCCCTCATTCTGGGTTCTACGGGTGGCCACATCTCAGGAGCGAGACCTCTGGAGCGGTGGAAGGCCACCGGGAATCGGCGGAGCGGGGGTGCTTGAGGTTGGGGTTGGCGGGAGTGTCGGGGATTGATTTGCTGCATTGCCCGGGCGGGGAGGTGCGGGCATAGGGTGCGGCATGATCACGCCGCTCGAGTTTCTTTATCACTTCCGCGATCTGCTGCGGGAGCGGGGGATCCGTTTCGCGATCACCTCGGGGATGGCGTGCGTTTATTACGGACTTCAGCAGAATACCAAGGACAGCGATTGGATCATCGAGCCGGCAGACCTGCCGAAACTTCGGGCGCTGCTGCTGGAGTACGAGCGTCGGGTTCCTCCGTGGCGGATCAGTTACCGGCATATTTTCGGGGCACCGCTGGTGGAGGAATACCTTGCCGCCGGGTGGACGAGCCATCTTGCAATCTGGCCGTCGGCCGGCGGGCCGGAGGAGCATGTGGACATTTTCGGCGCACCGCCGCGTGTTCTGCCGGGATCGGTTGCCGCGGATGAGATGGGCTTTGCCGAACCTGATCTCGTGGCGTGGATGAAGCGAACGGACCGCGACAAGGACTGGCCGATCGTCGACGGACTCGCGCGAATTCTGGAAGGGGCGCAGATGCCTGAAGCTGCCTTGCACATGCAGCAGGCCGCGGCGCTCCGCGCCATATGGCGAGCGTTGCCGACCGCAGTGCAAAACACGCTGCTGCCGCACCGACCGCTCCTCGCGATGATTGAATCCGTGAGCGATGACGACATGCTCCAGGGTCTCATCCGAGTGGAGCGCACCATTTGGGAAACGGTGAATCAGGAACGCTACCGGCGGTATCAGCACGAGTGGAAGGAGTTTTACCGGCGCTGGAAGAAGGAGGACTTTTGGGAGTGGCCGACGCCGGAGCCGTTCTCCCGCCAGCATGAACGGCTTGTGCGTGCGGCGAAGACCTATGATCTTCCCGTCGTTATTCTCGATGAGGCCGCGAAGGAAGCCGCATGGACGCGTGGAATCGAGAGAGCCACCTTGATTTCCGGGCGGCCATCGGCGACGGTTCTTGCACTGGCCCCGTCCCGAGGGCGCATGCTGCCATGAATGTGGACTCACTGAAGCTTCCAGACTCGTACTACGAACATCTGGCTGAGATCATGGGTCAGGAGGCTGCCGACTGGGCGCGCCTGCCGCGTGCGGAGCGGGAGCGTGAGCTGACGAGACACCACATGCTCTACAACACGCCGGACGATCTCTCTCTCTGGCCCGCGGAGCTGGACGGTGGTGTGGACCGGCCATGAGTGCGCCGGAAGGGTGGCGGGTTCGGGTTCTTCGATGGGCTGCTGACGAACGGCATGTTGGGATTCAATTGGACAGGCCTCTCGCTGGATTCTGCCTCGGTCAGCAGCTAAAGTTCGCCGCGCGACAGCATCGGATGCGGGTCCATGCCCGTGCTTTCCTCGTCAACCGGCTCGGTGGTGCCAAACGGCCTGACAAACTCGCCTTCTGCGGCCGACGATGCCGAATGCGAAACCGGCGACGGTGCAAGATGCGAGGCATGAAGATGGTTCGGGAACAGCGGAGACGGAAGCCAAAGTCATGTTGTCGACAAGCAGATAAGGACTCCAGGTTGGGTACGGAATGAGTGGCACCGTGTTGTTGAATGAAACGCGCTCGATTGACGCAGCAGAATAAACCCCAAAAAACAGCGCTCCATCCACCGTATCCATCACATAATCACTCGTTTCTCCTCCATCGAAATATATTGTGGCTTTTAGAGAGCCTGGGACAGGGTAATCACCAACGCCCCTGTCGAGCCTGTAATCGAAACCGAATGCATGCACAGCTGGATCAAACGAAATCTGTCCGTATTGCCTGCCAACTAGAACAACAAAATTTCCGTCTATATTGTCATCTAGGTCATAGTATCCACCAGCATTGTCGTCCCGAAGAACATAGGTTTCCCAATTCTCAAAAGGACCGCGACCAAGGAAATTAACACCATCCACAGTTATGCCTTGCGGAGATCCCGTTTCGTAACCAACACCGTAAGGGTAATTTGCCGGGACATCTGTTCCAACGATCGAATCGAAATCGTTCGTCTTTCTCTCGAACGCTGCGGTGGCTGCATTGAAAGACGTGCGATCGGTGAAGATCGTGGATGCGCTGGCGGACGTCGGAAATTGCGAGAGGAAGCATACTACGATCAGTGTCGTGAGAGCGAGATGTGAGGAGACATGGGGCCGCCGTGATCTCCTCGAAACAACACAACCGATGAAAATTACGCTCAGAATTCCAGTCGTGGGCTCAGGCACGGCCGAGGGTGCCCACGCAGACAGATCGAAGGCGACCCCAATGTACAGGTCGCCCATCGTTGACGTTCCCAGAGCCATACTCCCAGTTCCGCTTCGCACAGTCGTTGAATCGCCAGGAGCGATGTATGTCCCTGGATTGAAATGCAACCCAAACCATCCCGCCGGAAGAGTCGGGCTCTCAAAGCCCTCCTGATAGATGCTCACGCCATCACAGGTCACCTCGAAATCATCGATGACCGCCGCCTGGGTGCCGCCGTAATAGTTATGCAAATTGAAGTAGAAAATGTCGAGAGTCTCTGTGGTCGACGTTGCGATCAACAAATCACCATTCATTCGGATCTCAAGCAGATCCGCCACTTCGTCTAACGTGTACTCGAACTGGTGCCAGCCAACAGATCGGAGAGGCCTTGAAACAATGTCCTGCACCGTCGGGGTGCTCACTGTGACGTGGTACGATGAAGTACCCGAGGCGTTGAATCCCCATCCACGATCCATCATATCAATCGTCGCCATAACCACGTTCGGACCAACAATCCCATAATGGGTGTAGTACGGAGAATTCTCAGCGTACCGGTCATAGGCCCAGAATGACACTGACGTGACAGCGGCGCTCGTTGGCAGCACTGACGCCGAACCGAGCAGAATTTTAACTAGTAAATTTCTCATGTGGATTTAACTTTCAAGGCTAATCGAGACCGATCCCTTCCCAGTACGGCAATCGAGCGCAGCAAGGCAATGCCAATCTTTGGCCTCGGAGTATTTTCTCGACACGTCTTCTCTCCTACCCACAAGACCTTGAGCCGCATTGTTATCGCATTTTCTCCGAGGAAAAACTGAACCCGCCTGCTCGAGATAGCTCAGCACCCGGCGCTGGATGGCATACCACACGTAGTCGGAAGTCTGCCTCGGATCGGTGATTTGCTTTCCGTCCAGGTCCTGCGCCCGCACCGGGCCCGCCACCGTTCGATCCATGTTTCCGTGCCGCAGCTTCTCTGGATACTTCGTGAAGTGGGGGCGATCTCCCGTCCGGCCGCAGTAGTCATGCGCCATCACCGCCCAGCCGTCTTCGACAAACTTCCGGTCCGGCTCCGCCGCGCCCATCCAGCCATGCACCGCCAGCAGGCCCGGAGCCTTCGTCGCACCCACCTTCACGCGGTATCGGCAGTAACCACGGATCTCCTCACCGAGCACATAGGCGCTGATGTAAGAGTCCCGGTTGAGGATGCCGTCCCGCGTTTCCTCTTTGACGACCTCCTCCTTGAAGTCTCCCTGATCGGGGTCGTAGTCCTTCCAGAGGGCGGCGGGGGTTGGGAATGGTTCAGCGGCGTGCAGCGCGGCCAGCGGTGCGAGGAACACCGCGGTGAGGAGCGTGAGGGTGGGTTTCATCCAGCCAATGGGCTTGTCAAAAGCGGACGAAGATACGTGAGGACTGCGAAGGCAACCAAGACAAACCTGCGTCTGTTGTTGGTTCCACGGGATCTCCGACAGGTGGACGGACCTTTTGAGGACACTCCGTGTGGAGGGTCGAGTCGCAGCCCGGGGAAGAGGTGCAGGTCGATTTCATGCAGGGGCCGATGGTGGTCGATACCGACGGGAAGCGGCGCCGGACATGGATCCTGCGTATGGTCCTGAGCTTCTCGCCCAAGGGGTACTGCGAGGGGTTTTCCGTCATGGCTTACAATTGGACAGGCCAGAATGGCGCTCAGGTGGTTCCAGTCGATGGTCGTGGGACGGGGAACTTGGGGCGGAGAGGGTCTGAGGCGATGGGGTTGGGTGGGTGACCAAGGGAGTGGGCACGTGAGTTCCGGGGATGGCCGGATGGGCTGCGTGGCTGGAAGAATTGTTGGAATCTCTTGCAATGCCGATTGGGTCGGATATTGTTGGGAGCATCCGATCATATCCGTTGAACATCAGGGAATTGAGAGTCGTAGGGACACGATCCGGTGCCTTGGTTGCAGGTGGATAATTCATCGGATCTGGTGGGATGATAGACTGTTCTGCAAAGAAATGAAGAATATTTTCCACCTGCTCATGGCGTTACTGCTCTGCTCGTGCGCGTCCGTGCCAGACAATCCAAATGCGGAGTTGGTGATGGGGCCGGGGAGCGTTATTGAGGCCACAACATCACAAGGAACCATGCAGATTTCCCATGTTGATCGATACACACGAAGATACATTTGGGATGGTTACGACAAGACATTCAGACATCAGACGAGACAGGAAAGATGGTATGGTAGCCTCGGGATGTATCGGCCTACCGGAGACGGGACGATGCATGCAGTGCTAGAAGAGGGCCAACAGCATTTCTCCAATTACTCGGAAGCCAGAAGTTTTATCACGAAGCAGGAGAGATTCACGGATTGCGTTTGGACGCGGGATGGTCTTCTAGTCGGTTGGAAGCAACAAGGAAGGCTGGAAGACGGCTTTCTTGCGCTCCATGTCGCCGTGTGGCAGATCTTCATCGACGGTAAGAAGCCAAATTTGCCCGGTGCATCACCAAGCAAGATTCGACGAATCGCCAACCCATGAACAAGAAGCAGAACAAGGCGCGGCTGGGCAACCGCTGGGACCGCTGTGGCGACAATGCTTTCCGTGACGTCAACCCGCCGTCCCGTCTCCGCGCTCACCCCCGCCCCGGCGGTCGGCACAGCCTAGACGTTCTGCAAAGAAATTGACTCCCTATTTCTCTCGATTTCCTCAATGTTAGTCCTCCAAATAGATTCACATCCCATATGAAAAGGCTGATTGTATTCTCGTTGCTCTTAAACATTGCCGTGCTCATTCCGGTCTGCGCTGGTCTCATTACCGATGCGAGCTGGTCACAGGCAAGCTATGGCGAGGCGACACCTGCGCGAGGTATTCTCCTTTCAGTTTATCTAAGCATCCTAATCGCCTCTTTCCTGTTGCTCGCATTTCGCGAACCAAGATCCGTTGCCGCACTATTGTCGGTGCAGATAATCTACAAGATTACGACGCCTTTAGCGGTAGGAACGTTTCATAACCCTGTGGTGATCAGTAATCTTGGGATCGCAGTATTTCACACGATAACTTTGCTTTTCATTTGGCGAGCGATTGGTAATCCATTTCGAAAGTGATAATCGGAGAAGCCGAACAAGACGAGACACAGCAACCCCTATCAGCCGCCCTCTTTACATGATCTTTCGTGGTTTCAACCTCAACCCATTGATCGACGCTCGCCCTCGCTGATAGGGGTGCGTGCTCTTTGACGTTCGCTTAAATCGTCATGAGTCGGGACATCAGTATTCAGCATCTTCCAGAGTCTGCGACATGTGTTGGCGAGATTCCCGATGACTTTCGGCCGTCGCCACTCGGGCCACGATCAGAGGTCATCAGTGAGATTCGGCGGGTCATTCCGGACGTTGATTTTACTGATCCAAGTTGGGGTATTTTGGACCGCCCCACATTCTCCATCGAGTTCAACATGGGTTCGGAGGATGTCTGTGGCGGTTTCATGCTTCATGTGCGTGGCGGTGGAGATGCGTTGCGACTGCACGTTGGATTCGAAGCCGGAAGGGAGCCGTTTTTTCGAAATAGTGCCCCGAGCGTGTAATGGCGCATGCCTGAATGCGGATTTGGTTTGTATCGAAGAGGTCTGCCGCCCCTGCCGGGGCGGAGATATATGAGAATGTTAGACCGCTGGCTGACGCCACCGGCTAAGTTCTGTTAAGCCTTCGGCTTCGGGAGGGTGAGGTTCGGACGGATCCGGCGTGCTGGGGCGAGGTCGCGTGGCGGGAGTTGGGGAGGGTTGGGTTTAGGGACCACGGATGTCACGAATGGACACGAATGGCTTGGTGTGTTGAGGCGAAGGTGGGGAGGGCGGGTTGGGAGGTGGGCAACGCGGTACGGGGTTGGGGCGATTGAGAGAGCCTGCGGGAGTTGTGAGGTTCGGGCGATGCTCCAGGCTGGTATAGGTTGTCGCTTTGGGACGAGTGGATGATGGAGGGAGGGGAGGGGGAGGTTGTTGGGAGGGGGGCGAGCATGGTGTCTGGCGGACCCGGTGGCGGGTTAGGAGAGGGGCCTTCGAGATGAGGACTTGAAGTCCGGCAGCAATATGGTGTATTGCTGTGTCCATGGCTGAGCTGAAGTTCGAGTGGGATCCTGAGAAGGCTGCTTCCAACGAGAAGAAGCACGGGGTCACATTTGGGGAGGCGCGATCCGTGTTCTCTGACGAGGATGCGCTGGTGATTCCTGATCCGGACCATTCGCTGGTTGAGGATCGGTTCATCATTCTCGGGATGAGCGACGAGGGCAGGGCCTTGGTCGTGGTGCATTGTCATCGGGCCGAGGGAGTGATCCGGATTATTTCAGCGAGGCGGGCAGGAACAAAGGAACAGAAACCATATTGGGAGAGAAAATCATGAGAGCCGAGTACGATTTCACGAACGCCGTTCGCAATCCATACACGAAGAATGAGAAGAAGGCGGTGACGATCCGACTGGAGATGGATGTGATTGAATACTTCAAGCGGATGGCGCTGGAGACTGGGATTCCATATCAGAATCTGATCAATCTTTATCTGCGTGACTGTGCGGAGCATCGTCGGAAGCTGAGTCTGGAGTGGAAGGTGAAGGAGAAATGACGGGGTGGGAGAGGGGGGGACCCCGTATGGGGTCCTGTGTCATTTTGTTGGGAACCGGGGGTACCGCGAGTGGCTCGCGGCACGCCCCGGCTACTGATCGGTCGTCCCAACGGGACGGGGCGTGTTGGGAGAGGTGCGGTTGGGTCGGACGGATGTGAGTTAGGGCGCCCCTTCAGGGCTGGGTTGGTTTTTTGGGTCTTTCCTGGGGCGATGCCCCAGGCTGGTATAGGTTGTCCCTTTGGGACAAGGGGATGATTGCGGGTGGGGAGGGGAGTTTGTTGGTAGGGGGGCGGGAGGTCGCTTCCGGTTTGGGTGCGAGGGCATTGAGGTCACAGGCAGGATGCCTGTGCCACTCTGGGGCGGGTGGGGGTGTGAAAAAAAGGCGAGAGCGGCAATTGGCAGCGTGGGAAAGGTGCATATGGGTGGGGTTGCTGACCCCCCCTTGCCATGAACGATGTAACTGCTGCTGAGGAGATTCTTTCGACGATGCTCCACCACCTTGGGTATGACTGTGATGTGTGGGAGGTGGAGTCGTCGGATGGGGGGCCGCCAGGGTTGGAGGTGACGCTGGGGGATGACAAGGAGGCGGATGCGTTGCTGGGGCGGGATGGGGATCGGCTGGAGGATCTGCAGTTTCTGGTGAACAAGCTGCTGCGGCAGCGGCATCCTGGGTCGGCGCGGGTGCGGCTGGATGTGAACGGGTACCGGGCGCGGAAGGACGATGTGTTTCTGGACGAGGTGCGGCGTCAGGCGGATCTGGTGCGTGAGGGGGGTCGGGCGGTGAAGCTGGAGCCGATGAACAGTTACCAGCGGCGATTGGTGCACCATTTATTCCGGGATGATCCGGAGGTGGAGACGTGGGCACCGGAGGACGAGAGCCGGATGAAGCGGATCACGCTGCTGCCGCGGGGCGGGGTGTGAGCGGGTTGGTCAGCTGGCGGCGCGGAGCTGCTGCATGAGGTCGAGGACGTCGGCGCGGAGGGAGAAGAGTTCGCGGCGGGCGAGGCGGATCCATGCGCGGGCGGGGCGTTTGAGCGGGCGGGTGTCGATGGAGGCGAGGGCGTGGAGGGCCTCGTTGAGGGGGACGAGGGCGCGTTTGAGCATGGCGATGACGAAGCCCGGGTCGAGGTCGAAGCCTTCGACGAGCGGGTCGAGGGCGGCGGCGAGTTTGCCGCCGAGGGCGATGACGGAGACGATGACGCTGACGACTGGGCTTTCCCGATTGCAGTCGCGTGCGAGGAGGCCGGCGGCTTCGGCGTCGCGCTGGAGGCCGAGGGCGAAGGTGACGGCGCGGCGGCTGAGTGGGTGTTGAGCGGCGATGTCGTCGATGTCGTCTGGGGAGAGCTGGGAGGTGGTGGGGTCGATGAAATCGATTTCGTCGGAGACGCTAGCGAGGTGGCGGCTCATTTCCTCGATGTCTTCCGGTTCCCAGCCCATGGCTTCGGCGATGAGGCGTTCGCGGTGGGGGTGATTGTGGTAGCGGTCGCAGGCTTCGGCGTAGGCTTCGGCGCGGCGGTCGACGTCGCGGAGTTCCTGTTCCCATTCGAATTCGTTGAGTGGGGAATCGAAGGCGTCCGGAGAGGAGGAGGCGAAGTGGGGTGAGGAAGTGCGTGGGTCGGAGGTGTTGGCGAAAGAGTCTTCGTCTTCGTCGTCGGCGAGGTCTTCTTCGTCGTCCTCGTCATCATCGGATGGGTCCATGCCTGTGATGGAGTCGATGTAGTCGTGGAAGGCGTGCTGGTTGGCGAGTTCCTGAGCGGAGCCGTCGTGGCGGTCCATTTTCCAGAATGCCTCGCTGAGGGAGACATTGAAGTCCGGGGCCTCGATGACGACGCGGCCGTTGGTATCGCTGAACCATTCGAGGTAGAGGATATTGGAGAGTTTGGCGGGGATGGATTTGCCTTTGGCGAGGAGGTCGAGGAGATCGGATTCGCTGACGGTGGGGATGCGTGCTTTGCGGGAAGCGGTCATGTCGCCGACGGGGCCCTGCTGGATCGGGGCGAGGAGTTCGAGGTGGGGGAGCGGTTCCGGGTTGGGGTTTTCGAAGGAGAGGACGCAGCCTGCGAGATCGCGGAGGCAATCGCCGAAGAGTTTGATGATGAGAGGGGCCTTGAGGCCGAGGAGCCAGAGGCGACCGGTGACTTGGCCGCGGATTTCGTTAGAGAATTCACCGCGGATCACCGCTTTTTCCAGACGAATGGCCATGAGGTTTGGGCTGGGGGACTGGAGGAGGGTGTCAGCCTGGGGCGATGCTGTCAACGGCCGTGATGGCAGAAAAGGATTGCGATGGGGAGGGGAAGGGGTTCCATGTGGAGGAGACATGAAGCGGCTGCCGATATCGATCTCTGTAATTACCCGGAATGAGGAAAGGAATCTGGAGCGGTGTCTGGCGAGTGTGGCTGGGTTGGGTTCGGAGATTGTGGTGATGGATTCCGGGTCGACGGATGGGACACGGGCGGTGGCGGAGCGGCACGGGGCGGTGTGGTGGGAACAGGAGTGGCTGGGGTATCGGGATCAGAAGAATGCGGTGCTGGAGAAGTGCGTGGAGCCGTGGGTGCTGGCGCTGGATGCGGATGAGGAAGTGTCTGCGGAGATGCGCGGGGAGATCGAGGCTTTTTTCAGTGGTGGCGGGTCGGAGCGGTGGAGTGGTGCGAGTTTTCCGCGGAAGGTGTGGTTTCTGGGGCGGTGGATCACGCATGGCGACTGGTATCCTGACCGGAAGCTGCGGCTGGTGAGGCGTGAGGGGGCGCGGTGGGGAGGGAGTCCTGAGCATGACTACCTTGAGGTGGCTGGGCCGGTGCTGGCGTGCCGTGGTGACCTGCATCATTATTCGTTTCCGGACATGGAGAGGTATGTGATGAAGATCAATGTGTTTGCGGGGGAGTATCTGAAGCGGCAGCTGGCGGAGGGGAAGCGGTGGCGGTTGCTGCCGACGGTGACGCGGCCGTTGTGGCGGTTTTTCCGTGCGTATGTGCTGCGGCGGGGGTTTCTGGATGGGTTTCCGGGGTTGTGGATTGCGTGGAGCACGGCGTATCAGACCTTTGTTAGGCACAGCCGGCTTTATGAGCACGAAGTGCGCGGGGAGCGGCCGGGGGAATGATGTGATGAGGGGGATCAGCCGAGCGGGAGGATGGCGCGGGCGAGGTTGAGGTAGATGAGGAGGCCGGTGGCGTCGACGATGGTGGTGATGGCTGGGCTGGCGATGACGGCTGGGTCGAGGCGGATGGCGCGGGCACCGATGGGGAGGACGGCTCCGATGAGAGTGGAGGCGGTGATCTGGGAGAGGAGGGCGAGGGCGACGGTGGCGGCGAAGCGGAGGAGGAGTGTGCTGTCGATGGCCATGAAGTCTGGTCGGAACCAGAGGACCTGGATGGTCATGCAGAGGGCGAGGATGGAGCCGAGGGTGAGGCCGACGCGGAGTTCCTTCCATGCGACGCGGAGGAAGGCGGCCGGGGAGATTTCGCCGAGGGACATGGCGCGGATGACCATGGTGGCGGCTTGGCCACCGGTGTTGCCGCCGGCGGCGACGATCATGGGCATGTAGATGGTGAGGGCGAAGACTGCGCCGAGCTGATTCTGATAGGAATAGATGACACTGCCGGAGACGAGGCCGAGGAAGCCGAGGGAGACGATCCAGCCGACGCGCCTGCGGACGTGGCGGAGGACTGGGGTGTTGAGGTAGACCTCTTCTGCGGCGTCGCCGGCGATCCCCGACTGGCGTTCGAGGTCTTCGGTGCTTTCTTCCTCCTGGATCTCGAGGGCGTCCTCGTGGGTGATGATGCCGAGGAGACGCCCGTCGTCGTCGACGACGGGTAGGGCGAGCATGCCGTATTTGACCATGACGCGGACGGCTTTTTCCTGATCGGCGGTGGCGAGGACGGCGCGGGTATCGCCGTCGTTGAGGTCGCTGATGCGTTGGGAGGGGTCTGCGAAGGTGAGGTCGTGGAGACGGACCTTGCCGAGGATGATGCCTTCGGAGTCGACGACGTAGATGCGAGCGAGCAATTCGGCTTCGTCCTGGATGGTGCGGAGGGCTTCGATGGCTTCGCGGACGGAGAAGTCTTCTTCGACGGCGGCGAAGGCGGTGGTCATGCGGCCGCCGGCGGTGTCTTCGGGGAAACGGAGGAGATCGCGGGCGGCTTTGCGGCGGCTTTCGGAGAGGAGGTGGAAGGCGTGGCCGCGGAGCGTGCCGGGCATTTCCTGGAGGAAGTCGACGAGGACATCGTCGGAGAGATCGTCGAGGACGCCGGAGAGATCGTGGTCTGGCATGGCTCCGAGGATTTCGACGGCGTCGGCGCCTGGGAGCTGAGGGAGGAAGAGAGGGAGGAAGTCGCGCGGGAGGTGCTGGACCATGGTGGCGCGATCTTCTTCCGGGAGGGCCTGGTAGGCGGCGGCGAGGTCAGCTGGGTGGGCTTCTTCGAGGAGGGCGGGGAGAGCGTCCCATTGCTGGGTGGTGATCACGGCTGTGCAGCGGTCTGCGATGCTGGTTTCTCCGTGTTCCTCGTCGTCCATGGGAGGGGCGGATAGCCGTCGGAGCGGGGTGCTGCAAGGTGAAAGGGTGGCGGATCGTCGGAGAGATCAGGGGGGAGGCGGGCCGTGGTGGAACTGGCGCCAGCCTTCGGCGATGTAGCACATGCCAGAGGCGAAGGTGAAGAGGCCTGCGGCGGGCATGACGATCCATGAGGGAGGGAAGTGGAGTTGGAGCATGACCCAACCGAGGGCGAGGAGCTGGAGGACGGTGGCGACTTTACCGGTCCAGTGCGGGGAGATGCGGACGCGGCCGTGGCGGTGCCAGATGGCCCATGCGGCGAGGGAGGAGAGGACATCGCGGAGGACGACGAGGCCTGCGAACCAGAAGGGGACCTTGTGCTGAGCGGACCATGGGGAGACGCAGAGGACGATGAGGGCCGTGAGCATGAGGAATTTGTCAGCGAGCGGGTCGAGGACGCGGCCGAGAGCGGAGTGCTGGTTGAAGCGGCGGGCGATCCAGCCGTCGAGGGCGTCGCTGAGGCCGGCGGTGAGGAAGACGGCCATGGCGGCGAGGCGGAATGGTTCATCCGGTTGCCCTGCGGAGACGCTGGAGCCGTAACGGGTGGCGAGCCATGCGTAGAGCGGGATGAGAGCCAGCCTGACGAGGGTGATCTTCGTAGCGAGGGTCATCGAGGGAGAGTCGGGCGGGAAGGCGGGGAGCGCCAGAGGTGAATCGAGAATCGAGAATCGAGTGAACAAGCTGCAACGCGCGGCTTGCAGGTGGCTGGTGGTGCGCCATGGTCGGCGGACAACTTTTGAGCCATGTCGAAATCCTCCCTTACTCCTGATGAAGTCAAAGCCATGCTGCTTGCGGTGGCGGATGCGGTGATTGCGGCCGAGCCTGCGTTGAGCGAGGCGGACCGGAATCTTGGGGACGGGGACCATGGGTTGGGGATGCAGCGCGGGTTTGAGGCGGTGAAGGCGAAGCTGGAGACGATGAGTGGAGCGGATGGGATTGATAAATTGTTCAGTGCGACTGGGATGGCGATGATGTCGTCGATGGGCGGGGCGAGCGGGGCGATTTTCGGGACCTTGTTCCGTGATGGCGGGAAGGCGCTGGCTGGGCGTGAGGTTTTTGATGGGGCGGCGCTGGCGGTGTTTCTGCGGGCGGCGTGTGATGGGGTGATGACGCGGGGGAAGGCGAAGCCGGGGGACAAGACGATGGTGGATGCGCTGCATCCTGCGGCGGAGAAGGCTGAGGAAGTGGCTGGGGCTGGGGTGGGTGAGGCGTTGAGTGCGGTGGCGGCGGCGGCGGAAGGCGGGCGTGATGGGAGCAAGGCGATGATTGCGACGCTAGGGCGGGCGCGGACGCTGGGTGAGGCATCGATTGGTCACCCTGATGCCGGGGCGTGTTCGGTGGTGGTGATTTTCCGGACGATGAGTGATTTTGCGGCGGCGTGATGGTGGGGTGAAACGAATACGGTATGCAGGCGCGGCGCAGATTTCTGGGAGGGTTGGGGCTGGGCCTTGCCGGGAGGTTGAGCGGGGCGGACTGGCCGCAGTTTCTGGGGCCTGGGCGGGACGGGCGTGCGGCGGACGATGTGGGGTTGATCGGGGAGTTTGCGGATGGTGAGGCGAAGGTGTTATGGGGGCAGAGTTGCGGGGCTGGGTTTGCGGGGCCGGTGATGAGTCGCGGGGCGGTGCTGTTGTTTCACCGGGAGGGGGAATTGTCGGTGGTGGAGTCGTGGGATGCGCTGACGGGGAAGCGGCGTTGGAAGCAGACGTGGGGCTGCAGTTACCGGGATGATTTCGGGTTTGATGACGGCCCGAGGTCGTCGCCGACGGTGGCGGGTGGCGTGGTTTATTGTTACAGTGCGGATGGCGTGCTGACGGCGCTGGATGAGAAGGATGGGTCGGTGCGGTGGACGCGGGATATGGTTAGTGAGACGGGATCGGAGAAGGGGTTTTTCGGGCGATGCAGTGCGCCGCTGGTGAGTGGCGGGCTGGTGTTTCTGAGTCCGGGAGGGAAGGGAGCGGCGGCGGCGGCGTTTGATGTGAAGACCGGGGAGTTGCGGTGGAAGGCGCTGGATCACGAGGCTGGGTATGCGTCGCCGGTATTGTTGCCTGGGAAGGGAGCGGAGCGCGTGGTGTTTTTCACGCGGGAGGGTGTGGCGGTGGTGGATGCGGCGACGGGCAAGGCTGGGAAGTTGCAGCCGTTCCGGGCGCGGATGGAGGCGTCGGTGAATGCGGCGAGTCCGGTGGTGTGCGAGCCGGGGCGGTTTTTCACGTCGGCGTGTTATGACACGGGAGCGGCGTTATGGGAGGCGGGGGAAGGGAATGAATTGAAGGCCGTGTGGAGGGAGAAGGAGCGGCTGGATTGTCACTATGCGACGCCGGTGCTGTGCGGGGATGTGCTAGTGGGTTTTCACGGCCGTCAGGAGGAAGGTCAGGAATTGCGGGCGGTGGCGGTGGCGGACGGGGCGGTGCGCTGGGCGGTGCCGCTGGCGTCTGGGCATGTGGTGGTGTGCGGCCGGCGACTGGTGATTCTGACGGAGAAGGGCGAGCTGATCCTGGCTGATGTTGACGGGGCGAAGGCTCCGGGGTTGAAGGAGCGAGTGTCGGTGGTGCGGGGTGGGCACCGTGCGCCGCCAGCGCTGGCGGGTGGGTTGCTGGCGGTGCGGGACAAGAGCCGGCTGGTGTGTGTGGACTTGAGGGCGGGGAAGGGGGGCTGAGCTGGCAGTGGCTCTCTGACGGGAGGGCGGGGTGGAATTGCTAGAGCAGAGACCAGGCCGGGACGGCGTTGCTACGTTGGCGGCGGCTAGGGTGGGACGGCGTTTTTGCGGGGGTGGCAGCCGAAGTGAGGCCGTTTTCTTGATCCCCGGGCTCCCGTATTGAGACTATGGCATTGAGGTCACAGGCAGGATGACTGTGCCTCTTTGCTTGCTATGGGTAGGGGACAGGAATGTCCCCCCTCCTTTCGGCAGGGGCCGAGGATATCGGCCATGATGCCGACGCGGAGGGTGCGTGGTAGCGGGAGTCAGGGGGCGCGGCGGATGCGGTAGAAGCTCTGACGGGTACCGGCTGGGGCGGAGGAATCGGTTTCCTTGCGGCCCTGGATGACGAGAGTGCCTGAGGGATCGGAGACGGCGGTGAACTGGACGCGTCGGTCGGTGAGACTGTTAGGAGTGGTGAGGCCTTCGATGGAGTAGACGGGGACCTTGACGGAGGGAGGGTTAGGGCCGTCGGAGGCGAGCCATGTGGAGCGGCGTGGGGTGACGGTGCTGGCGGGGTCCCAGATCCAGAGAGTGACTGGATAGGAAGTGAGGGGAGCGAGGCCGGTGACGGTGAGGTCGAGACCGCGGTCGGGGTTGGTGGCGGTGTTGAAGAGGGCGAAGATGAAGTCCTGGAGGAGGGCTTGCTAGGTGAAGTCGCCGTTATTGAGAGGGAGGGTGCGTTTGCGGTCGTCGTAGGAGGTGGTGCCGGAGCCGGTGCCGCGGATGGTGACGGGCTGGGCGCCGAAGGTGGCGGAGGTGATGACGGCTGGGCCGAGAGCGCCGGTGACGGCGGGGCTGATGGTCATGGGTAGGAAGCCTCCATCGGTGTTAGCGAAAGTATTGTTAGGAGTGCTGCGCTGATTGAAGTCGATTTTGAGGTCGACGGCGGCGAGCGGGGAGACGGCGAGGAGGGAGAGCGCGAGGGTGCGGAGGAGGCTCATGGAGCGGGAGGGGGATTCGCTGGCGACGGTATGAAGAAACCGTGAGGGAAGGCGAGTAAAATTGCGCGGTGGGGAGAGGAGAGCGGTGGGGAGCCCGCAGGCGAAACGTTGGGGCGAAGTGTTTCCCGGCAGGCGAAAGAGGTTGGGTTCGCTGAGTTGAGTTTCAGGCTTCCTTCGGTTGCGCCGAAGGATTCATGGTTTTCGGGACGAAGGCGTCATGTTCGCCAAAAAGCGTGTGGTGACCTGAATGGCGGACGACTATTTCTCCGGGTTTCTTTGCGGGGCTTCCCGCAGCTTCGAGGCCTGGCGGCCGTAGTGATTTGAGGGAGGGATCGAGACAATTTTCAATGGAATGGATCCTGCCGGGTTCGACTGCACCAGGCTGGCGTGAAAGCCGTCGTCGTGCAGTGACTCGCGTGCCTTGGCAAACTCTCCGCACCATGTTTCCTCCACTTCAAGGTCGCGCTGGGGGTTGCGCGGCGAGTTACCGAGCGCGACGACGCGGGTCTGCACGGCGTTGCCTTGAGGGGGAGCGCTTAGTTCGATGCCGTACGTGGATTCGTTGGGTTTGCGGAGAACGAGGCGGCCTTGTTCCACCCATGCTGTGGCCATGCCTTCGCGGACTTCGTAGCCTGAGGCGGCCAAGGCGCGCAAGACGGCGGCGCGTTGATCAGCGCGAGATTCTTCGGCGATGGTTTGTTCGATCCATGCACGTGTATCCGCAAGGAGAGTGGGTGTGGAATCAAGAGGCAGAAGCTGGGTAAACTCGGTGGCGAGGCGCGCTTTCCATGCAGCGGCTTCGGGCGCGCGGACAGCACCCAATTCAACGAGGAGGATCTCCATTTCGTGGCGCAATGCGATGGAGGTGCGGCGCAATTGCAGCTGGGAGGATAACTCCAGCGCGAGTGAGTCGAGAAGCAATGGCTGCTGATCGACAGGAGCGATGGCGATATACAGCGCATTTTCGGTCAGGGTTTGCAGCTCCGTTGATGGTGCCAGTGCAGAGAGTTCACCCAACAGGTTCCAGCATCTTTCCAGACGCAGCTGTTGGGGATCGGTGGGAACCTGTGGCAGCGCGGGAGTGCAGGAGGTGCCATGGTCCAGCAAGCCAGCGGCGAGTTCGCGCAATCGGGAGGTGTCTTCGTAGGGATCCTTTTGTCCGATGAACCGCAAGCCTTCGTTGAGTGCGGTCTCTTGAGCCGAGACGTCGCCGGCGGCGAGTTGGCCGAGCAAGTAATCCCGTTCTGAGCCGACAGGGTGGCCTTCAAGCTGCGATATCATCTGCGCGATGCCTTGGCGGAGGCGATGTGCGCGGCGCAAACTGGCGGCTTGTTCCATGGCGTGCTGCTGGCGCAGGCGATGAACTTCACCTTCGTAAAAGCCAGCCAGGCGTACCATCTCGGCGGAAAGAGGTTCCCACTCTTCAGCCTCGCGCATCGCATGCAGCCGTTCGAGCAGGGATGACGATTGAGGCTGTGCATGCCAGCGTTCGCATTCGATAAGGGCCAGTTCCAGCCGCCTTAGGTCGGCCAAGCTTGCGCGTCTCTGTTGACGGCGGACGGCTTTGATATTGATGACTTTCGGGCCACTCATGGAAAGAGAAATTCAGGATTTCAAGGCGCGCGCGACGGCGTCGCGCAAACGCTCCTGTTCGTCGTCGCGGTGATGATACCAGCGCCGCGAGCTGACGCGGTGGGTGGAGGAGACGGAACCGGCGAGCACGGATGAGCGCCAGAGTTCACGGGCCCGAGCCGTGGCGAGCACGGGATGATGAGGCGAATCGCATTCGATGCCGAGACCGAACTGTCCCGTGCCGGGATGGGTGATGGCGAAGTCGAGGCCGAAAGCATCGCCCTGCGCGGGCACGGGTTCATGGCCCAACTGGCGGATGAAGGCAGCCACTTCCTCTACGAAGCGCGAGGAATTTGCCTGAAAGCTGCGCGAGGTAGCGGAGACGTCGGCATAGTCTCCATTCAGGGAGCGCAGAAGGTGGCGGCTTTGTTCGAATTCACCGGCGTGCAACCGCTCGGCATAGGCCAGCCAGCCTTGGAGGAAATCGCGTGGCGTCGATGGAGCGCGGCGTCTGGTTGGACCTGTCCATGTGCTGATCTCGTTCACCGGCATGGAGGTGATGAGGAGGATCTTTTCCCGGGCACGGGTGACAGCAACATTCAGACGACGTTCGCCTCCATGCTGACCAAGCACACCGAAATTGCGGCGGAATGTGCCATGGGCATCGCGACCGAAAGTAGTGGAAAAAATGATCCAGTCGCGTTCGTCTCCCTGCACGTTTTCGAGGTTTTTTACGAAGAATCCCATGTCCTCTCCATTTTGCGTGCGGATGGATTCTTCGATCCATGCCGTGCGGAAAGTGTCGTCTTCTTCCGCGAGTTTCTCCATCTCGTGTTCTATGAGTTCTGCCTGCTTGAGGTTGAAGGTGACGACACCAATGCTGGGGCGATCGGCACGAGGCTGCTGCCAGATTTCCTGAAGGCGGGAAACCACGCGCGCGGCTTCGGCTTGGTTGGTTTGTTCGAAATACTGACCATTCACGCGGTCCACCTCCACCGGCCGGGCGCGCAAAATTTCGCTCTCGGGATGACGCGCGGGAACGCTTAGACGGTTGGCGTAGAAAGCGGCGTTGGAGAAATCGATAAGCTGGCGGTAGCGCGAACGGTAGTGGATTTCGAGCGTCGCAGTGGGCAGGAGGTTTTGCGTGAGTGTGAGGAGGTCCGGGCAGTCTTTCACTTCGCGCCTTCCGGCGGCTTGGGTGAAACGTTCACGCTCGCTGTCATCGAGACCGGCGTCCTCGGCATTCAGCCACGCATCGCTTTCACCCTCCTCATCCGACTCCAGGTGAGAGCCAAAAAAGCGCGAGGGAGGCATCTGTTTTTCATCACCGCTGATCACCATGCGTTTGGCGCGGAACAACGCGGGCAGCACGATCTCCACCGGCAACTGAGAGGCTTCATCGAAAACCACCACGTCGAACAACCCAGCCCGAAGCGGGAATAGGCGGCTGACCATCTCAGGGTTCATCATCCAGACCGGGCGCAGATGGAACAAGCCGAGAGGTTCGCCGCGCTCCACCACTTCCCGTAGCCGCCTTGCGCGCGGGCCGGTTAACATGACCACATCATCCCAGTTGCCGCGCGGCGACAGCGGGGCATCCGTGACGCAGCGGCTCAACAACTGGCGATTTGCATTGCGATACTCCCGGTCTTTCTTATCCAGCAAACTTACCTTTTCCTCAAACTCTTCGCGCTCCATGAGCAACGATGGATGAGCCGCTTCGATGAACCGTTTCCATTCCAGCAAAGCCTCGCGTTGCAGGGTGGAAGTCACTTTGGCGGGCAGGAGGGAAGGGGTGATCGCCTCCCATAGCGAAGCCTTATCACGCAGCTTGGCGAAGACCGGTAAGGCGGCAGGATCGATCGCGGTGACGCGGGCGCGAAATGTCTGGAACTCTGGTAGCGAGGAAAACGCCGCGGCGATGGGTTCCAGCGCAACGCTGCCCGGCGCGTGTAATTTGATTTCCCTCAATCGGGCGTCTGCCCATTCGGGCGCAAACCAAGCACGTAGTTTTTCGAGCGCGGCAATGCTTTCATGTTCCGCCGACCAAAGAGCGAGACTAGCATGGCAGGCATCCAGAACAGAGGCGCAAACGGCGGAATCGCCTCCCTGCTGAAGCGATTCCTCGGCGAGTTGCACTGGACACGACCGCACGCGGCGGGCGGCGGCGAGAACGGGTTGCAGCTGTTCGATGAGATGCCGCGCCCGGCGGCGCATGGCGGGCAGCGCATCGTGACTGCCCGGTTCCGTCAACACCAGTGCCTCCGCCCATTGATTCAGCGTTGGGCGCTCCGTGCGCAGGGCGCTCTCCAATTCCGCTGCTTGATGCAGCGTGGTGAGATCAACGCTGTCCGGGTCCACTTCGGCGTGGCGGAGCCAGCGATGAAGGTATTTTCTAGCAAACAAGCGGGCTGGATTGAGCTGGCCCCAGAAAGTTGCGGGCGCGGCAAGCCGGGCAGCGTACGAGCACAACTTCCGCAAGGGTGCGTCACCGCGGATGGCGAGGTTCAGATAAATTTTCGCGTCGAGCGTCCAGCCGGACAGGATTGCCAGCTTGCGCTCCAATCCTTCCAGCCAGGGAAGGAGCTGATCTCCCTGCGAAACCGCCTCTGATTCATTCTGGGAAACATAAGCTGCCCATTGCGACAATTGCCTAGCCACCGGCGCGGGCAAGGCACGCAGGGCCGATTCGTGTTCCACGAGCCAGTTCTGCAGCAAGTCAGGCGCGTCGATGCTGAAAAACCGATCGTGCTTCCGCAGCAGGGAATGCCGGTGTTGCTCGGTGTCTTGAAAAACCTCGAAAGCCCGCCGGAGATCTGTCAGGGCGGATTCGTCCGTGCCGAAACAAAGTAAAGCATGCATCGGAGTGTTTTCGTAGTTCGACTTCAGCCAGAGAGGCACAAGTGGCGCAATCTCCGCGATCCGCTGCCAGGCCTCGGCATGATCCAGATCTCGGAACAACACGCCTACGCCGGGAATAGAAACGATGGCCGCGCCCTCGCTTTCGAGGTGCATCAACGCATCAAGCACTTCGCGATAGGACAAACGGCCAGGCTGATCGGCGGGCGCCTCGTGAATTGCGAGATGAGCGCTGTTGAGTTCTCTTTCCAACGCCTCGATGTGGCGGGCCATGCCTTCGCGGTCGCGTTTCAGGCGGGCATTTTCGTTCGGGTGATGGGTGGGTTGATCGAGCTGCTCCCGCAGTTGTTGCAAGGCGGGCCGCCTGTCGGATGTGGCGTCCTTCAGGTAGAACAGACGTCCGCCCAGCCTTTCGCTGTCGAGCCGCTTGCGCACGACTTCCAGCGCTGCCTGCTTTTGGCACACGATGAGCACTCGATCACCTCGGCCGATGGCGTCGCTGACGATGTTCACGATGGTCTGGCTTTTGCCGGTCCCCGGCGGGCCCTGTACTACCAGGCCGGGCGAGTGGCGGGCGCGGAACACGGCGTTTTGCTGGGAAGGATCTGAGGCACCGGTGAAGTAGCGGTCGAGTTCCGCGGGCGGAGACGGCGGACTGTCGACAGGCTCGACGGTGCCGGCGCGGATTGCCATTTCCAGAGCGGTTCCTTGCAGAGGGATGCCCTTGGAGAGCTGATCGATGTCCTGAGCGATGGTTTGGCCAGAGAAATCGCATTGGAACAACACGGCCGAGGCATGGAGTTGAATCGCTCCGGTCGCGGCCTCGACTGTGGCGGGCGGCAGCGGATGCAAAACGAGGCCGGTGTCGTCGGGCGGTGGCGGTTTGGCGAGATGACTGAAGGCGTCCAGCACGCCTTGAAGATCTAGATGATCGCGGGCGCGAAGATCGTTGAGCGTTTCGCGCCAGTCGGGAAAAGCCGGGCCGAGAATTGCGTCGAGGGCGGGATTTGGCCGAGTCTCGCGTTCGTCATCGAAGGCGAGCTTGACCATGCCGCGTTGTCCGGATGGCATTTCGAGTTTCACCGGCCATAACAGGACTGGCGCAATGCGGGGCTTGGCCGACTCGGAGGCGCGCGCGTCGCGCAGAACGATGAAGGGAAAAGCCAGATAGAGCGGATTGATGCCGGTGTCGCGGCGATAGGCGGAGGCGTTTTGTGCCAAGCGGCGCAGCCGTTGTTCGCGCGGCGGTTCTGCGAGTAGGGGCGCGGGGTCGAGACTCAGGAACTGCGTTTGCCGGGTCAGTACAGTTTCCAGCAAGGCGGTGGCGGGGCGCGCCGGGCCGCCCAATTCTGTCAGATCGAGCCGAGCTGTAGTGCGGCCGATGATCATGCGGATCAGCCCACCGCGTTGCAGGCCGGTGACGAGACGGCGATGGAAGAATTGCAGAATGTTGCGCACATATTCCTGCCGAGCGGGTTCACGCCATTCGTCCTGAGGAATGGCCAGCAGCACGAGGGCTCGTGCCAGTGTGATGCGTCGATCCTGCCGGAAATCGTCCGCCCATTGATCGGGAATCCCGCGGCCACAGCGAGCGAAGTTTTGCAGCTGTCGATCGACTGCTTTCAGAACGTCAGTCCGGCTGCGTTCGAACCAGATGGCCATCGTGTCGGGAGCGAAGGAAACTTGTGCGCGATGCGCTTCGCGGGTGGCTTCCTCCAGCACGTCTGCCGCCGGTCGAAAGTAAGAAGTGCTGGCGGAGATGAGCAGGATGAGGTCATCCTCCATGGCGGTCCGCCGCTGCATCATGCCAATCAGCGCAGGATGCTCGGCTTCGGGGTAAAGCCGGCGCCGCTGCGCCCAGCGACTCTCCAGCATGCTTTGGGAAGTGGATAGCATGGCTGCGGAAAGCTGTACTTCGTCGACGTCGAGCTTCAACTCTCGCAGTCGGTGGCGAAGGCGGTCCGCGCGATCCTTCAATCGCACCAGCCACGTCTCGCGTCCACATTGCCTCAGTCGGTGAGGAAGCGGGCTATTCAGCCATTGCCAGGCGGTATCGGGATGCGCCAGCAACCAGTTCGGCGTGATGATTTCACCGTGCAGGCAGAGTGGAAGATGATGGTTGAGCAGCATTACCGCTGCCGCGAGCCGGGCATCTTCGGGCAATGCGGTTTCCGAGGCGACATCCCGTACTTGGGCCGCACGTGCGACGTCTCTTTCGCCCCCGCGCTCGTGCAGCCAGGTGGCCAGCCGTCCGCTCAACAGAATATCCCGAGCTTCGTCCCAATGCGCTGCTTCCACCGCCGCCAGCGCAAAGCTTTCCGGTGTGCCCCAAGTGCGCGCCCCGAGCCGCAAGGTGATTCCAGCGGGCGCGGCCTCGGCGCTCTCTTGCGTGTAACCATGCGGAATGCCGCGCTCGCCATTCAGCCAGCGCTCCACGTGCGGCCAGCTCCATCGTTGCGAAGGATCGCGTGTCAGCAGCCCCTTTAGAAGCTCCTGCCATTCTTCTGGCAAATCTTCCGGCACCCGCAGCCCGCGCGTGACGAGATGGAGCAAAAACGCCCGCTCATGCACGCCCTCGAAGCCGCGTCCCTCGGTGAGCATTTCCAGCACCATGACGCCGAGGCTCCACCAATCCGAAGCCATTGAGCAGGTACCGGCAATCGTCTCAGGTGCTGCATAACGGGTTGTTTGCCGGGAGATCGTGAGTTGCAAATCGAACTCGCTGACCGTGGCGGTGCTGAAGTCCGCCAGCACCAGATCCAGCGGCTCGCGGCTGCGCACCAGCACATTGGCGGGTTTCAAGTCCCGGTGGATCAAGTTGATCTGCGCCAGCCCGTGCAACGCGCGGCCCAGTTCGTCCAAGATGAGACGAACGAGTCCGGGATTCGCTTTCTCCTCAGCTGGAATGCCACCCAGCGTGCCCAGCGGAAGGTATTCCCAGATTTCAAAAGCGCGATCCTCATGACGTCCCGAGTCCAGCAGCCGCACACCATGTGCTGCATCCAAGGTACGCAGCGATGGATACAACGCTACCTCCGGTTCGATGCCGCGCCGGTAGTGCTTGAGGACAGCGGTGACCCCGTCCTTGCGAACAAGCCGGAGATCGGATTCGCCGGAATGCACTGGCAGCTCCGCGCCCGGCGTCCAGCCTTTGATCATCTCGGGATCAGCCTGCACGAGCCTGCTCTCCGGCGCTTCGGCACTGACCACAGGCTCGCCGCATTCCAAACAAAGAAAATCACCCGGTTCCAGCGGGTGCCCATTCCGGCATCGCAAGGCGGCGGGAGCATTGCCCGTGACCGTTTCCACCACGGCGACAGGCGCATTGGTTTCGGTGGGCTGGGACACGGGCGAGGGCAGAATGTCGAGCAATGACCAGCCACACTTGCGGTCACCAAAGCTACCCTGACACAGGATTTCGTCTAGCGAACGATCGGTCTGGCACCTTGGACAACGGCGTATCATGCGAAAACAGGAAAAGGCTGCGGCGATATCGGATCGCCATCTGAAGCGGCGGAAGCGAATCCGGCGTCGGCGAGAGCCTGCGTGATTTGAGTGAGGCTGCCTGCTTCTGGAATCCCTGCCATCCAGACTGTGTCGCCATCAAAATACACATCCAAGGCCTTCGGTAATGTTTCGCGAAGTGCGTGCCGTGAATCGGAGTAACGCTTCCGCCCCAATTCCGTGAGAAGATGCAGGCGCTGATTATCCGATCCGCGCCAGACGAACGTTTGCGAACCCGAACGCACGAACGGATCACTGATGAGTGCATCGGCGAGACCCGCCCACGTTGACAGGCGTCGCGAAATTTTCTCCCATGTATGGCCGGAGTAGACCAGCACATCTTTGTCTGGTCCGATCTCCTCCCGCAGCGCGATCAGCAGAGCCTCCAACGCCTCCAGCTGCTCGAACGGTTCACCTCCGGAGATTGTGACGCCATCAGCCTCGTGCAGCCAGGGAGAAATGGTTTGTATCACGTCGGCCACCGTTGTCTGGCCTCGCTCATGGATCCAGGTGTCGGTACTGATGCAGCCTGGACAATGCAGGCTGCATCCCTGGAACCAGATGCCTGCACGACGTCCGGGACCGAGGGTGGTCACGGGAAAATGCAGCCGGCTGAGGAAGAGACGCATGGCAGTGGAATCAAAATGCGGCATCCATTACGGTCGCTGTGGTGTGGTGCAATCCGTTGATCCGAAGCGTGGTGCCGGGAGGCACGTTCTGATCGAACAGCAGACGTGCCAGAGGGTTGACGAAATGTACCTCCAACTGGTTGCGAATGCCACGCCCGCCATTGGACAGATCTGCGGTGCAGAGCTGCCGCAAAGTGTGTCTTGCTTCCGCGGAAATTTCGACAGTCACATGTTGCGACTGTTTCGCTTTGAGAGCCAAGCCATCGAGCATGGCATCGAAAATCTCTGCAGCCACATCGTCGCGGATGAAATCGAAGACCATGATATTTTCACCCAAACGGTTGAGGATTTCCGGCCGTCCTAGTGTTAGATTGAAATGCCGAGCGATCTCATCCTTCACCTTGGCCTGCACGGCGTCGTAGGGTTCGCCCGGAAGAACATTCGGAACGCGCTCCCCGTGCGCATCCAGACGGTATATGCCGAGATTGGAGGTGAAGATCAGAAAGGCCTCGGAGAAATACACCCTTTCCCCGCGACCGGAAGTCAGTACCCCGTCGTCCAGCACTTGCAGGAATTTGTCCAGAATACGCGGATGAGCTTTCTCGATTTCATCAAACAACACCACGCTGAACGGTTTCTGCCGCACGGCGTTGGTCAGTTCACCGCCCACATCATAGCCAACATACCCCGGCGGAGCGCCGATGAGCCTCTGATCGCTGTGCTCGGCGGAGAACTCGCTCATGTCAAAACGAATACAGAGGGATTCGTCTCCGAACAACAGCTCTGTAACGGTCTTCGCGAGCTCGGTTTTACCCACGCCCGTGGGTCCCGCGAGAA
Organism: Verrucomicrobiota bacterium; assembly: GCA_003402705.1. Taxonomy (GTDB): domain Bacteria; phylum Verrucomicrobiota; class Verrucomicrobiia; order Verrucomicrobiales; family V1-33; genus V1-33. The sequence goes on along the minus strand of QQNF01000001.1, from coordinate 60,508 downwards.
ACGCCACGCCACGGGGCCGCCCGCCGCCGCCTTCCTTCGTGCCAATCCCTGAGACCGCTCGCTTTACGAGATCCAGCATGTGCGTCACTGCGTGGGCCTGACCCTTCACGCGGCGACGGATCAAGGATTCTGCCATTCGTAATTTTTCGCGATTCACCTTTTTCCATGGGTCCTCGGTCACGCCAAGTTTGTAGCGGCGCACACCTTCGCCAATTTCAGTCAGGGTGAGTCCCTCGCTCCGGCAAAGCTGGGCAATGCCCACGAGATCACAGACGAGCAGACCATCCGTTGCTTCCACGAAGGTATCCACGAGCTGCGTCACGGGTTCATCTGCCAAGTCTCCCTTCAGAGTCGCCGCGAGATTCCCCGCCACCAGCCGTCGGGTCGCGTGGTCGGGCGACGGCACGGGGATATGCCGGATCTTCGGATTACCCAGCAGGAACCAGTCTGGAAGATCGCCTTCCTTGTCCACGATCCAGATCACCGGATTGAAAAACGGCCTACCGTCCGGGCCGAGTGGACGGGGCAGCACCTGATGCGACAACACCAGCGCTCGCGTGAATCCACGTTGCTCCGCCTCGGTCGGCAAATCGGCCCGAATCAGTAACCGCGAGGCGAAATCGGCAAGCAGTACGATTGGCTCGGCGGAGTGCCGCACGATAGTCTCCATCAGGTCGAAAAACCTTTCGGAAGAAGCTGCCGCCCGACCATTCTCTGCCCATGCCAACCCGAGGAGATTCGAGAAGAAATCGCGCTCAGTCTGCTGATCCAGGCCGTGAACCAGCGGCACTGAGAACCCGTGTGCGGGGTCAAACGCCAAAAAATGTGCCATGCCTTCCCGCTGCAGTTCCATACCCAGACAGGATACCAACGGCATGGGCACCACCATCGCCATCCGCATTTCCACCGGATACTGATCCCTCACATTTCCCGATAATACGAACTGGCTCCGCAATGGCAGAAAGCGGATCAAATCACGAAGCCAGCGCGGACGGGAGACGGACATCCAGCACCATAGAAATCCGGTGGCGAGATGCAATCAGCATGTCAGCGTTGTCTCGGTGAAGGTCAGGGTTTCCGGGTGGGGGATTTGAGGCGGATGATGGTGTCTGGGACGGAGCAGAAGACGGAGCAGGACCAGATGGCTTCCATGCCTGGGACGAGGCCGACGTATTGGAATTCGCCGCTGTCTTCGAGGAAGGCGAGCATGTCTGGCCATGAGGCGGAATCGGGGTCGGAGGGGGAGGAGATGGAGGGGATGGCGTGGCGGTTGAAGAGGTAGATCCAGAGAGCCTTGCCGTCTTCGCGGCATTTGTTGGTGAGGTTAGTGAGGCCGGTGGTGTTTTCGAGGAGGTGGACGGCTGGGTCGTAGATGCGGATCTGGCCTGCGCCGGTGCCGAAGGTGGCGGTGACGACGTCGGGGTTGGGTTGGAGGGCTGGGGCTGAGCCGCGGGCGAGGGCGACGGCTTCGCGGATGGGCTGGCGCGGGATCTGCTGCTGGCGGGCGATGGCCGGGGCGGAGGCGAGGGCGAAGAGAGCGGCGATGAGGAGGGGGGCGGCCTGGGCGCGGTGGGAGTCTGGGAAGAGAGAGGCGATGAAGCGGCCGGACCATGCGAGGGAGAGGGCGAAGAGGGGGATGAGGTAGAGGAGGTACCAGTTCATCATGGCGGAGTGGGTTAGGGAATTGTGGAGACAGCCGAGGGCTGCGCCGCCGAGGAGGGCGCCGGTGATGAGGCGGGTTTTCCAGTTTTCGCGGATGAAGAGGAAGAGGCCTGAGATGGAGAGGAGCGGGAGGATTGCGAGGAAGAGGATGCGTTGCCAGAGGGAGGCGGCGGTGAGGTCTGGGAGGGTGAGGCCGCCGCTGGTGGCTGGCGGGTCGGCGTGGGAGCGGAGGCCGGAGAGGAGGTGGCTCCCGAGGTCCATGTACCAGTGGAGGTCCATGGGAGCGTAGTGGTGGGAGCGCTTGAGGTAGGCGGCGATCTGGGGGACGGAGGGGCCCATGATGAGGGCGACGGGGACGAGGGAGAGGGTACCTGCGGTGATGAGGCGGAGGGCGGCGGTGCGGCGTTCGGAGGGGGAGGCGCGGCGGGAGGAGAGGATGACGGCGAGGGCGGAGAGGTTGGCGGCGGCGACTGGGTAGACGGCTCCGGCGAACCAGAGGAGGGTGACGGCCTGGGCGGCGGCGAAGCCGAGCCACCAGCGCCAGCGGTTGGATTGGAGAGCGCGGAGGAGGCACCAGAGGGCGGCGGTGGTGGCGAGGATCATGGTGGAGTAGCCGCGCATTTCGACGCTCCAGCGCTGGTGCCATGGGTGGATGGCGATGATGAGGCCGGCGGCTAGGCCGGTGCGGGGGTTGCCGAGGGCTGCGCCGATGAAGCCTGTGAGGGCGACGGTGAGGAGGCCGCTGAGCCACGGGAAGAGGCGGAGGTGGCTTTCGACGAAGGGTTTGGTGCCGTCCCATGAGCCGCCGGAGAGGGCGTGGGCGGCGCGAGCTTCGAGGGAGCTGCCGATGTGGTTATTGCCTTTTTTATTTAGGAAGAGGGCGTCTTTCCATGTGGCGGCTTCGAAGTGCGGCTGGTCCGGGGAACCGGCGCTGGGGTCGCCCCAGACGTAGTAGCGGAGGTGCATGGCTTCGTCGTTCCAGAAGCTGTGGTTGAGGCGAGGGGAGCGGGCCCACATGGCGAGGATGGTGACGGCGGCGAGCATGAGCCAGACCCAGCGGCGTGCGGCTGGGGGGAGGACGGGGCGGCCGTGGTCGGGTCGGACGGGTGCGGCGGGGAGTGACCACCAGCGTTGAGTGAGGAGGGAGATGAGGAGGAAGGCGAGGGCGAGGGCGGCTCCGTACCAGAGGCCTGCGGTGATGAAGTCGTCGAGTTTAGGGCCTTTGGGGGAATGCCAGCGTGCGAGGAGTTTGGGGTTCCATGGTTTGACGGCCTTGATGAGGAAGGCGGCGAGGGCGATGGCTAGGGTGGAGAGGGCGACGAGGACGCGGATGGTGGCGGGATCGCGTCGGTCGAAGAAGGAGCGCAGGCCTTGGGGAAGGTTCATGAGGGGAGCGGGTCGTGGCGGGAAGGCCGGGGGTTTATGGCGCAGCGAGGGTGAGAGGGCAAGTCCCGGGGGTGATGGGGGTGATGAGGAACGCTTTTGCGCGGTGAGGGGAACGTGAGAGAATGGCGGGCATGAAGAGCAAGCGACTGCATCTGGGAGTACTGCTGGGCCTGTTGGGGGCGGCGGTTTGGGTGAGCCGTGGACCGGAGGTTGTGGAGAAGGTGGGTGAGAGGGAGCGGGTTGGATTGAAGAAAGGGGTGAGGGATGTGGTGAAGGAGAGGGTGAGTGTGGGTGGAGATGAGGAGGGAGTGGCGGGGGAGGAGATTCCGGAGATTGCGGCGTTTGCGGGGTGGATGGGGCGCTGGGAGCGCGCCGGGAGTGGGGAGCGTGCGGGGATGGAGGCTGAGGGGGTGGGGTTGGCGCGGGAGCGGAGGAGGAGGATGGCGGATTTGATGGTGGCGGATCCGGAGCGGGCGTTGCGGGTGGCGGTGAGGGGGGCGCGGCGGGCGGGTTTGCCGGAGCGGGTGAGGGAGATGCTGGAGGAGGAGGTGAATGCGATGGGGAGTTTTTCGGTGGCGTGTGCGCGGGTGGTGCCTGGGCGGGAAGTGGAGGGCGGGGGGTTGCTGAGGTGGGCGGAGATTGGCGGGGAGGTGTATGAGGTGGGGGTGTATGGGGCTGGGTTAGAGTATGTGACGAAAGGGCGGGTGCCGTTGCGGGGGATTGCGCTGCCGGTGGAGGCGGCGACGAATGTTTCGGTGAATCCTGCGGTGAGGGTGGACAAGGTGATGGCGCTGGATTCCGAGCCTGCGGAGGTGGTGGAGGTGGAGGGAGTGGAGGAGCGCGGGGTGGAGCGGGAGCGGGTGGGAGGGTGTGCGGTGGAGGATGGGGTGGCGGTGAGGCTGGGCGGGGAGGTGCGGCGGTTCTGCTGTGCGGCGCACGGGAGGGAGTGGGCGGGTCGGGCGGTGGCGGCGTATGCGTTAGGTGAGCCGGATTTGCCGGTGATGGCGTCGGGCGGGGTTGGGGAGGTGGCGGCGAGCGGGTTGCCGGTGGCGGCGAGTGGCTATACGGAGGGATACAAGCGGATGCTGTTTCTGCGGCCGCGGTTCAGCGACAGCAGCAGTGCGCTAGCGGATACGATCAGTGATGCGCGGGCGACGGCGCTGATGAATGAGTTCATCAATCACATGAACAACCTGTCGTGGGGGCGGATCCGGATTGCGCCGCTGGGGCCCGGGGGATCGCAGTTCACACCGGCGCTGGCGATCGGGCGGCCGGCCGGGGATTATGACAATGCTGGGTTGTCGCGGCTGTATCCTGACGCGCGGGCGGCGGCGGCGGCGGCGGGTTTCGTGCTAAGCGATTTTGCATTTGCGGGGGTGTTCACGAACGGGCGGCCGGCGGCTGGTTATGCGGGGCTGGCGTATGTGGGTGGTGTGGGGATGCACCTAGCGAATGGTTATTACGGGCTGAGTGTGTTCACGCATGAATTCGGGCACAATCTGGGGCTGCCGCATGCGCACCGGTGGGATACGAGTGATAACAGCATCATCGGGGATGGGTCGAATGTGGAGTACGGGAACAACCATGATCCGATGGGGAGCGGGGGTGACGGGATGCATTACACGTCGAGTCACAAGACGTCGATTGACTGGATCCCGGATGGTGAGAGTGCGCGGGTGACGACGGCCGGGGTGTATCGTCTGCATGTGAGTGACGAGCCGCGGAACGGGAATGGGTTCCGGGGGTTGCGGGTGAGTCGTGATGCGGGGAGGGACTACTGGTTTGACTATCGGGCGACTCTGAGCGGGACGGAGTTCGAGCGCGGGCTGGTGCTGCATTTTACTAACAAGCAGGGGGAGGACAGTTACCGGGTGGATGCGATGCCGAGGCAGACTGGGCTGACCTTGCCGGTGGGGATGACGTTTACGGATGTGGCGGCGGGGGTATCGGTGACGCCGCTGGGGACTGGGGCGGCGGCTTTTCCGCGGGCGATGGATTTGGCGGTGGGGTTTGCGGTGAGTGGGAACCGAGTACCGGAGGGGCGGCTGGTGGCGCAGGCGGGGCATGTGGCGAGCGGGGCGGAATGTGTGTGGGAGGTGGAGGCGACGGATGCGGACGGGGACCGGCTGGCGTATTACTGGGATTTCGGGGATGGGACGCATTCGTGGGACAACGAGCCGGTGCAGCGGAAGACGTTTGGAGGGGATGGGGAGTATGCGGTGCAGTGTGTGGTGAGTGACTGCCGCGGGGGGACGTGGCGGAAGACGGTGGTGCAGCGGGTGGGAGTGCTGCCGACTGGGCAGGTTAGGATTTCGGGGCGGGTGGTGGACGGGGACAGCCAGCCGATGGGCGGGGTGCGGGTGTATACGGAAGGGAATCTGTATGCGTGGAGCGACAGTGATGGGAGTTATGCGTTGTGCCGGGTGCCGGTGGGGGTGCGGCGGATTGATGCGATGGAGGTGGTGGCGAACCGGCTGACGTTTGTGCGGACGTTCAGCAGCGGGATGAACTGGACGGTGAATGCGACGGGTGCGGATCTGTCAGTGGCGGAGACGGCGGCGGAGACGGTGACGGGTTTGGTGCCGCGGCTGAGTGTGTGGAAGTACAATGACACGGGGACGGATCTGGGGACGGCGTGGCGTGCGAGGACGTTCAATGATGCGGCGTGGGCGCAGGGGCCTGGGTTGCTAGGGTACGGGAATGGCGGAGAGGGGACGGTGATCAGTTTCGGGCCGGATGCGCAGAACAAGCGGACGACGGCGTATTTCCGGCGGCGGTTCAGTGTGGCGAATCCGGCGTTGTACAAGGAGTTGAGACTGTTGTGTCAGCGGGATGATGCGGTGATGGTGTATCTGAACGGGACGCGGATTTATCAGGATAATTTTGCGGCGACGGTGACGGAGGCGAACATCACGTATGCAACGACGGCATTGGATTCGACGGAGCCGGGGGTGTATCAGCAGACGAACGGGATCAGTCCGACGCTGCTGGTGGCGGGGGACAACTGGTTGTGTGCGGAGGTGCACCAGGTGGAGCCGACGAGCAGTGATCTGGCGTTTGATGGGGAGTTGCTGGGGGTGCAGGATGCGCCGACGGCTGGGGCGCAGGCGGCTTACCTGACATTTCCGGAGAGCGGGGGGCGGCTGGTGGCGGGAGTGCCGGTGGTGCTGACGGCGGAGGCGCGGGCGCGGACGGCGACGGTGACGAAGGTGGAGTTTCTGATCGATGGGGTGAAGGCGGGTGAGGATGTGACGGCTCCGTATGCGCTGACGTGGAGCAATCCGACGGCTGGGGCGCATGTGCTGCGGGTGGTGGCGACGTTCAGTGTGGGGAGTCCGCTGACATCTGGAGCGGTGGCGGTGACGGTGGGAGCGGCTCCGGTGGATCTGATTGGAGCGGGGAGTGTGTGGAAGTGGCGTGCGGCGACGGCGGCGGCACCGGTTGGTTGGGAGCGGCCCGGGTTTGACGACAGCGGGTGGAGCAGCGGGGCTGGGCAGTTAGGGTACGGGGATGGGGATGAGGTGACGAACATCAGTCCTGGAGGGGCGAGGTATGTGAGGGCGCAGTTCCGGCGGACGTTTGCGGTGGCGGATCCGCGTGCGGTGAGCGGGTTGCGGTTTCGGCTGGTGCGGGATGATGCGGCGCTGGTTTATGTGAACGGGGTGCTGGCGTTCCGGCATAACATCCGGGCGGACGGGACGGCGCAGGCGGCGGGGAGTGAGGAGAATGCGTGGGTGGAAGCGATGCTGGATGGGGGGTTGCTGCGGGCGGGATGGAATACGGTGGCGGTGGAGCTGGTGCAGGAATCGGCGACGAGTTCGGATGCGAGTTTTGACATGGAGTTGAAGGCGGACGTGGGAACGGGGCGGGGACGGGGCGTGTATGTGGCGGCGCGAGGGGCGGTGCTGCTGCCGGAGGTGCCGGTGCTGACGGGAGAGGTGCTGCCGGGGGCTGGGTTGGGGGTGCGGCGGGTGGAGTGGCTGGTGAACGGGGTGAAGGTGGGGGAGAGTGGCGAGTGGCCGTGGAGTGTGGCGTGGAGTGGCGCGGTGGCGGGGAATCATATGGTGACGGCGGTGGCGACGGACAGTGCGGGGGCGGTGTTCAGCGGGCCGGGGGTGACGCTGGTGGTGCGGGCTCCGGCGCAGGCGACGGTGCTGGTGAAGCGGGGGGAGGTATGGAAGTATGAGGACCGCGGGGTGGATCCGGGGCCTAACTGGCCGGGGCGGACGAGTTTTGACGATACGGCTTGGCGTGAGGGGCCGGGTCGGTTAGGGTACGGGGGAGACGGGGAGGTGACGGCGCTGGGATATGATGATGCTGGGGCGAAGCCGGCGACGGTGTATTTCCGGAAGAAGTTCACGGTGACGGATCCTGCGGCGTTTGATGCGCTGCGGCTGCGGGTGGTGCGGGACGACGGGGTGTCGGTGCAGTTGAACCGTGTGGAGCTGCTGCGGGACAATCTGCCGGAGGGAGTGCTGGCGTTTTCGACGCTGGCTAGTGCGGCTGCGGAGGACGAGGTGAATCCTGTGGAGGTGGTGGTGCCGGTGACTGGGTTGCGTGCTGGTGAGAATCAGCTGGCGGTGGAGGTGCATCAGTCGGCGGTGGGGAGCAGTGATCTGGGATTTGATCTGGAGCTGGCGGGGCTGAAGGCACCGGCGGCGGGTGGGGCGTCGGTTTGGCTGACGGCACCGGCGGCGGGGCAGGTGGTGAAGTCGGATGAGCCGTTAGGGTTTGCGGTGGCGACGGCGAATCTGCCGGGAGCGGTGAGGAGGGTGGAGTATTTTGCAGGGAGTGCGAAGCTAGGGGAGGCGGTGAGTGCGCCGTGGGGGCTGGTGTGGGCGAGTGCGCTGAAGGGGAGTTACGGGGTGCGGGCGCGGGTGGAGCTGGTGAGCGGGGCGTCGCTGACGACGGCTGTGGTGCCGGTGACGGTGGGGTCGCCGGTGACGGTGCAGCGATTGATCTGGTCGGGGGCGGACTGGCGTTACCTGGATAGTGGGGTGGCTCCTGCGGCGGGGTGGACGGGTGGTGTGTTTGATGATGCGGCGTGGAAGACCGGGCGGACGCGGCTAGGGTTCGGGGGGGATGGGGAGACTGGTCAGGTGACGCCGGGGCGGACGGTGTACTGGTTCCGGCGGGCCTTTGCGGTGCCTGCGGGGGTGGTGTTCAGTGCGGCGAGACTGCGGGTGATGCGGGACGACGGGATTCAGCTGTATCTGAACGGGAACCGGATCTGGGTGAACAATCTTCCTGCCAATCCCGGGCCTGCGGATCTGGCGACGGTGAGTGTGGGCGGGGCGGACGAGCAGACGTGGCTGACGGTGCCGCTGGCGGTTTCTGCGCTGACGGCGGGGAACAATGTGTTTGCGGCGGAGATCCGGCAGAACGCGGCGACGAGCAGCGATCTGGGATTTGATCTTGAGTTAGAAGTCGATACGGTGACGGGTGGCGGGCTGGTGAATACGGCTCCGATGGTGGTGCCGCGGCTGGGATTGACGGAGACTGGCGGGACGGGATTGCAGCTGACGCTGCCGGATGCGGCGGGGCGGATTTACCGGATTGAGAGTTCGGTGAATCTGGGGGTGTGGGGAACGGAGAGCACGCACATCATGAATGGGAATGTGCTGACTGTGCCGCTGACGCGGGCTGGGCCGGGGCGGTTTTACCGGGCGCGGTGGATGAGTGCGCCGTGAGGGCGCGGACGACGGCGCGGTGGGCGACGGCGCGTTCTGGCTGGCCGAGGCGGAGGTAGATTCTGGCTAGGTAGCGATGGGCCATGAGGTTGCCGGGCTGCATGGAGAGGCCGGTTTCGAAGGAAGCGGCGGCGCGTGCGAAGTCTGCGGATTTTGATAGGATGGCGCCGAGTCGGAAGTGTGCGGCGGGGAACCAGTACTGGAGTTCGAGGGCTTGGAGGGCGGCGGCGGCGGCGTCATCGTTGTGGTCCTGGCGAGCGAGGGCGCTGGCGAGGCCGAGGAGGGCACCGGGGTTATCGGGTTCGAGGGTCAGGGCGCGGCGGAAGGCGGCTTCTGCGGCTGGCCAGTTGCGGAGCTGGAGGTGGAAGGAGCCGTATTGTTCGTGGACGGCGGGGAGCTGGGAGTCTGCGGGGATGGAGTTGAGGGCGAGGAGGGCGTCGGCTGGCTGACCGGAGGCGGCGAGGAGATTGGCCTTCATGCGGGAGAGAGGTTCCGAGAGGCCGAGGTCGGATTCCGCGGCGTGGAGGGCGGAGGCGGCGCCTGTGAGGAGACCGCGCATGAGGAGGACCTGGATGGCCTTGAGGCGATAGCGGAGGACGGATGGGAAGTCGTCGGCGAGGGAGGAGGCTTCGGAGGAAGCTGCGATGAGGTGGGAGGCCTGGGCGAGGGAGGCGACGCGGTTGTAGCGGAGTTCGGCGGCGGCCTGGGCGGCGAGGTCGGCGGCGGCGGCGGAGGCGTCGTCGATGTAGCCGAGGCCGGCGAGCTGATCCATGAGGAGTTTTGCTTCGGCGGCGGTGGTGGAGGAGAGGGGTTGGTTAGGAGAGGCGGGGCGGGAGTGGTCCCATGAGGGGATGCGCTGGATGGGTTCCGGGTGTTCGAGGGCGGTGACCATGACCTTGCCGTCCATGTCGTCGGCGACGGGGAGGCCGCAGAGGTGGAGGATGGTGGGGGTGATGTCGAGGACGGTGGCACCGGTGATGGTTTCGTTAGAGACGATGCCGGGGCCGGCCATGACGAAGATGCCGAAGGGTCGGTGCCATTGGGCCATGGTGGAGGAGAGATCGGCGCGGGTGCCGGGGCGGAGGTGACCGCTTTCGAAGCCGTGGTCGGAGACGAGGATGACGGTGGTGTCTGGGCCTGCGAGGTGGAGCAAGCGAGCGAGCATGGCGTCGTGGAAGCGGCAGGCGGTGGTGATGACTTGGCCGTAGGTGGCGGCGTCAGTCGGGGAGATGCCCGGGAGGAGGGGCGGGTGGAACGGCATGAAGTGGTGCGCGAATTCGTCGAGGGCGCGGAAGTAGACGCCGAGGAAGTTCCATGGTTCGTGTTGGAGGACGTGGGTAGCGGCGGCCTGGAGGGAGGCGGTGGAGGCGAGGATGAGGGCGATCTGCTGGAGGCGGGAGCGGGTGAGCTCGTCGGACTGGTCGAGAGAGGCGGCGGCGGGGACGAAGGGGAGGAGTTGATCGCCTTCGATTTCGGCTGGGTGGACGCGGAGGGGGGCGAGGGAGGCGGCGCGGTCTGGGGGGTGGATGGAGCCATCGGGGAGCGGCCATGGGGCGGAGAGGGGTGCGGTGGCGAGGGGGAAGCGGTCGGTGAGGCAGAGCCCGTTGATGGGTTCAGCGGGGTGGCTGGCGAACCAGCCGATGGAGTGAGAGTGGAGGCCGGAGTGGGAGAGGATGTTCCAGAGGGCAGCGCCGTGGCGGGAGGAACTGCCGGTGTGGCGGACGCCGGCTGTCAGGGGGTCTGGTTCGACGAAGCCGAGGACGCCGTGGCGGAAGGGGAATTTGCCGGTGGCGATGGTGGTCCAGACGGCTGGGGAGAGGACGGGTTCGACGGTGGCGAGGTTGCCGCGGACCCCGCGGGCGATGAGACTGGCGAGGGCGGGCATCTGGCCTGCGGCGAGGAGAGGGTCGAGGATGCGCCAGTCGGCGGAGTCCCAGCCGATGAGGAGGATTTTGCGCGGGGATGGGGGCATGAGGAGGGCAGCAAAACGGGAGCGCCGTTTGGAGGGCGCTCCCGTTGGGGAAGGGATGTGGAGAGAGGTACGGGAAGTGCCTCTTTCAATCAGACCGAAGCGCGGCGTCTGCGCCATTGGGCGAGGCCTGCGGTGCCAGCGGCGAGGAGGCCGAGGGAGCTGGGTTCCGGGACGGCGCCTGCGGTGATGGAAGCGCCGGTATTTTCGTAGGCCCAGTCGACGATGTTGCCGTTGCCGGCGGCGGCGATGGAGATGCGAGCCCAGCCGAAGAGGTCCTGGGCGGGATCGCCGCCGTTATTGGAGATGAAGCGGAAGCCGAAGATGCCGGTGGATCCTGCGGGGATGCCGACGCCGCCGGAGAAGCCATTGCCGGAGAAGAGGGAGGCGGCGGTGATGGGGGTACCGAAGGCGAGGTCAGCGGCGGTGGCACCGACGAGGACGACTGCGGTGTTGCTGTTCAGGTAGATGCTGGCGCCGGAGGCGTAGGGGTTGACGTCCCAGCCGGCGGGGCGAGTGCCCTGGGCGGCGGTGAAGGGGGCTTCGAATTCGAAGTAGACGCCACCGTTGGCGGCGATCGGGAAGATGGGGACGTTCTGGAGACCGCTGTAGATGACGGCGGCGTTGGCGGAAGAGGAAGTGCTGACGGCGGCGGCACCGGTAGCGGCGGCGGCGGCGAGGCGGAAATGGGAATCGAGACGGGACTTGATGGAGATCATGACGGTTAGGGCAGGCTAGGATGGAGCGGTGGAGAAAGGGATGGGGGAGACCCTGAAGATTCCATGATGAAGGATGGTCTGGCAGCCGTCAAGTTACTGAATTACGGGCAGAGGGTGACGCGGGAAGATGAAGGGATGTGGAAAAGCAGCGGGGAGAGGGTTTGGGGAGAGGGATTGCGGATTGACCGGGAGGGGGAACGCCGTTCCGTTGGGGGAGAAACGCGCTGAATGAGAGTTGTGACTGAATTTACCTCGCCCCATCTGCTGGCCCTGACGAATTCGGGATCGGAGCGGGCATTGAAGGGGGAGGTGGTGGCGGCGGGTTTGGGGTGGCGGCCTGGGTTTCAGGCGAAGGGGATGGTGGCGTTCAAGGCTGGGGATGGGGTGGGGGAGTTTGGGCGGGAGGCATTGAGGGAGCGGCTGGCGTTTGCGAGGCGGGTGAGTTTATTTGCTGGGAAGGCGGGGACGCGGGAGGGAGCGGAGGAGGTGGTGCGGGGAGTGGGTGGAGCGGGGATGGTGGTGCATCATCTGGGATTGGAGAAGGGACGGCTGGTGGGGATGGGTGGAGGAGTGGGGGAGGGGCGATTGGCGGACGGGGCGGTGGTGGGGACGGTGATTGAGGTGGGGCCTGAGGATTACTGGACGGGGTTGCACTGGCATGGGCGGCTGCTGAGTCCTGATCCGGGGGGAGCGAGTGGGGTGGAGATGCCGGAGGATGCGCCGTCGCGGGCGTGGCTGAAGCTGGAGGAGGCGGTGCGGTTTTTTGATTTGAGGTTTCGGGCGGAGGACGTGGTGGTGGAGTTGGGGTGTGCGCCTGGGGGAGTGATCCTGGCGTTGCTGCGGCGTGGGGTGTCAGTGATCGGGGTGGATCCGGCGCGACTGGCTCCGGTGGTGATGGCGTCGGCGGTGGCGGAAATGCCGGGTGCCGGGGTTGGAGGGACGGTGCCGTGGGTGGTGCATTGCCGGAAGCCGGCGGCATTGGTGAGCAAGCGGGATCTTGGGGGACGGGCGACGTGGTTCATGTCGGACATGAATCAATCGCCGGCGGTGGCGATCACGGAGTGCCGGCGGTGCATTGGGATGTGTCCGTCGATCCGGTCGGCGGTGATCACGCTGAAGCTGACGGATTTTGCGGAGGCGTCGGCGCAGGGGGAGTGGCTGGCGGCGATGCGGGCGATGGGGTTCCGGACGGTGCGGTTACAGCAGATGGCGGTGCATCACCGGGAGCTGGCGCTGGTGGGGCTGGAGAGAAGTGAGAAGTGAGAAGGGCTTGTTCCGCCCTTTCAGGGCTTGTGGTTTATGTTATGAGTGACCCGGGGCGATGCCCCGGGCTATCACATTTGGGCCCCGTTGGGGCATCTGGAAGAGCCTGCGGCTGGTTTCAGGATCTTCGGCATTGAGGTCACAGGCAAGATGCCTGTGTCACTTTGCTAGACCCTGCGGAGGACGACGCTGCCGAGGGCGGAGGCGAGGGCGAGGAGGGAGCACCATGATTCGAGGCCTTTGCGGGTGCGTGCGGGGCGGAGCCCGTCGCGGACGGAGGCTGGGGCGAAGGCTGGGGCGGCGGCGAGAGCGGGGGGGACGTCGCGGCTGAGGCGGTATTCGGGCGGGGACGGGCGATTGTAGTGGAGGACCTTGAGTTTGTTGGAGTCCTTATCGCGGAGGCGGAGGGTGAGTTTTTCGCGGCCTTCGAGCGGGAGAGAGGCGGTGTAGCGGCCGAGCCCGCGTTCTTCGATGGTGACTGGGAATTCGCGGCTGTTTTCGTCGACGGCGAGGGCGTCCCACTGGAGGTTGCCGACGGGCATGCCGTCGGGGTCGCGGCGGGTGATGTCGATGAGCCAGCGGTTCTGGTCGATGGCGGAGCGGACCTCCATGCCATCGGTGTCGTTTTTGCGGAGGATGGAGCGGAGGACCTGGGCCCAGAATTTGCCGCAGCCGTCCCATGCGAGCCATTCGCCGCCCCATTTTTCGGTGAGGTCGGAGGTGAAGGAGAGGCCCTGACCGAGACCGAAGCGGCCGATGGCGAGGAGAGGATCGCCGGTGTCAGCGGAGAGGATGGTCTGGGTGGCGGGTTTGGCTTCGGTCATGACGTAGCCGAGAGCGGAGGGGAGACTGTCGGCGTAGCCTGCGAGCATGGGGTGGTCTGTGGTGACGATGGGTGCGTAGACGTCTTCCTTGATAGCGCTTTTGCTGGCCTGCATGGTTTCGCGCGTGAAGATCTGGGGGACGGTGTTAGGGTCTGTGGCGGCGTAGAAGCGGCCTTTGCCGATTTCTGCGATGGCCTGGAGGAGGTCGCCGGAGGCACCGTCGCCGAGGGCGACGGTGGAGACGGTGACGCCGCTGTCGGCGAGACTCTGGGTGAGTTCGGCGAAGCCCTGGTCGGGGGTCTGGCCGTCGGTCATGCAGATCATGTGTTTGACCTTGGCGGCGCAGTTATCGAGCATTTGTTTGGCCTGCTGCATGGCCGGGTACATGTCGGTGCCGCCGCCTGCTTCGAGGGTATCGATGGAGGCCTGGATGGCGTCTTTTTCTGAGGCGCGGCGGAGGTCGGAGATGATTTGGGGTTCGCTGTCGAAGCCGATGACGGCGATCTGGTCCTGGGGGCCGAGGAGTTCGACGGAGGCTTTGGCGGCCTGGCGTGCGAGGGCGATGGGGAGGCCTTCCATGGAGCCTGATTTGTCCATGACGAGGACCATGGCGAGGGAAGGTTTTTCCTTTTCCTTTTCGAAGCGGCTGACGAGGGGGAGGACGTCTTCGACGGGGGTTTTGTAGTAGCCGCCGAGGCCGAAGGAGTTTTCGGAGCCGAGCATGGCGAGGCCGCCGCCGAAGTCCTGGACGTAGCGCTTGAGGAGGTCCATCTGGCGGGCGTTGAGGGACGTGGCGGGGACATCGGCGAGGACGACGGCGCCGAAGGAGAGGAGTTCGTCCATGGTTTCGGGGACCCCGTTTTCGCCGCGGACATCGACATCGAATTCCTGTTCCTGGAGGGCGCGGGAGATGCCGCGCATTTCCTTGGGGGATTTGTGGATGACGAGGAGGCGGCTTTTGCCTTTGACCTCGATGGTGGTGGAGGCCTGATTATTGATAGGGAAGCGGTCCTGAGCGGGGACGAGTTCTGCGGTCCAGAGACTGGCTCCGGGGGTGGTCATGGGGATGTCGAATTCCAGCGAGTTGGGGCTGGTGGCGGAGAGGGTGATGGGTTTTTCGGCGACGGCGACGCCCTTGCTGAGGATGCGGACCCTGGCCTGCATGTCGCGGTTGGCGGCGAGGCGGACGTTGAGGCGGACGATTTCGCCGGCGAAGGCGGAGGGGGTATTGGGTTCGACGGAGACGATGGAGGCTTCGGGGTCGGAGAGACTGTCGAGGCGTTGCCAGACGACATCGACGTCTTCGCGGCGGAGGGTTTCCATGGCTGCGGCGATGCTGCCGTCGGTTTCGAGGCCGTCTGTGAGGAGGACGAGGCGGCGGCTTTTGCCAGCTGGGAAGGCGAGTCTGGTGCTGAGGACGGCGTCTGCGAGTCTGGAGGCGGAGCGGAACTGGTCATCGGCGATGCCTTTGCGCCATGTGTCGAGTTCGGTGGCGAGGTCTTCGGTTTTGCGGAGGCGGACGCCGTTGGCGAAGGAGAAGACGGAGTGGGAGTCGCCGGAGCGGAGGGAGGTGACGGCTGAGTTGACCTCGTCGACGGCTTTGCGGGAGGCGGAGGGGTCGACGCTTTGGGAGACATCGACGAGGAAGACGACGTGGGCGTCGTCTGCGTCTTTCATCCAGCCTGGGCGGCAGAGCGCGAGGACGAGGAGGATGACGGCGAGGCAGCGGAGGAGGAAGGAGGCCGTCATGAGGTGTTTCGGCCGGTCCACGAGGGTGAACCAGAAACCGCCGGCCAGCACAAGGAGGCTGAGCAGCCACCACAACGGAGAGAGATAAGTGAGGTGCATGGAGCGGGGAAGTCGCGGGAGGTTATGGCTCTGGGACGGTGTGGTGTCCACCGGGAAGCGGTACGGTTTGGGGGGGGGTGTGGGGTGTGGGGTGTGGGGGTGGGTGTGCTGGTTGCTAGAGGAGACGCGGTGCCGTGCCTTGCGGGCAAACGAGTGGCGGCGATGCTGGTCCTGGTTATTGAAGCGGCACCTGCGGGCGAAGGTTCCGTGGGCTCAGGGTTTGCCGAGGGCCTTGCGGATGTCGTCGACGGTGGCTGGTTCCTCGTTGGTGCCGCTCATGATGAGGCTGGTGATTTTTTCTGCGGTGCCTTTGTCTGCGTTCATCATCTTTGGCTGAGTGAAGCCGTTCTGGGCGTCTTTTTCGGCTGGGTAGTAGTAGCCGGTGCGGGCGGTGCGGGTGCTGTCCGGGAAGTCGCGGACATTGGCGGCGCGGTCCTGGTTGCGGTTAGTGGAGGCGGCGACGGAGCGGTCCTGTTCGCGGAAGTTTCTGGAGGCTTCCGAGGCGTTGCCTGATTCCGAGGCGGAGCTGCCGGAGAAGCGGGAGGTCATTTTCTGGAGGAACGATTGTTTGTCAGCGGTACCGAGTTCCCTTGTGGAGCCGCCGTAGCGTTTGGCGACGAAGTCGCGGGTCTGGTTGAAGGAGCGCATGTTCTTCTGGGCGGTATTGCCGGAGAACATTTTGCCGCTGAGGGCGTTGAGGCCGCCGGAGCCGTTGGATTGATAGCCGAAGGGGTCGGCGGCCTGGAAGCGGGCATTGGGGTCGACTTCGCCGCCGCCGGATGCGGCGGAGAGGCTGGTCTGGGTGGGGCCTGCGATGACGGTGCGCTGGGATTGGCAGGCCGGGAGGAGTACGGCAGCGGCTAGGGCGGGGAGGAAGCGCATCGTGGGGTGAGGGTCAGCGTGGTTGCTGGCGCCATTCTGTGAGGACGCCTTCGAGGTAGCGGCGGTAGTCCGGGCTGCGGGTGGCGCTGATGACGAGTTCGAATTCGGCTTCGTTGATGAAGCCGCGGTTGAAGGCGACTTCTTCGATGCAGGCGACCTTGAGGTTCTGCTGGTGTTCGATAGTGGCGATGTAGTTGCCGGCTTCGAGGAGACTGGCGGGGGTGCCGGTGTCGAGCCATGCGATGCCGCGGCCGAGGAGACGGACTTCGAGGGCGCCGTCGCGGAGGTAGGCGTTGTTGAGGTCGGTGATTTCGAGTTCGCCGCGAGCGGAGGGTGATTGTTGTTTGACGCGAGCGACGACGGATTCGTCGTAGACGTAGAGGCCGGGGACGGCGAAGTTGGATTTGGGGCGTTTGGGTTTTTCCTCGATGCTGATGACGCGGCGGGAGGCGTCGAATTCGACGACGCCGAAGCGTTCGGGGTCGCGGACGTGGTAGCCGAAGACGCAGGCGCCTTTTTCCATGGCGAGTGCGGAGCGGAAGAAGTCGAGTTTTCCGTAGAAGATGTTATCGCCGAGGATGAGGGTGGCTCCGGAGCCGGCGAGGAAGTCTTCGGCGAGGAGGAAGGCCTGGGCGATGCCCTCGGGGGCGGGTTGTTCGATGTATTCGAGGCGGATGCCGAGGCGGGAGCCGTCGCCGAGGAGGTCGCGGAAGGCTGGGAGGTCCTTGGGGGTGGAGATGATGAGGATTTCGCGGATTCCGCCGAGCATGAGTGTGCTGAGCGGGTAGTAGATCATGGGTTTGTCGTAGATCGGCAGCAGTTGTTTGCAGGCGATGCGGGTGAGCGGATCGAGACGGGTGCCGGCGCCGCCGGCGAGGATGATGCCTTTCTTGTTCATGGGGGCCTTGCTGCCTTGGTGTATGAATGAGGAAAGCAAGGCTGGGGCGGGAGGGCAAGCGGGCAGCGGGGGCGGGAATTTCAGCGGGCTATGAGGGGATGATGAGGAGGCAAGCGGTGCGGGAGGACCATGCGGCGGTGCGCCACCAGTTGGAGGAGACGAGACGCTGGTGGGCGTGGAGGTTGAAACCGGAGGTGAGGATGTTGTGCAGGGGGATCTGGACGCGCCATGTGGAGAGCCAGTTGAAGATGAGGGGGACGAGACTGGCGAGGAGCCATGGGTTGCGGTTGCCAAGGTAGACGAGGGAGGCGGCGGTGAGGAGTTCGGTGAGCATGAGGGGAGCGACGAGCCATGTGATGCGGGTGGTGTGCTGCTGGTGATAGGATGGGAAGGAGTCGGGGCCGACGAGGGAGAATAGGGGATAGTGGACGAGCTGGATGGTCCAGATGAGGCCGGTGAGGGCGAAGGTTGCGGCGGCGTGGAGGGGCAGGAGCGGGCACATGTCAGGCGGGCGAGGGGAGTTGAGCGAGGGCGGCGTAGTCGGGGCGGACGGCGGCGGTGGTGTGGGAGAAGCGGCGGACGACGCGGCCGTGATGGATGAGGAAGACGCCGGGCATCTGGGTGGCGTCGCCTTCCATGGGGCCGGGGCGATGACCTGCGAGGAAAGATGTCAGGCCGCGGCACCAGACGGAGAGTGCGAGGAGCTGGCGGAGGTTGCCGCGACGGAGGCCGAGGGCTTGATAGAGTTGGCGATCGGGATCGGAGATGGCGGGGACGTCTTCCATGCCGTAGGTGGCGGCGAAGGCGGCGAAGGAGTCGGCGGTGCCCATGTGGACGAGGGCGAGGGAGGTGCCGTTTCTGGTGATGGCGGTGCGTGCGGCGGAGAGGTCCGCCATGGCTTCGCGGCAGAAGGTGCAGCCGGAGTGGCGGAGGAAGACGAGGAGGACGGGATGCTGCTGCGAGAGGGCGGCTAGAGTGGTGCCGGTGGAGGTGGCGGCGTTAGAGAGGAGTGCGGCTTCGTCGGGCCGCTGGGAGTTGGCGGGTTCGTTCTGGAATTGATCCCATGCGTATTTGAGGATGAGGAAGAACGGCACCCACCAGATGAGATCGTTGGTTAGGCAATTGAGGGCGAAGGGCCATGGGAGGGCACCGGTCCAGAGGGCTTGAGCCATGCCGAGGGGGCCGAAGACTTTGCCGAGGAATCCGACGAGGACGATGGGCCAATGGCGGGCGGGATTGGTGGCGGCGATGGCATAGCCGAGGCCGTAGACGCCGACGATCATGCCGATGCATTGCCAGAACTGGGGGTAGTTCGGCTGGGGCATGTTGAGCCATGTGAACAAGGCGCCAGGAAAGAGGACGGCGAAGGCGCCCCAGAGGATGTTGTAGAGCCCGGCGGCGAGGAGGACGTTCCGCATCCAGCGGGGAGGGGTGGTGGTCATGGGAAGTGAGAAGTGAGAAGTGAGGTGGCAGTGTTAGGAAAGGTGCGGGTGGGAGGCTACGGATCGGAGGAGTCGTCGCGATGGTGGGGGGCATGGAGGTGCTGTTCGAGGAGCTTGCGGTGCTTGGTGACACGGCCGGCGACGCGTTTGCGCCACATGCGGAAGCTGGAGGGTTTGAGTTGGCGGCGCATGAGGTCGATGACCTGTTTTTCGGTGAAGCCGGTGCGTTCTTTGATTTCCTCGAAGCTGGTGCGGTCTTCCCACGCGAGACGGATGATGTTTGAGAGGTGGTCGGGCACGGGAGGTGGGTTCATGGGGAGTGGCGGTGAGAGTGGTACGGGTGCCGGGGGGGAAAGGAGCCTTGGGAAGGAGAAACGGGATCATTGAAGAATCGGGCCGAGCACGACGACGTTCTCGGGGATGTGGACGAGGATCGGATGCGGGATCGCCCGGGTGTTTGAGCGACATGGATGCGGAGGGGGACAAAGATGCGGGAATCTTAGGGTGGAAGGACGAGGTTGATGCGGAGAAGCGGATGAGCTAATGGGAGGTGATGTCTGAAGCTGATATTGATGCCCTTGAGAGCGAGTTTCCCGCCTTTTCCGGGCAGGCGTTTGCGAGTGCGCGTCTGGAGGTACTGGCGTCGGGGCAGAGTGTGCTGCAGACGGAGGGAGGGTTGGTGGTCAGGGTCTATCCTGACGGGCGCAAAGAAGTGGTGAAGCAGATCGAGCCGCCGATTCGGGTGAAGTCCGGCACGATCTACACGCTACGATGAACGATGGGACGCGGAGACTGCGCATGTTTGCTGGGCCGAATGGGTCGGGGAAGAGCGTGCTGAAGTCCTACCTGCCGGAGCCGCTGCTTGGGGTGTATCTGAATGCTGATGAGATTGAGGCTGGGGTTCGAGGAAGGGGTGTGAGTTGACGATGCGAGATCTGGTGCTGGCGGTGGAGGCCCGGCGGTGGAGAGGGTGGGGCGCGGGAATGCGCAGAGAGTTTCCGGTTTCGCGAGGCGCGGAGTGTTGGGAGAGAGCGTGCGAACATGATGGACGAAACACTTTCTGAGTATCTGGGGCGGCAGAAGGATCGCCTTGATGCGGCGTTGGAGCGATGGTTGCCGGGGGCTGGGGAGGCTCCGGGGACGCTGCATGCGGCGATGCGGCACAGTATGTTTGCGGGTGGGAAGCGGTTGCGGCCGGTGCTGACGCTGGCGGCGTGCGAGGCGTGCGGGGGGGATGACGAGCGAGCGGTGGGGGTGGCGTGCGCGGTGGAGTGCATTCACACGTATTCGCTGATTCACGATGATCTGCCGTGCATGGACGACGATGATTTCCGGCGCGGGCGACCGACTTGTCACAAGGTGTATGGCGATGCGGTGGCGGTGCTGGCGGGGGATGCGTTGCAGCCGCTGGCGTTCGGGCTGGTGCTGGAGTCGCCGCCGGGGGTGGGGCACAGTGTGGGGGCGATGGTTGGGGAGCTGGCGGTGGCGGCGGGGTCGCGGCATCTGATTGGCGGGCAGGTGCGGGATATTGAGGCGGAGGGGAAGGTGGTGTCGTTCGAGGAACTGCGGGCGATCCATGAGGGGAAGACGGCGGCGTTGCTGACGTGCAGCCTGCGGCTGGGGGGGATGGCGGGAGGGGCGAGTGAGGACGAGCTGGCGGCGCTGACGCGGTTCGGGCATGCGCTGGGGCTGGCGTTTCAGGTGATTGATGACATTCTGGATGTGACGCAGACGTCGGAGAAGCTGGGGAAGACGGCGGGGAAGGATGTGGCGGTGGGGAAGTCGACGTATCCGGCGATTCTGGGGCTGGAGGCGTCGAGAGTGGAGGCGTCGCGGCTGACGGCGGAGGCGACGGCGGCGCTGGCTCCGTTTGGTTCGAATGCCCGGCGGCTGCATGAGCTGGCGGGGCATTTACTGGCGCGGGATTTCTGAGGCGGGGATCAGGGGGGATCGCCGGTGGTGTTGCGGATGAAATCTGTGAGGGAGTCGCGAGCGAAGCGGTCGGGGTCCCATGGATCGGGGAGGACGAGGTGCCTAGCGGCTGGGCTGACGATCCATGCCCATGCGGAGGAGGTGGAGCCGTCGGGCAGGGTGATGGCGATGAGCTGGCGGAGGTAGTCGGGGCCTTCGAAGGCGTCGAGACGGGCGAGGGCGATGGGTGAGACGTTGGAGCGGAGGAGGCCTGAGGCGAGGGAGTCCGGGGGAGCGGGGATGAGGCCTGGGTAGGAGACGCCTTGGAGGGAGCGGACGGACCAGCCTTGGGCGGTGGCGGGGAGGGTTGGGTTGGAGGTGCGGGCGATGCGTTGCCAGACGACGTCGAACATGAGGGAGCCGTAGACGAAAAGGTTCATGAGGAGGGATGGAGATGGAGGGAGTGGGGCATTTCCCGGGTTGCTGCGGGAGGAGGAGCGTCTATATGCGGGCCATGATGGTGAAAAAACCTGTGGTTCTGATCATTCGCGATGGCTGGGGCATCAATCCGGGCGGACGTGCGGCGGCGGAGGTCAATGGTGACGCGACGCTGCTGGCGCGGACGCCGTTTCATGATGAGCTGTACGGGAAGTATCCGTGGGGACAGGTTTCGGGGAGCGGCGAGGACGTGGGGTTGCCGGCCGGGCAGATGGGGAACAGCGAGGTGGGGCACCTGAATCTGGGGGCTGGGCGGATTGTTTATCAGGATCTGACGCGGATCAACAAGGCGATCCGGGACGGGGAGTTGGCGACGCATCCGGTGCTGGTGGAGGCGTTTGGGAAGGCGAAGGGCGGGCGGCTGCATCTGCTGGGGCTGGTGAGTGACGGGGGGGTGCACAGTCATCAGGATCATCTGGCGGCGTTGTGTGAGGCGGCGGCGGCGGCGGGTTGCGGGGACATCGTGGTGCATGCGATCACGGACGGGCGGGACACTTCGCCGACGGGCGGGGCGGATTCGCTAGCGCTGGTGGAGCGGGCGATTGCGCCGACGGGGGCGCGGATTGCGACGGTGATCGGGCGGTATTTTGCGATGGACCGCGACAAGCGGTGGGAGCGGAACAAGCTGGCGTGGGATGCGATCGTGCTAGGACGGGGTGCGGTGACGGCGGGGGCTCCATCGGCGGCGATCCGTGCGGCGTATGCCGGGGAGCCGAGGGGTGACGAGTTTCTGCAGCCGATGATTTTCAGTGAGGCTGGGGAGCAGCGCGTGAGGGACGGGGATGTGGTGCTGTGGTTCAATTTCAGGGCGGACCGGGCGCGGCAGCTGACGGAGGCGCTGATGGATCCTGCGTTTGATTCGTTCGAGCGGGAGGTGACGCCGCGGGTGGCTTGTTATACGCTAACGGAGTACAAGGAGAGTTATGCGGCGCTGGGGGTGCGGACGGTGTTCGGGCCGGAGAGCATGAAGGGGATTCTGGGGGAAGTGCTCGCGGAGGCGGGGTTGCGGCAGTTGCGAGCGGCGGAGACGGAGAAGTTTCCGCATGTGACGTTCTTCTTCAATGCGGGGGCGGACGCCCCGTTTCCTGGTGAGGACCGGTATCTGGCGATCAGTCCGAAGGAAGTGCCGACGTATGACAAGAAGCCGCAGATGAGTGCGCCGGATCTGGCGTTCGAGGTGTGGCGGCGGCTGGAGGAATATGATGCGGTAATCATGAATTTTGCGAATCCTGACATGGTGGGGCACACTGGGGTGGTGGAGGCGGGGGTGCATGCGGTGGAGACGATCGATCTGGGGGTGCGGCTGATTGTGGAGAAGGTGCTGGCGCTGGGGGGCAAGTGTCTGCTGACGGCGGACCATGGGAATTGCGAGCAGATGAGGAATGCGGATGGGTCGCCGCACACGGCGCACACGACGAATCTGGTGCACTGTGTGTATGTGGCTGCTGATGCGGGCGGGTACCGGGTGCGGGACGGGATTCTGGCGGACATTGCGCCGACCCTGCTGGCGATGCTGGGGGTGGCGCAGCCGGCGGCGATGACGGGGAGGAGCCTGCTGGAGCCGAAGGCGTGAGCTGGCGGCCGCTGGGAAGGCGCGTGTGGAAACCGGGTTGCAAAGCCGAGGTGATTGCCCATGGTGCGCCCCCCTCGTGCCTTGAATCAGGGCGGCGGACCCATTTCAAATCAGACAACAACGATCATGGAAACGACCCTTATTCTTTTCAAGCCTGACTGTGTTCAGAAGCGCCTGAGCGGCGAAGTGCTGCGCCGATTGGAAGCCGAGGGCTTCCGGGTGCGGGGGCTGAAGATGATGCAGTTGAGCGACGCGGTGCTGCGGGAGCATTATGCGCATGTGGCGGACAAGCCGTTTTATCCTGAAATTGCGTCGTTCATGCAGAGCAGTCCGGTGGTGGCGCTGGCGCTGGAAGGGGAGAATGTGATTGCGCGGGTGCGTGATCTGCTGGGGCCGACGGATTCGACGGTGGCGGCGAAGGGGACGATCCGCGGGGATTTCGGCGAGAACAAGATGGTCAATATGTGCCATGCATCGGATGGGCCGGAGACTGCGGCGGAGGAATTGAAGCGTTTCTTTGCGGCTGGCGAGCTGTTCTGAGCGGGGGAAGACCGGGGATCCGGAAGGCGGGAGGTGAAAGATGGGTGGCGGCGGCGGTTTAACTGTCTTGACCGATGAATCACCGTGTCTCCTGTCCCTCCTGCCTGAAGCCCTTCGACGTGGATGCGTCGATGGAGGGCGAGCAAGGCCTATGCCCGGCGTGTGGTGCGCGGTTTACGATTGAGCGACCGGAACCGGTGGTGGGAACTGGGGCTGCGGGAGCGGCGGTGGTGGCTGGGCCGTCGCGGAAGGGATGGATCACGCTGGCTGGGCTGGGATTGGCTGGGTATGTGGGGGCGGTGTTCTATTGTTTCCGGTTTCTGCCGAGGACGGAGGGATTTCATGCGCCGGCGTGGGTGGAGGTGGTGGGTAATTTTCACCCGCTGGTGCTGCATCTGCCGATCGGGCTGGTGCTTGGGGTGGTATTTCTTGAGGTGATGGGAGGGAAGAAGCGGACGTTTACGGCGGCGGTGACGGCGCTGCTGTGGCTGGCATTTCTGACGGCGGCGCCGGCGGCGGTGGCGGGATATTTCTCCGGGCACGGGAGCGATTCCGACACGCTGCGCTGGCACATGTGGTCGGGGCTCGCTATACCATTGCTGACAGGCATGACACTTCTGACCAAACTCATCCACGAAACCAGACCTACCATGGCTACCGGAATCTATCGCGCTCCCCTGCTGCTCTCTGCGGCTACCTTGTTCATTGCCGGCCATTTTGGCGGCAGCCTGACGCATGGCGACGTCATTACGCCGGCGCTGAAGCTGCTGCGTCCGGAGGCCAGCGGGTCGCCGGTGGTGACGGGTGATGCTGCGGGGATGACGGTGTATGAAGCGGCGATTGCGCCGATGATGGCGAAGGCGTGCACGGGTTGCCATGGTGAGAAGAAGCAGAAGGGAGACCTGCAGATGCACACGCTGGAAGTGATGCTGAAGGCTGGCGAGAGCGGGATGGCTAGCATTGTTCCGGGCAAGTCTGCGGAGAGCGAGAGTCTGAAGCGGATTCTGCTGCCGAAGGATCATGAGGATCACATGCCGCCGGAGGAGAAGACGCAGTTGAGCGAGGATGAGGTGGCGGTGCTGAAGTGGTGGGTGGATGCGGGTGCGAAGGCGGATGTGAAGGTGAAGGACAGCGGGTTGAACGATCCGCTGAAGACGACACTGACGAGTGTGATCGCGGCGCTGGCGGCGGCCCCGGCTGCGGAGGCGGCCCCTGCGCCCGCTCCGGCTCCGACCCCGCAGGCGGCTCCGGCTCCTGCGCCTGCGCCTCAGGGTGCGGCGGGAGCGGCCCCGGCGGTGGATCCTGCGGTGGCGGCGCTTGAGAAGGAGTTAGGGGTGACGATTCTTCCGGTGGCGCAGAATGATCCGGCGCTGACGTTCAATTGTGTGAATGTGGCGGACAAGTTCGGGGATGCGGAGCTGGCGAAGTTTGCGCCATTGGCTGAGCGGATGGTGGAGATGAATCTGGCGCGGTCGAAGGTGACGGATGCGGGGCTGGCGGTGCTTGGGGGGATGAAGAATCTGAAGCGGCTGCACTTGCAGAACACGGCGGTGACGGATGCGGGGGTGGATGCGATGGTGTCGGTGGCGGGGCTTGAGTATCTGAATCTGTTCGGGACGAAGGTGACGGACGCGGCGATCCCGAAGCTGGAGAAGCTAGCGAATCTGAAGCGGTTGTTTGTGTGGCAGACGGGGGTGACGAAGCCTGCGGCGGAGGCGCTGCATCAGAAGCTGCCGGCGATTGTGATCAATCTCGGATGGGACAACGAAGTGCGGACGGCGATGGCACCACCGCCAGCGGCTCCGGCAGTGCCTGCCGCGCCGAAGCCGATGGATCCGGAAGCGGCGCTGTATGCGGGATTGATCCAGCCGATTTTCGAGCGGACGTGCACGGGGTGTCACGGGGCGGACAAGCAGAAGGGCAAGCTGGCGATGCACAACTTCGAGGTGCTGATGAAGGGTGGTGACAGCGGCGAGGCGGCGGTGGTGGCCGGGAAGTCGGCGGACAGTCTGATAGTGAAGCGGATTGCGCTGCCGGCGGACGAGGACGAGCACATGCCGCCGAAGGACAAGGAGCAGCCTAGCGAGAAGGAGATCAAGATTCTGAAGTGGTGGATCGACGGGGGAGCGAAGACGGATGTGAAGATCAAGGACGCCGGGTTGCCGGATGACCTCAAGTGATGCTGGGATGACGCTGCGCCGGATTGCGGAACAGGTGCCGTTCACGACGAAGGACGGGAGTACGATCCGGAGCATTCTTGATCTCAGCAATGCGCCCGTGCGGAACCAGTCGCTCGCGGAAGCGACGGTTCCGTCGGGCGTGGCAACGGAGCGGCACTATCACCGGGTGAGCGAGGAGTTCTACTTTGTGCTGGAGGGCCGGGGATTGATGGAGGTGGATGGGGTGGAGCGCGAGGTCGGGCCGGGTGATGGCGTGCTGATCCCGCCGGGGGCATGGCATCGGATCACGGGGATTGAGGGCCTGCGGTTTCTGTGCTGCTGCGCGCCGGCGTATGCGCATGGGGACACGTATTTTGTGTGAGAAGGGAGGGAAGTTAGAAGTTAGAAGTGAGAAGTGAGAAGTGAGAAGTGAGATGGGCTGGTTGGGAGAGGAGGTTTGAACGGAGAGAAAGGGGCGTCACGTTGCGCCCTTTCAGGGCTTGGAGGGTTCTTTTGGGATGTTCCCAGGGCGTTGCCCTGGGCTATCACATCTGGGCCCCGTTGGGGCATCTGGGGGAGCCTTCGGGATTTCGGTGCGCCCGGGTCTGCGAGTGGGAAGCCGATAGGTTGACGGTCCTGCCTTGCGCTTCGCCTTCCGAGAGACACTTTCAAACGTCATCAACCTCCTATTTATGAGAACGACAAGGTCAAAGCTGGTACCTGTAGTGATTACTGTTATGGTTGCGTTCACTACTCTGACGGTGTTCGTGTTTCTGGCGACTGGCGGACCTCGTTCTGCGGATCTGTTTGGCGACGGAATCTGGTACTTGGCATGCATTTGCGTGACCGCAGGGATGGCTGGACTTGTCCGCCCTGCCATTCCTGGGTCCGGCCACCTGAGGTCCGTCCTCTGCGGCTTCATGATTGCGGGAATCGGTTACTTTGCGGTGTTGGGATATGCCGTATCCCGGATATGATCGGCGGTGCCGATGAAGGTGCGGGCGGGCCAGCATGGGGGTTGGCATTTGGAGAGGTGATGCTATCGATCCGGTTGTGAAATCATGCGGAACAACTTGTCATCACTGTCCGGGAGCACGCGAGGAGGGGATTCGAGCATGAACTGTCTCCGGATCGCGCTGCTGCCGAAGCCGCTTTTCAGTATCGGTGGCGCAGTTGGTTGGGAGCCGGGTTTGGTGAAGGTTCCGGCTTCTGAGTGTATCGGAGTCCTGGATGTTCTGCGGAATGGTTCGGGAGACGCAGTGGGAGTCAGGCTTTGGCCATTTGATGAGGCGGCGGCGATTCTTGAGGGTGTGCCGTTGTCTGCTCACATTGTGACGAGCAGGCCGGGGTGGGAATGGAGCTTCCTGTTCAGTCAGGAGGCCTGGGAGGAATCGTGCTCGGCGGATCAGATGCTCTGTGATGGGGAGATTTTCGTGGATGGGGCGGACCATGTGATTCTGAAGATGGATGGCGGCATTTTTCCTGACGATAGAGTGGCTGCATTGAGGCGTGCGTTGGGCGCGTGAAGGCAGACGAGAGGGGGGATGCCGGGAAGGTGGGCGTGTGGGGAGAGGGCTGGTTCCGAGAGAGGGGTCTCGCGCGAAGGCGCGAAGGGCTCGTGGGGAGAGGGGTTGGTGGAGTCCGGATGGATCCGGTGGGAAGTGAGGCTCGAACGCCAAGGTCCGCTCGACAAAGGTCCCTCAATCGTGCATGATCTTGTCAACCATGAACCAGATTGTTTCTGTCGTTGTTCGACTCGCGTGCCATTTTCAGGAGCCCGGTGCGGGGATTCCCCACGCCGGGATTTGCGAGGGGGGAGCGGGGTTGGTGGTGGTTCTGGATTAATCAAATGATAAACACCCCCCAACATGGCTGCACCAAAATATTACGAGCTTTTTAATCCTTTGCTAGCAGCACTGCGCGAGTTGGGAGGCTCCGCATCAATTCCCGAGTTAGAGGAGTCAGTGTCCCGCATTCTGGGGCTCTCGGACGACGACATCAATCAGATCCATAAGGGCAATCGCACTAAGTTCAGCTACAACCTTGCTTGGGCCCGAACATATTTAAAGAGATACGGACTTCTCGACAACTCAGATAGAGGAGTTTGGTCGCTTTCAGATCGGGGAATCGCAACCGAGCGGGTGGTTTCTGAAGATGTCACGCGTACTGTTCAGCAGGAAGACCGCATTGCAAGAGAGGGAGCTGCAGATGCAGAGGAGGAGCAAGAGACGCCCGAAATGGTTAAAGACCTCCGCTGGCAGGACGAGGCACTCGAAGCGCTCAAGCAGATGACACCAGATGCTTTCGAACGCCTCTGTCAGAGATTACTTCGCGAAAGCGGATTCATTCAAGTCGAGGTTACTGGTCGTTCGGGCGATGGCGGCATAGACGGCAAGGGCGTTGTAAAGCTCGGAGGCATACTTTCGTTCCATGTGATTTTTCAGTGTAAGCGCTATCGTGACAGCGTATCTTCCGGTGCGATTCGCGATTTTCGGGGAGCGATGGTTGGGAGAGCGGACAAAGGTTTGTTTATTACTACTGGCACATTTACGCGAGATGCTAGATTGGAAGCACAGCGAGATGGAGCTCCCCCACTGGACACGATTGATGGTGACGAGCTTGTGATCATGCTGAAGGATTTGCGTTTGGGCATTGAGGTGCGAGCAAGGACGGTGGAAGAAGTTTCTGTTCACCGAGAATGGTTCCAGAAAATATGAGTCGAACACACGGTCCAGCGAGCGGGTGCCAGCCGTCATGCCGAGTGGCGAAGATGGTGGAACCGGTGAATCTGGGCTCAGGGGGAATGGTCCCGCATCTCCATTCACGGAACTAAGAATTCCATGAAGCGATATCTCCTCGTTGCGTTCGTTACACTTGTGTTGGGATTCGGGGCAGGATTTTTGGCGGGAGGATTTCCTGAGAGTGAGGCTAAGGGTGAGGCGAAGGGGGATGATTTCGAGGTGTTTCTGGTGCCCAATGCCCGGGTGATTTCGGTTTCACCGAACCCGCAGGCGTTTTACGTGGTGCTCAAGAACAAGAGCAAGGAACCGAAGCGGCTTTTCGAGTTCTGGAACAGCTGGGGGTATCAGAACATCAGTTTTCGTTTTCACACGGCAGATGGGGTTCGGGTGCTGACGCGAAAGGATCAGGATTTCACCCGCAATTTTCCGAGTACCTACGAGGTCCAGGGAGGAGAGGTGACGGTGTTCCGGATCGCTTTTGACGAGCGTTGGGATGAGCTTCCCTGGATCGCCGAGGGTGAGTCGAATGTCAGGATGCAGGTGGTGTATAAATGCGATCCAAGTCCCGAGGCAGAGGAGGGAAGGGCGTGGACGGGCACGGTTGCGTCGAAGGTGTATGATGTGACCTTCTGGCGTGCCCCGGCTTCCAGTGTGGGTCAGTGAGGTGGATCTGCCGCCCCTGCCGGGGCGGTGATTCATTATTATGTTAGACCGGTGGCTGACGCCACCGGCTAATTTCCGTCAGGCCTTCGGCCTGGGGAGCGGCGGGTTTGGAGAGGGTGCAACCCCGTATGTGGTTGTGAGGATGTTTGGATGGTTGCCCCGGGCATGACGTTGCGAGACCCGGGGCTACTAACAGGTCGTCGCTACGGGACGGTGCCAGTTGGGAGAGGGGCTTGAGAAGAGGGGGTGGCAGGCGGAGTAGAGGTCGCGGTGGAAGGAGAGGAGATCGCGGTAGAAGGGGGCGAGAGACTTGTCAGGCTCGAGGGTTTCGCGGATGGAGATGAGGGGAGCGGCGTCGGCGAGGGAGGAGAAGGTGCCGGTGGCGAGGTGGCAGAGGAAGGAAGCGCCGAGGGCGGAGGTTTCGGATTCGTTGGTGATTTCGATGGGGACGCCGAGGATATCGGCTTTGAGTTGTGAGACGAGCGGGAGACTGGCGGGAGAGCCGGTGGCGCGGATTTTGCGGATGGGGCCGGTGAGGGGTTCGAGGGCATCGCGGAGGGATGCGATGGTGCAGGCGGTGCTTTCGATGATGGCGCGGACCAATTCGCGGCGGCGGTGGCGGCGGTCGATGCCGAAGAAGACGCCGCGGGCGGAGGGGTCCCAGAGCGGGGCGCGTTCGCCGGGGAGGCAGGGGAGGAAGACGAGGCCGTCTGCGCCTGGGCCTGCGGCGGTGGCGTCGGATTCGATGAGGTTGTCGGCGTCGGGGTTGTTGTGGTAGAAGGACTGGCGGACCCATTCGATGAGACTGCTGGCGGGGTTATGGGAGCCGCTGACGATGTGGAGGCCTGTGGAGGGGATGTGCTGGGAGGAGAGCCCGTTGAGTGGGTTGGTGGGAGGGGATGGGGAGAGGGTGCGGAGGGAGGTGAGGGTGTCGGAGACGTCGCAGGCGATGCCTTGTTCGGCGGCGGCGGTGCCGAAGACCCCGCAGATGGCGTCGTAGGAGGTGAGGATGACGGGGATGGGGCGGTTGGGGAAGCCTGCGGCGGCGGCGATGTCAGGGAGGAGAGGGCCGACGGTGGAGAGGATGGGGGCGACGGGGGCGAGTTTTTCCGTGGGGATGCCGAGGTGGTCGAGGAGGTCAGGGGGGTAGGAGTTGGAGGGGGAGTGGAAGCCTGATTTTTCGGCGTTGAGTGGGTCGGTGATGGTGATGCCGGTGAGTTGGGCGATGAGCCATGCGTTGCTGCTGAGGAAGAAGCGGCTTTGGTTCCAGCGTGTGGGGTCGTGGTGGCGGAGCCAGAGGAGACGGGGGAGTGTCAGGGAAGGTTCCGGGCGGAGGCTGCCGGAGGAGGTGGCGTGGCGGAGGAATACTGGGTCGGAGGCGAGGTCTGCGGTTTCGGAGGTGGCGCGGGTGTCGGAGGCGAGCATGGCGCGGCCGAGGGCGGAACCGTCTGGGGCGGTGCAGATGAGGTTGCCGGCGGAGGAGGTGATGGTGATGGCCTTGAGGGCGGAGCGGACGGTTGGGTTGGCGGCGGCTTCTGCGAGGACGTCGAGGGAGAGGCGGCGCCATTCTGCGGGGTCCTGTTCGATGCGGTCGCCGTCGACGAACGTGTGAAGCGTGCGGGAGGCGGTGAGGATGCGGCGGCCGCGGTCGTCGAAAACGACGGCGCGCAAGCTTTTGAGCCCGAGGTTGAGGACGAGGATCATTACTGGAGTGACGACGAAAAGTGAATGATGGTTAATGCGGATTCACGGACAGCCGCAATGGAATACTGGACGGCGCTGATGACGCGGAGTGGGATGTCGGTGCCGCCGGTGATGGATTCTGCGTTGAAGCTGTTGAAGGCAGGGGGAAACACGGCGGGCCGGGAGGGTGCAGAGGGCGGAGTGGACGTGAGTTGATGAGTTTCCCGTGATGAACCGGAGACTAAAAAGGGGGAGTTACGGAGTGTGGGCGGGGAAATTTTTGACTGGATGTGCCATGACGGCGCCGGATTGCTGGAGGAGGGAGAGGTTTTTGAAGGTGCCGGAGGGTTTGACGAAGGGGGATTGGTCCGGGAGGTTGCGGACGCGAAAGCCGAGGTGGTGGGCGAGGGTGGGGATGACGAGTTCGAGGTAGAATGGGGAGGCGTCTGGGACGTTGGCGACGGCGTCGAAGGCGTTTCGTTTCCAGAAGGACATGCAGCCGAGCATGGAGAGGACGACGGAGGGGTCGGGGCGAGAGGAGGTGCGGTGGATGAGGGAGCGGAAGGCTGGGTCGGCGGCGTGGTAGAGGAAGTGGGGGTGGTTGGTGCCGTCGATGCGGGAGAGACGGCAGCCGAGGACGTCGGCGTTTTCGGATTCGAGGCGGTCGGCGAGCCAGAGTGGGAGATTGTGGTGGAGGGGGACGCAGTCGAATTCGGTGAAGTGGATGAACTTGTAGTGTGGGAAGGGGGCGATGAAGGTGCTGACGGCGCTGAAGACCCCCTGGTAGGACTGGCGCTCGCGCTGGTGGTCGCGGGTGCGGAGGCGTGGGTCGGTGACGAAGACCTTTGGGGAGGATTCGAGGGCGTTGAACTGGTCCTGAGAGCCGCCGTAGACGAGGAGGAAGTCTGAGTCCGGGCAGGAGGCCTGCCATGCGGCGGCGATGCGTGCGGAATCAGGGGCTGGGAGGTGGGAGAGGATGGCTGTGAGCCGGTGGTTCATGGGGGAAGTCCGGCTCTGGGTGGGAGGAGAAACCGAGGTCCTGGCACCAGTAGGTGAGGTGTGGCTGGGGGAGGAAGGCTGGGGAGACGCGGGCATTTTCGAGGCCGATGACGAGGAGTTTGCCGCGCCATGGGATGAAGAGGGCTTTACCGGCGGGGAGGCCGGTGCGCTGGTCGGTGACCTTGGTGCCGGCGATGGCGACGAGGGAGCGGAGGAGAGCTTTGGCGGCGCGGTGGAGAGGCGGGGCCATGAGAGGAGGGGCCGCGGGAGGGGATCAGACGCTGGCGGGGGCCGGGAGGGGAGGCTGGGGTCTGCGGCCGGCGATTTTCTGGACATCGCGCCATGAGGGTGCGGGCGGGGAATCTTTTTCCGGGAGAGGGGCGAGGGCTTTCTGTTCACTGGCGTGCATCATGAGGGAGGCGACGACGCTGAACATGAGCCAGATGAAGAAGTTGACGGGGTAGGTGGAGAGCTGAGCGCCGTTGACGAGACCGCCTGCGGTGATGGTTAGGGCGGCGGCGAGGCAGGTGGCGGCCATTTCGCGGGAGAGGCCTGGGGGTTGGTCGAAGATGAAGCGGTGGAGACGTGCGAGGAGGATGCCGCCGAGGACGAGGCCGAGGAGGATGGGGAGGTATCCGTAGCGGAGGAGCGTGTCGGTGAAGAGGTCGTGGGAGCGGACCTGGGAGATGACGGATTGTTCGTTGTAGGGGCTGAAGCGGAGGCCGAGGGGGGTCCAGACTTTGGGGTTGGTGACGAGGGCGTTGAAGCCTTCGAGGCGGTCGTTGAGGGTGGAGATGTTGGCGGTCTGGGTCCATTCGTCGGAGCCCTGATTGTCGATGAGGTCTTCGCTGATTCTGTTGAGGATTTTGTAGCGGAGGAGGTAAGGGGAGGCGAGGACGGTGGCGACGGCGGCGGTGACGGCGAGGGCGTAGCCGAGGAGGGTGAGGGCGCGGCGTTTGAAGAACCAGACGGCGACGATGGAGACGACGCAGGAGATCCAGCCCATGCGGCTGAAGGTGGCGTACATGGCGAGGCCGATGGGGACGATGAGGAGGAAGCGGGTGATGGGATTGGTCTGGCGGTCGTAGGGGGGGAGGGAGCGGTATTTCCAGATGCCTGAGACGATGAGGGCGAGGATGAGGCCGAAGACGGTGGAGGCGTTGGCGGCGGAGTTCATGGTGCCGAAGGGGCGGAATTTTCGTTCCATGAGCTGGCGGATTTCGCCGGTGAGGCCGCTCTTCACGTAGTCCATTTCCCAGTCGAAGATGCCGTCACGGAAGAAGTGGACGAGCATGTAGATGATGGCTGGGACGTAGAGGACGACGCAGATTTTGAGGAGTTTTTTGAGGTCGCCGGGGGTGCGGAAGAGAGCTGGGACGGTGTAGAGGAGGAGGAGGTAGACGGCGGCGTTGACGGAGTCGCCGAGGCTGCGGAAGCCCTTGTTGGCGCCGGTCATGGAGACGAGGAGGAGAGCGGCGGCGCCGGTGAAGGTGAAGAACATGAGCCGGAGGAGGCCGGGTCTGGGTTCTGAGCGGCCCATGAAATGCTGGTAGAGGACGCTGACGGCGATGCCGACGAGGGTGCAGGGGGCGATGCCGAGGACGAAGTAGAGGTCCATGCGGCTGAGCGCGGAGTCGAAGATCATGAGCCGCTTGAAGTAGTCGAGGTAAGCGGTGAGGAAGAGGAGGATGTAGAAGGCGCGGTGTGGGCTGAGGAGGCCGTAGATGCCGCTGGCTCCCATGACGTACATGTAGGAGCGGGCGACGGCGTTGCCGCCGGAGGTGAAGATATCGAAGGCGACCCAGAGCGATGCGGCGAGCAGAGCGAAGGTGGCTGCGATGCTATTGATGGCGTTGCCGTTCATGGTTGGGGTGACGACGTGGCTGAGACGGCGCGGGCGGAGGAGAGAATAGCCTCAGGGGAGGGAGGTGTCCAATTGCAAAAACGGGTCAGGGGGAGACAGCTGGGTGGAGTTGGAGCCAGCGGATGAAGCAGAGGGCGCGCCAGAAGGAGTGGTCGTGACCGGCTTGGCCTGAGGAGACGCGGTTCCAGAGACTGAGGAGACCGTCTGGGTTGATGATGCGGGAGGCGGATTCCGGGATGGAGTCGAGGATGGAGCGGACCCAGGGGGTGGTTTCTGCGAGCTGGGTGTTCTGGGGGGTGTGGAAGCCGATTTTGTCGCGGCGGTCGAGGATGGGGTCTGGGACGAGCCCGCGCATGGCTTCGCGGAAGGCGAGTTTGGTGGTGCCGTCGTCGCCGAGGAGGAGGTGTTCTGGGAGGGAGAGGGCGAATTCGACGAATTCGACGTGGAGGAAGGGGACGCGGCTTTCGACGGACCATGCCATGGAGTTGCGGTCTTCGAAGTGGAGGAGCTGGGGGATGATGGTGCGGGTGAGGGTTTCTGCGAGGACCCCGCGGACGCCGGACGAGTTGAGAGGGGATTCGAGGCGGCCGGTGCGGACCCTTGCGTCTTGGAAGTAGGATTGCTGGAGCCATGCTGGCATGAGTTCCTTGCCGACGAGACGGCGGCCGGCGTTGGCGAGGGATTCGGGGAGGAGGTGGCCGGCGGCCTGGTACCATGCGCTCATGTGGCCGCCGCCGCTGGTGGCGCGTTTGCGCCAGAGGTTGAGGAGCTGGGACCATTCGTGGCGGCGGGCCATGCCTGCGAGTCTGGCGGCGAAGTAGAGCGGGTAGCCTGCGAGGGTTTCGTCGCCGCCCTGGCCGTCGAGCATGACGGGGACGCCGGCGGCGCGGGCGGCTTTGAAGATTCTGTACTGGGCGTAGATGCTAGTGCTGCCGAAGGGTTCGCCCTGGGTGAGGAGGAGTTGATCGAGATCGCTAGCGAGTTCGGAGGCGGAGAAGTCGACGGTGTGGAGGTGGACGCCGGCTTTATCGGCGGCGATGCGTGCCCAGCGTTCCTCGTTGAGGGAGAAGCCAGCGGGGGCGTAGCAGAAGGCGTGGATGTCGGCGTGCGGTTCGAGGGCGCGCATGGAGGCGACGATGGCGGAGGAATCGACGCCGCCGGAGAGGGCGGCGCCGACGGGGACATCGCTGCGGAGGTGGAGGCGGACGCTGTCGATGAAGCGGTCGCGGAGGCCTGCGGCGGCTTCTTTGAGGGAGATCTGGCGGGGTTCGTTGAGTTGGACGGACCAGTAGGGAACGGGGGTGCCGACGGCGGGGTTGTCGAGGGGGATCTCGAGGGAGTGGGCGGGAGGGAGCTGGGAGATTTCGCGGTAGAGGGAGGAGCGGCCGTTGTCGGCGGTGCCGAAGCGGAGGAAGTTGTAGACGTGCTGGGGGTCGAGAGAGGTGGGGGCGTCCGGGAGGAGGTCGAGGAGGGCGGCGGTTTCGGAGGCGAAGGCGAGCTGGGATTGGTGGCGGAGGAGATAGAGGGGTTTGATGCCGAAGGGGTCGCGGGCGAGGAGGAGGGAGCGGGAGTCGAGATTGAGGTAGGCGAAGGCGAACATGCCGCGGAGGCGCGGGAGGGCGGCGCGGCCGAAGCGGTCGAGCATGGCGAGGAGGACCTCGGTATCGGATTCGGTGTGGAAGGTTGAGCCGAGGGATTCGAGTTCGGTGCGGAGTTCGCGGTAGTTGTAGATTTCGCCATTGAAGCAGATGGCGGAGCGGTTGGAGGGGCTGGCCATGGGTTGGCGGCCGCGTTCGGAGAGGTCGAGGATGGAGAGACGGCGGTGGACGAAGCCGAGGTGGGAGGGGAGTTGGGGCGGTTCCCTGGAGATGGAGAAGGAGGTTAGGGAGGCGGCGAGGAAGGCGGAATCGTCCGGGCCGCGGTGCTGGAGACGCCTGCCGGCGGCGGCGAGACGGTCGCCGGAGGCGTTAGGCGAGGAGGAGAGGAAGCCAGCGATGCCGCACATGGGATTAGTCAGGAAGGAGAGGATGAGGATTCAGCGGCGATGCGCTGGGAGAGGGGGGAATCGGCGAAGGCCATGAGGCGGTCGAGGACGACTTCCGAGCGCCATGGGAGGATGCTGTCGCGGATGGTGTGGCGGTTCCACGGGTGGTTGAGGAACGGCAGGA
Source organism: Verrucomicrobiota bacterium (assembly GCA_003402705.1). Classification (GTDB taxonomy): domain Bacteria; phylum Verrucomicrobiota; class Verrucomicrobiia; order Verrucomicrobiales; family V1-33; genus V1-33. The sequence goes on along the minus strand of QQNF01000001.1, from coordinate 25,126 downwards.
GAGTGGCGGGGAGGGAGGCGAAGGAGTCGAAGCGGGAGGAGTTAGTGCCTTCTTTGAGGATGTGGCTGGCGGGCTGGCCGGAGCGGAGGAGGACTGGGCAGCCGCAGGCGAGGGCCTGCTGGATGCCGATGGAGACGAGTGAGAAGAGGGCGCAGGAGGCGTTTTCGAAGATGCCTTTGATGGCGGGGGCTTCGAGGACGGGGAGGACGAGACAGCGGTCGGCGACTGGGGAGGCGGCGATCTGGTTTCTGAGGGCGAGACCGCAGGCGTCGTCGGTGGTGCCTGCGAGGATGAAGCCGGTGTCGGGGTTTTGTGCGAGGACGGAGGTGATGGCGGTGATGGCTTCGTCGAGTTTTTTATCGGGAGCGGATTTGGTGACGATGGCGATGAGGCGCGGGGCGCGGGCTTTGAGGGCGAGGACTTCGGGAGGGGTGGCGGCTGGCTGATCGCCGAAGATGGCGTTGTCGTAGCTGAGGCCGGTCATGAGGAGTTTGCCGTCGAGGAGGTGGCCGCCGGCGGAGCGGAGCATGGCTTCGGTGTCTGCGGTGACGGCGGCGACGGCGTCGGCGCGTTTGAAGACGGCGCGGAGCCAGCGGCGTTTGAGGAGGTGCCACATGAGACTGGAGGAGCGGTGCCATGGGAGGTCGCTGATGAAGGCCATGACCTTGCAGGCGGGCGGGAGGGCGGACATCCAGTGGTAGCCGATGCCGCTGGCGGGTGCGAAGAGGATGGCGCGGTCTGGGTTGAAGGCGCGGATGGCGGCGACGGTGTCGGGGTCGCGTGGGATGAACGTGTTTCTGATGCGGATGAATTTGCTAGTGCGGGTGATGGCGATCCCGCTGGCGGCGTCGACGTCGGGATAGGAAATGTCGTGTCGGACGATGGGTGCGGTGGTGGTGAAGACGCGGACGTCGTAGCCTGAGCGGTGGAGGGTGCGCGCGGTGACACTTTCCTGGTAATTGAGCCGCGGGTCGAAGGCGGAGGCGAGGATGGCGATGCGCGATTTCATGGCTGGGGGCGGAGACGGGAAAGATGTCAGGGTTCGCAGTCTTCGGCGGTGAGGGTGCGGCCGGTGCCTGTGGTGGTGGCGGAGGCGGCGCGGCCCTTGCGGTTGCCGAAGAGAGAGAGGACTGGGTGGAGGAGACGTGTTAGGAAGCGGGGGAGATGAGCGATGAGGAAGGCGATGTGGATGGGGAGCCACGTGGAGGGGTCGGCGTAGCGACGGGAGCGGGACGTGGCGCTGCGGAGGTCGGCGACTTCGCGGTCGGTGTCGGTGGAGCCGAGACAGAGGAGCATGCGGAACCAGTGGCGGATGAGAATGCCGGGGCGGTTGAGGAAGCGGACGGCGTCGTGGCGGATGGGTGAGCCGGTGACTGGTTCAGCGTTGAGGGCGGTGCGGAGGAGGGCGAGGTAGCCGGTTTCCCAGATGTAGTAGGCGGTGCCGCGGGTATTGAGGCCGTGGCGGGAGCCGTCCTGGGCGATGATGCCGGTGCAGTGGATGGGGAGTGGCTGGGAGGAGAAGATGGCGGCGAGGCAGATGACCTCGGTCTGGGGCCAGCAGGTCCAGGGGTGGTTAGGGGGGACGGAAGTGATGGCGCGTGCGGAGAGGTCGGAGCGGACGACGAAGTTGCCGGCGTTGCCGACGTACCAGTAGTAGCGGCGGGCCATTTCCTCGAGGGAGATGGTGGCGGAGGAGCCTGGTGCGAAGTTGTAGATGTGGCGTGAGAGGTCGTGCTGGACGAGGACGACGGGGGCGTCCGGGTGGGAGCGGAGGTAGTCGACGATGGCGCGGAGGGAGCCTGGGGCGAAGCGGTCGTCGTCGCCGAGGAGGATGTAGTGGCGGCCCGGGGCGTGCTGGAGGCAGTGATTGACGTTAGGGATGGGGCCGCGATTGGCGGGGTGGCGGACGGAGTGGAGCGTGAAGGGGCCTTTGGCCTGCCAGCGGGCGACGACGTCGGGGGTGGAGTCATCGGAGCCGTTGTCGGAGATGAGGACATCGATGGCGGCGGCGAGGTCGGGGTCGGAGCTGGTCTGGTCGTGGATGCAGGCGAGGAGGCCGTCGAGTTCGGAGTCGCGGTTCCATGTGGGGATGGTGATGGAGAGGACGGCGGTCATGGGGAAGAGGAATGGGTGGGGCGGATAAGGTGGAGGACCCATGCGGCGAAGATGAGGAGGCCAATGGATTCCGCGGCGACGAACCATGCGAGGGTGGTGGAGGGGTTGCCGGAGCGAGCGCCTAGCCAGAGAGCGAGGGCGCGGAGGGAGGCGGCGATGAGGGCGATGAGGAAGTGGCCTCCCTGACGACCGATGACGGTGGGGAGCATGCTGATGGGGGAGCAGATGAAGCCTGCGCTGGTGCTGATGATGAGGAGACGTGCGAGGTCGCCGGCGGGGGCGAAGCGCGGGCCGAAGACGAAGGAGAAGAGTGAGGGGCCCCAGAGCGTGATGACGAGGGCCGGGAGGATGATGGCGAGGGAGAGGAGCCCGCAGGTTTTGAGTGTCAGGGAGCGGAGGGCGGGGAGGTCCTTGCGGATGCGAGAGGCGCGTTCGTAGAAGACCTGGGCGACGGCGTTGCCGATGAAGGCACCGGGGAGGCGGAGGGCCTGGAAGGCGATGCTGAGGAGGCCTGCGGTTTCGAGGCCGAAGGATTCGGTGAAGACGATGACGGGGAGCGCGCCGGTGATCTGGTCGACGGCGGTCATGGGGAAGTTATAGGCGGGGAACTGGCGGTAGTGGGAGGCGACGCGTTTCAGTTCCGAGGCGGAGGCACCGGTGACCGGAGGGAGCTGGGATTTGCGGATGCCGAAGAAGAGGAGGGCGGAGAGGACGGCCTGGCCGAGGACGTGGGAGAAGATAAGCCACGGGCCGGAGGGGACGAGGAGGCCGATGCCGATGGCGGTGAGGGCGGCGGAGGCGGCGGCGGCGGTGCGGGAGACGGAGAGGAGCGAGTAGGAGCGGTTGCGGTTGGCCCAGACGCCGGCGGCGAGGCCGAGGGAAATAACGGCTAGAGCGACGGGGAGGAGCCAGATGGCGGGGCCGAGGGTGGCGAGTTTGCCGGTCCAGCCCATGGCGCGGGCGGTGAGGAGGGCGGGGACGGCGAGGGAGGAGGAGAGGGCGGCGAGGGCGAGGACGAGCGTCCAGAGGTGGTTGGCTTCCGAGCGGTCGTCGGGGAGCATGAGGGCCTGTTCGTAGCGGAGACAGGACATGCCAGCGGCGGTGGTGACGACGCTGAGATAGGCGGCGTAGAGGCCGAGGTTGGCGGGGCCGTAGATTCTGGAGAGGAAGGGGCCGGCGGCGACGGTGATGATCTGAGCGAGGGCTGCGCCGGTAGCGAGTCTGGTGACACTGGCGTAGAAGCCGGTGCCGCTAGGCAGTTTGAAGAGAGATGAGAGGGAGCGGGATGGGGACATGGGGCCTGAGAGAGGTTCAGGCGTCATCGTCGCGGCTGAGGATGAGCTGCTGGGCGTGGGTGGCGGTGAGGCCGGCGGCGGCGCGGAGGAAGTTCTGGGAGCCGACGGCGACGGTGGCGTTGGAGGGGAGGGCGAGACCGGAGACCCGGATGGAGCGTGGGAGGAGGGATGCTAGCATTTCGCGGAGCCCGCCTTCGCGGATGTGCTCTTCGAGACAGATGACGTGTTTGAAGGATCGAAGGGTGGCGGTGGTGGCTGGGCTGGCGGGGTGGAGCCAGGGCATGGAGAAGACCGTGGGGGCGGGGCGCCCGGCGGCGGCTTCGAGGGCGGCGGCATCGAGGGCGATGGAGAGGACCGAGCCGGTGGCGACGAGGGCGACGTCGGGGTTGCCGGGTTGGACGACGACTGGGTTAGGGGAGAGAGGCGGGGACGAGTAGAGGTGTTTCTCGCCGGCCTTGCCGAGACGGAGGTAGGAAGGGCAGGGGTTGGCGGAGAGCCACTGGACGGCACCGCGGGCTTCGCCTGGATCGGCTGGGCTGAGGAGGCGGAGGTTAGGGAGAGTTCTGAAGATGGCGATGTCCTGAACGGCGTGGTGGGAGTAGCCGAGATTGCCGTAGGCGAGGCCTGCGCCGACGGCGACGGAGGTGACGGGGAGATTGTGATAGCAGATGTCGTTGCGGATCTGTTCGAGACAGCGGAGGGTGGGGAAGTTGGCGATGGAGTAGGTGAAGACGTGGAAGCCTTCGGAGGCGAGGCCTGCGGCGAGACCTGCCATGTTCTGTTCGGCGACGCCTGCGTTGAGGAAGCGGTCGGGGAATTCTGCGGCGAAGGGTTCGATGACCGAGTAGCCGAGGTCGCCGACGACGAGGAAGATGGCCGGGTTGATGCGGGCCTGGGCGGTGAGTTCTTCGATGAAGGCGGTTCTCATGACGGGTTCTGTTCCAGTTGGGCGAGGGCCTTGGCGAGGAGATCGGCGTTAGGGGACCGGTAGTGCCAGGCGAGCTGGTTTTCCATGAAATCGACGCCTTTGCCCTTGATTGTGCGTGCGATGAGGCACGAGGGGCGACCCGGCTGGAAGGGCAACGCAGCGCCGGCCAAACGGATGGCCTCGTGATTGTGGCCGTCGATTTCCCTGACCTCCCAGCGAAAAGCCTCGAATTTGGCGCGAAGGGGTTCGAGATTGATGACTTCGGCAACACTGCCGAGACTTTGGATGCCGTTGGCGTCGATGATGAGCACGAGATTGTCGAGCTGCAGTTGAGGGGCCAGAAGGATGGCCTCCCAGTTGGAGCCCTCGTCCAGCTCTCCGTCGCTCAGCAGTGCGAAGGCGCGGAATGTATGGCCGCTGCGTTTGGCGGCGAGCGCCTTTCCGAGGGCGAAGGGCAGGCCATGCCCCAAGGAGCCAGTGGAGAATTCCACACCTGGCACCTTGTGACTGACGTGAGCCATCAGCCGAGAGCCATCTTGCCCGTAGGTTTCCAGCTCGGAGACGGAAAAGAAGCCGACCTCGGCGAGGGCAGCATAGAGAACCGAGCAGCAGTGGCCCTTGCTGAGGACGAAGCGGTCACGGTCCGGCCAGGCCGGATTGCTAGGGAGAAGGCGGAGGATATCGGCATACAGGACCGCCACGACATCGGCCATGGAGAGTGCTCCGCCAAGGTGCGAACCGCGGGCCGCGGCTACCATGCGCAAAGCGTGTGCCCGGATGGTGCGGGCAAGAGAAGTGGAATCGGGAACAGCCATACAATTTTACAGAATCAGGTGACGAACTGGGTCCCCGGGGACAAGCACGGGTATTCCGGCGGGGAGCATGCCGCGCAGCGCTTCAAGAATAGGCTCGGCATATGAGAGCGCGAAAACCACGACGGCTTCAGGCCGTTGTGCGGCTAGGGATTCCGGGGCTGCGACGACCAGTGAGGTGCCCGCCATCCATCGTCCCTGTAGTCCGCGGTTGCCGTCAACGACACCAGCCAGGCGCGACTCCAGGACGGGCGAAAATGCGAGTGCGGCTGCGGTGCGTTCAGCGGCACCCCAGCCCCATGTCCGTGCGGGCAGCGTGAGGACGGCGGCGTCCATGGCCGCCCGCCATGAAGCGACGGCATCGGGGATGCTGTCCCACGATGAGGCCGGCTCTAAGGATGCGGGGCCGCGGATATAGCGACGCAGGAGCGATCCGCCGAAAATGGGGACGGTTTCCCCGTGCACGCAGCGCATGCCATGTCTGGCGAGCAGGGCATCGAGTGTGGGCGCCTCGAAGTAGTTGCAGTGGATGGCGTAGAAATTGGTCCACCATCTGCGCTCCACGGTGCTGCGGAGGTCCGGCACTTCGATCCAGAACTCCCCATTCTCCTGCAGACAGGGGAGGACCGCCGACAGGAAGGCATCAGGTTCTTCGATGTGCTCGAGGACGTGCCGGCACAGAATGGCATCGTAGCGGCGGCTGGCAAGGTGAGAAGGGAGGTCGCCGGGGAAATACCCTCGATAGCGTGGGAACCGTCCCGGTGCGGGCAGGTCTGCCTGGGGTGAGGGATCCATTCCCGCGCAGTCGCGGAAGCCGACATCCATGAGGGCGTCGAGCAGGGTGCCGTCCCCGCAGCCGATTTCAAAGATCGAGGCATCCGGGACCAGTGTTGTCCGAAGGCGGGCCGCGAACCCAGTCAGGTAATCGCGATAGCCGGCACTGTGGCCGCCGGCGAATCCGTAGCGGGCGTAAATGCTGGTGGGCAACTGGTGAGCGAGCTGCACGAAGCCGTCGGTACTCTGGACCACCTTCATAGGTGCTCGCAGCCCACAGGCTTCGTCCTCGGATTCGGTGTAAAGTCCGGGTAGGGGTGCGGAAGGAACATCGATGAGTACGCGTGCGGCGTTCATTGACGCTCCGGTGAGGCGGCTGGCGGTTGGTGCATTCATGCGGCGGAATAAGTGAGGTGGCGCACCCATTGGTGCATGGTGAGGAGGCCGTCGGCCAGTGGGACTGCGGGAGGCGTTGACTCGAGCAGGGAGTGCACGCGGCTTGTCTCGGGCTGGCACCGTGCCATGCCGGGAGCCTGTGCCGAGGGATTCCATATCACGGTGGATTCCGAGGCACTGCATGCCCGGGCACAGGCACGGGCCAGCTCGAGAATGGAGATTTCGTCGCCCTGACGACCGATGTTGAATGCACGGCCCGCGGCGTCCTGGTGAGTCAGGCAGGCGGCGATCTGAGGCATGGCCTCCCAGACATGGCAGAGACTGCGGCGCGGAGACCCGTCGCTGAGCAGGTGGATGCTGCCATCTGCGGCGTGTTGCCGGAAGAAGGCAACCGGAACCCGGCCGTCGCTGATGCGCTGACCTGGCCCGTAGACATTCCACGGGCGCAGGATGGTGAAGTCGATGCCTGAAGCGGCAGCCATGGTGAGGCCGAGGACTTCGGCCATGCGTTTCGATTCGCCGTAGATCGAGCGGGGATCGGCGAGGTCAGGACCACCTGTGTAGGATTCCGGAGTCGGGATGCATTTTTCCGGTGGTTGGCCGTAGACCTCCGCGGAACTGAAGTAAATGATGCGTTTGCAGTCTGCGCCGGCAGCTCCTGCGAACAGCTGGCGGAGGCCGTCGACATTTGCCTGGTAGGTTTCGACCGGATGCGCCATGTAATCTGCGGGGGCTCCATAGCTGGCGGTATGCACGAGGATCCAGCAGCGGCCCGCCGGAACTGTGGTGTGCTCGACTCCAGCCAGCTCCCACTCGTCCCACGGCTGGCATCCCATCCACGCGAAGAGCGGGACTTTGTCGGGTGCGCGGCGCGCCGAGGCGCGGAGGTGCAGCTGGATACCGTGGGTGCGGCGCAGCGCATCAAGGTACACGAGAAGGCTGGATGCGAGGAAGCCGGATGCCCCGGTGACCAGCACGGAGCACCCGTCCAGCCGACGCGCGATCGCCGCGAACGGTTCCACGGAGGAGTCCAGCAGGCGGATGTGATCTGCGTCGCTCATTGGCGGGATGTGACGAAGTTTTTGATGACGGCAATCTCGTGTGCGATCATGGCAGGCGACAATCCTGGGTAAGTACCGAGGAAGAGGGTGTCGTGCATGATGCGGTCGGCAACATCGAGGGAACCGACAACGCGCATAGCGTCCGGATTGTCTTTGGCAAGCTGTGCGAAGGCGGGCTGCCTGACAAGATTTCCGCCGAAGAGCATGCGGTTTCCGACGCGTTCCTTTTCGAGGTGACGGACGAGGTCTGCGCGGGTGAAGGGGGCGTCGGGCCGGACAGTCATCATGAAGCCAAACCACGAACACTCCGTTCGGCAGCCGGTTGCATCCCATGCGAACTGTGATGTCAGGGGTGCGGAGGGAGTGGCGGGGGGGAGCCATGCGGTGGCGTGCGAGGGCAGGACGAACTGGAAGACATGCTCCAGGTCGGCTAGTCCGCGGCGGAGCGCCTCCCAGTTCCGCTTACGGGCCTCGATGAAGTCAGGCAGGCGGCGGAGCTGGACGCGGCCGATCGCGGCCTGCACGTCGAGAGGCTTGAGATTGAAGCCGAGGTGGCTGTAGACGTATTTGTGATCGTAGGCATCGGGCAGGCCGTCGAACTGCCAGTCGTAGCGTTTCCCGCAGGTGTTATCCTGACCCGAGGGGCACCAGCAGTCCCGGCCCCAGTCGCGGAAACTTTCGATGATGGTGCGGAACTGGGGGCGGCGAATCACACTGACGGCACCGCCCTCCCCCATGGTGAGGTGGTGCGGCGGGTAGAACGACTGAGTGGAGAGGTCACCGAACGAGCCAGTCCATGCCGTGAGCATGCCGCCCTCGATTGCCGGGAAGCCCGGTGTGCCGTCGGCAGCACGCTTGCGGGCGGCCTTCACAAGGTGTTCGAGTCCAATGCTCTCTGCAAGATCGACTGGCAGAGTGTAGGAGCAACCGAGCGCGTCGCAGTTGTCTTCGACCAGCCAGAGTCCATGTTGATGGCAGAAGGCGACGATCTCTGCGAGATTGAAGGGATTGCCGAGCGCATGGGCGATCATGACCGCTCTAGTGCGAGGGGTGCGAGCCGCCTCGAGGCGCGAGCAATCGACATTGGCGGTTTCAAGGTGCGAATCGATGAAGACCGGAATGGCACCGACCTGAACGATAGGCGCAACGGTTACCGGGAAGCCGGCGGCGACGGTGATGACCTCGTCACCGGGACGGAGGCGGCGCTCCGGTGGCAGTTTGTGCGACGTCAGGGCGCTGACGGCGAGCAGGTTGGCTGAGGAACCGGAGTTTGTCAGGATGGTCTGCCTGACACCGAGGAAGCCTGCAAGTTCCTCTTCGAAAGCGTGGCCCTCGCTGCCTAGCGTGAGCCAGAAATCGAGTGTGGCGGAAACAGCGGCTTCGACTTCATCTTCGCTGAACACCCGTGCTGCGTAGGGGATGGCGTCGCCGACGGCGAAGGGAGTTTTGCGGTGATGCTCGCCGGGGAGGTTCGCAGCGTGGCGCAGCTGTGAGTAGAGGCGCGTTAGGCGGAGGATTTCCTGTTTCAATTCTTCGTGTTGCATGTTCTTCGGTTGAGTTAGTTGGTCGTGCGGATGCCGATGGCGGCGTAGTCCAAAATTTGGGAGCGGGTGAGGTTGGCTGGGTCTGCGCCTTTGGCGGATTGGAGGTACCATGAGGCGGTCATGCGGACGGTATCGGGGAACTGCCATGCGGGTTCCCAGCCGAGGAGGTGATAGGCTTTTTCGGTGGCGAGGTGGAGTTTGGAGGCTTCGTGAGGGGCGGAGGGGTCTGCGGCGGTGGTCCATGAGCCGCCGGTGTGGGAGAGGAGAGCGGCGACGAGCGAGCCGACGGATTGGTTCGCGGAGACGGCGGGGCCGAAGTTGAAGCCGGAAGTTAGGGCGTCGAGGGGTGCGGAGGACGCGCTGGGGAGGTGGTGGGAGGCGGCGTGGATGGCAGCGGCGAGCTGGAGGTAGCCGCTGAGGGGTTCGAGGACGTGCTGCCACGGGCGGGTGGCGTGGGGGTTGCGGACGGGGACGGGCTGGCCTGCGAGGACGGCGCGGATGGCGTCGGGGACGATGCGGTCGGGGGCCCAGTCGCCGCCGCCGATGACATTGCCGGCGCGTGCGCTGGCGACTCGGACTGGGGAGTCCGGGGAATCGAAGAACGAGCGGCGGTAGGCGGCGATGGCGATTTCTGCGGCTCCTTTGCTAGCGCTGTAGGGGTCGTGACCGCCCATGGGGTCGGATTCGCGGTAGGGGTGGAGCCACTCGCGGTTTTCGTAGCACTTGTCAGTGGTGACCATGATGACGGTGCAGGGGTGCGCGGCGAGACGGAGGGCGTCGAGCATGTGGACCGAGCCCATGACATTGACGGCGAAGGTTTCGACGGGTTGGTCGTAGGAGAGGCGGACGAGCGGTTGGGCGGCTAGGTGGAAGACGAAGTCTGGTGCGGTGTCGCGGGTGACGGCGGCGAGGTGAGCGCGGTCCATGATATCGGCGCGGTGGTCGGCGGCGATGCGGTGGTGGAGGTTGAGCTGGTCGAAGAGGAGGGCGTGGGGGAGTGGGTCGAGGGCGTAGCCGTGGACTTCAGCGCCGAGGGCGAGGAGCCATTCCGAGAGCCATGCGCCTTTGAAACCGGTGTGGCCGGTGACGAGGACGCGGCGGTTGCGGAAGAGGTCGTGAAAGGGGGCGGGCATGGCTGCGGGAGATTAGGGCGGGTTGGTTACCAGACCTTCCATGGGGCGTCGCCGTCGGCCCAGAGACGGTTGAGGTGCTGGGCTTCCTGATAGGTGTCCATGGGTTGCCAGAAGGCGGTGTGGCGGTAGGCGTTGAGCTGTCCGTCGGCGACGAGCTTGTCCATGGGGGCGCGTTCGAGCATGACGTCCGGGTCGTCGGGGAGGTAATTGAACATGGAGTGATCGCAGACCATGTAGCCGCCGTTGATGAGGGTTTTTTCGAATTGGGGTTTTTCTTCGAAGGAGGAGATGGCGCCGTCTTCTTCGACGCGCATGGAGCCGAAGCGGCCTGCTGGGTGGACGGCGGTGATGGTGCAGACCTTGCCGGCGGCGTTGTGGGAGGCGATGGATTTGTTGATGTCGAGGGAGGAGACCCCGTCGCCGTAGGTGAGGAGGAACGGTTCGCCTGCGGGGATGTAGCGCTGGATCTGCTTGACGCGATAGGCGGTCATGGAGTCTTCGCCGGTGTCTGCGAGGGTGACGCTCCAGTCTTCCTCGTCGTGGTGGTTATGGAAGACGGCTTCGGCGTCGTGTCCGAGTTTGAGGGTGACGTCGCAGGTATTCCAGAGGTAGTTGCGGAAGTATTCTTTGATCATGTCGCCCTTGTAGCCGAGGCAGAGGATGAACTCGCGATGGCCGTGATGGGCGTAGGTTTTCATGATGTGCCAGAGGATGGGTTTGCCGCCGATGGGGACCATGGGTTTGGGGCGGAACTCAGTTTCTTCGCGGAGGCGGGTGCCTTTACCGCCGCAGAGGATGACGACTTTCATGGAGGTGATGAGAAGTTAGGGTTTCAGGCGGCGAGGAAGGAAGCGACGGCGGCGATGACGGCGTCGCGCTGTGGAGCGGAGAGTTCCGGGAAGATGGGGATGCTGATGACTTCCGAGGCGAGACGGTGAGCGGTGGCGCAGTCGGCGCGGGCGGTGTCGGAGGTGTAGGCGAAGCATTCCTGCTGGTCCATGGTGACAGGGTAGTAGATTTCGCAGCCGATGCCGAGGGAAGAGAGGTGGTTTTTGAAGGCGTCGCGCTGGCCGGGGCCGATGATGCGGAGGGTGAACTGGTTCCAGATGTGGGAATTGTGGGCGTAGGGGACGGGGAGGACGATGCGTGCGCCGGATTCGGCGAGCCATGCGTCCTGAGAGACGGCGCATTTGCAGTGGGCGGGGTCGGCGGGGACGACGCCGGGGAGTTGGGCGAGGGCTGAGGAGTAGTGTGCGGCGTTGGCCTGGCGGCGGGTGGTGTACTCGCTGTAGTGGGCGAGTTTGACGCGGAGGAGAGCGGCCTGGAGCGGGTCGAGGCGGAAGTTGCCGCCGACGGCTTTGTGATAGTACTTGGGTTTTGAGCCGTGGGTGCGGAGGAGACGGGCGCGATCGGCGAGGGTGTCGTCGCTGGTGACGAGGAGACCGCCGTCGCCGAAGCCGCCGAGGTTTTTGGAGGGGAAGAAGCTGTAGGTGCCGAAGTGGCCGATGGAGCCGACGGGGCGGCCCTTGTAGAGAGCGCCGATGGCCTGGGCACCGTCTTCGATGACGAAGAGGTTATGGGCGTTGGCGAGGGCCATGATGGCGTCCATGTCGGCGCTTTGGCCGAAGAGGTGGACGGGGATGATGGCTTTGGTTTTCGGGGTGATTTTGGCGGCGGCTTTGGAGACGTCGATGTTGAAGCAGACTGGGCAGGCGTCGACGAAGACGGGGGTGGCACCGGTGCGGGAGACGCAGCCGGCGGTGGCGAAGAAGGTGAAGGTGGGGACGAGGACCTCGTCGCCGGGGCCGATGCCGAGGGCCATGAGGGCGAGGAGGATGGCGTCGGTGCCGGAGGAACAGCCGATGCCGTGGGAGGCGTGGACCATGGCGGCGCACTCTTTTTCGAGGGCATCGACTTCGGGGCCCATGATGAACTGGCCGCTGCGGAGGACCTTGGTGAAGGCGGCGGTGAGTTCCGCTTCGAGGGGGAGATTCTGGGCGTTGACGTCGAGGAGAGGGACATTCATGGCGGTGATGGGGTGGGGGGGAGAGATCAGGAGAGGGATTTGAAGGAGTCGTAGGAGGTGGTGCCGGTGGCGAGATGGTCCGGGAGAGGGAGGTCTTCGTCGAGCGAGAGACAGCGGACGGTATTGTTTTCGAGACGGTAGGAGAAGTTGGATTCCGGGCAGGTGGCGAGCCCGTCGGCATTGAACTGGAGGAGGTGGCCGTGGCGGCTCATCCAGCCTTTGAGGCGGCCGGGGACGCCGACGATGAAGCCGTAGTCGGGGACATCGCGAGCGACGACGGCTCCGGCGGCGATGAAGGCGTAGCGTCCGAGGGTGATGCCGCAGACGATGGTGGCGTTGGCTCCGATGGTGGTGCCGCGGCGGATGAGGGTGTGTTCGTAGAGACTGTGGCGTTTGACCTGACTGCGTGGGTTGGTGACGTTAGTGAGAACGCAGGAGGGGCCGAGGAAGACATCGTCTTCGATGGTGGTGCCGGTGTAGATGGCGACGTTGTTCTGGACTTTGACGTTGCTGCCGATGACGACGTCGTTGGCGACCATGGTATTCTGGCCGAAGATGCAGTTGGTGCCGATGGAAGCGCCTGGGCAGATGTGAGCGAAGTGCCAGACTTTGGTGCCGTCGCCGATGGAGACGGGGGAATCGATGATGGCGGTGGGGTGGGCGAAGAAGGCCATGGTGTGGGGGGAGTCAGGGTTTGGTGCCGCGGAAGAGGGAGAGGTCGGAGGAGGAGGCGGAGAGGGACCAGCGGATGTCCGGGAGGTTGAGGGCGGCGGAGATGGATTCGGGCTGGGTGCCAGCGGGGACGGGGATGACGAGTTGCTGGGGCGGGAGGTGTTTGAGGCAGGCGGCGGCGAGACGGCTGACGGCGGCGTTGTCTGGGCTGCCGAGGACGGTGCGGTCGAGGGCCCATGGGGCGACGATGCCCATGTGGTGCCAGCCGAGGATGACATCGTCCGGGGAAGTGTTAGAGCGGATGAAGTCGCGGTGGGATTCGAGCCATGCGATGATTTTTCCGCGAGCGTCGGAGTGGCGAGAGGCGAGGAGCGGGAGGGAGTTGGCGGCGGCTTGTTTGGTGAGGGTGCGGGCGACGGAGGAAGGAGAGAAGGCGCTATTGGAGAAGGCGACGGGGAGATTGCCTGGAGCGGCGAAGCCTGGGGCCATCCAGTCGAGGGCTGGGCTGCCGGTGAGGGAGTCCGGGAGGAAGCGGCCGCCCCAGACGGCGAAGGCGGAGGAAGCGGCGAGGAGGGCGATGCCAGCGGTGCGGGCGCGAGTGGAGAGCGCAGGGAACCAGAGGGCGGCGGAGAGAGCGGCCCATGGGATGAAGAGGCGGGAGTGGAACGTGTGAGCGGGGACGGCCATTTCGCCGGAGAGGGCGGCGATGAAGCCGAGGGGTGCGAGGAGGAGGGCGAGGGCGGCGATGCGTGCGGGAGCTGGGGTGGAGGCTGGGAGCCACGAGCGGGAGCGGCGTGCGGCGGCGGCGGCGGCGAGGAGAACGATGGCGGCGACGGTGCAGCGTGCGGCGGTGAAGAAGGCGGCACCGGCGAGTTTGCCAGGGGTGGGGAGGGCGCGTTCCTTGAAGCGGTCGAGGTTGCCGGAGGAGGCGGCGAGGAGCGCGCCGGGGTCGCGACTGGCGGCGAGGTTGATGGTTTTGAAGAGGATGAAGAAGAGGATGGTGCCGAGGGTGAAGGCGGCGGCCCAGCGGAGGGTGGCTGAGAAGGTGGAGGAGCGGGTGGCTGGGGAAGTGTCAGGGTGGCGGCGGAGCCACCATGAGGCGACGACGACGGCAGGGGCGATGAAGAAGGCGGCCCAGTTCATGGAGGCGCAGAAGAAGCCTGCGAGGGCGGCTAGGGCGAGCGGGCGTGCGCGGGAAGAGGAGGAAGCGTTAGAGGAGACGATGAAGTCGGAGATGCCGAGGAGGAGGGCGAGGGGAGTGAGGATGTGGGCGAAGGCCATGGTGGCGGTGACCCATGAGGCGGCGCTGAAGAGGACGACGGCGGCGGCGGCGAGCTGGGCAGCGGGGAGATTGAGGAGGCGGAGGAGACGAGCGGCGGCGGCGGCGGAGAGGAGGAGGGCGAGGGAGTTGACGGCTGCGACGGCGGCCTTGAAGGAGAGTCCGGCTTTTCCGGCGAGGCAGACGAGGAGACCGTGGAGGGGGGGCCAGCCGGCGTAGGGGAGACTGATGGCTGGGTTCTGGGCCCGGTCCATGGTGAGGGCGGCGAGCCAGCCGCCGTGGGAGGCTTCTGAGAAGGACGGGTACATTTCGACATCGATCTCGGCGGAGGGCCATGACGAGAATGCGCCTGCGAAGAGGACGCCGGTGAGGGCGAGGCAGACGGCGATGATGAGGAAGTGACGCGGGGCGGCCATGGGTTAGGAGGGAAGGTCAGGCTGGGGTGGCGGCGCGTTCGAGGACGCGGATGACGTCGAGCCCGTTGCGGCCGCAGGAGCGCGGGGTGGCGCGGGAGCGGATGCAGTCGGTGAAGTGTTCGAGTTCCGCGCGGAGGGCCTGGAAGTCCTGGGGAGCGGAGAAGAGGAGTTCGGCGCCGGCGTCGGAGTGGTTGAGGGCGTGGTCGATGGTTTTGCGGTGTAGGGTGACGGATTCGGATTTTTCGTCGTAGGAGAGCATGCCGAGTTCGCCGATGATGCGGAGGCCGCGGCGGTCTTCGGGCCAGAGCCATGAGTTGTGGAGGTGGGCGGCGCGGCCGTCGGGGAACGTCATGTGGAGGTAGGTGTCGTCCTCAATGCCGGGTTGGAGCCCGCAGTGGCCGGAGAAGGAGACGTGGGAGGGGGTGGCGTTGGCGATGAAGAGGAGAGCGGCGACGTCGTGGACGCCGAGACTCCAGAGGGCGTTTTCGACGGCGCGGGCCTTGCCGAGTTTCATGCGTTCCTGGTGATAGGAGAAGATGCGGCCGAGGTGGCCTGCGGCGAGCCAGTTGCGGAGGAAGACGACGGCTGGTTTGTAGAGGAGGAGGTGGCCGGTCATGAGGACGCGGCCGAGATGGTCGGCGGTGGCGACGAGGTCTTCGGCTTCGGCGGCGGTGAGCGTCATGGGTTTTTCGACGAAGACGTCCTTGCCGGCGAGGAGACAGGCTTTGGCTAGCGAATGGTGAGTGGGGGCTGGGGTGGCGAGGGTGACGGCGCGGATGGAGTCATTGGCGAGGATTTCGCTGATGTGGGAGACGGTGGGGACGCCGGGGCAGGCGGTGGAGGCGGCGTCGCGGAGGGCTGGCGAGGGTTCGACGATGGAGTGGAGAGCGCCCATCTGGTGGAGCGTGCGGACGATGTTTTTGCCCCATGCTCCTGCTCCGACGGCGGCGATCGATGGTTCCATGGTCGTTAGGGTGAGGAGGGGTTGATCAGGCTTTAGTGACCTGGCCCGGGGCGGTGGGGGTGGAGGCCATCGCGTTGCGGGTATCGACGATGACGGGGGCCCATGCGGCTAGCTCCGTGAGATTGACGGCGAGGTGGTGAGTGGAGATGAGGACGACGTCGAAGGAGCCGACGGATTCGCGGTTCCACGGGATGCTCTGGAGGCCGGTGTATTCGGCGTGCTCGCGGGTGGGAGTGATGACGGGGATGTGAGGGTCGTGGAAGGCGATTTCTGCGCCCTGGGCCTTGAGGAGATCGAAGAGTTTGAAGGTGGGGCTTTCGCGCATGTCATCGACGTTGGCTTTATAGGCGAGGCCCATGATGAGGATGCGTGAGCCGTTGAGGGCTTTGCGGTTCTGGTTGAGACGTTCGGCGACGCGGCGGACGACGTAGTGGGGCATGCCCTCGTTGATTTCGCCGGCGAGTTCGATGAAGCGCGTGTGGATGCCGAACTCGCGGGCTTTCCATGTGAGGTAGAAGGGATCGATGGGGATGCAGTGGCCGCCGAGGCCTGGGCCTGGGTAGAAGGCGGTGAAGCCGAAGGGTTTGGTTTTGGCGGCGTTGATGACTTCCCAGATGTCGATGCCCATGGCATCGGCGACGATTTTCATTTCGTTGACGAGGCCGATGTTGACGGCGCGGAAGATGTTTTCGAGGAGTTTGACCATTTCTGCGACGCGGGTGGAGGAAACGGGGACGACCTTCTGGTAGATGGCTCCGTAGGTGGCGAGGCCCTGTTCGAGACAGGCTGGTGAGAAGCCGCCGACGACTTTGGGGATGCCGGTGCCGTGGAAGTCGGGGTTGCCTGGGTCTTCGCGTTCCGGGGAGAAGACGAGGAAGAAGTCAGAGCCTGGGGAGAAGCCGCGGGAGCGGATCTGGAGGAGGAATTCCTCGTCGGTGGTGCCTGGGTAGGTGGTGCTTTCGAGGCAGACGAGTTGGTTAGGGCGGAGGTGGGGGAGGATGGTGTCGCGGGTGGCGCGGACGAAGGAGAGGTCTGGTTCGTGGTGGCTGTTGAGCGGGGTGGGGACGCAGATGATGATGACGTCGGCTTCGGGGATGCGTGAGAAGTCGGTGGTGGCGGAGAGCGTGCCGGCGGAGACGGCGGAGGAGACGCGGTCTGGGGAGATGTGCTGGATGTAGGAGTTGCCGGAGTTGAGGGCGTCGACTTTGCGTTGATCGACGTCGAAGCCGATGACGCGGATATTTTTTTCTGCGAAGCCGAGGACGAGGGGGAGGCCGACGTAGCCGAGGCCGAGGACGCCGATGGTGGCGGAGCCGGAGGCGAGTTTGTCTTTAGGGGTCATGGGAGCGGAGAGGGTCGGGCGTTGAGAAGGAGAGGAGGGAGGAGGAGGAGGAGATGTCAGGGAACGGTGACGAGGCCGGCGAAGGGGCCGGTGGGGCTGGTGAGGCGGTCGAATTCGTGGAGGGCCATGCCGGTGACCTGGTCCATATTGTAGTATTGATAGGTGGCGAGGCGGCCGCAGAAGCTGACGGAGGGTTCGGAGGCGGCGAGGGCCTTGTACTGGGCGTAGAGGGCCTTGGTATCCGGGGCGGGGATGGGGTAGTAGGGTTCGCGGTCCGGGGCGTCGGCGAGTGGGAATTCGCGGACGAGGTTGGTGTGCGGGGTCTGCTGGGCGGTGGCGTGTTTGATTTCGACGATGCGGGTGAAGTCGAAGTCGTTAGGGTAGTTGACCTGAAGGGCGGGTTGCCAGAAGTCCGTGTGGCCGGAGATGTGGGAGCGGTTGGCGGCGATGAGGTCGGCGCTGGTGAGGGATTCGGTTTCGAAGCGGAGGGAGCGCCATGGGAGGCGGCCGTGGCGGAAGCCGAAGTAGGCGTCGATGGGGCCGGAGTAGATGGTGTGGGTGGCGTGGAAGTGGCGGCGGGCGTCCATGAAGTCCGTGTCGAGGAGGAGGCGGAGGTTAGGGGAGGCGTCGATGAGCCGTTCGAACATGCGGGTGTAGCCGTGGGCGGGGAGGGCCTGGAAGTCTTCGCGGAGGTAGCGGTCGTCGCGGGAGGTGCGGATGGGGATGCGAGCGCAGACGGAGGCGTCGAGGTCGCGGGGTTCGCGGCCCCATTGTTTGCGGGTGTAGCCGTGGAAGAAGCGTTCGTAGAATTCTGGGCCGGCGACGGAGAGGATGAATTCCTCGCTGTTGGTAGGGTTAGGGCAGGGGATGCGTGACTGCTCGAGCCACTGGGCGAAATCGGCTTCGGAGCCTTGTCTGCCGGTGAGTTGTTCCCATGTGGTGAGGTTGACTGGGAAGCTCCAGTAGCGGCCGTGGGTCCAGCTCTGGATGCGGTAGGTGACGTGCTGCCATTCTGTGAAGCGCGAGAGGTATTCGCGGACGCGGCGGCTGTTGGTGCGGAAGTAGTGAGGGCCGTAGGCGTGGTAGAGGACGCCATTGGAGTCGGTGCGGTCGAAGGCGTTGCCGCCGATGTGGTGGCGTTTTTCGATGACGACGGTTTTGAGGCCGTGAGCGGCGCAGCGTTCGGCGAGCACGAGGCCTGAGAAGCCTGCGCCGGCGATGAGGACGTCGACGTGTTCCATCAGGGGGAGGTGAGCCGAGGCTGCATGGGAGGTGGTTCAGAAGACTTCGGCGCGCGGATTGCGTGCGCTGAGGAGGGAGAGGATGGAGATTTCGACCTCGTGCTGATTGCCGAGGAATTCGAGGAGGACGCGGACGCGTTGAGCGCCTGGGAGGACTCTGGTGACGATGGCCTGCTGGCCGCGGAGGGCGCCGGCGACGACGTCGACTTCTTCGCCGACTTCGATTTCCATGGGTACGGTGATGGAGTCGTCGGCGTCGACGGCGGAGCGGAGGTCTGTGATGACGGAGTCGGGGACGGCACCGAAGTCTTCCATGAAGGAGAGGACCTGGGAGACGAAGGGAGTGGCGGCGACGTGGCGGAGGGAGGCTGGGGAGAAGCGGGCGAAGAGGTAGCCAGGGAAGAGGGCTTCGACGTACCAGACGAGGCCGCGGACGGTTTTTTTCTGGTGGCGGAGACGGGGGCAGAAGGCTTCGAAGCCTGAGGCAACGAGCTGGCGGGCGGCGAGGTGTTCGGCCTTGGGTTTGCCTCTAACGCAGCGCCATTTGAGGGCGTCCATGGAATTGTCAGCGGGCATGGTCGGGAGGGGATCAGTCGAGGAGGCCGGTGAGGAGAGGCAGGACGGATTTGCTGCGGGTGTGCCACTGGCCGAGTTTGCTGATGCGGGAGGCGAGGAAGCCGGAGTCGTCCGGGTGGGAACAGGCGAGGAGCTGGCGGAGGTGGGCGAGCCGTTCGGAGCCGCTGTCGAGGTGAGGCTGGAGTTCTTCGCGGATGAAGCCGGCGACGAGTTTTTTGAGTTCGGTTTCTGCGGCGTAGTGGTCGCGGCGGTCGCCGGCGACGTAGACTGGGCGGACGGCACCGACGCTGCGGAGGACTTTGAGGCCCTGGCTGGCGGAGCCTTTGCTGATGGAGAGGCGGAGGACGAGGGCGTCGAGGGTGAGGGGGAGAGGGGAGCTGAAGAGGAGGCCGTAGATTTCGCCGATGGATTTGGGGAGGCCGATGAGTTTGACGGCGGAGACGAAGACGTCGATGACGGCGGTTTCCATGGTGGAGAGCTGAGGCGGAGCTGGGAGGGGTTCTGGGGAGCTGGGGTGCGCCGTGGGCATGGGGGGAATTGTGGGGGCGGGCGGCGCAGAGTTCAAGAAAATTTGAACAATTTGGACGATCTGGGGTGGGTGGGTGGGATGATGGGTAGAAAGAAACGAGGGGGTGAGGGGTAGAGATTGGGCGGTTGCGCGCGTAGGGGATTGACTGAAGGGTTGTCTAGTTATGATGTTACCATCTGCTTTCGCGCTGCTCCTTGATGAGCTGATGCATAAATCTGGAATGAACGGGAATGCGCTTGCCGAGGCGATTGGGGTGAAGCCGACGAGTATTTCTGGTTGGCGGCATGGGCGAGATTTTCCTGATGGGGACAGTATGAGGAGAGTGGTGGAGGCGTTGCAGGGGAAGATCAGCGGGGAGGAAGTGAAGGTGCTGTTGCGGGCGTGGATGGAGTTGCGGTTGGGGGATGTGGCGCGGCTGGCGTGGGAGGAGCCGCAGGGGACGAAGGGTCGGGACAGTGGGGCGCGGTCTGGGCTGGATGATTTGCTGTGGCGGTGGACGCATGCGGAGCGAGCGGATGTGCATCGTTTGCTGCAGGCTGCGGAGAGCCGGGGTCATGTGCGGGAGGCGCTGGTGGCATTGGCGCGGTGTCTGGTGGATCCGAATGAGGGTGGTGGCGGGAAGCGGAAGCGCGGGGCGTCGTGAGGGGTGGGTGTGGTGGTTGAGGATGGTTGGCTAGGGAGGAGGCAAGGCTGAGACGGCCTTGCTGAGTAATTGTTCTGCAAGTCAGGCAGCGGCAGCGAGTTGAAAGCCTGGAGCTGCGGCTGATTTCATGATCTTTGGCATTGGGGTCACAGGCAGGATGACTGTGGCCGCAAATTCGCAGGGGATTCCCGCCAACGAGCTTCCAGCGGCGACGATTGAGTTCAAATACGACGGTCTCTGGCGGTCAGGAGCCTGCTGAAAAACCGGGACTGTCAGCGGAAGGAGAGAGCTTGGGGTGGAAGCATGCGGCTGCGCCGGTTGGATTGGAGGGAGTCCCCTGCGGGCGGCGGCCCTTTTCCCACAGGGCTTCGTTGCTCCTCAGTCGAAGGTGCTAACCTTCTCCCTCGTCGCGCCTTGCCGTGAGGGAAAATGGCTCGCCGCGCTAACGGTCCGGGTTTTTCAGCAGGCTCCCAGTGGAACGGAAGGTGACACGCGGGGTTGATCAGCCCGAGGTTGAGGGGTATCAGTGGGACGGCTGGAAGCTCATCATGATCGCGAAGCTCAATACCAATGGCACATTCCACAGCCGGAAGTGGTCGTGCGTGTGGCGTCCGGATGTGGGGAGCAGTCTGTATGCCCGGAGCGACTGGATGCGTGCCGGTGGAGTCGTGGGCGTGGCATGGCTACAGACGGGGGCGGTGCAGAGTTACTCGTACGGTACCGGTGGCGCGGAAGTGCATGTTCCACTCGCCGACCACATGGGGAATGTGCGGCATTACTATCAGTTCAAGTCAACCAAGGGCAATGTGACGGGCCAGCTGGTGGCGAGTTATGAATACGACGCGTTCGGGCGCGAGGTGCGGGCATGGGGCCTGAACACGCCGACCGAGAACCAGCCGCCCGGACTTCCTGCGAGCCGTCCGTGGGCGGATCTGCTGCCGTTCCACTACAGCTCGAAGCTGCGGGATGTGGACAGTGGGTTCAACTACTACGGCTATCGCTTCTACGACCCGGGCGCGGGGCGGTGGCTGAACAGGGATCCGATTGGGGAAGCTGGCGGGGTGAATCTTTATGGGATGGTGGGGAATGATGCGGTGAATGATTTTGATATTGATGGGCTTTCGCCTCGTACCGGGAGGCCGCCTAGGGGTGGACCCGTCGCTAATGCTCAAGCACTTGAAGCTGCCAATATCGGGCAGGCAATCACCCGTTCGTATTTAGAAAAGGTTATTGATGTATTTAGGCGAGACACAAATTCCTGCTGTCCGAAAACCCAACGGGATCAGATGATCCGGGAAATGAAGAGAATCATCGGTCCAACGATTGGGCCGCCCGCGACAGCTTCGTCAGTCAGGGAGCATACGCAGTGGATGCGCACTGAGTTTGCGAAGGTGCAAAGCCAAATGATCGAAGCCGAATGCCGGGCACTGCACCAAGCCGCAAGGGCACAATATAAAGGTTCGGGAATCGAGACTAATGGAGTGAGACCAGCTCCAGGAACGCGAGTTCGTCCATTAGGCCTTCCCGAAACTTGGGATATTACGGGGACTGATAAGCCTGGCGGTGTTCAGTACACAAATCCTGCAAAGCCAAACGAGAACGTTCGTGTCATGCAGGGGGAACCCGGCAGTAAGTACCCAAACTCCCAGGCTCCATATGTTCGACAACAAAACGCGGCCGGAACTTACCTGCGTCAGGATGGAACACCCTCAACCTTGCCCGGTGGCGGGCGAAAAGATGATGATGCTCACATACCACTTAATAAATTCATATTTCGAATACAATGAATGTTGAACTTATAATAGATGTTTTGAAGGAGTTGTCGGCTGACCCCGACTACCAGAATTTGCTTTGGTCGGGTGGGGTCGAAGGAGAACATGCTTCGTTCATCGAAGCGGTTTGTGGACTGTTCAATGACTCTGGACTTGGACGTGAATTAGACTCCGGGTTGTTAGACAAAAAGTATTCAACCACTCTTTGTCAGCTGGCTCGATATCTTAGATCATTATTGAAGGATATCGATGGATGCTGGGCGCCAGAGGAAATAGTGTCTCATTCGGCAATGACAACGGTTCGTGAAACTGCTGGCACACTTCGCATACTGTTCATGGCAGAGTCACCAAGAGCACCTGGTTCGACGCCCTCAACCCAGCGTCGCTGAGCTGGGCAGGGCATCGGGCCGAGTGGGGGATGACTGTAGGGAATCGCGTTCCAGAGGCATCGTGGTCCACCATCAACCTCGGTTCGGTGACGGCGTCTCTGCCGTCGAATGTTGCTGTTTTTTCCTTGGAATCTATCATGAATGTTCGATGGGGCGATGATGGATCGGCTCCGGACTTTCAGAATTGCTCGCGTGCTTCTTTATGTAAGCGTCACGCCAAGTGCCTTTAGCGGGAGGGACTGATTCAGGCTGCGGAGCTGCTAATCAGGCAGCGGAACTGGTGTGCACGGGGGCGGCCGCGGCTGGGGCGGCGGCGGGCTTGGCCTTTTGCTCGGCAGCCCACGCGGCAGGGGTGAGAGTATGCATCTGCGTGGCGGGCGTGGAAGGGAGGCGGCGGATGACGTCGGCCAGGTAGGCTTCCGGGTCTATCCCGCGGCGCCGTGCGGTGGTGACGATCGTGTAGATGATGGCGCTGTGGTCTCCAGCTTCGCCGGAGCCGAAAAACAGGAAGTTCTTTTTGCCGATGGCGGTGCCCCGGATCTCGTTCTCGACAAGATTGTTGTCGATTTCGACCCGGCCGTCGTTCAGGTAGGACTTCATTCCGCCAATGGCGTTGCTGGCGTACTGAAGGGCCTTGCCAAATCCGCTCTGGGGAAGGTGTCTGCCACTGGCGATGAACAGAAAAATGGCTTTCTCCAGACGCCGCAGGATGGGGCCGGCCACGACCGCCCGGGCAGCCCCGCGCAGGACTGGACTCGATTTGTTATTCCGGAGCGTTTCCTCAAGCTGGTAGAGGTGGGCCATCTGCCGGATGATCCATCCGGCCCGGATCGGGGCTTCGGCTATGGAATCGACGAACTCCCGCCGGATATGGGCAAGGCAGGAAGCCAGATCAATCGCGAAGCCGGGGCCATACGCGGCTGCATTGCGCGCAACGGCATAGCTATTGTAGGCAGAGTAGCGGTCGCAGCCGATGGTGCCGGTCCAATCGGCTGGGAAGATGGCTTCAAGGCACGTGGCTGCCCGGCTGGTAAACCAGTGGAATACGGTGTCGCCCCCGGGTCGGTGCAGCACCCAGAGGTATCCCTGCCGGGTTTTCCCATGACCGGGGTCGAGGTACTTTATGACCGTCTCATCGCACTCGACATAACCGTCGGCTAACACCCCCTTTCTGATCTCCTTGTAGATTCCGGTGAACCAGAAGGCCGTCATGGACATCCAGCGTGCCATGGTCTGGCGGGGAAGGCAGATGCCGTGCCGGGTCTTGAAGATCTTTTCCTGGCGGAAGAGCGGCAGGGCATCGCAGTACTTGCCGGTGATGATGCCGGCGAGCAGACCGGGGGCGGCGATGCAGCGCTCCTGGAGGATCGAGAGCGGCGCAATGATCGGGGCCGCTTCAGGATTGCCGATGGGGGCGAATTTGCGCCGGATGATATGACGCCGCAGGAAGTGACCACGCACAAAGTCGAGCTGTTCGGTGACAACCTGACTGACGAAACGGAACCCGGCAGGGTTGGCCAGGACAACATCCGGATCGACGATCTCCTCGACAATCGGAAGGTGCTCCGGAAGGCGCGGCCGACGGTCTGGTTTAGGACGGGACGCCGGGGGAGCCACCGCCGGAGATTTCTTCAGAGAATCACCTGTGGCGGCGGACGAAGTGCCTTCGGCGGGATCGGTTCCGGCCATGAAGAGTTCCAGTTGGGCGGGATCCATCTTCTCGCTCCTGGTCCCGAAAATCCTTTTCACAAGCGCATCGATCTTCCGCCTGAGGAGTTCGTTCTCCTGCCTGAACTCCGCTACCTGCCGCTGGCTCTCGGCGAGAGCAGCGGTCAGTTCGGCTTCGAGTGGAGTCATGAATAACAGGTATCACATATGCCTGCGGAGTGCCAGCAAACAATTGCTATAATTACCAGGTTCCGCTGGCGACGGGCTGATGGAGAGTCAGCGTATGACCACCGATTCATTCCCGTTCATACCACGCCCGCCGGACTCCGTCGCGCAGATCGATTCCGTCGGTAAGCATCGCAAAGGCTTCCGGCGTGAGCTTCAGTTTCGAGGCTCCGGACTCTGCGGTGCGGGGCCACGAGAATGTTCCCTTTTCCAGCCTTTTGCATAACAACCAGAGGCCGGTTCCATCCCAGTAGAGCACCTTCAGGAGGCGGCGCGATTTGTTGGTGAACACAAAAAGTGCTCCACTGCGGATGTCCTCCTTGAGCTTCTCACCGACCAGCGCCAGCAGACCGTTGTGGCCTCGCCGCATGTCGCAGGCCTCAATGGCCACAAACACCTTGAGACTGCCCGTGAAGCTCAGCATGAGCGCAGTGGCTGCATGTTTTCACTGTCAGGCCGGACACCCGGGGCGAGCAGCTTCAGCAACTGAGCCGCCCAACTCACGTGGTCGGCAGCGGTGATTTCCATCCGCACGCCACCCGGCAGATGCAGCTGCAGTCCGCACCTGGCTCCCGCCGCCCTGTTTGTCTGTCCGGCTCCGTGATCGACGACCCCTTCCCACCATCGCAACGAAGATCCGCCGGGCCCAGCGACCTCGCCGACACCACTCTCCGGTCCGGTAGACGCCGCTGTCATTGATCGACGACGTTTGCGCTGCTGCACCCAATTGGCAAAACTGGGATACTTCACCCCGTGCAGGGCGGCGAATTTGATCCCCGCGAGTCCGCTGCACTCAAAAGCATCCAGCAAAGCCTCACGTTGGGCCAGGGGCGTACGCACCCGCCCTTGGCGGTCCGTTTTCAAGATCACTGATTCCGCGTTCATAGATGTCATATGGAATACCTATGACATTTACGCTATCTCTTGAATAGAGGTCGCCCGCGTGACGCTTACTTCTTTATGACCCAATCCCAAACCATTCCCTCGCCGTCTCCTCCGTGGTCAGCTCCCGGTAGTGCCGGAAGATGATGGCGGGGGAATTGCCGGCTTCGAGGGCGACCTGATCGGCGCTCTTCACGATGGCGATGCGGTAGGAAATGAATGAGTGGCGCAGGACGTTCCGGGGCCACGGGATGCCGAGGGATTTCGCGAGGGCAGTGATTTCGCGGTGCTGGCGGCAGGACGGAACGACCCGGCCGCGGCGGCGGAGAGGAGCCAGCCATGCGGCGAGATTGTCGCTGATCGGGATGACACGGCGGGAGGCTGTCTTCGCCTGACCGGCCAGCATTTCGATGATGCGCCGGTCGAGGTCCACGGCGGACCAGT